>NZ_JBEZHV010000001.1:0-613387 GCF_040650755.1 Streptomyces sp. NPDC048623
CGGATGTGGAAGCCCAGTAATGGGTGGAGCTGACCGGTACTAATAGGCCGAGGGCTTGTCCTCAGTTGCTCGCGTCCACTGTGTTAGTTCTGAAGTAACGAACACGCCCCCCTTCGGGGTGCGCGGCGGTTCAACTTCATAGTGTTTCGGTGGTCATAGCGTTAGGGAAACGCCCGGTTACATTCCGAACCCGGAAGCTAAGCCTTTCAGCGCCGATGGTACTGCAGGGGGGACCCTGTGGGAGAGTAGGACACCGCCGAACAACCTTTGTGGGAAAGCCCCGCACCATTTGGTGCGGGGCTTTTCTGCGTTTACGGGCAGCTTGGTCGTACCCAGGGACCACGAATCCTGGGATCAAGAATCCGCTTGTGGGTGGGGTGCGGCGATGGCGAAGATCGTGGCATGGACTACTTGATTCGCACCGCCCGCGCCGACGAGTGGGAGAAGGTGCGCGAGCTGCGGCTCACCGCCTTGCAGGACCCGGTCGCGCACCTCGCCTTCGTCGAGACGTACGAGACTGCCGTCGCGCAGCCCGATTCCTTCTGGCAGCAGCGGACGGCGAATGCCTCGGAGAGTGGCCCGGGGCGGGTGCGGCAGTTTGTCGCGGAGACGCCGGAGGGGCGCTGGATAGGCTCGACCACGGTGCTCGTCGAGCGACCCTCGGACGCGGAGCCGCTGTTCGGGGAGCCGGCGAAGGTCGACCAGACGCAGTTGGTGGGCGTGTACGTGCGGCCCGAGGCGCGCGGCGGTGGGGTGATCGACGCGCTGTTCCGCGCGGCCGTGGAGTGGTCCTGGACGCTGCCGGAGCCGGCGATCGAGCGGGTGCGGCTGTACGTCCACGAGGACAACGCCCGGGCCGCCGCCTTCTACCGGCGCTTCGGGTTCATACCCTCGGGCGAGCGGATACTCATGCCGGGCTCGGGGAGCGGCTACGACCTGGAGTATGAGCTCCCGAGGCACCGTTAGGGGGCCGGGAGGGGTTCCGGCCAGCGGGCGCGGGCCTGTTCCTGGGAGCGCATCAGGGCGAGCGTCGGGAGGCCCAGTTCCTGGCCCGTGGCGACGAGTTCGGGCAGGCGGGGGATCGGTGCGACCGCCGCGACGTCGTCGAGGACGAGCGTCAGTGGTGGGTCGAGCCGACCGTCGGATGACCGTGCGGCCATGCGGCGGCCGTGCTCGACCACGCTGGCGGCGAGCGCGGTCAGCAGGGGCATCGCGCCCGGGTGGGTGCGCGGGTCCTCGATCGGTTCACCCACCACGTAAAGGGTGCCCTGCTCGGCGACGAAAGATGCGAGCGTCAGCGAATCCGTTCGATTCGCGGTGCAGGCCTGCCGGATGTGGATCGAGGTGAGGGAGGAGAGTGCCCGGGCCGTCAGTTCCTGGGCGGTGGCGCGACGTTCGGGGTGCGCGGTGAGCGCGGATTCGAGCAGTCCGGCCTGGCCGGCGGCGGCCTTGGGGTGGGTACGGAGGATCCGTACGGGCTCGTGGGCGTCGGCGCCCTGGGCCCAGCGGTGCACCTGCTTGAACGGCCGGCCGTCTATGGCGGCGGCGTGCAGCCAGCACCGCAGGAGCGTTTCCGCGGTGTCCGCCACGGCCGCGTCCAGACGCGACTGCGGGCGTACGGGCGCGAGCAGTGCGACGGCCCGGTCACGCGCCTCCTGCGGGTCCTCGCAGCCCTCGGCGGGGTTCCAGTGGAGCCGGGCGGGGGTGTCGCAGAGGTGGCCGGGGTCGTACACCATCACGGGGCCGAGCTTGCCGCGGGCGTCCTTGGTGGTGGCCCACAGCTCGGGGTCGGAGGTCACGACGAGGACGGCGCCCTCCGCGTCCCGTACGGTCTGGACGGCGGCGGGACGGCGGGTGGCGGCGGGGCCGTAGACGAGCCGGGGGACGGACGCGGCGACGGGCACAGGGGCAGGGGAGACGAGGACGGGCGCCGGGGAGCCGGCGGACTCCTGGACCCGGGTTTCCTGGACCTCCGGGGCCTCCGCCGCCCTCAGCGGCTCCTCCCGGTCCGCGGGGCGACGCGGGGCCGGGGGCTGGGTGACCCCAGGGGCGCCTGCCGCCTGATCGGCCTGTGCCTCGTTCGTACGCCCGGCCCGGCCCTTCCCGTACGCCCCCGCCTTCCGGTTCGCGCGGACCGCGCGCCAGCGGGTGAGGGTGCCGAGGACGAAGACCGTGAGGACGACGAGGATCATCGCCTCGCCGATGACCAGGCCCCAGAACAGGCCGTAGCCCGACAGGGTGCCGGGCGGGGTGTCCGGCCAGGCGGTGGCGAGGTCGGTCGGGGCGCCGAGGAGGGAGCGCAGGGCCATGGGAGTACGGGTGAAGGTGACGCCCGGCGGCCAGCCGCCGTGGGAGAGCAGGCCGGCCAGGCCCGTCGCCGTCCAGACCAGGACGGCGAGGCCGAGCAGGAGGGCGAGCAGCCCGACCACGAATCCGTCGGGGATGCCGCTGCCCGACTGCTTGCGCTCCTGCTGCATGTCACGCCACCGTCGACTGGGACGAGTCGTTCATCTGCGCGTTCATCTGCTGCTCGATGAGGATCGCGCGCTGTTCCGTCTCCCATTCCAGTTCCGGGTCCGTCGCGGAGGACTCGGTCATGGCGCGGTCGGTGTAGACGAGCGGGCGTTCCTTCTCGGTGATGAGGTGTTTGACGACCTGGACGTTGCCGTTGACGTCCCACACGGCGATACCGGGCGTGAGCGTCGGGATGATCTCGACGGCCCAGCGCGGCAGGCCGAGGACGCGGCCGGTGTTGCGGGCCTCGTCGGCCTTCTGCGCATAAATCGTGCGTGTGGAGGCCATCTTGAGGATCGCCGCGGCCTCCTTCGCCGCCGCGCCGTCCACGACGTCGGACAGGTGGTGGACGACGGCGACGAAGGACAGACCGAGTCGGCGGCCGAACTTGAGCAGGCGCTGGAACAGCTGGGCCACGAAGGGGCTGTTGATGATGTGCCAGGCCTCCTCGACCAGGAAGATGCGCTTCTTCCGGTCGGGGCGGATCCAGGTGTGTTCCAGCCACACACCGACGATCGCCATGAGGATCGGCATGGCGATGGAGTTGCGGTCGATGTGGGAGAGGTCGAAGACGATGAGCGGGGCGTCGAGGTCGATGCCGACGGTCGTCGGGCCGTCGAACATGCCGCGCAGGTCACCGTCGACGAGCCGGTCGAGGACGAGCGCCACGTCGAGGCCCCAGGCCCGTACATCGTCTATGTCGACGTTCATCGCCTCGGCCGATTCCGCCTCCGGGTGGCGGAGTTGCTCGACGATGTCGGTGAGGATCGGCTGGCGGTCGGTGATGTGCTCGTTGACGTAGGCGTGGGCGACCTTGAGCGCGAAGCCGGAGCGCTCGTCGAGGCCGTGGCCCATCGCCACCTCGATGATGGTGCGCAGCAGGGCGAGCTGCCCGGTCGTGGTGATGGAGGGGTCGAGCGGGTTGAGGCGGATGCCGTCGTCGTTGGCGACCATCGGGTCGAGCCGGATGGGAGTTATCCCCAGCTCCTGCGCGATGAGGTTCCATTCGCCGACGCCGTCCTCGCCCTGGGCGTCGAGGACGACGACCTGGCGGTCGCGGAAGCGCAGCTGGCGGAGCACATAGGTCTTCTCGAGCGCCGACTTGCCGTTGCCGGACTCGCCGAGGACGAGCCAGTGGGGGGCGGGGAGCTGCTGCCCGTACAGCTGGAAGGGGTCGTAGATGTACCCCTTGCCGCTGTAGACCTCGCGGCCGATGATCACGCCGGAGTCGCCGAGGCCGGGGGCCGCGGTCGGCAGGTAGACGGCCTGGGCCTGGCCCGTGGAGGTGCGCACGGGCAGGCGGGTCGTCTCGACCTTGCCGAAGAGGAAGGAGGTGAAGGCTTCGGTGAGGACGGACAGCGGATCTCGCATCGGTCTGTGCCCCTTCGGCCCTAGCGGCGGATGCCGGTCGCGAACGGCAAGGTGTTCACAAAGGCCCGGTGGTGCTCGCGGTCGCACCATTCCAGCTTCAGGTACGACTTGCCGGCGGAGGCCCTGATCGTGCGCTTGTCCCGGGCCAGGGCCTCGGGCGAACGCGACGACACCGTGATGTACCCGACGAGGTTGACCCCGGCCGCGCCGCTGGCGAGATCTTCACCCCGCTGGTCGAGCCTGCCGTGGGCGGCGATGTCGCGCGGGTCGACGGTGCGGTTCATCTTGGCGGCGCGGCTGGCGTCCGCCTCGTCGTTGGTCTTCTCGGTGAGCATGCGCTCGATGGCGACCTCGGTGGGTTCGAGGTCCATGGTGACGGCGACGGTGCGGATGACGTCGGGGGTGTGGACGAGGAGCGGGGCGAGGAAGTTGACGCCGACCGGGGTCATCGGCCACTCCTTGATCCAGGCGGTGGCGTGGCACCAGGGGGCGCGGGTGGCGGACTCGCGGGTCTTGGCCTGGAGGTACGTCGGTTCCATCGCGTCGAGTTCGGCCGGCCAGGCGTTGCGCTTCGACATGGCCTGGATGTGGTCGATGGGGTGGTCCGGGTCGTACATGGAGTGGACGAGGGAGGCGAGCCGGGACTGGCCGAGGGGCTGCCGTACGCGGATGTCGGCTTCCGCCAGGCGGGCGCAGATGTCGGTGAGCTCGCGGGCCATGACGACGGCGAGGCCGGCGTCGCGGTCGAGGCGGCGGGCGCCGGAGGCGTGGCGGGCGGCGCGGGCCATGGCGTTGGCCTCGGCGGCGAGGTCGCGGGTGTAGTGCATACACGCGACGAGGTAGGCGCGGTGCTGCTCGCTGGAGGTCGACACCATGGACTGGAGCTGGTCGTACGACTCCTGGAGCCAGGCCGGGGCCTGGTGGTCGCCGCGCTGGGCGACGTCCTTGGCGTGGGCGTCGGGGTCGGCGGGGAGGGTGCGGGCGAGCATCTGGAGGCGGGTGACGAAGCCGTCTCCGTTGGCGACGTGCTTGAGGAGGGTGCCGAAGCGGTCGACGAGGGCCTCCTGGTCCTCGGAGTCGCGCAGGCCGACGCCGGGGCCCTCGATCTCGATGGCGGCGGTGACGGTGCGGCGGTCGGCGTGCAGGAGGACGGCGATCTCGTCGGGGCCGAAGGGGGCGGAGAGCCAGGTGACGCCGCCGATGCCGGGGGGCGGGCCGATCTCGACCTCGCGGCCGTCGAGGCGGGTGCCGGCCTCGACGGCGGCGGAGCGGTAGGCGGTGCCGCGCTTGAGCATGCGCTTGTAGCTGCGGTTGATCTCGAACCATTTGTAGAAGGTGCGCTGCTTGTACGGGACGTAGACGGCGGCGAGCGCGAGCATGGGCAGGCCGGCGAGCAGGGCGATGCGCAGGGCGAGGACCTGGACGATCAGTCCGCTCATCATGCCGAGGAACGCGCCGGCGATGATGAGGGCGATCTCGCCGGTCTCGCGGTTCTTGCCGACGATCGCGTTCGGCCGGGCGCGGCCGATGAGATACGTGCGGCGGGGCGAGACCGGCTGGGACTGGGTCGTCAACGCCCTGCACCTCCTGAGTTCTTGCTGTTGCTGCTGCGGCTGGTGTGCGGGGTGCCTGCGGTGGGGCTGCTGTTACGGGGCGCGGGGGTGGCGCCCGCGCCTCCGCCCGCCCCGCCGCGGCTGTCTCCGGAGCGGCTGCTGTGGGCGGCGACGCCGCCGGAGAGGGGGTTGGCGGGGCGGGCGCCGCCGCCGGAGCCCTGGGCGCCGCCTCCGCCGTCGCTGCGGGTGCTGTGGGTCTTGATGCCCTGCGAGACGAGGGAGGCGGGGGAGGAGATGACGGCGGCCGCGGTGTTCTCGCCGGCGCGGTGGAGGCGGTTGTCGCGGGAGGCGATGATCTCGTCGCCGAAGCCGGGGACGAAGCGGTAGATCATCGCGGAGGCGAAGATCGCGAGCAGGATGATCGCGAGGCCGGACACGACGGCGGAGAACGCGTCGGGGCCGGTGCCGGAGGAGAGCGCGCCGGCGAGGCCGAGGACGATGACGATGACCGGCTTCACCAGGATCACCGCGATCATGATGCCCGCCCAGCGGCGCACGTGGCCCCACATGTTCTTGTCGACGAGCCCGGAGTAGACGACGACGCCGAGCAGGGCGCCGACGTAGAGCAGCACGGCGCGCAGCACGAGTTCGAGGTAGAGGACGCCGGCCGCGAGCACGGTGACGAGCGAGACGATGATCAGCATGATCGGCCCGCCGCCGATGCTGTCGCCCTTCTCCAGGGCCTGCTTGAAGCTGCCGAAGAAGACGTCGGTCTGCTGGCCGGTGCCGGAGGCGATGACCTCGGTGATGGCGTCGGTGGCGTTGACGACGGTGTAGAGGATGAGCGGCGTGAAGGCGGAGGCGAGGACCGTCAGCCAGAGGAACCCGATGGCCTCGGAGATCGCGGTGGTGAGGGGGACGCCGCGGACGGCGCGCTTGGCGACGGCGAGCAGCCAGAGAAGGAGGGTGAGGAAGGTGGCGGCGGCGAAGACGATCGCGTAGCGCCCGAGGAACTCCATGTTGGTGAAGTCCACGGCCGCGGTCTCCTTGACGGCGCCGGAGAGGGTGTCGACGACCCAGGCGGCGGCCTTGGCGCAGCCGTTGGCGAGGGAGGCGAGGGGGTCGGGGGTGGTGGTGGGGTCGGTGATGGCGGGGCGGGACCCGGGGGACTGCTGGCCGTTCTCGCAGTAGTCGCGGGCCTGGCCCACGATCAGGTCGCACGGGTTGTTGCTGGCCCCCGGCGACGGGGTGCCGGGCGAGGGCGTGCCGCCCGTGGACGGCGTGCCGGTGGGTGTGGGCGTCGGGGCCGCGTAGGCGCGCGAGGCGAGCAGGACGAGCGTGGCCGGCAGGGCCGCCACTGCGGCGCCGGCGGCGCGCAGGGGGAAGCGCCAGCCGGGCGCGCGGCCGGGAGTGCGGCCGGTGGAGCGGCCAGGGCGGGGGTGGCCGGGGCGGTGGGCGGGGCGTCGGTCAGCGGGCATAGGTGAAGCCTCCGTATCCCTCGACGGCCTTGGCGATGTCGTCCGCGACGGAGGCGCGGTTGTCGCCGTTGACGGGAGTCGGGCCCTCGGCCTGCTCCGAGCTGACGACCTTCCAGTCGCCGCCGACCCACTTCAGCTTCTCGGTGATGGTGAACCAGGTGGTGGTCACCGGCTTGGTGGAGCCCTCGCCGGCGAGGCCGACGAGGCCCGTGCACCACACCTCCGCGGTGGCGGTGTCGCCCGTGTAGTCCTTCACCTGGGCGCCCACCGGGATGGTGCGGGAGACGAAGGTGAGGCCGGCCGGGGCGGTGCCGTCGGGCTGCAGGCCCACGTTGGCGAGGAAGCCGGCCGAGTAGGAGTCGTTCAGGTCCTTCACGAGGGCGTCGGCGACGGCCGGGTCATGGAGGGCGCGGACGATGGTCTCGCGCGGACCGCGCTGGAACATGTCCACCGACCCCAGCGCCACCGCGTAATTCGCCGCCGCGCTCTGCGCCCCCTGCTCGTCCCGCGCGAACCCCGCTGGAATCGCGCCGTTCTTGCCCGTCACCGGGCGGACGCCCGTCGGCGCCGTCGGGGCGGCCGACGGGGACGGGGTGCCCTGGCCGGCCGCGGCGCCGCCGCGGGTGGCGGAGTCGGGGGTGCCGTCGCCGCGGTTGGCGAGGGCGATCGCGGCGACCAGGAGGGCCACCACGCCGACCACCGCGATGAGGGAGCGGGAGCTGCGGGCGGGGGGACGGGGGGTGCCGGGGCCGGAGTCGGGGAGGCGGGTGCGGGTCTGGCCGTCGTGCTCGTCGCCGAAGCTCATGCCGGGTACGCCCCCTCGGCCGTTCGCGGGTACGGCGGGCACGACGGGTACGCCGAAGCGAGCCGTGCTGGTTTCCGCGCGGGCGCGGCGTGGTGACTGGACATCAGGGAACGCGACCTCGGTGGTGAGAAACGGGTTAGACGGCCATCCCGTACACGATGGTGAAGAGCGTCCCCAGGGAGCCGATGATGAAGACTCCGGTCAGGCCGGCCACGATCAGGCCCTTGCCCTGTTCGGCGCTGAAGGTGTCGCGCAGGGCGGTGGCGCCGATACGCTGCTTGGCCGCGCCCCAGATGGCGATGCCGAGACAGAGCAGGATGGCCACGGCCATCACGACCTCGATCATCACCTTGGCTTCGGCACCGAGGCTCCCGAAAGGGCCCCAGTTCGGGGCGATTCCACCGATGATGGTGGTGATGTCGCCCTTCTCGGCCGCCAGGTACATGTAACTCACCGCCCCTGTTGGGTAGTTCGTCGCCCCTGCCCGATGGCATGGGTCGTCGACCTATCTTCGCTGATGAAACCGCTCGCGTGTGACGGTTGAACGGCTCTCTTTACCCGATCACCGCACAGTTGACCGATCCGACCGTCTTGACCTGCGACGGTGTGGCCGGTTTGTATGCGAAGACGCGTATGGTCACTCTGTGTATCACGGAGAGTGACTCCGGGCAATGATTGTCGTTGTGGCACCTTTGGGGCGGCGTCGGAGCCGTCGCGGGGGCTGTCGAGGGGGCTCGCGCCTAGACTGGCGCGGCGGGGCGTACTGGCAGGGACCGAGGGGTGGTTGACGGTGCGTAAGGCGCGTGGGGCCTGGCTCGTGGCGGGCGGGGCGGTCGGGGTCTGCCTCGGCTTCGTCGCGCTGCTCGTCGTCGGGACGTACTCCGCGGCCGCCGGGATGCTCGGCGCCGGGAACGGGAAGAACGGGTCCGTGGCGCTGGCGAAGGGGGCCGTGCCGGCCGCGTACCAGGGGCTCGTACAGCAGTGGGGGAACCTCTGCCCCGCGATCAATCCCGCGCTGCTCGCCGCGCAGCTGTACCAGGAGAGCGGCTGGAACCCGACCATCGTCTCGCCCGCGAACGCCCGCGGCATCGCCCAGTTCATCCCGGGCACCTGGGCCGGGCACGGCATCGACGGGGACGGGGACGGGGACCGGGACGTGTGGGACCCGAAGGACGCGATCCCGTCGGCCGCGTCGTACGACTGCGAGCTCGCCGGCTACGTGAAGGACGTGCCCGGGGACGTCACGAACAACATGCTCGCCGCGTACAACGCCGGGGCCTACCGGGTCATCAAGTCCGGTGGTGTGCCGAGGATCAGCGAGACGCAGAACTACGTGCGGATCATCCGCTCCCTGGAGAAGAGCTTCGCCCGGCCGGTCGGCCGGGTCGACCCGTCGAAGCAGGCCGCGGGCGCGATCTACTACGCGCAGCAGAAGCTCGGTACGCCGTATCTCTGGGGCGGTACGGGCACGGCCGCGCAGAACGGGCGGTTCGACTGTTCGGGGCTCACCCAGGCGGCGTACGACTCGGTCGGGATCTCGCTGCCGCGCGTCGCCAACGACCAGTACAACGCCGGGCCGCACCCCGGGCGCGACGAACTGCTCCCCGGCGACCTCGTCTTCTTCTCCGACGACCTGACGAACTCGCGCGCCATCCGGCACGTCGGGATCTACGTGGGCGGCGGCTACATGATCGACGCGCCGCGCACCGGCGCGGTGATCCGCTTCGACCGGATCGACACCCCGGACTACTTCGGGGCCACCCGCGTCACCGAGGACGGGGCCGCGGCGCTGCCCACCCACCTGCCCCGGTGAACCAGTCCTGATCGGGACTCTGTGTGAGGCTCCGGCCCTGGGCTGCGACGGCCCGTCACCTTTCGGTAACGTCGTGGCGATCTTGGGCGCAGAACGGAACGTCGCCTTCGGCCGAATCGTTGCCGATGCGACCGCACCGACCACGGGGGTTGGACACCACCCACACGAAAGCAAGGGGCCGCAGCAGATGGCTGGACTCGCATCGGACGGTTCGAACCCCGATGTCAGCCTGCTCTACGACATCAACGGGCTGGCGAAGGCCGCCCCGCCGTGGTTCGACCGCGTCATGGAGTTCGTCGGCGAGTACGGCATCATGCTCGGCCTCGTCCTCGTGGTGCTCGGCTGCTGGTGGAGCGTGCGCCGGCGCGCGGCGACCGGCGACTCCGTCGCGGGCGTCGCCGGACTGCTGTGGGCGCCGCTCGCCGCCGGCATCGCGCTCCTGGTCAACATCCCGATCCGCGGCTTCGTCGACCGGCCCCGCCCCTTCAAGGACCACCAGGGCCTCGAAGTCCTCGTCGCCGGCAAGACCGACTACTCCTTCGTCAGCGACCACGCCACCCTCGCGATGGCCGTCGCCGTCGGCGTCTTCATCGCGCACCGGCGCTACGGACTGCTCGCCATCGGGCTCGCCCTCGCCGAGGCCTTCTGCCGGGTCTACATGGGCGTCCACTACCCGACCGACGTCGTCGGCGGCCTCGCCCTCGGCACCGCCGTCGCGCTGCTCCTCGCGCCGCTCGCGCTCGCGCTGCTGACCCCGGTGCTCTCCGCCGTCGCCCGCTCCCCGCGCGGCGCCCGCCTCATCCGCTCGCGCCGCGCCGCCGAACGCCTCGCGGTCGCCGAGGCCCCCGCCATCCCGGAACCCCGGCTGGGGACCGGGGAGAGCGACCTCGCGGCCTGACGGACCCGACGGACCCGACGGACCCGACGGACCAGCCTCTCCATCACGGACCTGACCTATCGGGTCCTACGCCGTCCTCGCCGTCGCACTCTCCGAGTGCCTCGCCGCGTCCGTACGGGCTCGTTCGCGGGATCGGCGGGCCGGGCCCGACCAGCCGCAGCTGCACCGGGCGAACGCGAAGGAACCGCGCTCCGTGGTCTCCGTGTGATGCACGTGTCCACCGTACTGCGCGATGCGTGACGGGTCGTCGGGAGCGTCGTTATCCGGTGGGCGGGATCCGGACGGCGGCGGCAGGTTGTTGGGGGTTGGCAGGCGATGGTGGTGCGGAACGGACGCGCGGGCGGGGCCTGGGTGGCCGTCGCCGCGGTGCTGCTTGTCGGCGGCTGCTCGGCGCCCGCCGACGACGACGCCCCGGGCGGCGGCGGGGGCGATCCGGCCGAGACGGTGCGCGACGCCGCCGAGGGGCTGGCGCGGGCCGGCTCCGCCAGGGCGAGCACGTCGATGGAGATGGCCTCCGGCGGCACCCGGGTCACCATCCGCGGCGAGGGAAGCTACGACTTCCGGCTCCGCACCGGCAGCCTCCAGGTGGTGCTGCCCAAGGACGCCGCAGGGGAGAGCGCGCACCGCCCCATCACCGAGCTGCTCGCGCCGGGCGCGCTGTACATGAAGAACCGCGGCGCCGGCGTCCCCGCCGACAAGTGGGTACGGGTCGACACCACCACCCTCGACGACGGGAACCTCGTGACCGGCGGCGCCACCGACCCGGCCGCCGCGGCCGAGCTGCTGCGCGGCGCGCGGGGGGTCACGTACGTGGGAGAGACCGAGCTCGCCGGGGAGAAGGTCCGGCACTACCGCGGTACGGCGGACATCGGCGAGGCCGCGCGGCTCGCCTCGCCGCAGGTGCGCGGCGCGCTGGCCGCCGCGGCGAAAGGGTTCACCACGGACACCGTGCCCTTCGACGCGTTTCTCGACGAGACCGGGCGGCTGCGCAAGGTCCGCCACCGGTTCAGCTTCAGCAATCAGGGCCGTACGGTCGCGGTCGCGTCGACCACGCTCCTGTACGGGTTCGGGGCGCGGGTCACGGTGGAGCTGCCGGCGCGGAAGGACATCTACGCCGGGAAGATCAAGGCCTGAGCGCGAGCGCGCACCTGCGGCGGTGGGGTGGCGGACCATGGCGAAATGGTCCGGACGTGTCATGTGCGGTCCGTAGGGCCCTCCCTACGCTGGGATACCGACGTCGGCAGGAAGAGGTGTAGGCACATGGCTCCGCCGCTCGGTACCGCGACCGTCGCGCTCGGGGATCCCGACTGCGTGGCCCTGGCCGAAATCGAACTGTGCGGTGAGCTGATCATCGCTGCCTCCGCCGTCGACGGGGAGCGGCTGAGCCCCGACCGTATCGACGAGGTGCTCCGGGGCGCGGGCCTGCCCTAGACGAGCAGGTCGTCCGGACCGGGCCGCTGCTCAGGTCCGCATCATCCGCGCGATGGCCTTCGTGGCCTCCTCGACCTTGGACTCGATCTCGTCGCCGCCCTTGGTCGCCGCGTCCGCGACGCAGTGCCGCAGGTGCTCCTCCAGGAGCTGGAGCGCGAAGGACTGCAGCGCCTTCGTCGAGGCGGACACCTGGGTGAGGATGTCGATGCAGTACACGTCCTCGTCGACCATCCGCTGCAGGCCCCGGATCTGGCCCTCGATGCGGCGCAGCCGCTTCAGGTGCTCGTCCTTCTGCTTGTGGTAGCCGTGCACCGCGTGGTCGTGACCCTGGCCGTGGTCGTGACCGTGGTCCGTCGACGGCTGAGTGGTCTCGGGGGTGACCTCGGCCGCCGCCTCGGTGGTCGTCATCGCGTCCTCCCGCTGTCCAGAAAAGGGGTGTCTATACCCCTGCTGGGTATATGGTACCGATCCCCGCGAATCGGGGCGGGGGCCCGTGCAGATCACTGTGCCTGATGGGCGACACTGAAGGGACGCCGGTTAGCCGTGGCCGGATGATGCGCCTAGCATCAGCCTGACCGAATTCCAGCACCCCGAGGACCCCACGTGCGATTTCGTCTGACCCCCAGGGAGACGAGCTTCTATGACATGTTCGCCGCGTCCGCGGACAACATCGTCACGGGCGCCAAGCT
Source organism: Streptomyces sp. NPDC048623 (assembly GCF_040650755.1). Classification (NCBI taxonomy): domain Bacteria; kingdom Bacillati; phylum Actinomycetota; class Actinomycetes; order Kitasatosporales; family Streptomycetaceae; genus Streptomyces; species Streptomyces sp. NPDC048623. The sequence goes on from NZ_JBEZHV010000001.1 coordinate 12,553, forward strand.
CCTGATGGAACTGCTCGGAGCGGACTCGTCCGCCCGGGCCGAGATCGCGGAACGGATGCGGGCAGCGGAGCACGCCGGCGACGACGCGACCCACGCCATCTTCCACCAGCTGAACTCCTCCTTCATCACGCCGTTCGACCGCGAGGACATCTACTCCCTCGCGTCGTCCCTCGACGACATCATGGACTTCATGGAGGAGGCCGTCGACCTGGTGGTCCTCTACAACATCGAGGAACTGCCCAAGGGCGTCGAGCAGCAGATCGAGGTGCTGGCCCGGGCGGCGGAGCTGACCGCCGAGGCCATGCCGAACCTGCGGACCATGGCGAACCTCACCGAGTACTGGATCGAGGTCAACCGGCTCGAGAACCAGGCCGACCAGATCCACCGCAAGCTGCTCGCCCACCTCTTCAACGGCAAGTACGACGCCATCGAGGTGCTGAAGCTCAAGCAGGTCGTGGATGTCCTGGAAGAGGCGGCGGACGCCTTCGAGCACGTGGCCAACACCGTGGAGACCATCGCGGTCAAGGAGTCCTGAGGCTTCGTGGACACCTTCGCTCTGATCGTGACCATCGGTGTCGCGCTCGGCTTCACGTATACGAACGGATTCCACGACTCGGCGAACGCCATCGCCACCTCGGTGTCCACCCGGGCACTGACCCCGCGGGCCGCCCTCGCGATGGCCGCGGTCATGAACCTCGCCGGTGCCTTCCTCGGCCAGGGGGTCGCGCACACCGTCAGCAAGGGCCTCATCGAGACGCCCACCGGCGACAAGGGGATGGGCATCCTCTTCGCCGCGCTGCTCGGCGCGATCGTCTGGAACCTGGTCACCTGGTACTTCGGTCTTCCCTCGTCCTCCTCGCACGCGCTGTTCGGCGGCATGGTGGGCGCGGCGCTCGCGGGTGGCACGGAGGTCATCTGGTCGGGAGTCCTGGAGAAGGTCGTCATCCCGATGTTCGTCTCGCCGGTGGTCGGCCTCATCGTCGGTTACCTGGTCATGTGCGTGATCCTGTGGCTCTTCCGCAAGGCCAACCCGCACAAGGCCAAGCGCGGCTTCCGTATCGCGCAGACCGTCTCGGCGGCCGGCATGGCGCTCGGCCACGGTCTCCAGGACGCGCAGAAGACGATGGGCATCGTGGTGATGGCCCTGGTCATCGCGGACGTCCAGGGGAGCGACGACCCGATCCCGGTGTGGGTGAAGATCGTCTGCGCGACGATGCTCTCCCTCGGTACGTACGCGGGCGGCTGGCGGATCATGCGGACCCTCGGCCGCAAGATCATCGAGCTGGACCCGCCGCAGGGCTTCGCGGCCGAGACCACGGGCGCGTCGATCATGTTCGGCGCGGGCCTGATGTTCGGCGCGCCGATCTCCACGACCCACGTCATCACCTCGGCGATCATGGGTGTGGGCGCCACCAAGCGCGTCAACGCGGTCCGCTGGGGCGTCGCCAAGAACATCGTGATGGGCTGGTTCATCACGATGCCGGCGGCGGCGATCGTGGCGGCGCTGAGCTACTACGTGGTGGCGCTGCTCTTCGGCTAGAGATGCCGTGAAAGTGGTTGGGCCCGGCTCCCCTGTGGGGGAGCCGGGCCCTCTCGTTGTCGTACGGCGGCACCGCCATGCAGCGCCGTACGACGTCTTATCCGAAGCGGCCGGAGATGTAGTCCTCGGTCGCCTGGACGCTCGGGTTGGAGAAGATGCGCTCGGTGTCGTCCAGCTCGATCAGCTTGCCGGGCTGTCCGACCGCCGCCAGGTTGAAGAAGGCGGTGCGGTCCGAGACGCGGGCGGCCTGCTGCATGTTGTGCGTCACGATGACGATCGTGAAGCGCTCCTTCAGCTCGCCGATGAGGTCCTCGATCGCCAGCGTCGAGATCGGGTCGAGGGCCGAGCAGGGCTCGTCCATCAGCAGCACGTCCGGCTCGACCGCGATGGCGCGGGCGATGCACAGGCGCTGCTGCTGACCGCCGGAGAGGCCGGAGCCCGGCTTGTTCAGGCGGTCCTTGACCTCGTTCCAGAGGTTGGCGCCCTTGAGGGAGCGCTCGACGATGTCGTTGAGCTCGGACTTCTTGTACGAGCCGTTGAGGCGCAGGCCCGCCGCCACGTTGTCGAAGATCGACATGGTGGGGAAGGGGTTCGGGCGCTGGAAGACCATGCCGACGGTGCGGCGCACCGCGACCGGGTCGACACCGGCGCCGTACAGGTTCTCGTCGTCCAGCATCACCTTGCCCTCGACGCGGCCGCCGGGGGTGACCTCGTGCATCCGGTTCAGGGTGCGCAGGAAGGTGGACTTGCCGCAGCCGGAGGGGCCGATGAAGGCCGTCACGGAGCGGGGCTCGACGGTCATCGAGATGTCGTCGATCGCCTTGTGGTTGCCGTAGTACGCGGAGAGGCCGCTGACGTCGATTCGCTTGGCCATATCAATTCACATCCAGGAGTAACCGCGGTCAGCGGCCGGTCTTCGGGGCCTTCCAGCGGGCGATGCCGCGGGCCACCATGTTGAGGATCATGACGAAGGCGATCAGGACGAGCGCGGCGGCCCAGGCACGGGCCATCGACGCGTCGGTGCCGACCGCGAACTGCTCGTACACATAGAGCGGCAGCGACGACTGGGCGCCTTCGAAGGGGTTCGGGTTGATGAGCTTCGTACCGAACACGAGGAGGAGTACGGGGGCCGTCTCACCGGTGATACGGGCGACCGCGAGCATGACGCCCGTGGTGATGCCGCCGATCGCGGTGGGCAGGACCACCTTCAGGATCGTGCGCCACTTGGGGATGCCGAGGGCGTAGGAGGCCTCGCGCAGCTCGTTCGGGACGAGCTTGAGCATCTCCTCGGTGGAGCGGACCACGACCGGCATCATCAGGATCGCGAGGGCCATCGCGCCGGCGAAACCGGAGGGGCCGAAGCCCAGGATCAGGTTCCAGGTGGCGAGGATGAAGAGGCCCGCGACGATCGACGGGATGCCCGTCATGACGTCGACGAAGAAGGTGACGGCGGAGGCGAGCTTTCCGCCGCCGTACTCGACGAGGTAGACCGCGGTCAGGAGGCCGATCGGGGCGGCGATCAGGGTCGCGATGGCGACCTGCTCGATCGTGCCGAGCAGGGCGTGGTAGACACCGCCGCCGGCCTCGGCGTCGAGGACGCCGTTCATGGAGTGGCTCAGGAAGTACGGGTCGAGGGCCTCGATGCCCTTGCTGATCGTGACCCACGCGAGGGAGAGCAGCGGGACGACGGCGAGGACGAAGGCGACCCAGATGAGGCTGGTGGCGACCCGGTCCTTGGCCTGTCGGACGCCCTCCACCTTGGTGGTGATGGCGAACGTGGCGAGGACGAAGATCAGCGCGGCGAGGAGGCCCCACTGCACCTTGCTGGTCCAGCCGGCCCCGAGGCCGATGCCGATGCCGGCGGCGATCGAGCCGGCGGCGATCGCGGCGGGGGTCCAGCGCGGGAGGCGGGCGTGGGAGAGCGGACGGCGCGGGCTCACGGCCACCGGACGGTCCTGTATGGCGTGGCTCATGCGTTGGCCCCCGAGTACTCCTTGCGGCGCGCGATGATCATGCGGGCGGCGCCGTTGACCAGCAGCGTGATGACGAAGAGGACGAGACCGGAGGCGATCAGGGCGTCGCGGCCGTACTCGTTGGCCTCGTTGAACTTCGCGGCGATGTTCTGCGCGAAGGTGCCGCCGCCCGGGTCGAGCAGGTGGCCCGAGAGCACGAAGCTGGGGGAGAGGACGACGGCGACGGCCATCGTCTCGCCGAGGGCGCGGCCGAGGCCGAGCATCGAGGCGGAGATGATGCCGGAACGGCCGAAGGGCAGCACCGACATGCGGATGACCTCCCAGCGCGTGGCGCCGAGGGCCAGTGCGGCCTCCTCGTGCATGCGCGGGACCTGGAGGAAGACCTCGCGGGTCACGTTGGTGATGATCGGGAGGATCATGATCGCCAGCAGGATGCCGACGGTGAACATGTTGCGGGCGACGCCGTCGCTGGACTTGTCGAAGATGTACGTCCAGCCGAGGTACTGGTCGAGCCACTTGTTCAGGCCGCCCAGGTAGGGCACGAGGAAGATCGCGCCCCAGAGGCCGTAGATGATGCTGGGCACGGCGGCGAGCAGGTCGACCACGTACGCGAGCGGCTTGGCCAGCTTGCGCGGGGCGTAGTGCGAGATGAACAGCGCGATGCCGATGGCGACCGGCACGGCGATGAGCATCGCGATGAGCGACGAGACGATCGTGCCGAAGACGAGGACGGCAATGCCGAAGACCGGCGGGGTGCCCGCCGGGTTCCACTCGAAGGTGGTGAAGAAGTTCGTGCTGTCGTCCGAGATCGCGAGGACGGCGCGGTAGGTGAGGAAGACCGCGATCGCGGCCATGATCACGAGGAGGGTGATACCGGAACCGCGGGAGAGACCGGCGAAGATCCGGTCTCCGGGGCGGGTCGCGCTCTTGGCGCGCCGGCTCCTCTGTATGTCTGGTGTGGTCGAAGCCATCGTGTCGTTTCTCCGGTCTGCGGGGCCGGTCGGTACGGCGCGCTGTGCGGCGTGCGTACGGTGGCGGCCCCTGGCGGCGGTGCACCGGATGCCGGGGGCGGCCCCCCTACGGGAGGAAGGGGGCCGCCCCCGGTCGGGGTCAGGACAGGGTGGGGACGATCTCGCGGACCTTGGCCGCGATCTCGGCCGGGAGCGGGGCGTAGCCGGCGTCGGAGAGGACCTTCTGGCCCTCCTCGCTGGCGGTGTAGGTGAGGAACGCCTTCAGGGTCGGCAGGGTCTCCGCCTTGTTGCCCTTGTCGCAGGCGATCTCGTACGTCACGAGGACCATCGGGTAGGCGCCCTCGGCCTTGGTGGTGTAGTCGAGGGAGAGCGCCAGGTCGGAGCCGGTGCCCTTGATCTTGGCGGCGGCGATGGCCTTGGAGGCGTTCTCCGTGGTGGCCGCGACCGGGGCGGCGGCACCGGTGTTGATGCTGACCGTGGAGATCTTGTTGGTGGTCGCGTAGGAGAGCTCGAAGTAGCCGATGGAGCCCTCGGCGTCCTTGACCGCGGTGGCGACACCGGAGGAGCCGCTGGCGGCCTGGCCGTCCTTGGCGGGCCACGACTTCGTCTTCGGGTCGTACTTCCAGTCGGCCGGGGCGGCGGCGGAGAGGTACTTGCCCAGGTTCTGGGTGGTGCCCGACTCGTCGGAGCGGTGGAAGGCCTGGATGGTGGAGTCGGGGAGCTTGGCGCCCGGGTTCAGCTTGGCGATCGCCGGGTCGTTCCACTTGGTGATCTTGGTGTCGAAGATCTTGGCGATCGTGGGGGCGTCGAGGACCAGGTTGTCCACGCCGTCCAGCTTGTAACCGATGGCGATCGGGCCGCCGACCATCGGGAGGTTGACGCCCTTGCCGGTCTTGCAGATCTTCTGCGACTCGGCGACCTCTTCGTCCTTCAGGGCGGAGTCAGAGCCGGCCATGGCGACCTGGCCCTGGTTGAACTTGGTGATGCCACCGCCGGAACCGATCGGCTGGTAGTTGATCTCGACGCCGGAGCAGGCGGCCTGGAAGTTCTTCACCCACAGGTCCATGGCGTTCTTCTGCGCGGACGAGCCGGCGGCGAGAAGCTGACCCTTGGCGCCGTCGCACTTGATGCTCGACGCGGCGGCCGAGGTCTTGCCGCCGTCCTTGGTGGGCTCGTTGTTGTTGTCCGAACCACACGCCGAGAGGACGAGCGCGCCGGAGACGACGAGGGCACCGATCGCGGAGGCGCGAAGCCCGTTCTTACGCGAAAGCTTCACTTTCGGCTGTTCCTTCCAGAAGTCGCCTGCCGCGGACCTTGCTGTCCTGAACGTTGTACGGCGGCGCGTGTCGGGGTGGTCGGTGCATCACTGGGTTCTGCACCGTGTACAGCCGAAATTAGGCAGATCAGGTGAAGCCGCCGACGGGGGAGAGTGAACGGCAGGTGAACCATGCCGTAAGCCCGGGTGCGGTGTCGTTCAGGTAACGGAGGGGTCACCTTCCGGGCTCGCGGAGGGGCCGGTACGGGCTAACGGACGGGCGTCGCGAGGAGGGCGTCCAGGAGCTCGCGGTCCCGGGGCTGGGTGAGCCGGGTACGGGCCTCGGCCGGAGGCAGCCAGGCGAGGGCGTCGACCTCACGGCCGGGGGTGAAGACGCCGCCGAGGGCGCGGGCCGCCCAGTAGTGGACCTCCTTGGGCCGGCCCTGCGCCAGGTACTGCACGGAGGGCAGCCGGGCGCCCAGCTCGCAGCTCTGGCCGGTCTCCTCCTCGACCTCCCGCAGCGCGCAGGCCGCGAGGGTCTCGCCGCGCTTGAGCTTGCCCTTCGGGTGCGACCAGTCGTCGTACTTCGGGCGGTGGACGAGCGCGATCTCGATGCGGGCGGCAGGAGCCCCGGCGGTCCCGGTGATCCCGGCGGGATCCGTGGCGGCGGGATCCGTGGCGGCGGGTTCCGCGGTGGCGGGTTCCGCGGCGCCCGGGGCCGGGCGCCACAGGACGCAGCCTGCCGCCAGGATCACGAGACCGCCGCCGTGGCGCGGGTCCAGGCGCGCTGGAAGGTGAAGCGGGCCGCCTCGACCTCGTGGCGCTGGTCGGCGTGGAGGACGCCGAGGGCGTACGCGGTGGCCGGGGCGATCCGGGGGGTGCGGGCGGCGGCGGCCGCGGCCGCGGCGGCCTCGGCGGCGTCGCGGTGCCGGTCGAGGGCCCGGGCCGCCTCGTACAGGAGCGGGTCGGGTTCGGTGCCGCCGCGCAGCACCTCGCCGGCGTAGCGGTGCAGCCGCAGCAGGCTGCGGGTCTGGTGCCAGGGGGTGTCCTGGGCCTCGCCGGCGGCGAGCGCGAGGGCCTCGGCGTTGTACGGGTGGGCGGCGCGGGCGAGCGGCAGGGCGCCGACCGCGTCGAGCAGCCGGTGCTCGACGACGATCGCGGGGGCGTGGAGGACCTCGTCGGCGCGGGCGGAGCCGGCCGGGCCGAAGGGCACCTCGGAGGCGAGCAGGGCCACGGCGTCGGCGACGGCGTGGAAGCGGGAGGAGCCGAGGGCCTGGAGCGCGGCGGAGTGGGCGCGGGTCCTGGCCAGGGTCAGCTGGCGTTCGAGCAGGGCCCCGGCCCGGGCGGCGCCCACGGTCAGGCCGCGGGCGGCGCTGTCCGCGGCGCGCGGCGCCGGCACGGGCCCGTCGTTCGACAGGCGGGACAGCGCGTCCACCAGGCGGACGAGCCGGTCGGTGCAGGCGTGCTCCAGGGCCAGGGTGCCGGAGAGCCAGGCCAGCTCCGCGCGTAGCTGGTCGGCCCAGGCGGCGTCGAGCAGCGGCCGGAAGGTGTGCAGGGTGCCGCTGATCCGGCGGGCCGCCGCCCGCAGGGTGCGGGCGGCCTCCTCGGCGCCGGCCGAGTCGGCGCCGCTCTCGGTGTGCAGCCGCAGGCCGCGCAGGAAGTCCGCGGCCCGTGCGTGCAGGTAGGGGGCGAGCACCTCGCCCGCCGAGGCCTCGGGCGGGAGCGCGGGCCCGGACAAGGCGGTGGCGGTGTCGGGGGCGATCGCCGCGGTGATGTCAGGGTTGTGCACGCCGGCGCCTCCGCGCGTCGATGAGCATCTCCTGCACGTGCCGGAGCGGCTGGCCCTCGGGGTCGGTCGCGTGCCGCGTCCAGTTCCCGTCGGCGCCCAGGTGCCAGGAGGAGGTGGTGTCGGACATCCCGGTCTCCAGGAGCCGGGTGAGGGCGGCCCGGTGGGCGGGGTCGGTGACCCGGACCAGGGCCTCGATACGGCGGTCCAGGTTGCGGTGCATCATGTCGGCGCTGCCGATCCACACCTCGGGCTCGCCGCCGTTGCCGAAGGCGAAGATCCGGGAGTGCTCCAGGAAGCGGCCGAGGATCGAGCGGACCCGGATGTTCTCGGAGAGACCCGCGACGCCCGGGCGCACGGCGCAGATGCCGCGGACCCACACGTCGACCGGCACACCGGCCTGGGAGGCCCGGTAACAGGCGTCGATGACGGCCTCGTCGACCATCGAGTTGACCTTGATCTTCACGTACGCCGGCCGGCCGGCCCGGTGGTGGGCGACCTCCTTGTTGATCCGCGAGACCAGTCCGTCGCGGAGCGACTTCGGCGCGGTGAGCAGCCGTCGGTAGGTTTCGCGGCGGGAGTAGCCGGAGAGCCGGTTGAAGAGGTCGGAGAGGTCCGCGCCGACCTGCGGGTCGGTGGTGAGCAGTCCGAGGTCCTCGTAGAGGCGGGCGGTCTTGGGGTGGTAGTTGCCGGTGCCGACGTGGCTGTAGCGGCGCAGCGTCTCGCCCTCCTGGCGGACCACCAGGGAGAGCTTGCAGTGCGTCTTCAGGCCGACCAGGCCGTACACGACATGACAGCCAGCCTCCTCCAGCTTCCGGGCCCACTTGATGTTGGCCTGCTCGTCGAAGCGGGCCTTGATCTCGACCAGGACGAGGACCTGCTTGCCGGACTCGGCGGCGTCGATGAGCGCGTCCACTATCGGCGAGTCGCCGGAGGTCCGGTACAGCGTCTGCTTGATCGCGAGGACGTCGGGGTCGGCCGCCGCCTGCTCCAGGAAGGCCTGGACGGAGGTGGAGAAGGAGTCGTACGGGTGGTGGAGCAGCACGTCGCGCTCGCGCACCGCGGCGAAGATGTCGGGCGCGGACGCCGACTCGACCTCGGCGAGGTCGCGGTGGGTGCCGGCGACGAACTTCTGGTACTTCAGCTCGGGCCGGTCGAGCGACGCGATGCCGAAGAGGCCGGTGAGGTCGAGGGGGCCGGGCAGCGGATAGACCTCGGCGTCGGAGATCTTCAGCTCGCGGACCAGCAGGTCGAGCACGTACGGGTCGATGGACTCCTCGACCTCCAGGCGCACCGGCGGGCCGAAACGGCGCCGCATGAGCTCCTTCTCCAGGGCCTGGAGCAGGTTCTCGGCGTCGTCCTCCTCGACCTCCAGGTCCTCGTTCCGGGTCACCCGGAACATGTGGTGGGCGAGCACCTCCATGCCCGGGAACAGCTCCTCCAGGTGCGCCGCAATGACGTCCTCCAGGGGGACGTAGCGCTCCGGGGACGCCTCCAGGAAGCGGGAGAGGAGCGGCGGCACCTTCACACGGGCGAAGTGGCGGTGCCCGCTGACCGGGTTGCGCACGACGACGGCGAGGTTGAGGGAGAGCCCGGAGATGTACGGGAAGGGGTGCGCCGGGTCCACGGCCAGCGGGGTGAGGACCGGGAAGATCTGCTGGCGGAAGAGCGTGAAGAGGCGCGCCTGCTCCTTCTCGGTGAGCTCGGGCCAGCGGATCAGGTGGATGCCCTCGTCGGCGAGGGCCGGGGCGACGTCCTGCTGGTAGCAGGCGGCGTGCCGGGCCATGAGCTCGCGCGAGCGGGTCCAGATGAGGTCGAGCACCTCGCGGGGCTGCAGGCCGGAGGCGGAGCGGGTGGCGACGCCGGTGGCGATGCGGCGCTTGAGGCCGGCGACCCGGACCATGAAGAACTCGTCGAGGTTCGAGGCGAAGATCGCGAGGAAGTTGGCGCGCTCCAGGAGCGGGGTGTTCGGGTCCTCGGCCAGCTCCAGGACCCGCTCGTTGAACGCGAGCCAGCTGCGCTCCCGGTCCAGGAACCGGCCCTGCGGCAGCTCGCCGGCGGTGCCGTCCTCCTCGTACGCGTCGAGGTCGGTGTCCAGGTCGGGCTGGAGGTCGCTGAAGGCCCCGGCGGTGACGGCGTGCGGCCGGTGTGCGGCTATGGAGCCGAGGGAGGGCTGGGCGGCGGCGTTCGCCTGCGCGGCGGCGGGCGACGCGGCGGGCGACGCGGTGGGCTTCGCCGTCTTGGCGGGCGCGGACGTCTTTCCGGACGTCTTGGTGGACGCCTTCGTGGGCGTCTTGGCGGACGTCTTCGTGGACGTCTTCGCGGACGACTGGACCGGGACCTCGGCGGGCTGCTGGCTCATGGCCCCATTCTTCCGCGCGAAGGGCTGGTCGGGCGCGTCGGAGCGGGCCGTGGAGGGCCCGGCCGCCGCCGGGAGTCTCCCTTTGGGAAGTCTGCCCTGCGGGTGTGCGGGCACGGAGCGCTTCATTGCGTGAGCGTCGCAAGCGCGTCTGAATGGTTGGTAACGGGGACGTGACGTGCGGGAATCGGGGGCGGGGCCGGGTCGGGGCCCCGGCCCCGTCGATTTTGCGCCTGCTATGGAGAGCTTTGCGGAGGGCCTGGCGGAGGGTGCTGCGGAGGGCTAGGGAAGCCGGGCGCGCAGGACGCGGAAGGCGGCGAAGGCCGCGAGGGCGGCGAGGGCGAGGAGGATGCCGGTCTCGACGAGCTGGAGGGGCCAGAAGTGCGTGGGCGGGTGGACGTCGGCGTAGTCGGTGACGGCGCCGCGCGCGTTCATGCAGCGGTTCGTCTGCCCGTCGTGGACGACCTCGTAGCAGTCCTGCCAGGTCACACGTCGGCCGTCCGCGGTGAGCCGGCCCGACTCCACGGTCCAGGTCCGTGCGGGGACACCGAGACCGCCGGTGGCGGTGAGGGTCTCGACGGGCCACAGGTGCGGGCGCAGCTTGGTGAGGACGGTGGTGACGGCGCCGGTGACCAGCGCGGCGGCGCCCAGAGCGAGGACCGTGCGGCGCACGAGCAGGCCGGTGAGGGCGCCGGTCGCGAGGCCGAAGAGCACGGCTGCCACGGGGACGGTGCCCGGCAGCGCCGCGTACATGTTGGCGTCGAACCAGAAGGTCGGGAAGTCGTCGGCCGGGCCGGTGGACCAGGACCACTGGAAGACCAGGGTCACAAGCAGGACGGGCGTGACGCAGCACGCGGCCGCCACGGCCAGCTTCGCGGTGAGCCAGCGGGCCGGGCTGACGGACTGGGTCCACGCCAGCTTGTACGTGCCGGACTCCACCTCGCGGGCGATCAGTGGGCCCGCCATGTAGCCGGCGAGGACGGCGGGCAGCACGAGCATGCCGAGCCCGACGAACTCCACCATGTGCCGGGCCTGCCACTGGGCGTCGGCGCGCACGCGGGCAGGTTCGAAGCAGCGTTCGGCCAGGCTGTCCGCGGTGCAGTCCGCGGCCGCCAGGACGTCGTCGGCGCGGACCGCCCAGTACCAGGAGGCGACCAGGACGGCCGAGGCCAGGGCAGCGAGGACGAGTGCCGCCCAGAGCGACCAGCGATGCTGCCGGACCGTCACCCAGTACGGGCCCTTCAGGGCGAGGGTGCTCACGCGGCGGCTCCTTCGAAGGTGCGGAGGTGGGCGAGGAGGAGGTCCTCCAGGGAGGGGGAGGTGACCTCCCAGGGGCCGTCGACGGGGCCGTCCCGGCGGATCAGGGCGGTGAGCTGGCGGCCCGTCGTGCGGGAGTCGACCACCGTGTGCGGGGCGAGGTCGGCGACCGGGCCGGTGAGCAGGGCGTGGGCGGTGAGCAGCTCGTCGACCTCGCCGGCGAGGCGGATCCGGCCGCCGGCGAGCAGCAGCAGGTGGTCGCAGGCGCCCTCCAGCTCCGTGAGGATGTGCGAGGACATCACGATCGTGGTCCCGCGCTCGGCCGCGTCGGCCATCAGCAGGCCCATCAGCTGGTGCCGGGCCAGCGGGTCGAGGTCCGCCATCGGCTCGTCCAGAAGCAGCAGTTCGGGACGTTTGCCGAGGGCGAGCGCAAGAGCGACGCGGGTGCGCTGGCCGCCGGAGAGCGCGCGTACGAGGGTGTCCGGGGCGAGCGTGTCGGCGAGGACCCGGCGGGCGGCGGCCTCGTCCCAGCGCCCCGGGTTCAGCTCGCGGCCCATCCGCAGGGTGTCGGCGACGGACAGCCGAGGGTGCAGCGGCTTGTCCTGGGCGACGTACGCGAGCTTCTCGCGGGGCGGCGCGGTGATCGTGCCCTCGGTGGGGCGGAGCAGGCCCGCCGCGAGGGTGAGGAGGGTGGACTTGCCGGCGCCGTTGGGGCCGACGAGGGCGCAGACGCGGCCGGCGGGGACGGTGAGGTCGCAGTCCCGCAGCGCCCAGGGGCGGGCCCGTCCTCCGTACCGTATGCCGAGGCCCTCCGCTCTCAGCGCGGTGTCCTCACTCATATGTCCCCCTCGAAGAATTCGGTCAGTACGGATGTGAAGAGCGCGGCCACGTCGTCCCGGTCGAGGCCCTCGGCGCGGGCCCGGCGGGCCCAGTCGGCGAGTTCGCCGCGCAGCGGCGAGTCGGCGGGGCCGGTGCCGAGGGTGGCGCGGACGAAGGTGCCGAGGCCGCGGCGGGCCTCGACGAGGCCCTCGCGTTCGAGCTCGCGGTAGGCCTTGAGGACCGTGTTGGGGTTGATGGCCGTCGCCTCGACGACCTCGCGCGCGGTGGGCAGCCGGTCGCCGGGCTCCAGGAGGCCCATGCGGAGGGCCTGTTTCGTCTGCTGGACGATCTGGAGGTAGGTGGCGACGCCGCTGCGCCGGTCGATGCGGTACTCGACCACGTTCCCTTCCACCACCCTTTCACTAATTGAGTAGTGAAAGGGTGATCCAAAGAAGGGGGCGGTGTCAACCGCCCCCTCCGGCAAGTGTGTTGCCGCGGTGTCCTACGACTCCGTGCGGTACATCAGGTCCACCTCGTGGGTCCGGAAGCCCAGGCCCTCGTACACCCGCAGCGCCGCCGTGTTGTCCGCGTCCACGTACAGCATCGCCGTCGGCAGCGTCTCCGCCGCCAGATGCCGCAGACCGATCGCCGTCAGCGCCTTGCCGAGGCCGCCGCCCTGCGCGCCGGGCTGCACGCCGACCACGTACACCTCGCCCAGCTGCTCCTCGGCGTGCACCTTCGTCCAGTGGAAGCCGACCAGCCGCCCCTCCCGCTCCGCCAGGAAGAAGCCCTTCGGGTCGAACCACGGCTCCGCGATCCGGTCGTCCAGGTCCCGCTGGGTCAGCGAGCCCTGCTCGGGGTGGTGGGCGAAGGCCGCCGCGTTCACCGCGAGCCAGGCGGCGTCGTCCTGGCCCGGTACGAAGGTGCGCACCGTCACGCCCTCCGGGAGGACCGGCTCCGGGATGTCCAGGGGCACCAAGGAGCGGCGCAGCTGGCGCAGTTCGCGGAACAGGGTCAGGCCGAGGACCTGCGCGAGGTGCCGGGCCGCCGACTTGCCGCCGTGCGCCCAGACCCGCAGCCGCTTGCCGGAGGCGTCGAGCAGCGCGGTGCCGAGCGCCCGGCCGTGGCCGCGGCCCCGGTGCGCGGGGTGCACGACCAGCTCGGCGGCCGGCGCCTCGACCGGGTCGGTCTCCTCCAGTTGGGCGTAGCCGTACAGGTGCGAGCCGACGGTCAGGAGGAAGTGCCGCACACCCTCGCGCCGCCCGTGGCGCAGATACAGCCGGCCCTGTTCCGAGACGGCGTGCACGCCGTCGGCGAGGTCGGCGGCCTCCAGGAGGTCGAGGACGTCCTGGATCTGCTCGGGGCTCAGCTCTTCGTAAGTGTTGATCTGCCGTCCGGGTTCGAGGGCCGGTGCCGCGTCGGAAGTCATGCTTCCGAGCGTAGGGGGTCTCACGCCGATCAGGCCGGGCTCTCGGCGCCTGATCCGGCCTGACCGGCGCGACACCCCTACCCGCGGGGCCGCGCCGAGGCGGGGGAGATCGCCCGGAGCCTGTCAGGTGGGCGGCCGGACGGGCCCGGTGGGGCGCGGCGGGCGAGGCGGCCGGCAGCCGGTCGGGTGCCTGCCAACGGCCCGCCCCGTGCTCGGCGGCGCCTGATCGGCGTCCGCTCGGCGCCCGCCGGGTGAGCAAAGTCAACCAGCTCGTAACCCGTGACCCCCTGTTGCGCTACGCGCGTTGACCCTAGGCTGCGGCGGGCAAGACCGGAGTCGTTCAGGGAACTGGGGAGAAATGGCAGCGACACGGAAGAAGAACAAGGTGCGGCGGCGGATCCTCGCCGTCGGGGCGGGACTCGCCACCGTCGGCGCGCTCGTGGCGGCGATGCCGGCCGGCGCCTCGCAGGACCGCGCCGAGGACGCCGGGTACGGCAACGGGGGGCGGACGGGCAGGCTGGTCGACGTACAGCTCCTCTCCTTCAACGACCTGCACGGCAACCTGGAGCCGCCGACCGGCTCCTCGGGCCGCCTCACGCAGCTGAACGAGGACGGCACCACCAAGACCATCGAGGGCGTCGGCGGCGTCGAGTACCTCGCCACGCACCTGCGCCAGGCCCGCCAGGGGAACCGTTACTCCATCACCGCGGCCGCGGGCGACATGGTCGGCGCCTCGCCGCTGGTCTCCGGCCTCTTCCACGACGAGCCGACCGTCGAGGCGCTGAACAAGCTGAAGCTCGACGTCACCTCCGTCGGCAACCACGAGTTCGACGAGGGCGGGCGCGAGCTCGCCCGTCTGCAGAACGGCGGCTGTCACCCGGTCGAGGGCTGCTACGAGGAGGGCAGGTCCTTCTCCGGCGCGAACTTCCCGTACCTCGCGGCGAACGTGACGGACGAGAAGACCGGCCGCCCGATGCTCGACCCGTACTTCATCTGGGAGCGCGACGGCATCAAGATCGGCTTCATCGGCGTGACCCTGGAGGGCACGGCGGGCATCGTGAACGCCGAGGGCATCAAGGGCCTGAAGTTCGGCGACGAGGTCGAGACGATCAACAAGTACGCCAAGGTGCTGGAGCGCAAGGGCGTGAAGTCGATCGTGGCCCTGCTCCACGAGGGCGGCATGCCGGCCTCCGGCGCGTACAACTACGACTGCGACACCCCGGGCGCGGGCGCCGGCATCTCCGGCCCGATCGTGGACATCGCCAAGAACGTCACCCCGCAGGTCGACGCCCTGATCACCGGCCACACCCACCAGGCCTACGCGTGCAGCATCCCGGACCCGTCCGGCAGGCCGCGCACCGTCACCTCGGCGGCCTCGTTCGGCCGGCTGTACACCGACACGACGCTGACCTACGACCGGCGTTCGAAGGACATCGTCCGCACCGCCGTCGCCTCCGCGAACCACGTCGTCACCCGTGACGTGACCCCGGCGAAGGACATGACCGACCTGATCGGCCACTACAAGACGCTGTCCGCGCCGGTCGCGAACCGCCCGGTGGGCCACATCTCCGCCGCGATCGAGAACCCGCTTCCCGACCCCAAGGACCCGGCCATCGGCATCGAGAAGCCGCTCGGCTACCTGATCGCCGACGCGCAGCTCGAGGGCATGGCCGCGGCCGACAAGGGCGGCGCCCAGCTCGCGCTGATGAACCCGGGCGGCGTCCGCGCGCCCCTGAGCTACGCGCAGTCCGGTGCCGAGGGCGACGGCGTGGTGACCTACGCCGAGGCGTACGCCGTCCAGCCGTTCACCAACATGATGACGGCGGTCGACCTGACCGGCGCGCAGCTGATCACCGCCCTGCAGCAGCAGGTCAGCGGCCCGAACCAGGCCGCCCCGAAGATCCTGCAGGTGTCGAAGGGCTTCACGTACACCCTGGACCTGACCAAGACCGGCGCGGACCGGATCGTGGTCGACTCGGTGCGGCTGAACGGCGAGGCGATCGACCCGGCGAAGACCTACCGGGTCGCGATGAACGAGTTCCTCGCGGGCGGCGGCGACGGCTTCACCGTCCTCAAGGAGCACAAGAACAAGCTGGTCGGCGCCTCCGACCTGGACGTGTTCACCGCCTACATGAGCGCCCACTCCTCGGCGAGCGCCCCGCTGGCGCCGCCGGCGCTGGGCCGGATCACGATCATCAAGTGACCCGAGTGACCTGAGTGACCCGAGTGACCCTCGTGTAGGGCGCTCCGAGCGAAGGGGCGGCGGCCGGTGCGACCAGTCCGCCGCCCCTTTCGTGTGCGACTCCGGTCCTGCACGGCTCTGGTCGTTCTTGTCGCGTACGCGTCATACTCCGCGCATGGACCGACGACGCTTTCTCGCGGGCGCCGCCGCAGCCGGTGCCGCGCTTCTGATCGGCACCCCCTCCGCCCGGGCGGCCACCGCCCTCGGGACGCAGGACTGGATGGCTGCCCACGGCGACCCCACCCCGCTCCAGAAGCTCACGATCCCCGGGACGCACGACTCCGGTGCCCGCTACGGCGGGCTGTGGACCGAGTGCCAGAACACCACCATCGCCCAGCAGCTCGACAGCGGGATCCGCTTCCTGGACGTCCGCTGCCGGGTCACCGGAGGGTCGTTCGCGATCCACCACGGGGCGTACTTCCAGAACATCATGTTCGGCGACGTCCTCGGCGCCTGCTGGGACTTCCTCGCCGCGCATCCCTCCGAGACCGTCCTGATGCGGGTCAAGCAGGAGTACTCGACCGACTCCGACGCCACCTTCCGCGCCATCTTCGACGACTACCTCGACAACCGCGGCTGGCGCCCGCTGTTCCGCATCGGCGACGGCGTGCCCACGCTCGGCGAGTCGCGCGGGCGGGTCGTGCTGCTCGCCGACAACGCGGGCCTGCCGGGGCTGCGCTGGGCGGACGGCAGGTACTTCGACGTGCAGGACGCCTACCAGGCCGAGCCGTTCGCCAAGTGGCCGAAGATCCAGGACCAGTTCCGCAAGGCGGCCGCCCGGCCCGGCCCCTTCTACGTCAACTTCGTCTCGACCGCGGCCGGGCTTCCGCCGCGCTGGAACGCCGACCGGCTCAACCCGCAGGTGCACTCGCTCCTCGACGGCGAGGGCGCCGGCTGGAGGGGCCTCGGGATCGTGCCGATGGACTTCCCCAACACCCGCTCCGGACTCGTCGAGTCCCTCATCCGCCACAACTGACCACGGGGCCTGACCACGGGACCGGGATCGGGCCCGGGCGCGACCGCCCGGGCCCGGAGGCCCTACCCTTCGGGCAGGCGGCGCGGGGCGTCAGCCGGGCATCGTGAAAAGTAATTGACTAGTGGTCGATGTTTGACGACTGGTCGTTCATACTGACGCCATGCGAACCGTGCAAAGAAAAGCCAAAGAGGTAGCGGAGCGTGACCGCATGCTGGTCCGCCTGGCGCTGGAGATGATCGAGCGGGACGGGTTCCACAACCTGACCCTGGGGCGCCTCGCCGGCGAGGCCAGTTACTCCAAGGGCACCATCTACAACCACTTCACCTGCCGCGAGGACCTGCTCATCGAGCTGTCCGCGGAGAGCGCGCGGCGCCAGCTGGGCTACTACCAGTCCGTCGCGGATCTGGCCTGGGGCGGTGTCCAGGCCCTGTACGGTCTGATGCTCGCCTACATGCGGCACGCGGAGACCGCCCCCGTCCTCTTCGAGTGCAGCATCACCGCCCGCACCGACACGGTGTGCGCGGCCGCGTCCGAGGACCGGCTCAAGCGCCGTGACCTGGTCGAATCCCAGATGGCGCAGGTGGTCGGCTCCGTCGTGGAACGCGCCGTGGCGGAGGGCCCGTTCGACAACCCGCACCTCACGCCGGCCGTCGCCGTGGACGCGCTCCGCTCGTGCATCCTCGGCTACGCGGCCATGCACCTGCTGTCCCGGCGCTTCCTGTGGGCCGACGAGAAGGACCCCCGCGACCGGCTCCTCGTGCTCGCCTCCATGGTGCAGGGCCTCGGCTGGCCGCGCCTGGAGGCCGAGGAGATGGCCTCGATCCAGGAGGTCGTCCACGACATCGTCGACAGCGCCGCCGCGCAGACGACGGGAGCGTGATGCCCCTCGCTTCCCTCGATGAGTCTCACTCTCCGTAATGTGCACAGGCGGCGGGCTGTGGCTCTTCGCTCCGACACCCCACCTCCCCCTTGATTGAACTACTTGTCAAAAATCGACGAGTAGTCATAACGTGGCACCCGTCCGCCCGTAAGGCGCGGACAGATGCGGATCAAGGGGGATTCAGATATGCGCATCACCATTGCTCGAAGAGGCAGTGCCCTGTGGGAAGCCTGCGGGGAGCTCGCCCGGACGCGTTACGCCCGGGACTACCAGGCGCGGATAGCGCCGTCCCCGGACTGCTACATCGCCCTGAGCGCGGATGGCTCGGACGGCTCCGACGGCTCGGACGCCGCGGTTCCGCTCGCCTGCGCGGGGCTCACCTATGGGGGGTCGCGGGGGCTCCTCATCGAGAGCTACTTCGGCGACGTCGCGGCCGACGTCATCACCGAGCGGGTCGGCGAGCGCTGCGAGCCGACCGCCCTGGTCGAGGTCGGCCCGCTGGCCTCCATGGAACCGGGCGCCGGTCTGGCCCTGCTGCGGATGCTGCCCGCCTTCTGCTGGTGCAACGGCGCGGCGTACGCGCTCTGCACCATCACCCCTGCCCTTTCCCGGATGCTGGCCCGCGTCGGCATCACGTTCACGCCGGTGACCCAGGCCCGCGAGGAGCAGCTGCCGCCCGAGCAGCACGGCCGCTGGGGCACGTACTACGACACCGAGCCCGTCGCCGGCTACGTCGATCTGCGCCACTTCGGCGCCGAGATCAGCCAGCGCGCGGAGTTCGGCTATCACATGGCCGTCACCTGGGACCGGCGCACTCCGGCGGACGCGACGGCGGGTGCCCGATGAAGGCGGTCGTCGAGGCGCTGTGCGCGCCCGAGAACCAGGACAGGACGTTCGTCGAGCGGCTCGCCGCCGACGGTTCGGGCCCGGAGACCTTCACGTACGCACGGATGCGGGCCTGGAGCGACGAGGCCCGGCGCGCGCTGCGCGCGCTCGGCCTTCCGGCCGGAACCTCCGTGGGCCTGGTGGCCGGAAACGGCCCCGAGTGGGTGGCCGCCGACCTCGCCCTGCTCCGCGAAGGTCTGGTGGAGGTGCCGGTGCCGCTCGCCTTCTCCGGCGAGCAGGCGGCCTCGCTGCTCAGGAACGTGAGCGTGTGCCTGGCCGACGAGGCCGGTGCCCGCAAGCTGGTGGACTGGGGCCTCGACGGCTCGGCCACCGTGGTGCACATCGCGCGGCACAGGGGCGAAGACGTCGACGACCTCGTCGACCTCGTCGACCTCGTCGACTTCGACGACTTCGACGACCTCGAAGAAGCCGGCACCGACGACGGCGAGGACCGGATCGTCAAGATCATCCACACCTCCGGCACCACTGGCGCCCCCAAGGGCGTGAAGATCCGCTCCCACGGCCTCGGCGCGCTGCTCGCCTCGCTCGACAGCGTCTGCCCGCCCGGCATCTTCGACCGCTACCTCTCGCTCGTACCGTTCAGCCTGCTCATCGAGCAGGTCACCGCGGTCTACCTGCCCCTCGTCCGTGGCGGCCGCATGGTCCTGCTCCCGGACTCCGTCTCGCTCCTCGGCACCGCCGGCTCCCGCGCCGACGACGCCCTGGCCTGGCTGCGGGCGGGCGAGCCGACCGCGGCGGTCCTTCCGCCGGCCGTGGTCAGCGCCCTGGACAAGGCGGTACGGGGATCGGGCGCCGACGCGGACCTGGTCTTCGGGCCCGGGCGGCGGCCGTTCCTGATGGCGGGAGGCGCTCCCGTCGACGCGGACGCGCTGGTCCGGCTCGACGGCGCGGGGCTGCGCGTCCACGAGGGCTACGGCCTGTCCGAGAACAGCTCGGTGGTGTCGTGGAACACCACCGACCACTGGCGTCCCGGTACGGTCGGCCGCCCGCTGCCGCACTGCGAGGTGCGGGTGTCCGAGGGCGGCGAACTGCTGGTCAGGTCCACGTCGCTGTTCGCCGGTTACACGGTCGAGGACCCCACCAGCCGCCCGGTCGACGAGGACGGCTGGCTGCACACGGGCGACCGCGCCGAGATCGACCCGGACGGTGCCATCCGCATCCTGGGCCGGCTCAAGAACGTGATCATCACCGGGCACGGGCGGAACGTCTCGCCGGAGTGGGTCGAGGGCCGGCTGCGCACCTGCCCCACCGTCGTGGACGCGGTGCTCTTCGGTGAGGGCATGGAGTACCTCACCGCGGTCCTCGTCACCTCCGGCGCCGAGGCGGCGGCCGACGGCGAGGCGGTCCGGCAGGCCCGCGCGTACGCCGCGGAGCATCTCGCGGAGACCGACCGGCCCGAGCGCTTCCTCGCGATCCCGGACGACAAGGCGATGCGGGAGCGGTACTTCACCGTGACCGGACGCCCCCGGCGGGACCTGATCTTCGACGAGATCGTCCGCCGCGAGCCCGCCGCAACCCGCTGACAGCACAGCCACGGCCACAGCCACAACCGCCGTACGGCCGCGGCCGCAGCACCCACAGCACAGCCCTGGCCGCGGCCGTGCGGCAGCGCTCACGCGCGCGTACCCATCACGTACATCACGTACATCACGCACATCCATGGGGGAGTTCATGAACGGGCGTCACCACCTGCGTCTGACATCCATCGGCGACGGCGACGGCATGCTGATCACGCCGAACCCGGACGGCGCCGCCGACTTCGCCGCGCTCTTCGACGCCGGCCTCGACGAGCTGCTCGCCGACGCGGGTCACCTGCTCATCCGCGGCTTCGGGCCGTCGGTCGACGACTTCAACGAACTGGTGCAGAAGTACAGTTCGCGCACCACCCTCGACCCGGCCCGGGTCTTCCACGGCTCGGCCGCCCAGAAGGTCGACTCGGGGCACGACCCGATCGGTCTGCACCTGGAGAACGGCGGCACGCCGTACGCGCCCGACCTGCTGTGGTTCCACTGCGTCAAGGCCGCCTCGTCCGGCTCGCAGACCACCGTCTGCGACGGCTACCGCGTCTGGGACGCGCTCTCCGACCGGGCCAGGGAGGCCTTCGACGCCCAGCCCGTCCGCTACGCCCGCACGGTGCCCGCCGACCTGTGGCGCCGCCTCGCGGCCTTCATGGCCGGCGACGGGCGCGGCCCCGACGAGGTCACCGTGGCCGACCTCTACGAGCAGGCCAACCCCGGCGCGAAGGTCGAGTTCACCGAGAACGCGGACGGCAGCCTGCACTACGACTACCAGGTGTACGCGGCGCACCCCACGAAGTGGTCCTCGCGCACGGCCTGGGCGAACAGCCTCCTCGGCCCGTCCTTCAACTACGAGACGCCGGACATCCGCTTCGCGGACGGCTCCTCCGTTCCGGACGACATCGTCGCCGAGTACACCGAGGTCACCGAGGCGGTGACCGAGGAGGTCCTGTGGGAGGACGGCGACATCGGCCTCATCGACAACTCCAGGGTCATGCACGGCCGCCGCGCCATCACCGACCCCGACCGCACCATCCTCAACTCGCAGAGCTACGCCAGGAGCTGACCGTGAAGTACGGCATCGTCATCCGCTACCAGTTCGACACCTCCTGGCTCCGGCTGAGCCGGGACGAGCGCAACCGCCACGAAGAGGTCTTCCAGAAGGAGATCGTCGGCCCCTACGTCGACCGGCTCACCGTCCGGCACTTCGACGCCGAGGCGTTCAGCGCCGAGTACTCCGACTTCCTGCTGATCGAGACCGACGACCTGCAGGCCTACTACTACTTCGTCGAGGGCCTGCGGGACAGCGACTTCATCGCCCACGGCTGGGTGCGGATCCACGACATCACCATCGGCGTCCCGGACGGCTACAAGGAATACGAGAAGGAGCACGAGAATGACCACGACCACGCCTGAGCAGTTCGCGGACATCGCGGACGCCGTGCGCGCCGAGCTGGACTCCGTGACCCGGCTCGCCCACATCAACACCTTCCACCCGAACGCCTTCGACTGGTCCGAGGCCCGCACGCCCGCCGAGCTGGCGTACCTCTCCACGGTCGCGTACGGCGAGCCGGGCCACGAGGCCGAGGCCGTCGCGTACATCACCAAGGAGCTCGCCCAGCTCGCGGAGATCGAGCGCCACGTCAGCGCCGTCATGGCCATGGTCATGGGCGAGCTGCACGACCTGCGGGACCCGGTCAACGTGGGGCACGAGCTGCACAACGCGCTCTCCTGCTTCGCGGCGGAGGAGATCCAGCACGCCAACACCTTCTACCGGTACGTGCGTGAGCTCACCGGCGTCGAACCCCGGGTCTACAAGGCCCTGTTCGACGAGCGGCTCCAGGTCTTCCGCACCGACGACCACCCGTACGTGAAGCTGGTGGCCCTGTGCTGCTCGGCGTACGTCGGCGAGTCCGTCATCACGGTCTTCGAGCACCGCACGGACGGCCTGGACCCGCGGCGGGCCCGGTTCTTCACCCGGCTCCTGCACACCCACGGCCTGGACGAGGCCCGTCACATCAAGATCGACCACGTGGCGATGAAGCTGCTCTACCCGGCGCTCACCGCCGAGCAGCAGGCCCGCGTCCGGGTGCTCCTCGGTGAGATCGAGGACCTCAACCGCCGGCTCGCGATGGCCTTCCAGGAGACGACGGCCGAGGCCCTGGGCGTCGACTTCGTCACCGGGAACCCGTCCGCCGCCGTCCAGCTGAAGATGACCATCGGCTTCGGCGAGAAGATCTTCGCCGCCGACGGCACCCTGCACACGGTGGACGAGGTGCTCGACGGCGAACTGCGGGAGCTGATCACGCAGTTCGCGGGGGTCGGCCGGGTCCACGACGCCGCCGCCCCGTTGCTGTCCGCCGCCGTGCCCGAGCTCGCACCCGTATCCGGGAGCGCGCTGTGACCTCGTCGACGGTCGGCGCGGCCGCCACCGCACCGAACCCCGCCACCGCATCGGCCGGTGCCGGTGCGGTGGCCGGCAAGGTCGGGGTCGCGGCCGCGGTGCTCGCCCTGCTGCTCGCCGCCATGGACGCCACCGTCATGGGCACGGTGCTGCCCGACGTCCTCGCGGACGTCGGCGGCGGCGCCCACGGCGGCTACGCCTGGCTCGTCTCCGGCTTCATGCTGGCCCAGGTCGCCGGTACGCCGCTGGCCGGCTGGATCGCGGACCGGCTCGACGACCGGGTGCTCGCGGTGGGCGCGACCCTGGCCTTCCTGGCCGCCTCCGCGGCGGCCGGTCTGGCCGGCTCGTTCGGGGTCCTGGTGGCCGCGCGGGTGCTGCACGGCCTGGCCGCGGGCGCGATCGTGGTCTCCAGCTACGTGATCGTGGGACGGCTGTACGGCCCCGAGCGCCGCACCGCCGCCCAGGGCATGCTCAGCATGGTCTGGGGCATCGCGGCGGTGCTCGGCCCCGTCGTCGGCGCCGCGATCACCGGGGCCTGGGGCTGGCGCTGGGTGTTCTTCGCGAACGTGCCGCTGTGCGTCCTGGTCCTCCTCGCGGTCGCGATCGCCCTGCCCGGGCGGTCGTCGGACACCCCGGCTCCCTCCGGGGCCAAGGGCTTCCCGGGCCTGGAGTACGCCCTGGTCACCGGCGGTGCCGTGATCCTGCTGATCGGCCTTCAGGGCTCCTCGCTCGGCCTCGGCGTGATCGCCGCCACCGCAGTCGCGGTCGTCGGCCTGGTGCTGCTCGCGCTGCTCCGCCGCTTCGGCGGCGCGCTGGTGCCGCGCCAGGTGTTCGGCCGTACGCCCTCGGCGGGAGCGGCGCTCGCGACCGTCGGGGCCACCGTGGTGATGTACGCGACGGTCACCGTGCTCCCGGTACGGCTCGCCGCGCACGGCGCCTCGACGACGGCGATCGCCGTCATGGTCGGCGTCTCGGCGGTCGGCTGGGTGCTCGGCAGCGCGGTGTCGGGCGGGATGGTGGCCAAGCGGGGCTACCGGCTGCCCCTGGGCATCGGCTCGGTGGCGCTCCTCGCCAGCACGGTCTTCAGCGCCACCGGCGCGCTGCCGTGGCTGGCCGGAGCCCTGGCCGGGATCGGTACGGGCGCCGTCACCGCGACGACGCTCGCGCTGCTCCAGGACCAGGCGCCCGCCGAACAGCTCGGTGTGGCGACGTCCGCGGCGACCATGCTGCGCAACATCGGTTCGGCGGTCGGCGTCAACGGCATCGCCGCCCTGACGGCCGCCCTCGCGGCCTCGTCGCACGCCGAGAACGGCGCCTTCTGGGCGCTGACCGTCCTCGTCGCGCTGACCGTGCTCGCCCCGGCGCTCGCCGCGCCCCGGCAGCGTACGACCGCGCACTGACACCGCGCACTGACCGCAACCCGGCCGCAGCGACGGGGTCCGTGGCCGCACACCACCCGGCCACGGACCCCGCTGCGCGCGGAACCGATCGGAGACCGTGAATGACCTCGACCGCCGCAACAGAAACCCTGAGCGTGGCGCCGGAGCGGCCGGCACTCGGCCGGTGGGGCAACGTCGGCGTCGTCGCGCTGCGCGTCCTCACCGCCCTGTTCCTGCTCGACACCCTGCTCCAGGCGGCCCTCGCGGGCCTGTTCGTCACCGGGGACGTGGCCCTGCTGACCTGGCACGCCGCCAACGCCCAGCTCCTGGGCGGGCTTTCCGTGCTCGCGTGCGCGGCGGCCGTCCTCGCGTGGCGCGCGGCGCGCACCAGCGGCTGGGCGGCTCTCGCCGCCGTCGCGCTGATGGCGCTGGTGAACGTGCAGCACGGGCTCGGCGAGTCCCGGCAGCTCGGCGGGCACATCCCGCTCGGCATGACGATCTTCGGCCTCGCGGCGGCCCTGACGTTCTGGGCCTTCACCTCTCCCCGTACCTCCCGTGAGGAGGCCGGCCGATGACGGCGGACAGCAAGGCGGACGGCACGGCCCGTGGCACGGCCCGCAGTGCACTCGGCCGCCGCCGTTTCCTCGGGATCGCCGCCGGTACGGGGATCGCGGCGACCACCTTCGGGGCGGCGGCGTACGCCTCGCTGGCCGGGGAGAGCACGGGCCGGGTCCTGACGAGCCGCTGCAAGCCCGTCCCGCGCTTCGCCGTACCGCTGCCGGTCCCGCCGGTCGCCCGCGCGGCCCGGCGCGAGAACGGCGCGGACGTCTTCGAGGTCGAGCAGCGCGAGGCGCGGATCGAGATCGTCCCCGGCCTGAAGACGACGGTCTGGGGGTACGACGGCATCTTCCCCGGGCCCACCTTCACCGGCCGCAGCGGCGAGAAGATGGTGGTCCGGGTCCTCAACACCCTTCCCGTGCCGACCTCCACGCATCTGCACGGCGGCGTCACCCCGCCGGACTCCGACGGCTACCCCACCGACCTGGTGGTCCCCGGCGCGCTGTGCGGCGACAAGCTGCGCACCGCCATGTCCGGGCACGCCATGTCCGGGCACGCCATGTCGGGTAAGGACATGGACACCACGCGCGCCCCCTGGCACTTCTCGCCCGGCTCCAAGGCGTACGAGTACCCCCTGGACCAGCGCGCGGCCACGCTCTGGTACCACGACCACCGGATGGACTTCAGCGCCCCGCAGGTCTGGCGCGGACTCGCGGGCTTCTTCCTGATCCACGACGACGAGGAGGACCGGCTGCCACTGCCCCGGGGCGAGAAGGACATCCCGCTGTTGCTGTGCGACCGGGCCTTCGAGGAGGACGGCGAGTTCCGCTACCCGGCCAAGGAGCCCGGCTGCACCGGTGAACCGGGCGTGCTCGACGCCTACATGGACGGGGTCCTCGGAGACGTACAGCTGGTCAACGGCGCCCCCTGGCCGGTACGCGACGTCACCGCCACCCGCCACCGGCTCCGGCTCCTCAACGGCTCGAACGCCCGGCGCTACCGCCTCGCCCTCGAACCCGGCCCGCGCCAGGGCGTCGCCTTCACGCAGATCGGCAGCGACGGCGGGCTGCTCGGCCGGCCCCAGGGGCACCAGGAGATCCCGCTGGCGCCCGGCGAACGCCACGACGTGATCGTCGACTTCGCCGGCTACCCGCCCGGCACCGAGGTCACCCTGGTCAACACGCTCGGCGAGGGCCGGATGCGGGAGGTGATGCGCTTCCGGGTCACCCGCCACGAGCGGGACGACACCCGCGTGCCGACGCGTCTCTCGGCCGTCGAGACCCTCCGTGAGACGGACGCGGTCCAGGTGCGGCGGTTCGACTTCCGCCGCACCGCCGCGGAGGACGAGCACGCGATGTGGACGGTCAACGGCCGGCCCTTCTCGACCACCGACGTCCTCGCCAGGCCACGGCTCGGCACGGTCGAACGCTGGCGCTTCACCAGCGACTTCCACCACCCCGTGCATCTGCACCTGGCCCAGTTCGAGGTCCTGTCGCGGGACGGGAAGCCGCCGCGCGCCACCGACGTCGGCTGGAAGGACACCGTCGACGTGCGCCCGTACGAGGTGGTCGAGGTCCTCGCCC
Organism: Streptomyces sp. NPDC048623; assembly: GCF_040650755.1. Classification (NCBI taxonomy): domain Bacteria; kingdom Bacillati; phylum Actinomycetota; class Actinomycetes; order Kitasatosporales; family Streptomycetaceae; genus Streptomyces; species Streptomyces sp. NPDC048623. The sequence continues at coordinate 38,387 of NZ_JBEZHV010000001.1, forward strand.
GCTTCGCCGGACACCGGGGCCGCTACATGGTCCACTGCCACAACCTCGAACACGAGGACATGGCCATGATGGCCAACTTCGAGGTGGTGTGAGGGGCGTCCACTCCCCGCCGGACCCGGTCCTACGCGTCGGGCGGCGGTTTCGGCGCCCCCGGCAGCCGTACCGTCGCCACCGTCCCACCGCCCCCGTCGGCCGCCGGGGCGAGCTCCACCGAGCCGCCCGCCTGGCCGACCGTACGGGCCACGATGGACAGGCCCAGGCCGGAGCCGGGCAGGCTGCGGGCCGACGGCGAGCGCCAGAAGCGGTCGAAGACATGCGGCAGCTCGTCCGCCGGGATGCCCGGCCCGTGGTCGCGCACGGTCAGCTCACCGCGCATCAGGCGCACCTCGATCGTGCCGCGCGGCGGCGAGAACTTCACCGCGTTGTCCAGGACGTTCACCAGGGCCCGCTCGAGCCCGGCCGGCTCCGCCCGTACGTACCAGGGCGCCAGGTCCGTCTCGAAGCGCAGCTCCGGGCCGCGCAGCCGGGCCCGGTCGAGGGCCGACCGCAGCACGGTGTGCAGCGGTACGACCTCCAGGGGGCCGAGCGCGGCCGCCTCCGGCCGGGACAGCTCCTGGAGGTCGCCGATCAGTGCCGCCAGCTCCGTCATCTGCGCCTTCACCGAGGCCATCAGCGCCCGCCGGTCGTCCGGCGGCAGCGCACGCCCGGTCTCGTCGCTGCGCGCGAGCAGCTCGATGTTGGTACGGAGCGAGGTCAGCGGCGTACGCAGCTCGTGCCCCGCGTCCGCGATGAGCTGCGCCTGCCGGTCGCGGGAGGTGGCGAGCGCGGCCGTCATCGCGTTGAAGGAGCGCGAGAGGCGCGCGATCTCGTCCTCGCCCTCCACCGGGATGCGTACGGTCAGGTCCTCGGTGGCCGCCACGTGCTCGACCGCGCCGGTCAGCCGGTCCACCGGCGCGAGCCCGGTGCGCGCCACCCACAGTCCGGCCGCGCCCGCGCCGACCACGCCGATGCCGGAGACCAGGAGCAGCACCCAGGCCAGGGTGCTCATCGAGTTGTCGATCTCGGACAGCGGACGGGCCAGCGACACCGCCGCGTCGGGCCGGGACGGGTCCGCGTAGGTGTAGACGCGCATCTCGCGCCCGTCGCCGTCCTTCGTCGTGTGCAGGGCGTCGTCGAGCAGCCGGCGCGCCACCGCCACGTCCGAGGCCTGCGCCGGGATCGGCGCCTTGCCGGACGTGCACACCGAGCCGTCGGTGAAGACCAGCTGCACGGTGTACGGCGGCAGCGGCGGCGCCTGGCGCCCGGTCCGGCAGCCGGCGAGCACCATCGTCAGATAGCCGTTGTCGACCTTGGTGCCGCGCAGCCCGGAGTCGAACTCGCTCTCCAGCTGCGCCCGGGTCACGAACCAGCAGGCCAGCGACACCGCGGCGACCGCGACCGCGACCGCGAGCGCGGTGAGCAGCGCGAGCCGGGAGCGCAGCGGGCGGGTCCGGAACCAGGTGGCGGGACCGGTCATTCGGCGCCTCCGCCGCGCAGGACGTATCCGACGCCCCGCACGGTGTGCACCAGGCGCGGCTCGCCGCCGGCCTCGGTCTTGCGCCGCAGATACATCACGTACACGTCCAGGGAGTTGGAGCTCGGCTCGAAGTCGAAGCCCCATACGGTCTTGAGGATCTGCTCACGGGTGAGCACCTGCCGCGGGTGCGCCAGGAACATCTCCAGGAGCGTGAACTCGGTACGGGTCAGCTCCACCGGCCGCCCGGCCCGGGTCACCTCCCGGGTGGCCAGGTCCATCCGCAGGTCCTCGAAGGCGAGGACGTCCTCGGCGACGGCGCCCGCGGTCGCCGCCGCCTGCTGCGCCGCGTACGAGCTGCGCCGCAGCAGGGCGCGGATCCGGGCGAAGAGCTCGTCCAGCTCGAAGGGCTTCACCAGGTAGTCGTCGGCGCCCGCGTCGAGGCCGGTGACCCGGTCGCCGACGGTGTCGCGGGCGGTCAGCATCAGGATCGGCACGGTCGAGCCGGACGCGCGGATCCGGCGGGCCGCGGTGAGCCCGTCCATGCGGGGCATCTGGACGTCGAGGACGACGAGGTCGGGGCCGTACGCCACCAGTTTGGCGAGCGCGTCGAGCCCGTCGACGGCGTCCTCCGTCCCGTATCCCTCGAAGGCGAGGGAGCGGCGCAGGGCCTCGCGGACGGCGGGCTCGTCGTCGACGACGAGGATGCGTTCGACGTCGTTCCGTGCATCGTTCTGTGGGCCACTCATGGGGTCAGCGTCGCACGTGGCCGGGGTGCCGTTCAGCTGTCGCCGCCCGAGCGGAGCTGGTCCAGGTCGGCCTTGAGGGTGTTCACCGGGATCGCGAATCCGAGGCCGACGCTGCCGGCCGTGGAGCCGCTCGAAGAGCTGGGCGAATACATGGCCGAATTGATGCCGATGATCTCGCCGTTCATATTGATCAGCGCACCGCCGGAATTCCCGGGATTGAGCGAGGCGTCGGTCTGGATCGCCTTGTACGTGGTCTTCGAGGAGCCGGTGTCGCCGTTGAACTGCTGTCCGCCGAACTCGAACGGCCAGCCCTGGCGCGGGTCGTACTGCTGCTGTCCCTGGCCGCTGTCCTGGCCGCCGTCCTCCTTGGCGACGGTCACGTCGCGGTCGAGCGCCGAGACGATGCCGCTGGTGACGGTGCCGGTCAGGCCCTCGGGCGAGCCGATGGCCACGACCTGGTCGCCGACCTGGATCCTGGACGAGTCGCCGAGCGTGGCGGCCTTGAGTCCGGAGGCGCCCTCCAGCTTGATCAGCGCGAGGTCCTTGTCAGGGTCGGTGCCGACGACGTGCGCGGGGTACGACGTGCCGTCGCTGAGCTGCACGCTGATCTGCGAGGCGCCGGAGATGACGTGGTTGTTGGTGACGATCTCGCCGTCGGAGGTGATGATCACGCCCGAGCCGGTGGACTTGCCGGCGTTCGAGCTCGCGGAGATCTCCACGATGGAGGGCGACACGGCCTGCGCGACCCCGGCGACCGTGCCCTTGCTGCCCGCCGACACGTTCGTGCCGCTGACGCTGCTCGCGGCGGCGCTGGTCGCCCCGTCGGAGGTCCAGCGCTCGACCAGGGTCGCGGTCCCGCCGCCGACCGCCGCGGCGGCGATGGCCACGGCGGCCATGAGCCCGACGCCGCGCCGGGCACGGCGGTGCGGGGCGGGGGCCGGGGCCGGGGCCGGATTCTGGGCCGGGGCCTGGGCGTACGTCGTGTGCGTCGTGTACGGCTCGTACGGGGGCCGCGGCGGGTAGTACGGCTGCTGGGGCTGCGGCTGGGGCTGCGTGTCGTCCGTCATGGCTACGACTCTCGGAGCCGTAGATGAGAACCGTCTGAGGACGGGGTGAGAAGCCCGACAGAACCCTGTATGCCCGAAATAAAGACCCGACGTGTACGGGTCAGTGCTCGCAGCCGCAGGAGCGGCGGACTATCAGGGCCGAGGGGAACAGGCGTACCCGCTCACGGCGCGAGCCCGTGACCTTCAGCGAGTCGTCGAGGACCAGGTCCACCGCGGCCCGGGCCATCGCCGGGCGGTCGGAGTAGACGGTGGTCAGCGGCGGATCGGCGAGCGCCGCCTCCTTCACGTCGTCGAAGCCGGCCACCGCCAGCTCCGACGGCACGTCGATGCGCAGTTCGCGCGCGGCCCGCAGCACACCGAGGGCCTGGTCGTCGGTCGAGCAGAAGATGGCCGGCGGCCGGTCCGGGCCGGAGAGCAGATCGAGCGCGATCTTGTACGCGTCGTAGCGGTTGTACGGGGCCTCGAAGAGGCGCCCCTCGACCGAGTGGCCGGCCTCCAGCATGGCGCGCCGCCAGCCCTCGACGTGGTCGGCGACCGGGTCGCCGACGGCCGGGGTGTTCGGCACACCGCCCATGCACGCCACGTACGCGTACCCGTGCTCCAGGAGGTGCCGGGTGGCGAGCTGCGCGCCGCCGATGTCGTCGGTCACGACGGAGACGTCGTCGATCGCCTCGGGCCGCTCGTGCAGCAGCACGACCTTCGCGTCCCAGGCCTCGATCTCGCTCGCGGCCTGCTCGCTCATGCCCTGGCTGACCAGGATCAGACCGGACACCCGCATGCCCAGGAAGGCCCGCAGGTAGTGGATCTCGCGCTCGGTGCGGTAGTCGGAGTTGCCGACCAGGACCATCTTTCCGCGCTCGGCGGCGGCCTGCTCGACGGCGTGCGCCATCTCCGCGAAGAAGGGCTGGCGCGCGTCCGGGACGATCATGCCTATGAGGTCCGTGCGCCGCGAGGCCATCGCCTGGGCCACCCGGTCGGGCCGGTAGCCCAGCTCCTTGATCGCTGCGAGGACACGCTCGCGCGTGGCCGGGGCGACCGGCCGGGGTCCGTTGTTGATCACGTAACTCACGACCGCGGTGGAAGTACCCGCCAGTCGTGCAACGTCGTCCCGCGTCACCTTGGCCACGCGCGGAAGTCTACGCGGGGGGACCTACCTACCGGCAGGTCGCCCTGTGGCATACGCCACGTTAACGGTCCTCCGCCGGAGTGAGTTCCCGCGTGTCCTCCTTGACGCGCGCCTCCCCCCGCGCCTCCGCTCGGGCGTCCGTACGTTCACCCGGGCGGGTCTCCGTGCGTTCACCCGACCGGTCCGCCGCCCGGTCCGATGATCGGTCCGCCGCCCGGTCCGGCTTCTCCGGCGTCACGAAGCGGTAGCCGACGTTGCGGACCGTGCCGATCAGCGACTCGTGCTCGGGCCCGAGCTTCGCCCGCAGCCGCCGTACGTGCACATCCACCGTCCGGGTGCCGCCGAAGTAGTCGTACCCCCACACCTCCTGGAGGAGCTGCGCACGGGTGAAGACCCGGCCCGGGTGCTGGGCGAGGTACTTGAGCAGCTCGAACTCCTTGAAGGTCAGGTCCAGGACCCGCCCCTTCAGCTTCGCGCTGTACGTGGCCTCGTCGACCGACAGATCGCCGTTGCGGATCTCCATGGGGGAGTCGTCCGTGCCGATCTGCTGCCGGCCCATGGCGAGCCGCAGCCGCGCCTCCACCTCGGCCGGCCCCGCCGTGTCGAGCAGCACGTCGTCGATGCCCCAGTCGGCGGTGACGGCCGCGAGCCCGCCCTCGGTGACCACCAGGATCAGCGGACAGCCGGGGCCGGTGGAGCGCAGCAGCTGACAGAGCGAACGCACCTGCGGCAGGTCGCGCCGGCCGTCCACCAGGATCACGTCGGCGCCGGGAGTGTCCACCAGGGCCGGGCCCTCGGCGGGGGCGACCCGCACGTTGTGGAGCAGCAGGCCGAGAGCGGGCAGCACTTCGGTCGACGGCTGCAGGGCGTTCGTGAGGAGCAGCAGAGAACTCATCGCGCGCCACCTACCAGGCTCGTCGGTCGGTCGTGCTTCGTACGTGGTCGATCGTCCATGACGTCGGTTCCTCCTCGGCCCTCGCGCCCCGAGAGCTTTTGTTCACCTGTCCGTAACAACGGTCGGAAAACACAAAAGGACCCGGGGGCTGCATTGCCCGGATCCTCTGCCAAGCACAATAGCTCATATGAGTTCCGAGGCAGAGGGCCGATTTCACATGGTGGATGTTTCCTCGCTCACTTCCGTCCCTCGCCGCGTCACCGTGCGGACGGTGTTGCGAACGGATGACGGTGTCGGGATCGAGGCGGTTTACGAACCCTCCACCGCCAGTGTCACCGATACGGCGGCCGTAACGCGGGGCGGCACGGCCGTGGTCGTGGCGCACGGATTCACCGGCTCGCTCGACCGGCCGGCGCTGCGCCGCGCCGCCCAGGCCTTCCGCGCGCACGCCGCCGTCGTCTCGTTCTCCTTCCGGGGACACGGCCGTTCGGGCGGCCGCTCCACCGTCGGCGACCGTGAGGTCCTGGACCTGGCCGCCGTCGTGCGCTGGGCGCGTGAGCTCGGCCACACGCGCGTGGTGACGGTCGGCTTCTCCATGGGCGGCTCGGTCGTGCTGCGGCACGCCGCACTGGAGCGCGGCACCGGCGCGCACACGGACGCGGTCGCCGCCGTGAGCGCCCCGGCCCGCTGGTACTACCGGGGGACGCCGTCGATGCGGCGCGTGCACTGGGTGGTCACCCGGCCGGTGGGCCGGCTCGTCGGGCGCTACGGCCTGGGCACCCGTATCGACCGCAAGGAGTGGGACCCGGTGCCGCTCGCGCCGTTCGAGGCGGTGCCGCTGATCGCGCCGACCCCGCTGCTCGTCGTGCACGGCGACCGCGACCCGTACTTCCCGGTCGACCACCCCCGGATGCTCGCGGACGCCGCCGCGGCGGCCGGCGCCCCGGCCGAGCTGTGGCTGGAGCACGGCATGGGCCACGCCGAGAACGCGGCGGGCGACGAGCTCCTCGACCGCCTCGGCGCCTGGCTCGCCCGGCCATAGCCCATCATGGGGGGCGGCGCGCACACGATCGAAGGGAGTGCCGCTATGGCAGCGGGAACCATCCGCTACTGGGCCGCGGCGAAGGCCGCCGCAGGGGTCGCGGAGGAGCCGTACACGGCCGAGACCCTCGCGGAGGCGCTGGACTCGGCCCGCGAGCGGCACCCGGGCGAGCTGACCCGGGTCCTCCAGCGCTGCTCGTTCCTCATCGACGGCGATCCGGTCGGGACCCGCGCGCATGAGACGGTACGGCTGGCCGAGGGCGGCACGGTCGAGGTGCTCCCCCCGTTCGCAGGAGGGTGAACCGCACACCATGAGCAGTGATCAGCAGTACCAGCCGTACGACCCGCAGGGCGGTCAACCGTACGACCCGCACGTCACTCAGACGTGGGAGGGTCAGACCTGGGACACGCAGTACCAGCCGACGGTGCAGCCGCAGGCGCAGGCGCCCGTCTCGTACGGTGCGGACACGGCGTACCTGGCGCCGCAGGGGTACGGACAGCAGCCCGCCACGGGCGGCCACCCGCTGCCCCCGGAGACGCCGTACGGGTACGGGGCCCAGGTCCCGGCCCCCTATGAGGCCGCCGCCCCCGAGGCTCCGCAGGCGCCGGACGAGCCGGGCCCCGCCTACTCCTCGCCCACCACCTCCGGCAACACCCGCATCACCGACGCCCAGCGCGCCCGCGCCGAGGGCCGGTCGCCGATCATCGAGCCCGGGATGCAGCCGGCCGCGCTCACCGCCGGGCTCGGCGCGCTGCTCGCGGTCGGCGCGGCCGTCGGCCCGTACGCGCTGCTCGTCCCGCTGCTGCTGCTCCAGGGCCTCACCGCGGCCGGCTGGTTCCGGCTCAACGGCATGTGGCCGGCCCGGCAGGGCATCGCGCTCGCCTTCCTCGGCGGGATCGTCGCCGACGCGGTGCTGCTGACGGCCGGCCGGGAGCACGCGGCCGGCGCGATCATCGGCACGCTCGGCGTCTGGGTGCTGCTCACGCTTGTGCTCCAGCTGCGCAGCCACGCCGACCCGGACGAGCGCATGTACGGCCTGATGGCCACGGTCGCGTCCTCGGCCCTGGCGATCCTGGCCGCCGGGAACCTCGGCGCCGAGCCGGACGCGGTGGTGGTCGGCGCGGTCGCGGTGGCCGCGACCGTCCTGGCCCGCGCCGTTCCGCTGCCCGGCCCGGTCTCCGTGGTCGTCGCGCTGCTCGCGGCGGCGGGCGGCGGGATCGCGGCCGGCGGCATGACCGGTCTGGGCTCCTCGGGCGCGCTGCTCGGCCTCGGTGCCGGGGTGTGCGCGATGGCCGGTCTGCGGGTGGCGAGCTACGACTACCCGTCGCGGTTCGTGCACATGACGGCGGGCGTCGCGCTGCCGCTCACGGCCGCCGTGCCCGCGGTCTATCTGCTGGGCAGGGCGCTCGCGTAACGCGCACCGAGCAAGGCATGGGGAACCGTCCGGCCCCCCGACACGTCGATCTTCGTGTCGGGGGGCCGGTTCCGTGATCTGGGGGCGAAAACGCATGCGAGCACTGCGGATGGTGCTGATCATTGCCGTGGTGCTCGGCGGGCTGCTGGTCGGCGTGGACCGGGTCGCGGTCGCGTACGCGGAGTCGGAGGCCGCCGACGGGGTGCGGGTCGGCGCGGTGCGGCCCGAGTCCACGGACGTGGACATCAAGGGCTTCCCGTTCCTCACCCAGGCCGCCGGCCGCAGCTTCGACGAGGTCGAGGTGAGCCTCACCGGCGTCCAGGTGATGGCCGGGGGCCGCCCGGTGCGGATCGGTGAGATGACCGCCACGCTGCACGACGTGACCCTGACCGACGCCTACGCGATCGAGCGGGCGGGCAGCGCCGACGGCACCGCGCTGATCGCCTACCCCGACCTGGCCAAGGCCTCGGGGCGGGACGCGCAGGTGGTCTACGGCGGCGACGGCAAACTGAAGGTGACGGGCGGGGTGCGGATCCTCGGCCGGACGCTGACCAGGAGCGTGCTGTCCACGGTGACCCTGGTGAACGGCGACACCATCCGGGTGCGCGCGGACGAGGTGCCCGGCGAGGGCATCCCGGGCCTGGAGCGCATGGTGCGGTCCCGCACCGACTTCGACCGCAGGATCGAGGGCCTGCCGCAGGGCATGCGGCTGACGAAGGTCGAGGCGCGGGAGAACGGCCTCGTGGCGACGGTGACCGGCGAGAACGTACTGCTGCGCGCCGGCTGAGGTCCCTGATTCCGGACCGCTGGACACCTGCTGATCACATTCTGAGACGGCGGCGTCCGATCCGTAGAAAGTGAAGGGGCGCGGGCGCGCGGCGGGCGTCCGCGGGAGATCCGTACCCTCTTCGTATCCCACATGCCGGATGATCGCGTCTCAAAATACGACACACCGGTGACACGGCCGCCGGTCCGTCCCTACGATCGAGGGCATGAAGCGACAGGCGGAACTCACGAAGCGGCGGGCAGTCGACCTGTGCCGCGTCGCCGCCATGCTCTGTCGCTCAGTCTGAGCGGGACGTACACCTCCCGTATTCCCTCAGGCCCCTACGACTGATGTCCCTGCGACGTGATGTCGGGGCCACCCCTGCGCAGCCGTACGCCGTCGTGCGCCGACGCGTACCCGCACCACCCTGCACGAACCGCCGCACACTGCCCCGGAGGAGAAACAGCATGGCTCGCAGCGACGTCCTGGTCGATGCCGACTGGGTCGAGGCCAACCTCGACAACCCGCAGGTAGCCCTCGTCGAGGTGGACGAGGACACGTCCGCCTACGAGAAGAACCACATCAGGAACGCCATCCGGATCGACTGGACCAAGGACCTCCAGGACCCGGTCCGCCGTGACTTCATCGACCAGGAGGGCTTCGAGAAGCTCCTCTCGGCGAAGGGCATCGGCAACGACACGACGGTCGTCCTCTACGGCGGCAACAACAACTGGTTCGCGTCGTACGCCTACTGGTACTTCAAGCTGTACGGCCACCAGGACGTGAAGCTCCTGGACGGCGGCCGCAAGAAGTGGGAGCTCGACTCCCGCGACCTGGTCGACGGCTCCGAGGTCCCGAACCGCCCGGCCACCGCCTACAAGGCGCAGGCGCAGGACGCCTCCATCCGCGCGTTCCGCGACGACGTCGTGGCCGCGATCGGCAACCAGAACCTCGTCGACGTGCGCTCGCCCGACGAGTTCTCCGGCAAGCTCCTCGCGCCGGCCCACCTCCCGCAGGAGCAGTCGCAGCGCCCGGGCCACGTGACCGGCGCCCGCAACATCCCGTGGTCGAAGAACGCCAACGACGACGGCACCTTCAAGTCGGACGAGGAGCTCAAGGCCCTCTACGAGGACGAGCAGGTCGACCTGGCGAAGGACACCATCGCCTACTGCCGCATCGGCGAGCGCTCCGCGCTCACCTGGTTCGTCCTGCACGAGCTGCTCGAGGTCCCGAACGTCAAGAACTACGACGGTTCGTGGACCGAGTACGGCTCCCTCGTCGGCGTGCCGATCGAGCTCGGCGCCAACAAGTAAGCCCTCCCTCGTCCTCCCCTCTTCGACCGTAAGGATTCCTGACATGTGCGGAGCACAGCCCGGCGGCCCCGACGCCTCGACGATCAAGCCCGGTGAGACCACCATCCAGGGCTACGTGACCAAGGACGGCCAGCCGGTCACCGGCTACGTCCGCCTCCTGGACTCGACCGGCGAGTTCACGGCCGAGGTCCCGACCTCCGCCACCGGCCAGTTCCGCTTCTACGCGGCGGAGGGCACCTGGACCGTCCGCGCCCTGGTCCCCGGCGGCACCGCCGACCGCCAGGTCGTGGCCCAGCACGGCGGCCTGGCCGAGGTCGCCATCGCGGTCTGATCTTTCCGCGCCTCTCGCACCGCTCGGCGCCGGGGCGCCTCACGGGCTTCGCGCCGCTGCGCCGGACTCTGTCCGTCGGATTTCCGTCCGCCGGACTCCGACGCGGCGTGAAGCCACACCGACCGGCCGAAGGGCCGTGCCTCCTGGGGGTTGGACGCTTTCCGGGACTTGAGGCACGGCCCTTCGGTCCCTTTTCCCGACGCGCCTCTCGCACCGCTCGGCGCCGGGGCGCCTCACGGGCTTCGCGCCGCTGCGCCTGCCGACCTCCCGCCCCACCCCTGCTGTCCGGCACACACCGCCGCGGCGCGTGCCGGACGGCACCCCATCGGAGGCGACCCCATGCCCGCCATCGACAGCGACCGCGTCACCGTCTTCCACATGTTCGGCGAGCTCTTCGCCTACACCACCCGCTCCGAGGTCGGCCTCCGTTACGGCGAGATCGGCATCGTGGCGGCCCTGGGGTCCGCGACTCCGCCCGGCTCGCGGACCTGCGCGAGGCGAAGTGGGAATTCCACAAGCTCAAGCAACACCGCTCGGCCTCGCCCTAGCCTGCTTCCGACGTTGCTCGCGGCTGTCCCAGGCAGGGCTCCGGTCGTACGCTGAAGGTGTGTACGCACGGCGACGGCGCGTCTACTTCTGGATGATGGGCGCCTGCCTGGTGCTTTTCGTGGGCGCCTGGAGTGTCGTGCGGCTGTTTTCGGTGCCTGCGGCGATCGCCCTGTGCCTGGTCGCCATGGTCATCCCGCCGGTCGCGGCGATGATCGCGAACCGGCGCGGCCCGGAGGACCGCTGGTGGGACGACCCGACGGGTGACAAGCAGTCGGACGAGTGGTGGGACGAGCTGGACGGCAAGAAGAAGCCGGACCGGTGAGGAGGGCGCGGGCGGGATGGCGCCCGCTGCGTCCTGACCGCCCTGCGGTCAGGCCTCGTCGAGGTGGGCGAGCGTGGTGATGAGGCGTTCGGCGATGTCCGCCGGCCACGGGAAGGCGACGGTCACCAGCCGCTGGTGGGCGAGCCCGTGCAGGCCGAGCCACAGGGCAACGGCGTCGGCGACCGGGTCGCTGCTGGTTGCGCAGCCCGCGCGGACGCAGTCCTCGAGAGCGTCGGCGAGCAGTGTCAGGCTCTCCCCGCCCAAGGAGGAGACGTCGCCTTCGGTCACCGAGCTGCTGCCCAGGTCGGGCATCCAGGCCCCGCCGAACATCGTGCGGTAACGGCCAGGGTGCTGGTCCGCGAAGTCCAGGTAGGCGTTGCAGAAGGCGAACAGCCGTTCTCTGGCGTCACTGCCCGCGGCGTCCACGGCGCTGCGCAGATCGGCCTCGAGCATGGCGAAAGCCTGCTGCACCACGGCCAGCATGATGCTCGGCTGGTCGGGAAAGTGGCGGTAGATCGAGGGAGCGGCCACTCCTGCCCGGCGGGCGATGGATCGCAGGGTGACGCTGCTCTGGTCGCCGCTCTCCTCGAGCAGCTCGGTCGCCGCGGCCATGATGTCCTCGCGCAGGCGGCCCCCCTCCCCGCGGGGGTTACGAGTGCGGGCGGGCCTCGGCGAGGCGGGTGTGGGCATGTCTTCTCCCAGGTCGTCGTCTTACGCGGAAAAACTTACAGCCGTTCACCTTGCGCGCTCAAGAATTACACGCGTAAGCTTACGGATGTCAGGGAAGTTCCGGACCAGGAGCCCATCGTGCTTGTCAGCCCTCCCACCACCACTGCCACCGAGATCGTCCTGCCCGGGAAGGTCGAGCCGAGCGGCCTCGAAGTCCGTGTCCGGGAACTTCCCGCCCCGGCCGAGGGAAAGGTCGTCTTGCGGATGGACGCGACGGGCGTGTCCTTCGCCGAGCAGCAGATGCGCCGCGGCAAGTACTACGACCAGCCGCCCTTCCCCTTCGTCCCTGGATATGACGTGGTCGGCACGGTCACCGCCGCCGGTTCGCAGGCCGATGCCGCCCTGATCGGGCGGCGTTTCGCCACGGTCACCAAGGTCGGAGGCTGGGCCAGTCATCTGCTGGTCGACGCCGCGGACCTCGTTCCCGTGCCGGACGAGGTGGACGCCGTCTCCGCCGAGACCGTGGTGGTCAACGGGATCACTGCCTGGCAGATGCTGCACCGGATCGCCAAGGTGCGCAGCGGGGCGACGGTCGTGGTCCTGGGCGCCAACGGCGGCGTCGGTTCCACTCTCGTGCAACTTGCCCGACACGCGGGCATCGAAGTGATCGGGACGGCGTCAGCCCGTCACCACCAGCACGTGCGCGATCTGGGCGCCGCCCCGGTCGACTACCGCGACCCGGACATGTATCAGCGCATCCGAGAGATCGCGCCCGACGGCGTCGACGCGGTGTTCGACCACGTCGGCGGGCCCGGCCTGAAGGAGTCGTGGGGGCTGCTCCGCCGGGGCGGGACCTTGGTGTCCTACGGCACGGCGGCCACGAAGAACGACGACGGCAACTCCCAACTGCCCGTGTTGCGGTCGGTCGCCCAGCTGGCCCTGTGGAACTGCCTGCCCAACGGAAAGAACGCGCACTTCTACAACTTCTGGGCCGGCAAGCGACGCCTTGAAGCCTTCCGCAGTCGGCTGCGCGAGGACCTCACCCAGGTGCTGAGGCTGCTGGCCGACGGGGCGCTCACCCCGCAGATCGCCGCCCGGTTCCCGCTGGCCCAGGCCCATGAGGCGCTGGCTCTTGCCGAGTCCCGCACGGTGGCCGGGAAGGTCATCATCGTTGCGGATCCGCACCAGTGACCATCGCGCCCGCCGGCTCACGGAGCAGGCACCACGAGCTCAAGATCGTCGCCGCCTGGGCCGCCGCCTGGAGCGGCACCGACCCGGCCGCCCTGGGTGCCCTGTTCACCCCGAACGCCACCTACACCGATCAGGGAATCGGTGTCACCATGACCGGCCGCGACCAGATCTCCGGCTGGAAGGCCCGCACCGACGCCACGATCGAGGACGTGAAGGTCACCGTGAACCACGCCTGGCGCAGCGGTGACCACATCACCATCGAGGGCGTCTACGCCGGCCACATCAAGGGTGCACCCAAGCCCTTCGCGGTCCCGGTGGTGACCCTTCTCGACACCCACGGCCGACAGATCACCTCCGACCAGGACTTCTACAGCCTGAACGCGGTCCTCGCCCAGTCCGGCCTGCCCGCCGACTGGACCCCCAGCGCAGGCTGACCACGGCGCCGGCCCAAGACGACGGTTCGCGCCCGCCGCACCGCTGCTGACTGCACGCCCTAGTACACCAGCGCCTGGGTGTCGTCCGACATCGCTTCCTGGACGAAGACCTGCGCGCCCGCGATGCGGATGCCCTTCAGGACCTTGTCCTCGGTGATCTCGCGGCGGGCCGCGCACTGGGTGCAGAGGGTGATGCGCCCGGCCGCCAGGATCGAGTCGATCAGGTCGGGGAGCGGCGCGGCGTGCGGGAGCTCGAACTCGGCCGCGCGGCCCGGGAGGGCGAACCAGGAGGACTCTCCGGTCAGCCAGAGGGAGACCTCGACGCCGCTCGCGACGGCGACGGCGGCCACGGTGAAGGCCTGGGAGCAGCGTTCGGGGGCATCCGCCCCGGCGGTCACCTTGATCACGAGCTTCTTCGCCATATACCGAACTGTAATGCGGTTCCCGGCAACCTCATGCACCACTCACGTGTCAGCTAGGCGCGCGGGTAACGGAATCCGCGCGTCTAGTCTCGTGGGGGGACTGCTTTGGAAGCCTCAGAAGCGGTGGGATCCGCTCAAATCACCCAGGCGCCCGTGCCCGATCCGGCACCGATACCCGCACCGGCGCCGGTTCCGACTCCCGATCCGGCCGCCGGGCCGGATGCCGGGCCGGATGTCGGTCCGGTTGCCGATCCGGGTTCGGCCGCGGAGCCGGACGCGGGGCCGGCTCCGCGCCGCCGGGTCGGCCGTACGGTCGCGCTGATCGCCGTCGCCGCCGTGCTCGGCGTCATCGGCGGCACCGCCGTCGGCTACGGCATCCAGGCCGAGCGCGAGCCCACTCCGCTGCCGGCCCTCAACCAGCCGGGCCTCGCCTACCCGGCCGCGCCGCTCCCGAAGGGCCAGGAGCCGGCGCCGCTCTCCGCCGCCGAGGACCACCAGGCCAAGGCCGACGGGGACCTGCGCAAGCTGCTCGTGCCCCGCCCGGCCGGCGCCCGCGAGGACGAGTACGCGCCCCGCGACGGCTGGTACGACCTCTCCTCGTACGCGGCGGCCTTCAAGGACGAGAGCTGGATGCTCGAGTTCCTCAGCGAGAACCGGGTGCGCCGGATCGCCGTACGCAGCTGGGCCTCCGGCGAGCACCGCTCGACGACCGTGCACCTGGTCCAGTTCCGCGCCTCGTACGTCCTCGGCGCCGTCGAGCACGCCGAGGGGCAGCGGGGCTACATGCCGGAGAAGAAGTTCGCGGGCAACGAGGGCGACGCGCTCAAGGGCAGCGGCAACGGCCGCTACTACCTCTACCCGGTGGAGCGGAAGGCCGGCTATCTCGACCTCTACCGCGCCCGGGCCATCTTCCAGCGCGGCGACGTGATGGTCGACATCACCATCTACGACACGAAGAAGATCAGCAAGAGCGACATCCGCTCGCTGGCCGAGAAGCAGCTGGAGCGCCTGTGAGCGAGCACCCGATCCCTGACTCCGAGGAGACCGAGCAGGCATCCGCCGCCCCGGCGCCTGGCGAGCCCGGAGAGCCCGGACAGGCCGGCGAGCCCGGACAGGCCGGAGAAGCCGGAGAAGCCGGCGAGGCCGGCACGCCCGACACGACCGGCACGACCGGCAGGCGCGGGCGCAAGCTGCTCACCGTCGTCCTGCCCGCCGTTCTGGTGCTGGGCGCCGCCGGTGGCGGCATCGCCTACACCGCCGTGACCGTCTCGGACGCCGACCGTTCGGCCGAGACCGTCGCCTGGCAGGACCCCGAGGGGGACCCGTCCGGGAAGTCCGCGCAGAAGGTCGTCAAGGACCCTGCCGAGGGCGCCCTCAAGGGCCGCGCGAACACCCCGATGAGCAAGCTGCTGCTGCCCGCCCCCAGCGGCTTCCACCTCGGCCCGGACGCCGACTCGTACGGGAACGACGGTGAGCTGGGCGAGAAGGAGGCGGTCGCCCTCCTCAAGAACGACGCCCGCGGGCTCTCCGGCAAGAAGCGCCGCGACTTCGAGAAGCGGATCGACCGGCTCGGCGTGCAGGGCATCGGCGTGCGCTCGTTCAGCTCGGACTCCAACGACCTCGTCGTGGAGGTCCAGATCGTCCGGATGAAGAACAAGCAGCGGATCCACGACCTGCACGAGGTCAAGGGGGAGATCGCCGAGATCCTGAAGTTCCCCAAGGGACCGAAGATCGAGGGCCACAAGAACTCGGCCTGCTACCTGATGCCGGACTTCGACGCCGAACAGGACGGCGGGGACAAGGGCGACGACAAGGACTCCGAGTCGGCGCTCGGCGGGATGACCTGCTCCGCGTACGACTCCGATCTGCTGGTCTCCGTCCGGGCGTACGGCTCGGCGCCGTTCGAGAAGAGCTCCGTCGCCGACCTGGTGAAGAAGCAGCTCGACCACATCAAGTCCCCGGGGGAGTACGTATGAGCGAGCAGCAGACGGTCTCCGAGACCGCGCCCGAGACCGCGCCCGAGACCGCGCCCGAGACCGCGCCCGAGACCGCGCCTGAGGCCATGGCCGGGGCCGTGCCCGAGGCCGTAAAGGAGCAGGTGGCGGCGCCCGAGCCCGCACCGGAGTCCGCGCCCGAGCCCGCCACCGACACCACCTCCACCCCCGCCCCCACGCCCGGCAAGGCGCGGCGCGTGCTCGGGGCAGTCGCCCGCTGGACGGCGGCCGTGCTGGTCTGCGGCGGCGTCGGCGCCGGCACGGCGGCCGGCATCACCTCGATGGAGCGCACCGACGTACCGGGCCTCGCCACCGAGAGCGACGGCCGGTGGGACTACCCGCGGCTGACCCTCCCACCGCTGCCCGAGGGCTCCCCGCGGCCGTTCACCCACGGCAACGAGGGCGAGATCCACCACGCCGACCTCCGCAAGCTGCTGCTGCCGGCCCCGGCGGGCGCCACCGTCGACCCGAAGGCGGACGGCGGCTGGACGAGCACGGACGCGTTCCTGTCCCTCTACGGGAAGGACGAGCGGCCTGCTCTCGCGCAGGCCCTCGCCGACTCCACCCTGCGTCACATCACGACCCGGTCGTGGACGATGCCGGACGGCACGCGGAGCAGCATCCACCTGCTGCGCTTCGGGTCGGTCGCGTACGCGGAGGAGTTCAAGGACACGCTCGTGGCCTCGGACGACGGCGACGTCGTACCGGAGGTCCTGCCGGCGGCCGCGCAGGGCGCGAAGATGGACAGCTTCGGCGACGACATCGAGGTACCGGACACGCGTCCGTACATCTATCAGGAGCCGCAGCCGTACGGCCCCGAGCAGACCCGCTGGGCCTACATCCAGGCCGGCGACACGCTGGCGCTCGTCGTCCAGTCCCGCAAGGGCGAGGCCCTGGCCGTACCGTTCCAGCAGACGGTCACCCTGCAGAACCAGCTCCTCGGCTGACGGCGCAGCCCCGGCGAGACCCACCTCACCGAGAGGGTCCGGCCCCCCGCCCACTAAGCTGGGGGCCGGCCCGTCCGCCTTCACCGCTCACCGAGGAGCACCAAGTGATCGTCTTTTTCGAAACTCTGCTGGCGCTCGTCTGTGTCGCGGTGCTCGCCTTCGCCGGTCTGACCGTGAAGAAGCTGTACCAGGGCCAGCGCTGACAGCTGCCGGCTGACAGCTGACAACCGAACGAGAACAGATCGCCTGAGCTGCTCATGATCCAGATCCCGTCCGACCTCGACCCGTCCCTCGTCCCCCTCGCGTTCCTGCTCGGTACGTGGGAGGGCGCGGGCGTCTCCGACTTCCCCGGCGCCGAGAAGTGCAACTTCGGCCAGTCCGTGACGTTCAGCCACGACGGCCGGGACTTCCTCGAGTACCACTCGCACACCTGGGTGCTCGACTCCGAAGGCAAGCAGGTCCGCCCGCTGGAGAGCGAGAGCGGCTACTGGCGCATCGACAAGGACCGCCAGGTCGAGATCGTCATGGTCCGCGACGACGGTGTCGTCGAGGTCTGGTACGGCGAGCTCGCCGACCAGAAGCCGCAGATCGACATCGCGACGGACGCCGTCGCCCGCACCGCCGCCTCCGGCCCGTACAGCGGTGGCAAGCGCCTCTACGGCTACGTCAAGAGCGACCTCATGTGGGTCGGCGAGAAGGCCACCCCCGAGGTGCCGCTCCGCCCCTACATGTCGGCGCACCTGAAGAAGGTCGTCACTCCGGAGGAGGTCGCCGAGATGGCGCGCAACCTCCCCGACATGCCCGACGACGGCATCGCCTTCTTCAAGTAGTCACGCAGTCACGTAGCCGCGTAGTCGAGTAGTCACGTAGTCAAGCAGGCGAGTGGACCGGCCCGTGTCCGCCACGCCCTCCTACACTGGGGGGCGTGGTGAGCACCGACTGGAAGAGCGACCTGAGGCAGCGCGGCTACCGGCTGACGCCTCAGCGCCAGCTTGTTCTGGAGGCCGTGGAGGCGCTGGAGCACGCGACCCCGGACGAGATCCTGGGCGAGGTCCGCAGGACCGCGTCCGGCGTCAACATCTCCACCGTCTACCGGACCCTGGAGCTCCTGGAGGAGCTCGGTCTGGTCAGCCACGCCCATCTGGGGCACGGAGCGCCCACCTACCACCTCGCCGACCGGCACCACCATCTGCACCTGGTCTGCCGGGACTGCTCCGAGGTCATCGAGGCGGACGTGGAGGTGGCCGCCGAGTTCACCGGGAAGCTCCGCGAGACCTTCGGCTTCGAGACGGACATGAAGCACTTCGCGATCTTCGGCCGGTGCCGGGACTGTGCCCACAAGGCCGCGACCGCCGGGTCGAAGGTCCCGACCACGGAGTCGTAGCGGAGTCGTAGGCTCTTCCTATGCAGCGACTTTCCAAGCTCAGCCCCCTGCTGTCCCTGCCCGGCGCCGTCCCCGCCGAAGGCCGTGACGAAGGCGTCGCCGCGCACTACGGCGACCTGTTCCGCGAGCAGCGGACCCTCGCCGACGGCACCGGTTTCGTCGACCTCTCGCATCGCGGTGTCATTACCGTCACCGGCTCCGACCGCCTGAGCTGGCTGCATCTGCTGCTCACCCAGCACGTCAGCGAACTCCCCGCCGGCCAGGCCACCGACGCGCTGATCCTCTCCGCGAACGGGCACATCGAGCACGCCCTCTACCTCGTCGACGACGGCGAGACGGTGTGGGCGCACGTCGAGCCGGGCACGCAGGACGCGCTGCTCGCGTACCTGGAGTCGATGAAGTTCTACTACCGGGTCGAGGTCGCCGACCGCACCGACGACTTCGCCGTCGTCCACCTCCCGGCAGGCTCGATCGCCGCCGCGCCCGAGGGCGTGGTCGTACGGGAGACGGCGCACGGCCGCGACCTGTTCCTGCCGCGCGGGGACCTGGAGGCGTTCGCGGGTACGCACGGGCCGGCGGCCGGCATCCTCGCGTACGAGGCGCTGCGGATCGAGGCCCACCGGCCGCGGCTCGGCTTCGAGACCGACCACCGGACCATCCCGCACGAGATCGGTCTGATCGGCAGCGCCGTCCACCTGCAGAAGGGCTGCTACCGCGGCCAGGAGACGGTCGCCCGGGTGCAGAACCTGGGCAAGCCGCCGCGCCGCCTGGTCTTCCTGCACCTGGACGGCAGCGAGGTGCTGCTGCCCGGACACGGCACGCCGGTACGCCTGAAGGCGGACGGCGAGGAGGGACGCCAGCTGGGCTTCGTCACCAGCTCGGCGCGCCACCACGAGCTGGGCCCGATCGCCCTGGCCCTGGTGAAGCGGAACGTGCCGGTGGACGCCGAACTGATCGCGGGGACGACGGCGGCGGCCCAGGAGACGGTCGTCGAGCCGTAGGGGAACCCGTACGGGAGGGTCACACCTCGATCAGGACCGTGAACGGGCCGTGATTCGTGAGCGAGACGCGCATGTCCGCTCCGAACCGGCCCGTCTCCACGTGCGCGCCCAGCTGCCGCAGCTGCGCGACCACCTCGTCGACGAGCGGTTCGGCCACCGGGCCGGGCGCGGCGGCGTTCCAGGTGGGGCGGCGGCCCTTACGGGCGTCCCCGTACAGGGTGAACTGGGAGATGACGAGCAGCGGCGCGTTCACGTCGGAGCAGGACTTCTCGCCGTCCAGTACCCGGACGGACCAGAGCTTTCTGGCCAATTGCGCCGCCTTCTCGGGAGTGTCCTCATGGGTCACCCCGACCAGGACGCACAGCCCCTCGCCGACGATCTCTCCGACGGTCTCCCCTGCGACGACGACGCTCGCGCCGTCGACCCTCTGCACCACTGCTCGCATACGGACCAACCTACCGATCGGCCCACCGGCCGACACGGGGAGGGCCGAACGGGTGCAGAGCGCCTGCGTCCGCCCGGTCCGCAGTGGCACCATGCGTGTCAGGCGGTGCGGCCGACCGCACCGGTCGAGGGGACGATTCACATGAGTGCACCTGGCACCGGGCCCACGCCGCCCGGTCCCGTACCGCTGACCACCACCACCACGACGACCCGCTCGGGCGTCTCCGGCTCGGGCGCCTCCGGCTCCGGACCCGGTGGTGCCGTCGGGCGTCCGCCCCTGCAGCGGACCGCCGAGCCGGAGCTGCCCGACGGGCCGCAGCCGGATCTCGGCGCCCTGCGGCTGCCCGAACTGCGCGCGCTGCGCCGCGACGCGCAGCGCGACGAGGCCGACCTCAGCTACGTACGGCGGATGCTGCAGGGCCGGATCGACATCCTGCGGGCGGAACTGGCGCGGCGCACCGACCCGGAGGCGCCGGTCCTCGACCGGCTGTCCGAGATCCTCGCGGACACGCCGTCCGGGCCCGGGGCGGTGGCGCGTTCGGCGCGGCACGTGACGCTGTCGACGCCACGCAGCGAGGAGTACCGGCGGCTGGCGTCCGAGATGCTGTCGGAGGTCGAGCTGTCGGACCTCACGGCGCGCACGGACGAGGAGCTGCACCTGGCGATGGCGCGGCTCGCGGGCTACGAACACCAGGTGTCGCGGCGCCGGCAGCAGCTCCAGCGCACCGCGGACGACTGCAGCGCGGAGATCGCCCGCCGGTACCGGGAGGGCGAGGCACAGGTCGACGACCTGCTGGCGTGAGCCGTACGGGCACGGGCCGTACGGGCACGGGCTGCATGGGCACGGGCAGCGGGCGCGCCTCCACGCGCGCGTGGAACAGCCCTGCGCGCAACGCGCGCGTGCGGAGACCCGGGTCGGAGACCCGGGTCGGAAACCCGGGTCGGAAACCCGGGTCGGAAACCCGGGCCGAAACTCGCGTGCGGGCTCCCGACGCGCCCGCATAGCCTCGAAGGATGAGTCCTGAGGTGCGCGCGATCGACGAGTCCGAGTTCCGGGAGTGGCTGCTCGCCAAGCGGACCGGCTTCCTCAACCCTCCGGTGCTCAAGGACGAGGAGGTCGCCGACCGGCTGCCGCACACGGACCTCTCCCGCACCTACGGCGCCTTCGACCGGGGCCGGATGGTCGCCACCTTCCACTCCTTCGACCAGAAGCTGTCCACCGTCGGCGGCGCGAGCCTCGCCGCGAACGCGGTGAGCGCGGTCACCGTCTCCCCGACCCACCGCAGGCGCGGTCTGCTCAGCCGGATGATGACGGCCGACCTGGCGCGGGCGAAGGAGCGCGGCGACGCGTGCGCGACGCTGATCGCCGCCGAGTACCCGATCTACGGGCGGTTCGGCTTCGGCGTCGCGAGCTGGGTGACGGAGTGGCTCGTCGACGTGACGCGTTCGGGCCTGGACCACCGCTGGTCGGGCGAGGCGGACGGCGGCGTCGGTGGTGGCGGGCGGATCGACTTCTCCGACGGCGCCGAGATCCGCGAGGAGGGCCCGGAGCTGCACCGCCGGCTCGCCGCGCAGCGTGCCGGGGTGACCGCCCGTACGGCGCGCGGCTGGGACATCGGCACGGGGAACTCGTACCCCTTCGAGCCGTGGACGGAGCCCTTCTACGCGATGTACCGGTCCGCCGCCGGCGAGGTCGAGGGCTATGTCGCGTACACCGCCGACGACAAGTGGAACGACCGGAAGCAGCCGGTCAACACGGCAAGCGTGCGCGATCTGATCGCGGTCACTCCGGCCGCCGAGCGCGCGCTGTGGCGCTTCGTCTGCTCGGTCGACTGGATCACCCAGGTGCGTACGGGATACCGCGCGCCCGACGACGTACTCCCGCTGCTGCTTCCCGACCCGCGCGCCGCGCAGGTCCTCACGCACGCCGACATGGTGTGGCTGCGGATCCTGGACGTACCGAAGGTGTTCGCACCGCGGACGTACGCGACGGAGGGCGTCCTGGTCCTGGAGGTGAAGGACGCGGCGGGGTACGCGGGCGGGCGCTTCCGCCTGGAGGCCTCTCAGGCGGGTGGCGTGTGTGCGCCGACCACCGCCTCGCCGGATCTGGTCCTGGACGTGGCCGAACTGGCGACGCTGGCGCTCGGCGACGAGTCGGCGGTACGCCTCGCCGCGCTCGGCCGGATCGAGGAACCGGTGGCCGGCGCGGCGGCACGGGCGGACCTGCTGCTGCGTACGTCGCGGCGACCGTGGAGCATGGACATCTTCTGATCGAGAACGGGTGAAGGGGTGACCGTGAGCGGGCTTCGGGAGCTGAAGAAGGAGCGGACGCGGCAGACGCTCTCGGACACCGCCGTCGAGCTGTTCCTCGAACGGGGCTTCGACGCGGTGTCGGTCGCGGAGATCGCGGCGGCGGCGGAGGTGTCCAAGCCGACGCTGTTCCGCTACTTCCCGGCCAAGGAGGACCTGGCGCTCTACCGGTTCGCCGATCATGAGGACGAGCCGGCCCGCGTGGTGGCCGCCGCGCGCGCGGCGGGCGCCGAGCCGCTGGCGGCGCTGCGCGACCACGTGCTCGCGGGTCTGGAGCGGCGCGACCCGGTGACGGGTCTCAACGACGATCCGCGGGTGCTCGCCTTCCTGCGCCTGCTGTACGGGACTCCGGCGCTGGTCGCCCGGATGTCCGCGTACCAGGGGCGTTCGGAGGAGCTCCTGGCGGCGGCGCTGGGCGGGGAGGGCGGGGAGGACCAGGACCCGCTGGCGGCGCGGCTCGCGGCGGCGCAGATCGTGGCGGTGCTGCGGGTCCTGGCGCAGGAGAACGTGCGGCGGGTCGAGGCGGGGGAGCGGGTGGAGGAGCTGCTGCCGGCGGCGGAGGCGGCGACGCGGGAGGCGTTCCGGCGCCTCGCGGAGGGCCTGCCGTACTGACGACGAGGGCCGGTCGAGCGACGGTGAACGGCCGAGCGAACTGACCGGGTAAAAAATGTTACCGAGTAACGCTCTCGGGGTACTCTCGTGTCATGAAGCTCCTCCGAGACGACCTTCGAGACGACCTTCGACGTGACCTCCGACATGACCTCGGCCGGGACCTCGACCGGGAACGCGCTCACCACGACGCCTGCCGCGCCGCCCTCGTCCGTATGACCGAGGACGTCGAGGAGCAGGTGGTCATAGGCGAGGACACCGCCGCGTCCGGGGCCGACGCGGAGGCCCTCGGGTACCACCTGCGCAGCCGCGCCAAGGTCTTCCGGGAGATGCCGCCGGGGCCGCTGTTCTTCGGCCGGCTCGACCGCGAGGACGGGCAGGTGCACCACATCGGGCGGCGCCGGATCGCCGAGCATCCGGCCGCGCCGCCGCTCGTCGTGGACTGGCGGGCGCCGGTCTCCCGCGCGTACTACCAGGCGGGCCCGCAGGACCCGCGGGGCGTGGTCCGGCGGCGGCGGTTCGGCTGGGCGCCGGGCAGCGCGGGGGCGTCGGAGGACCTGACGGCGATGGAGGACGAGCACCTGACCGATGCTCCTGATGCCGGGGGCGCGGCGCCCGGTCGGGTGGGAGCGATCCTCGCCGGGGAGATCGAGCGCCCGCGCGTCGGCCCGATGCGGGACATCGCGGCGACGCTCCAGCCGGAGCAGGACGATCTCGTACGGTCCGGGCCCGCCGAGTCGATCTGCGTGCAGGGCGCGCCGGGCACCGGCAAGACCGCCGTCGGCCTGCACCGCGCCGCGTACCTCCTCTACACGCATCCGCAGCGCCTCCAGCGTTCCGGACTCCTCGTCCTCGGCCCCAACCGCACCTTCCTCTCCTACATCTCCGAGGTGCTGCCCGCGCTCGGCGAGACCGGGGTGCGCCAGTCCACGATCGGAGAGGAGATCGCCCGGCACGAGGTGCGCGCCGAGGACACCGCCGCCGCGGCCCGGGTCAAGCACGACGCCCGGATGGCCGAGGTGCTGCGCCGGGCGCTGTACGCGCGGGTGGACCCGGCGCCCGCCGAGGACGTGACGGTGCCGGACGACTCGTACCGCTGGCGCGTGCCGGCCCGGGAACTGGCCCGGATCGTCGCGGACGTACGGGAGGAGGCCCCGCCCTACGCGATCGGCCGGGAGCGGGTGCGGGCGCGGATCGTGCGCTCGCTCCAGCTGCGCGCCGAGCGGCGGGCCGGGCCGCAGGGCGGTGCGTGGGTGCGCCGGATCGAGCGCGCCCGGCCGGTGTCGGCGGCCGTCGAGGCCTGCTGGCCCAAGGCGACCCCGGAGGAGGTGCTCGCCGCCTTCCTCACCGACCCGGACGACGAGCGGTGGAGCGGCGGCTTGCTCTCGTACGAGGAACGGGCGGCGATCCGCTGGGCGAAGCCCCCGCGTTCGTTCCGCAGCGCCCGCTGGAGCGCCGCCGATCTGGTCCTGCTCGACGAGCTGGCCGGGCTGATGGAGCGGCCCGAGGGATACGCGCATGTGGTCGTCGACGAGGCGCAGGACCTGTCACCGATGGAGTGCCGGGCCGTCGCGCGCCGCGCGGACTTCGGTTCCCTGACCGTGCTCGGCGACCTGGCGCAGGGCACCACTCCATGGGCGGCCCGGAACTGGGCCGGGCAACTGGCCCACCTCGGCAAGCCGGATGCGGCGCTCGTGCCGCTGACCACCGGCTACCGGGTTCCGGCGGCCGTCGTCGAACTCGCCAACCGGCTGCTCCCGGAGCTGGGCGCCGGGGTGCCGGCGGGCCGTTCGCTGCGGGCGGGCGGGGCGGTGACCATACGTCAGGCCGAGGACGTGGCCGGGGAAGTGGCGGAGGCGGTTCGGGCGGCGTTGGAGGAGGAGGGCTCGGTGGGAGTGATCGCGGCGGACGAGGCGGTGGCCGGTCTCGCGGAGGGCCTCGGGGACCGGCCGGGCTCCTCCGGCCGGGTCTCGGTCGTCCCGGCCTCGCTCGCCAAGGGCCTGGAGTTCGACCATGTGGTGGTCGTCGAGCCCGCCGTGATCGTGGGGGCCGAGCCGCGCGGGCTGCACCGGCTGTACGTGGTGCTGACCCGCGCGGTGTCCCGGCTCGACGTGGTGCACCGGGAGCCGCTGCCGCCTGCGCTGGCCCGTCCGGCGCACGAGTCGGGTGCGGCTGGTGACAGGCTGGGGCCATGCGCCCCCTGATCTTCCTGGACGCCGACGGCCCCCTGATCCCCCTTCGGCGGCCCGGCCGCCCACACCTCCGCCGCAGGATCGGTGCCCGCCCGTTGTGGGGCGCCTTGCCGTTCCCCGTTGTGGGCATACGTTCCGCTGGGGCGGAACGGGTGGGCACAACGGACGGCGCCTCTTGCCGGGCCCAGGCTCCCTGCGCCTGAACGCCCAGCCGTACGGCGCCGGCTCCGGGTGCGGGTCCAGGTACAGGTGCGGAACGCGCCCGCATGGGCGCCGTCCCGTGTGCCCACCCGTCCCGCCCCAGCGGGACGAATGCCCACACGGAGGTGGACTGAGCGCCACCCTCCTCCACCGCGTGGACCCACGCACGGGCCTCACGGCGGCGGACTACACGGCGGTACGGGAGTGGCTGGAGCGTCTTGACTGAATAGAGCGCCGGCCCTCGGGGCGCGGCGGCGAAGCGCGCGGCCACGACGGGGACGTCCCGGGGGAACGCTCCCCGCCCTGCCTCCGGGCGGCTCGGATTTCGCCGGGCCGGCGTACCCCGATCCGCCGGGTAGGCGCTACGCGCGGGGCTGGTTGAAGCGGAGCATGTTGCCCGCCGGGTCGCGGAAGGCGCAGTCGCGCACGCCGTACGGCTGGTCCATCGGCTCCTGGAGGACCTCGCCGCCCGCCTTGCGGACGCGCTCGAAGGTGGCGTCCACGTCGTCCGTGCGGAAGATGACGCCGCGCAGCATGCCCTTCGCGAGCAGTTCGGCGGCGGCCTGGCGGTCGGCGGCGGGGGCGTTCGGGTCCGCCAGCGGCGGCTCCAGGACGATCTCGACGTCCGGCTGGGTCGGCGACCCGACGGTCACCCACCGCATGCCCTCGAAGGAGACGTCGTTGCGGACCTCCAGGCCGAGGGCGTCGCGGTAGAAGGCGAGCGCCTTGTCGTGGTCGTCGACGGCGATGAAGCACTGGGCGAGATTGATGGTGTTGTTCATGCCGTCGACGCTACGAGCGCGCCGTGCTTTCCGCTTCTCCGTTCCTGACCGGTTCCGCGACGGGCGCCGTGACTTGCCGGGGCGCCCGCGTCGGGCGGGTCAGGAACTTCGCCACGCACGCCGGGATCGGCTCGCCCGCGTCGTGGTTCCGGGCCCGGTACGCGCTGGGGCTCACCCCGACCAGCTCCGTGAACCGGGTGCTGAACGACCCCAGCGACGTACACCCCACCGCGAAGCAGACCTCCGTCACGCTCAGGTCCCCGCGCCGCAGCAGCGCCTTGGCCCGCTCGATCCGGCGGGTCATGAGATAGCTGTACGGCGTCTCCCCGTACGCGGCGCGGAAGCTGCGCTGGAAGTGCCCCGCCGACATCAGGGCGGCGCGCGCCAGGGCCGGGACGTCCAGCGGCTCCGCGTAGTCGCGGTCCATCATGTCCCGGGCCCGCCGCAGTCTGACCAGGTCGTCGAGGGTGGGTGGCGTCACAACCCCCAGGATGGCACGCGCCCCCTGCCCCGCCCCGGTTTTTCCACAGGCGAGCCTGTTGTCCACAGGTGAGCAGGAATCGAGAAGCACGGCGCCGACCGCCCGCCTAGCCTGGCTCCCAGGAAACGACACGGGGCCGCAGGGAGAGACGATGAGCAAGCCGCACGCCGCCGACAGCCACGATCTGATCCGCGTGCACGGCGCGCGCGAGAACAACCTGAAGGACATCAGCATCGAGATCCCGAAGCGCCGTCTCACGGTGTTCACGGGCGTCTCCGGCTCCGGCAAGAGCTCCCTCGTCTTCGACACGATCGCCGCCGAGTCGCAGCGGCTGATCAACGAGACGTACAGCGCCTTCGTCCAGGGCTTCATGCCGTCCCTCGCGCGCCCCGAGGTCGACGTGCTCGACGGCCTGACCACGGCGATCACCGTCGACCAGCAGCGGATGGGCGGCGACCCGCGCTCGACCGTCGGCACGGCCACCGACGCCAACGCGATGCTGCGCATCCTGTTCAGCCGGCTCGGCGAGCCGCACATCGGCGGCCCCAAGGCCTTCTCCTTCAACGTCGCCTCGATCAGCGGCGCGGGCGCGGTGACCGTCGAGAAGGCCGGCAGGACGGTCAGGGAGAAGCGCAGCTTCACCATCACCGGTGGCATGTGCGCGCGCTGCGAGGGCCGGGGCACGGTCTCCGACATCGACCTGACCGCGCTGTACGACGACTCGAAGTCGCTCGCCGAGGGCGCGCTGACCATCCCCGGTTACACGATGGACGGCTGGTACGGCCGGATCTTCAGCGGCAGCGGCTACTTCGACATGGACAAGCCGATCCGCCGCTACACCAAGCGCGAGCTGAACGACCTGCTCCACCGCGAGCCCACCAAGATCAAGGTCGAGGGCATCAACCTCACCTACGAGGGCCTGATCCCCAAGCTGCAGAAGTCGATGCTGTCGAAGGACGTCGACTCCCTCCAGCCGCACGTCCGCGCCTTCGTGGAGCGCGCCGTCACCTTCACCACCTGCCCGGACTGCGACGGCAGCCGGCTCAACGAGGGGGCCCGCTCCTCGAAGATCGGCAAGGTGAGCATCGCCGACGCGTGCGCGATGCAGATCAGCGACCTCGCGGAGTGGGTACGGGGCATCGACGAGCCGTCCGTGGCGCCGCTGCTCGCCACGCTGCAGCAGACCCTCGACTCGTTCGTGGAGATCGGCCTCGGCTATCTGGCGCTCGACCGCCCCTCGGGCACGCTGTCCGGCGGCGAGGCGCAGCGGGTCAAGATGATCCGGCACCTCGGCTCCTCCCTCACCGACGTCACGTACGTCTTCGACGAGCCGACCACCGGTCTGCACCCGCATGACATCCAGCGCATGAACGACCTGCTGCTCCGGCTGCGCGACAAGGGCAACACGGTTCTGGTGGTGGAGCACAAGCCGGAGACGATCGCGGTGGCCGACCATGTGGTCGACCTGGGGCCGGGCGCGGGGGCGGCGGGCGGCAGCGTGTGCTTCGAGGGCACGGTGGCGGGGCTGCGGAAGAGCGGCACGGTCACCGGCCGGCACTTCGGCGACCGCGCCAAGATCAAGGACTCGGTGCGCACGCCCACCGGCACCCTGGAGATCCGCGGCGCGCACGCGAACAACCTCCAGGACGTGGACGTCGACGTGCCGCTCGGGGTGCTGGCCGTCGTCACCGGAGTGGCCGGCTCCGGCAAGAGCTCCCTGGTGCACGGTTCGATCCCGGCCGGCGCGGGCGTGGTCTCGGTGGACCAGGGCGCGATCCGCGGCTCGCGGCGCAGCAACCCGGCCACGTACACCGGTCTGCTCGACCCGATCCGCAAGGCCTTCGCCAAGGCCAACGGGGTGAAGCCGGCGCTGTTCTCCGCGAACTCGGAGGGCGCGTGCCCGACCTGCAACGGGGCCGGGGTGATCTACACCGACCTGGCGATGATGGCCGGGGTCGCGACGGTCTGCGAGGAGTGTGAGGGGA
This sequence comes from Streptomyces sp. NPDC048623, assembly GCF_040650755.1. Classification (NCBI taxonomy): domain Bacteria; kingdom Bacillati; phylum Actinomycetota; class Actinomycetes; order Kitasatosporales; family Streptomycetaceae; genus Streptomyces; species Streptomyces sp. NPDC048623. The sequence goes on from NZ_JBEZHV010000001.1 coordinate 66,520, forward strand.
AGCGTTTCCAGGCCGCGGTGCTCGAATACCGCTTCGGCGGGCGGAACATCGCGGAGGTCCTGGAGATGTCTGTGGGGGAGGCGGAGGAGTTCTTCGCCGCGGGCGAGGCCCGCACCCCGGCCGCGCACCGCATCCTGGAGCGGCTCGTGGACGTCGGCCTCGGCTATCTGACCGTGGGTCAGCCGCTGACCACCCTCTCCGGCGGCGAGCGGCAGCGCCTCAAGCTGGCCACGCACATGGGCGACAAGGGCGGCGTGTACGTCCTCGACGAGCCGACCGCCGGCCTCCACCTCGCCGACGTCGAACAGCTCCTCGGCCTGCTCGACCGCCTCGTCGACTCCGGCAAGTCCGTCATCGTCGTCGAGCACCACCAGGCGGTCATGGCCCACGCGGACTGGATCATCGACCTCGGCCCGGGCGCCGGCCACGACGGCGGCCGCATCGTCTTCGAGGGCACCCCCGCCGACCTGGCCGCCACCCGCTCCACCCTCACGGGCCGCCACCTCGCGGACTACGTGGGCGCCTGACGGGTCGGCCCGGCGGGAGCATCGGACGGCGACGTCCGGGGGAGGATCGGCGGATGCCCCTCGACGTCCCCGTCCTCCCCGCCCGGTCTGGCCACACCCTCCGCCCCTGGCGCCTGTCGGACCTCCCCCTGGTCCGTGAGGCCTCGGCGGACCCGTACATCCCCCTGATCTCGACCATCCCGACCCCCTACACGGACCCGGACGCGGAGGCCTTCGTCCGGCGCCAGTGGGAGCGGGCGAGCACCGGTGCCGGCTACCCCTTCGTGATCGAGACCCCGGCCGGGCGCCCGGCCGGCACCATCGGCCTCTGGCTGAAGGACCTCCCTCAGGGCCGCGCCTCCCTCGGCTACTGGCTCACCCCCGCCGCCCGCGGCCACGGCGCCGCCGCCTCGGCCCTCGCCACGGTCACCACCTGGGCCTTCCACACCCTCCGCATCCCCCGTCTCGAACTCCACGTCGAACCCTGGAACACCCCCTCCCTCCGCACCGCCGAGCACATCGGCTTCCGCCGCGAGGGCCTGCTCCGCGGATGGCAACAGGTCGGCGAGGAGCGGCGGGACATGTACGTGTACGGGCTGCTGCGGGACGACGTGGCGTGACGAGGCGCCGGTGGCGGTCGCGGACCGGCCGGGATCCACCGCACTCGGCACCGAGGCCGACCCGGCCCGGACGGTCGACGCGCTGATCGACCGGACCGCTGACCTGCTCGACCGCGGCGCCATCGCGGCTGGACGGCCGTCGAGCACCGGGAGTGGCTGCGCGAGGGGGTGGCGGCCGAGCTGTTCGGCCGACCGTGACAGGCGGGACCTCAGCTCTAGAACTATTGCAAGCAGGTGCTTGCAATAGTTAGCAGGAGCTGGCATGGTCGGAGCATGGCTTCACTCAACGTCGGCAATCTTGGCGAGTACCTCCGTGAGCAGCGGCGCACCGCGCAGTTGTCGTTGCGGCAGCTCGCCGAGGCCGCGGGGGTGTCGAATCCGTATCTGAGTCAGATCGAGCGGGGGCTGCGCAAGCCCAGTGCCGAGGTGTTGCAGCAGGTCGCGAAGGCGCTGCGGATCTCCGCCGAGACGCTGTACGTGCGCGCCGGGATTCTTGACGAGCAGGAGCGGGAGGAGCTGGAGACGCGGGCCGTCATTCTGGCCGATCCCTCGATCAACGAGCGGCAGAAGCAGGTGCTGCTCCAGATCTACGACTCCTTCCGCAAGGAGAACGCCGCCGAGCAGCAGGCAGCAGCACCGCAGGCAGAACAGCCCGCCGACACGTAGCACCTGAACTTCCGGGAGGACCACGAACATGGCCATCATCGACGAACTCCGTACCCCGCTCTACTTCGCCGCCGGCGCCGCCGACCTCGCCGCGCAGCAGGCCAAGAAGGTGCCCGGGCTCATCGAGCAGCTCGCCGCCGACGCGCCCGCGCGGATCGAGGCCGTGCGCAAGACGGACCCGAAGGCGGTGCAGGAGAAGGCGCAGGCGAAGTTCGCCGAGTTCGTCGGCGGCATCGACACCGACCTGAAGAAGCTCGGGGAGCAGGCCCAGGACCTCGCGCTGCGCGGGGTCGGCGTCGCCGCCGAGTACGCCGTCAAGGCCCGTGAGAAGTACGAGGAGCTCGCCGCGCACGGCGAGGAGACCGTGAAGGCCTGGCGCGGCGAGGTCGCCGACGAGATCGTCGAGATCGCCGTCGTCGTCGAGCCCGAGTCGGAGTCCGAGGCCGGGTCGAAGACCGGGCCGGCGCCGGTCGCCGAGGCCGAGGCCGAGGAGCCGGAGGGCGCCGGGCCCGAGGCCAAGAAGGCTCCCGCCCGCAAGACCACCGCCCGCAAGGCGCCCGCCAAGAAGGCCGCGGTCACCGAGAAGTAGCAGTCGGTCCGCGCGGTCCGGGCGGGCCGGGCACCAAACCCGGTGTCCGGAACGTTGTAACGGGTACCTTGGCCGCGAGGCGCTCCACCCACACACCTAGGCGGTGCTCAGCATGTTGGCGAACGGCTTCGACTCGATTCTCTCCCTGGTGATCTTCCTGGTCTTCACCGGCTTCGCCGTCGTCTCGTTCGCCTTCGCCGCCACGGCGCGCGAGGACGCCTACCGTGCGGCGGACAAGCAGACCAAGAAGTTCTGGCTGATCCTCCTCGGGATCAACCTGATCCTCAACCTGCTCTGGCCGATGCTGTTCCTGCAGATCGCCGGGCTCATCGCCGCCATCGTCTTCATGGTCGACGTGCGGCCCGCCATCCGCCAGATCTCCGGCGGCGGCCGCCGCGGCGGATCCAGCAGCGACGGCCCGTACGGCCCGTACAACGGCGGCCGGTAGGAGAGACAGCCAGAGAGACGTGATCAAGGTCCGGGCGGCTACGCCCGGGCCTTGTCCCGTTCCAGGGCCAGGACCGCGACGTCGTCCGTCAGCTCCCCGCCGTTCAGCGAGCGCACCTCCGTCACCGCCGCGTCGAGCAGTTCCTCGCCGCGCAGACCTTCCGTCAGCTGCCGGTTGATCATGCCGAGCATGCCGTCCTGGCCGAGCCGCGCCGAGCCCGGTCCCGCCGAGCGCCCCTCGATCAGGCCGTCCGTGTACATCAGCAGGCTCCACGACCCGCCCAGCTCGACCTGCCGGCGCGGCCACCGGGCGCGCGGCAGCAGACCCAGGGCCGGGCCGCCGTCCTCGTACGGCAGCAGCTCCGCCGCCCGCCCGTACCGCGCGATCAGCGGCGCCGGGTGCCCGGCGAGGCACAACCCGGCCCGCCGCCCGTCCGCCGAGATGTCCACCGTGCAGAGCGTCGCGAAGATCTCGTCGCTCTCGCGCTCGTTCTCGAGGACCTGCTGGAGGGTGGAGAGCAGCTCGTCCCCGCACAGCCCCGCGAACGTCAGCGCCCGCCACGCGATCCGCAGCTCCACGCCGAGCGCCGCCTCGTCCGGGCCGTGGCCGCAGACGTCGCCGATCATCGCGTGGACGGTGCCGTCCGGGGTGCGCACGGTGTCGTAGAAGTCGCCGCCGAGCAGCGCCCGGGACCGGCCCGGCCGGTAGCGGGCGGCGAACCGCAGGTCGGAGCCCTCCAGGAGCGGGGTGGGCAGCAGCCCGCGCTCCAGGCGCGCGTTCTCCTGCGCCCGCAGCCGCGACTCCGCCAGCTTGATCTTGACGACGTCGTTCCGCTTGCGCTCGACCGCGTAGCGGATGGCCCGGCTCAGCAGCCGCCCGTCCAGCTCCTCCCGGAAGAGGTGGTCCTGCGCCCCGACCCGTACCGCCTCGGCGGCCAGCTCCGCGTCCGCGGACGCGGCGAGCGCGAGCACGGCGTGCCGCGGCGCGAGCCGCAGGATGTGCCGCAGCGGTGCGAGCAGGTCGTCCTCGGACCCGCGGGGGGCGGGCAGGGCGAGGTCGACGAGGACGCAGTGCACGTCGTCGGTGAGGAGCCGCTCGGCCTCGGTGAGGTTGCGGGCGGTGCGGATACGGACCCGGGTCCCGGCGGCGTCGAGCAGCTCGGGTACGGCGAGTGCGCCGCCCGGGTCGTCCTCGACGACCAGGAGCGTCAGGTCGTGGGCGGTGCCGGGCGTTACGGGTGCCGCGGGAGAATCGATTCTCTGGCGCGGTACGGGTACGGGCATCGGTCTGGGTTTCCTTCCCTCCCCCCGAGGGCCGGCACCGACCATAGCGGTACGGCGGGGCGCAGCGGAATGGCGATCACCGAGTGAACCGGCACGGCGGTATGGCATATGCCACGGATGGGGAGGTAGTCGCCGCTCGGAGGCGGCGGGGGCGGGGCGGTGGGCCCTTCGCGCGATGAGAAACGTCACGTCGGGGGTGGACGGGGAAAGGGTACGGGGGCGGAGGCGCCCCCCACGGACGTCACCCCGCGAACCGCAGCCCCACGGACGTCACCCCGCGCGTCTCACTCCGGACGTCACTCCGCGCGCCTCACTCCGGGCGCACCACGCCCAGGATCTCCATCGAGCCCGCGCCCGTGATCGTCACGTTCCGCCCGGGGCGCGGCGCGTGCACGATCGCGCCGTTGCCCACGTACATCCCGATGTGGCTGGCGTCCTTGTAGTAGACGATCAGGTCGCCGGGCCGCATGTCCTTGATCTCCACGTGCGGCAGCAGCCGCCACTGCTCCTGCGAGGTGCGCGGGATCGCGCGGCCGGCCGCCGCCCAGGACGACTGGGTCAGGCCGGAGCAGTCGTACGAGGCGGGGCCCTCGGCCCCCCACACGTACGGCTTGCCGATCTGCGCCGTCGCGAACTCCACCGCGCGCTTGCCCGCCGGGGTGGCCTTCTCGCTCAGCCCCTTGAGGACACCGGAGTTGATCCAGGCGGTCTGCGCCTTGTACTGCTCCTGCTCCTCCAGGCGCAGCAGGCGGGCCCGCTCCTCGGCGGCGAGCTGCGACTCCAGTTTCTTCGCCGCGTCGATCTTGTCGTTGATCTCCTTCTTGGCCTGCGCCTGCTTGACCCGGTTGGCCTCCAGCTTCTTCCAGTTGAGGCTGGCGTCCTTCGCGTACTCGGTCAGCTGGGCCTGGGTGCTCGTCATTTCGGCGAGCAGGTCCCGGGTGGCCTTCTGGCCCTCCTGGATGCGGCCGGCGTTGTCGAGGAAGAGCTGCGGGTCGTTGGTGAGGACGAACTGGGCGCCGTCCGGCAGGCCGCCGTTGCGGTACTGCGCGCGGGCCGCGGCGCCCGCGCGCGCCTTGAGGTCGTCGATCTTCTCCTGGCCGGCCACGATCATCCGGGCCAGTTTCACGATCTCGGCGGACTGCTCCTCGGTCCTCTCCTCGGCCAGGTTGTAGGCGTCGGTGGCGGAGGCGGCCTGGCGGTAGAGGCCGTCGATCTCCTTGCGGACCTCTTCGAGGGTCTTCTTCGGCTGCGCCGGGGGCCCGGGCGGGAGCGGGGCGGCGGCGGCCTGGAGCGTGAGCGCGGGTGAGGCAAGCACCGTCAGGGCGCAGACCACGGTGAGCGTGGCGATGGCGTGGCGGCGTCGGTTCACTGGCTCCCCCTCAGGACACCGAATCTGTACCTGAATCTGAATCTGCCCGAATCTGATTTACCGTCAGTAACTTACTGGTGACCTTGGCGATAGTGCCATGCGAAACCCGAAAGCAACAGGGGAAAGCCGGGCCTGTCGGGTCACTTCCCCCCACGGTGGACGTACGCGGCGCCGGACGCGTTCCACAGCCCGGGGAAATTCAGGGGGAGTTCACCATCGCCCCGGACACGAGGGGGGGTTCTCACGTACGGGGCGCCAGCGCGTCCCACCGCACGCTCACCTCGCCCTGCCGCCAGCGCCGCGGGCCGTCCGTGAGCGGCCAGTCCGCCGCCAGGTCGCGTACGGCATGGATCCAGCGCTGCCGGGCGCCGAGGGAGGCGAACGGCGCGGCGGCCGCCCAGGCGCGGTCGAAGTCGCGGAGGAAGGCGTGCACGGGCTCGCCGGGCACGTTGCGGTGGATGAGCGCCTTGGGGAGCCGTTCGGCGAGGTCGGAGGGGCGGTCGAGGGAGCCGAGCCGGGTCGCGAAGGTCACGGTGCGCGGGCCCGAGCGGTCGAGCGCGACCCAGACATGCCGCCGCCCGATCTCGTCGCAGGTGCCCTCGACGAGCAGACCGTCCGGCGCGAGCCGCCCGCACAGGCGCTCCCAGACGGCGGCGACCTGCTCCTCGTCGTACTGGCGGAGCACGTTCGCGGCCCGGATCAGCGAGACCTCGCCGGGCACCGGCACCTCGAAGCCGCCGTGCCGGAAGGTCAGCCCCTCGCGCTCGTACGGCTGCGCCGCCGCGACCCGGGCGGGCTCGATCTCGATCCCGACGACCCGTACACGCGGATCGGCCGTCCGCAGCCGCCCCAGCAGCTCCACCGCGGTCCACGGCGCGGCCCCGTACCCCAGATCCACCGCGACCGGCGCCCCCTCGGACCGCCGCATCGCCGGCCCGTGCACCGCCGCGATCCACCGGTCCTGCCGCCGCAGCCGATTCGGATTCGTGGTCCCGCGCGTCACCGTCCCGACGGGTCGGACGACGGCGTTACTGGTGGTGCGGCGGGCCATGCCACGAGCGTAAGGGCTACGCGCCCCGGTCCCGGACCGCCCCTAGGGGGCCCGACCGCGCCAACGGCCCCCAGGGCGGATTCAGGCCTCCCGGCGTAATGAATTGGCAAAGCGCTCCCGCCGGCGGAAATGAATCCGGTCATTCCGGTGTTCTCCAGGCCGGTGGGTGTGACGCACCCTCGCTCTGCCATGCCCGACAGCGGAAGGAGCCCGACGTGAGCCAGTACGTGTCCCGGTTCGCCGGCGGCCTGGTGGCGCCGTCGCGGCTCCGGCTTCCCGGCCGGCACCGCACCCCGCGCCGTGTGGCCATGCTCAGCGTGCACACCTCGCCGCTGCACCAGCCGGGTACCGGCGACGCGGGGGGCATGAACGTCTACATCGTGGAGCTGGCCAAGCGGCTCGCCGCGATCAACGTCGAGGTGGAGATCTTCACCCGCGCCACCACCGGCGGCCTCGCGCCGCTCGTCGAGCTCGCGCCCGGCGTGCTCGTACGGCATGTGGACGCGGGCCCGTACGAGGGGCTGGCCAAGGAAGAGCTGCCGGCCCAGCTGTGTGCCTTCACGCACGGCGTGATGCAGGCCTGGGCGGGCCACCGGCACGGCCACTACGACCTCGTGCACTCCCACTACTGGCTCTCCGGCCACGTCGGCTGGCTCGCCGCCGAGCGCTGGGGCGTCCCGCTCGTCCACACCATGCACACCATGGCCAAGGTCAAGAACGCGGCGCTGGCCGACGGCGACACCCCCGAGCCCGCCGCCCGCGTCATCGGCGAGACCCAGATCGTCGAGGCCGCCGACCGACTGATCGCCAACACCGCCGAGGAGGCCGACGAGCTCTCCCGCTTCTACGACGCGGATCCGGCCAAGATCGCCGTCGTCCACCCCGGGGTCAACCTCGACCACTTCCGCCCCGCCGACGGCCGCGCCGCCGCGCGGGCCCGGCTCGGCCTGCCGCAGGACGCCTTCATCCCCGCGTTCGCCGGCCGCATCCAGCCGCTCAAGGCCCCCGACATACTCCTGCGCGCCGCCGCGATCCTCATCGACCGCGACCCCTCCCTCCGCTCCCGCATGGTCGTGCCCGTGGTCGGCGGTCCCAGCGGCAGCGGCCTCGCCAAGCCCGAGGGCCTGCAGAAGCTCGCCGCCAGGCTCGGCATCGCCGACGTCGTGCGCTTCCACCCGCCGGTCGGCCAGGACCGGCTCGCCGACTGGTTCCGCGCCGCGAGCGTCCTCGTCGTGCCCTCGTACAGCGAGTCCTTCGGCCTCGTTGCCATCGAGGCGCAGGCGGCCGGCACCCCGGTCGTCGCGGCCTCGGTCGGCGGTCTGCCCGTGGCCGTACGGGACGAGGTGACCGGTTTCCTCGTGCAGGGCCACGACCCGGCCGACTACGCCCGTGCCCTGGAGCGGTTCGTGGCCGAACCGCGCCTCTCGGACCGGATGGGCGCGGCCGCGGCGCGGCACGCCGGCTCCTTCGGCTGGGACACCGCCGCCTCGGCGACCGCGGACGTGTACACCGCCGCCATGCACGACCACCGTTCGCGCCACGAGCACGGGCTGCGTGAGCTGCGCGAGATGCGCGAGCACCGGCGTCGCGTACGCTCCCACCATGGCTGACGCAGCGGAGGCAGGGACCGGGGCGGTAGGGCCCGGGGCGGTGGGGACCGGGGACGTCCGGCGGATCGTCGAGGACACCCTCAAGGACGCGGAACTGGAGTGGGAGTCCACCGAACCGGGCTCCTACGTGGTCAAACTGCCGGGCACGCGCAAGCTGTTCACCACCCTCTCGCTGCGCGTGGGCCGCCACTCCCTCTCGCTCAACGCCTTCGTCGTCCGGCACCCCGACGAGAACGAGGCCGGCGTCCACCGCTGGCTGCTCGAACGCAACCTCAAGCTGTACGGCGTGAGTTACGCGATCGACCCGCTCGGCGACATCTACCTGGCCGGCAAGCTCCCGCTCGCCGCCGTCACCCCCGAGGAGCTGGACCGGCTCCTCGGGTCCGTCCTGGAGGCGGCGGACGGCGACTTCAACACGCTGCTCGAACTGGGCTTCGCGACGGCGATCCGCCGGGAGTACGCGTGGCGGGTGTCGCGCGGGGAGTCGACCCGTAACCTCGACGCGTTCAGGAACCTGACCCGGAAGCCGACCGGCTGACCTCGCTGACCTCACTGCCCCCGCTGACCCCCGCCTTGACGTCCTCCGAGGCGGCGGGCTCCTCGGTCACGGGAAGCGCCTCCTCCGCCTCCTCCTTCTCCGCCTCCGCCTCGGCGAGGGCGGTCCGCAGCCGGGTCTGGTAGCCGAGGGCGGCGACGGCGCCGATCACGGCGCAGGAGATCCACAGGACGTCGGGCCCGGGCCCGTCCACGATCGAGCCGGCCAGGATCGGGGCGACGAAACCGGCCACGGCCCAGGACATGCCCATGACGCCCTGGTAGCGGCCGCGGGCGTGCTCGGGTGCGAGCCGGGCGGTGGCGGCGGCGTTCGTCGGGACGTGGACCATCTCGCCGATCGTCCAGACGACGACGGTCGCGCCGAAGGCGAGGGAGCTGCCCGCCAGGGCGGTGGCGCCGGTGCCGAGGGCGAAGAGGAGGGAGGAGACGGTCAGGAGGAGGACCGGCGAGCGCTTGTCGGTGATCCGGTTGACGAGCAGCTGGAAGGCGACGATCACGATGCCGTTGACGGCGATGACCGCGCCGTACGCGGAGGGCTTCAGGCCCTCGCCCGCCATGGTGAGCGGCAGGCCGATCCAGGGCGCGGTGAAGACCAGGCAGACGAGCAGGTTGAGGGTCACCAGGGTGCGGAAGGGCGCGTCGCGCAGCACGGTGAGGATGCTGACCTTCGCCTCGGCCACGTCCTCGCCGGTGGTCCCGGTGGTCCCGGCGGTCGCCGCTCCCGGTTCGGGGCGGGTCTCGGGGAGGCGGAGGAAGACGATCAGGGCGCAGAGCGCGGTCGCGGTGGCGTCGACGAGGAAGAGGGCGCGGTAGCCGAGGACGATCGCGGCGCCGCCGCCGATGGCGGCGATGGCGAAGCCGAGGTTGAGCGCCCAGTAGTTGAGGGCGTAGGCGCGGCGCACGTCGTGGGCCGGGACCATGTCGGCGATGGCCGCGTTGATGGACGGCCGGACGCCCTGCATGGCGATGCCCATGAGCAGGACGACGAGGGCGACGCTCCAGGCGCTGGTGACGAGCGAGAGGAGCACGGCGCAGGCGGCGGCCGAGAGGTGCATCGTGACCATGGTGGGGCGGCGGCCCCAGCGGTCGGTGAGCATGCCGCCGAGCGGGGAGCCGGCGACGCCGCCGAGGCCGTGGAGGGCGACGACGAGTCCGGCGAACCAGGCGGAGTAGCCGAGCTCCTGGGTGAGGTAGAGGGAGAGGAAGGTCAGGACGAAGGCGCCGGTCCGGTTGACGAGGGTCGACAGCCAGAGCCACCAGAACCCGCCGGAGAGTCCCGAGACGGTGGCGCGTGCTGATCGTCTGAGCGAGTCGATGGACATGTGTGGTCCGGCCCCCTGGTGCGTAAGTCCCGCTGGCAGTCCTCGTAACTTACGAATCTCATACGCCGGACGCCAGTGAATTGACGGTGCACGTCAATCGGCGGCCGTCGTCTAGGCTCGGACACATGGCCGACGCACCGTACAAGCTGATCCTCCTCCGCCACGGCGAGAGCGAATGGAACGCGAAGAACCTGTTCACCGGCTGGGTGGACGTCAACCTCACCGAGAAGGGCGAGAAGGAGGCGGTCCGCGGCGGTGAGCTGCTGAAGGACGCCGGCCTGCTGCCCGACGTGCTGCACACCTCGCTGCAGAAGCGCGCCATCCGCACGGCGCAGCTGGCCCTCGAGGCCGCCGACCGCCACTGGATCCCGGTCCACCGCTCGTGGCGCCTGAACGAGCGCCACTACGGCGCGCTCCAGGGCAAGGACAAGGCGCAGACCCTCGCCGAGTTCGGCGAGGAGCAGTTCATGCTGTGGCGCCGCTCGTACGACACCCCGCCGCCGGAGCTCGCCGACGACAACGAGTTCTCGCAGGCGAACGACGCCCGCTACGCCTCGATCCCGCCGGAGCTCCGCCCGCGGACCGAGTGCCTGAAGGACGTCGTCCAGCGGATGCTCCCGTACTGGTACGACGGCATCGTCCCGGACCTCCTCGCCGGCCGCACGGTCCTGATCGCCGCCCACGGCAACAGCCTGCGCGCCCTGGTGAAGCACCTCGACGGCATCTCGGACGCCGACATCGCGGGCCTCAACATCCCCACGGGCATCCCGCTCGCCTACGAGCTCGACGCCGACTTCAAGCCCCTGAAGCCCGGCGGCACCTACCTGGACCCGGAGGCCGCGGCGGCGGCCATCGAGGCCGTGAAGAACCAGGGCAAGAAGAAGTATGAATAGTGATCATGCCCCTGACCTGCGCTCACGGCGCGGATCAGGGGCATTTTCTCTCTCTGGGCCCACGCTGGGCCCTCAGCCTAGTGAGTCGCCCGGCCTCAGGGCCCTGCCGAGTGCCTGCCGTGCGCGGTCCCGGCTGCTCGGCATCAGGTGGGCGTACACCTTCAGCGTGAGTCCCGGGTCCGAGTGCCCCAGGTACTCGCTGACGGCCTTGATGCTCTCCCCGGAGTCCAGCAGCACCGAGGCGTAGAAGTGCCTCAGCGCGTGCATGCCGTGCTCTCGCGCGGCGGTGTGCTCCCGGCTCTTCGCCGCGGGGATGACGCCCACCTTGGCCAGTGCGGGCTTCCAGTGGTCCTCGTTCAGCGACGTGCGCCAGACGTGCCCGCCCAGCGGGCCGGTGAAGAGCAGCCGCTTGGTCACGGGCGCCCCGCCGGCGCGCATCCAGGGCAGCGTGATCTCCACCGGCGGGAAGACCTTCATGTGGGCCTTGAGCGCGTCCGCCACGGGCTCGGGCAGGGGTACGTCCCGCAGCTTGCCGCCCTTCGGCGGGGCGAACACCGGCTGACTCAGACTCAGCTTGAGCTGCTGCACGACGTGCAATGTGGCGTTGTCGAAGTCCAGCTCTTCGACCGACAGCCCCAGGATCTCGCCCTGCCGGAGACCGCATCCGGCGCCTACATCCACCATGGGCTGGAACCGGTCGACCAGGGCGCCGCGCATCGCGAAGACCCGTTCCGGCAGCCAGGGGACCACCCGCCGTGCCCCCATCTCCGGGAGCGTCACCGTGCGCGAGTTACAGGGGTTTCGAGGCAGGCACCCGTCCTCGACGGCCGCGCTCAGGATGGCGCGCACGTTGGAGAAGATGACGCGGGCGTACGAGCCGGACATCCCGGAAGCTTCGAGTTGCGTCACGAACTCGCGGATGTGGCTCGGCTGGAACGAGCCCAGCGGGCGCGCGCCGATGCGCGGGAAGGCGTGCAGCTTGAGCTGAGACTTCATCGACGCCTTGGTGTTCGGGTCGCCGCTCTGGGTCGCCAGCCATCCCTCCGCGAACTCCTGGAAGGTCGTCCGGGCCGCGTTCGGGTCGATGTACTGGCCCCGGGCCACGTCCGCGCTGATGCTGCTGAGCCACTGCTCGGCGAGGCGCTTCTGCCCGTCGGCAAAGCTCTTGGACTTCCGCTTGCCGTCGGGCGCGAAGTAGCGGGCCCGGTAACGCAGACCGCTGCCGTGGCGGGCGGTCTTGGTGCGGACGGTCTTGCCGTTGGCGTCGGTCTCGGTCTTGAACCAACGGTCTTGGATGCTGCCGGCCATGTGGGCTGGGTCCTCTCAGGTGGGTGGTGTGCCTGCCCTCAGGGAGGGAGGCAAGGGGGTGCCGTGGAAGCGGCTGTGGAGGGGATTTCCGGGCGGTTGGGAGGGCGCCTCCCTGCCTCCCTGGAGGGGCGTTGGCCCTGGTCAGAGGGAGGGAGGCGGGTCAGGGAGGCGGTCAGGGAGTTCTCCCTGCCTCCCTGCTGTCTCCCTCGCTCCGGGGAGGCGAGGGCAGGGGCTCGAAAGGTGCTGTGGAGGGGGATTCGGGGTAGTGCTGCGGGCCGCCTCCCCGGCTCCCCGAACGGGCGTTTTCGCTGGTCGTTGTGGGGGAGTCGGCCCGGGGAGGTGGTTGGGGAGTTCTCCCCGCCTCCCCGGTGCTTCCCCGTGCCTGCCCCGGTGGCGTCACGGCCGTGACGCGGCCCCCTTTACCCGCCTTACCTCCCAGGTCAGTGGCCCTTACCGGCCCCTCTACCGGGGTAAAGGGCTCCCTCTACCCGAGCGGCCCCGGCAGGGGATGTGACGGGAGGCGTGACGCTGTGACGGGTAGCGGGAGGGGGCTTTACCTCCCGGTCGGCCGGCGGGTCACGCGGCGGTGTCGTTGGCTTCCTGGTGCTGGACCCAGGTGCGGACGGCGGCGGGGTCGTAGCGGACGTGGCGGCCAACGCGGAAGCCGGGCGGGCCGGTGCGCTGCTTGCGCCAGCGGTAGACGGTCTCGATGGGGACGGTGAACATCGCGGCGATGTCCTCGGGGGTGAGGTAGCGGTCCGGGAGTCCGGCGCGCAGGGTCTCAAGCGGCTTGCTGGCCATGGGATTCGGTGACTCCTCGTGTCCAGTGGGCGGAGGATGGGAGTGGTGCCGGTGGCCGTCCTAGAGAGTTGGTGCATTTCAGCGTCCGTAGCGTCCCAGCGTCCGCACCGACCCGTTATCCCAGGTCAGAGATGGTGAGGGTTGCGGATGCTGGAGCGGACGCTGCGGGCGCTGGACGGCTGTAGCGTCCGCAGGGTCTTGCCGTGTCCGGGCCGGTGGTGTGCGGCCCGGTCCGGCGGTGTCAGTGCTGGTCAGAGGGCCTGTGGCTCTGTCCGATCGGGGGCACGTCGGGCCACAGCCCGGGCGCAGAGTCGTTGGACGCTGACTCGTCGGGGAGAGCGGAACGGGTCAGCACGAGGAGCTTGTGGCGGTGCCGGTCCCGGCTACGTTGCGTGTCGTCCACGGTGATGCCGACGGTGCGCAGGAGCGGGGCGATCCGCTTGACCTTCCCGCCGGCGCGGGTGGCGTCCTTGGGCCAGGACGGCGGGCGCATGCCGCCGGGGGGCTGGACCTGTTCGAGGAGTTGGGCGGCGGTGCCGGTCCAGGTGCCGCACTGGTCGACCAGGGCGACGACGGCGGAGCCGAACGGGTCGCCTTCGAGCGCGTCTCCGGCGACGTTCGCGGACGCGGCCAGGTAGTCGTCCAGGGTGTGCCAGTCCATGACCTGGTCGACGGCCGCGAGCACGCGGGAGAAGTCGGCCATGCGCGGCATGGAGTCGAGCTTCACGTTCGGCAGCACTGCCAGGACGGTGGCCAAGAGGTCGAAGAGCGAGCCGAGGACGGCCGGTCGTACGGTCTCGAACGCGGTCGCCAACTCCTCCTCGGTGCGGCGCCGCTCGGGGTCGATCAACTGGAGCTCCAGCATCAGCAGTCGCTCGGCCAGGTCACCGGCCAGCGCCCCGGCGTCGATCGTGGTCATGGTCAGCACGCGGCGGAAGGTGAGGACCACGACGTCGTCGTCCGTGTACAGGGCCCGGTCCACGATCGCGTCACCGGTGACGGCCTTGCACAGGGTGTCCGACAGCCAACCGGGGATCGCGGAGATGTTGTCCAGGCACAGTGCCCACGAGCTGAACGCCTGCGTGGCCCACGCCTTCACATCGCGGGGTGCGGAGCGCTTCGCCGCGGGGGTCGGGTCGACCAGGTTCACGGCCATCTGCGCGGTCGCGGACTTCCCCGTCCCCTGCTCGCCCTTGAACGTCAGCACCGGGTGGGGGATGTTCGGCATCCACGCGGCGATCAGCCACGCCACGAGCTGCCGGAACGCGGACTCGTCCATGTTCAGCAGGCTGTGGAGCATGGACAGGCCGTCGCCCTCCAACACGGGGGCGGGCATGGGGGCCATGGCGCCGGAGCGCCGGAACAGCAGCGGGGAGCGGTCGACCAGGTGCCAGCCGCCGGCCGACACGGTCACGGCGCGGCCGTCGGCGGTGCCGAGGTCGACCACGATCGTGCCGAGGTCGTCCTGACCGACCCGCAGGTGGACGGGTACGGGGTCGTCGTCCTCGGCGATACCCTCCAGGACGGTCATGGCGTCCGCGAGCGCGGACTGGGACGCCACGTCCCCCTCGTACGTCTCTGCGTACAGCCTGGCGAGCCTCTGGCGCACCCCGGAGCGGCCACGCAGCGGGAGAGCGATGTTCGGGCCGTCGACCGCCACCGCGTAAGGGCGGCCGTCGGCCGAGACTACGAACCGGTACCGCTCACGGGCGAGCTGCACGAGCCGGACGGCGGCCGAGGGCTTCTTGCCCCCATCCTCGGAGGGCGGGTTGCTGACCGCCTTCCGCCCCTTGTTCACGGTCGCCCGATCGGTGTTCACGGTCGACTGGTTGGTGTTCACCGGGGCCGGTCCGGTCGACTGGTCGGGGTGGATCGGTCGGGCGGTGCCGTTCACCGGCTGGCTGGTCGTGTTCACGCGCTCACCCCTCGATCGGTCGACTGTTCACAGCTGTTCATCCGGGGCGATCGGCGGGGGTGGGCGAGTCGACCGACCCGCACCCGACGCTGAACCGGTTTGGTGGGTTTTGTCTGGTCAGGGGTAGACCGTTGCCCGACCGATCGGGCGTGAACGATCCGGGCGAGCATCAGCCAGTCGACCTGGTCGGGGCCGAGTCGGATCGGCTCGATCGGGGTCGACTGGTCGGCGTCCGTGAACACCGGACCGGTCGGGCCGGGGGTCGACTGAACACCGGTGTGCGCGGGGTCGGTCGACCAGACCAGCAGGAGCGCGATCGACAGGAACAGTCGGTCTGCCTTGGCCCGGTTGCACGGCTCGCAGGCGAGCACGAGCGCGTTCGCGGACCAAGTCCGGTAGAGCGAGATCGGCACGACGTGGTCCATCGTGGCGTCGCACAGTTGGCGGAAGCGGCGCCGGCAGTAGGTGCACCGCCAGCCGTCGCGGGCCGCGAGCTGTGCCTTGCGACTACGACGGCGGGCAGCGTTCATCTGGGGACGGGCGTGCAGGCTCACGCGGCGACCGCCAGGCGGGAGACATCCATCGTGACGCGGTAGCCCTGGACGCCGTTGGACTCGATCAGACCCTCGCGCCGCAGGATCGCCCACGCGTCGTCCACGGTCGACGTGGAGACCCCGTAGCGGGCCTTCAGCTCGATCCGCCGGGGCAGACGCTCCCCGGGCTGCATCCGGGCCACCTCGTAGCGCAGCGTCTCGGCCAGCCGCGACGCCTTCGACTCCTTGCGGCGAACCCCGCTCTTGCGCGGGGCGGAGGGCTTCTTGCCCGTGGACGGCCGCAGCACGCTCACGCATCGTGCGGCGCCCGCAGCCTTGTCCCAGGTCACGCCCAGACGCTTGGCGATCTCGTGGACGTTCAGGCCCTGTGCCTTCAGCAGCAGGATCCGCCGGGAGTCCGCGTCCAGCCGCAGCAGCGCCTCGCGCTTGACGTCGCTCAGCTCGGCCAGGGCCGCGCGCTCCCACTCGTCCAGGTCCCCCTGCAGCGCGGCCGGGCCGCACAGGCTGGGGTTGTCGAGCTTGAGCAGCAGGACGGCGGCGTCGACCAGGCGGGCCGCGGTCGCGTCGCTGCACTCCAGATGCTCCGCCATCAGCGACGGGTGCAACCCGTCCAGCTTCAGCAGCAGCGCCTCGCGCTCCGCCTCGGGCAGCCCCGCCACCATGTCAGCCAGGTAGCCGGGCAGCTCCATCAGCGCGCACCCACTGGGCATGAGCGGGCAGTAGATGTTGCAGGTCACCGGGTCCGTCCAGTCGACGACCCGCTCGGTGTTGCGGGACACGTGGAAGTACCTGCCGATCTCCTGCTTCACCCGGAAGAACAGCAGGCCACGAGCCGCTTCAACGTCGGTCGCCTCATCGCCGAGTACGTCCTTGGCGATGGTCCGGGCGATGCCGAGCCACACGTTCTGGGTGATGTCCTCCGCCAGCGCCCAGGCGCCGCCCATGACCCGCCCGTCCGACCGCAGCCGCGAGAACGCGTACCGTCGCACCGAGTCCGAGTGCGCCTCGTACAGCTCCGCCAGCCGCGCGGACTGCGCCGGCGTCAGCGGGATGTCCTCCCCCTGCTTCAGCCGCCGCCCACACGGGCCGTTCCCCTGCCGTGCTGCCGTGCTCGTCTCGTTTCCGTGCATCATGGAAGTACCCCTTCAAGGGTCGGGGAGCGGCGATCTGCTTGGCGGTAGGGAGCCGCTCCCTGCGAGAGCCCTGGTCTTCTGACCAGGGCTTTCTTTCGACCAGCGCTCGGGTGCAGCGCTGATGTGGCCCCCGATCGGTTCGATCGGCGGGCACATCCCTAAGGTTCCCTAGGGCACCCTAGGGTGTCAAGCGGTACGCTAGGGAACGCATCCAATGACGCAAGGGAGTTGACGTGGTGTCGGATCAGGCCGGCCATCGGGCGCCGTACGCACGAATCGCCGCGCACTACGAGGAACTGATCACGTCCGGCAAGCTTCAGCCGGGCGAGCTTCTGCCCAGCATCAAGACCCTCTCCCAGGAGTGGAGCGTCAGCACGGCGACGGCCGAGAAGGCGCTCCGGAAGCTCCGCACCGACGGGCTCGTCCGGGGAATCCACGGCATCGGCACCGAGGTGATCGACCGCCCTGCCCCCATGTCCTCCGGCGCACAGCGACAGGACCGGGGGCGCCGCAGCGGGTCGAGCTGGGGAGCGGGCGAACGGTCCGACTCCCACCAAGCGGCGGTGGTCTCGGCGCCGGCCGACGTGGCTCAGGTGCTGGACATCGCTGCGGGGGCGGACGTGATCCGGCGGCGCCGCGTCTACCGTGACCGGCATGGCATCGTCGCGCACTCCACGTCGTGGATCCCGGTGCAGTACGGGAAGCTCGTCCCCCAGCTGGCGGAGAGCGCGCGCCTGTCCGGCGGAACGTCCCTCCAGCTCATCGCGCAGGCCACGGGGCGGCCGATCACTCGCCGGATCGACACGGCTTCAGCGCGACTCCTGACGCCTGCGGACGCGGAGCTCTTGGAGCTGGACCCCGCGAATCCGCCCGTAGAGCCGGTGGTCGTCATGACGGCGAAGTTCGTCGACAGCGGGGACCACGTCGTGGAGTACGGCGTGGACCTGGGCGGCCCCGGTCGTACCTGGCTCACGGAATCCGAGGTCGCCCAGTGACGGCGGACTCGGCCCGGGCGCCGTTTTGCGTGTTGATGGTCGGCCTCCCGGGCTCGGGGAAGACGACGCTGTCCCGTGCGCTCACCGCCCGCGGCTTCGTTCGGCTGTGCCCGGATGAGGTGATGTTCCACCGGCACGGCGTGTACGGGGTCGACTTCCCCCGGGGCACGTTTCCCGCCCTGGAGCGGCCGATCCTGGAAGAGACCGCCGTGGAGCTCCGCGAACAGCTCCAAGCGGGGCACGACGTGGTAGTGGATCACGGGTTCTGGACGCCCGAAGAGCGCGCCCGATGGCTCGGGATCGCGGCGGCCGCCGGCGGCCGCCCGCTGCTCGTCTACCTGGAGGCGAGTCACGAGGAACTGTGGTCGCGCGTGAGCCAGAGGAACGCAAAGCATGAAGCGGACCCGAACTCGATCTACTTCTCGGAGAGCGACTTGGTGCGCTACCGGACCCGGTTCGTCCCTCCTCGGCCGGACGAGCCTCACGTCGCCTACGGCGGTGATCCCGATTCGGTGCTGAAGGTGCTCGAAGCGGCAGGGCTTCAGACGCCGGAGCGCGAGAAGCCGGGATCCCTGTCCTAGCGGGCGGAGTGAGACCTTGCCAACCCCGGGATCGTCGCGATTCCGGGGGTTCTCTGTGTGCCCTGCTAGACGCTAGAAGGCTGGTCGCGGGCCCTTTTGGTTGCTAGCGGTCCGGCTAGACCTAGCAGTGAGGGGTGCTAGGTCTAGCAGGGCTGCGGAGGAGGGAAGTTGGGTGGTGACAGGCCCTGTGTAGGCCCGTCGCCATCACGGTGGGTAGTGGAGTTTCTGGTTTCCCGGTTTCCGACGGGCCTCCTACGCGTGCGCGCGCGAGCGGCGAAACTTCCCTCACGGAGGGTCGCCACGGGCCCCGAGAGGCCCGAACAACTCTTGGGGGGTCTCAACCCCTTTGTGAGGGGGTCCAGGCTGCCTGCGGGGCGCAGACGGCCTCAGTCGCTCGAACGGCCCGCGTGCGGGGCTAGTTGGTCTCCTCGGCGTGCTTCTTGGTGCGGTCGATGATCCGTGGGATGTCAGGCCGCTGTCGGCGCGCAGCAGGAAGGGATAGAAGGATGCCCTTCGGGCGCGTCCTTTGGCAGCTCGCTCCGCGAGCGCTGCGCAGCCCGCCGCCGGGGCGCGGGCGGCCGGCGCAGTGCGGCTTGTCGCTTGTCTTGTCGTCCAGGGGCAGGAAACGGTGCCAGAGGGGGTCAGCAGGGCCGTTGACCAGCGGCGCGACAAGCGACAAGACAAGTGGCAACGCCCCATCCTCGGCGGTCGGGGGTGCCCGAAGCAGTGGCCGCGTACGGACAAGAGGAGCACCCGGGCGCGGCGCAGCGTGCTCCTCTTGTCTGTGTGCTGTCCCGTGACGTGGGAGGTCCAGCGTCCGGCGCCCGTATCCCTCTAAGAGCGCTCTGACCTGGGGTGATTCTCTTAGAGGGGGGAGATCTCGCGGACGCTGCGGACGCTGGCGGACGCTACACATTTTGTTTAGCGTCCGCACGGAAAGCACAGGTCAGGAGCGGTGCGGGAAAGGCGGCGGACGCTGCGGACGCTGTTTTCCCTCAACTCTCTAGGACGAGAGGAGGGGGCTTTTCAGAAGCGGGGGCGGCCGAGGGTGCGCACCGCCGTCACCCGCCTCTCTGAAAAGCCCTCCCGGAGCTCCGTCCAGCGGCAGGCGCCAGGGCGCTCAGCCCGTCCCCGGGCGCGGCTCCGGCGGTCAGGGAAGAGACCACGCCGCGCGGGCGGCCGGTGGTCTCTTCTGCTCGGACACGACGTGCGGTGGCCGCACTCCGACGGTTCCCGGGACGGTGGTTGGCGCCCGAGAGTCGTCCGCCCGAAGGGCGGTCCTTCTCGCTCTTCCCCGACGACCGGCGATAGCGGTCCGCCGGCCGGTCCCAACTCCACGCCTCACGCCCGGATTCGGGGTGGTGGCCAGGGGGCCGCTATCCGCTAACGTGCTGCTCGCGGCCCGTTGAGCCGCTAGCGGGGGCGCTAACGTTAGCGGGCCGTACTGCTAGCGTCAGCGGCTCCCTCGGGCCCCAAGCTGGGCCCTCTCTGGGCCCTCCGAGGACGACCGGCGACGACCACCAGCGACCAACAACGACCGCTCGACCGCAGGTCACTTGGGGTGCGCACCCCTCTTACCAGGGGCGGAAAACGGGCCCGCCAGACCCAGGGCAAGAAGAAGTAGCCCCTGTTCTTCCCCGGGCTTCCCCGGGCTTCCCCGGTCTTCCCCGGGCTGACGTACGAAAGAGCCCCCGACCTGCCGTTCTCCGGCGGGCCGGGGGCTTTTTCGTGTGTGCGCATTCGTCCCATACAGGAGGGGGGTCCCGTCGGGAGAGTGGGTGCTGCCGTCGCATCACCGGGGCGGCGTTCTCGGCAGGAAAGGGATCTCCTCATGAAGAAGAAGACGACGGCCGTGCTGGCCCTCGCCGGTGCCGTCGCGACCTCGCTGATGGCGCTCGCCCCGACCGCCTCGGCGGCCGACGGCTGCCAGCGGGACTGGCTGACCACCGGTCACGGCGGCACGTACTCCGTCATCCAGAAGTCCGGCAGCGGCTGCCACGACGTCCAGGTCACCCAGGCCTGGGCCTCCGGCGGCGCCTCCGGTGACGCCTACCGCGCCCAGTACGTCAACGCCTCCGGCTACTGGACCTGGGCCTCGCGCCCGTACGTCTGGATCTCGAACGGCACCTACCCGGTGAACCAGTACATCCTCATCTCCGACCTCACCACCGGCCGCTGGTTCGGTGTCTCGGCGCAGAACACCTACGGCAGCGCCGTGGAAGTCGCCCACTGACCCTCCCCGTCGCAGCTCGCGCTCACCGCGTGCCCGGCCGCCGTTCCTCATGGCGGCCGGGCGCCACGCCCCATGGAGGTACGGGGACGATGCCCCGCCGCACCACCGCTCCGGTCCCCGTCGCCCTGGCCGCCCTCGCCGCCCTCGCGGGGCTGACCGCCTGCTCCGCCGAACCGGCGCCGCCGGCCGCCCCCGCGGCCCCGCAGCACCGCCCCGCCGCCGTCCCCGTCACCACCGCCCTGCCCGCCGACGTCGCGGACATGGTGCTGCCCACGACCGGCGAGCAGACCCGCTGGACGCAGGGCCTCGACGCCTTCGGACGGCTGGCCGCCGACACCGCCGTACGCGCGTGCCTCGCCGAGACCCGGACGCCCGCGCCGCCCCACGAACCCCCGGCCTTCGTCCGCTTCTCCGAGATCCCCGACCTGCCCTTCATCGGCCGCAACGGCTTCAACGGCGTCATCGTCCCCGGCTCCGCCGACCCCGCGCCGGACCGCCCCGCCGCCGGCGCCGGACAGCAGCAGGTCCAGAACCGCTGCATGGACACCGGACGGACCGTGGACCAGAGCCTGCGCACGCTGTACGTGAAGCTCCAGGGCCAGTGGTTCCAGGAGGAGGCCGGGCTGCGCCGGCACCCTCAGGTCGTCGCCGCGCTCCGCGGCTTCGGCCCCTGCCTGGCCGCGCACAAGGTCGAGGCGGCGGACGAGAACGCCTTCTTCGCGCTCGTCGACCGGCGCCTCCAGGACGGCGACACCGCCGGCGAGCACGCCCTGGCCGGGACGTACGCCACCTGCATGAAGCCGGTCGAGGACGTGCGCGGCGAACTGCGCAGGGCGCTCGGGGAACGCTTCCGCGCCGCCCACCGCCAGGAGATCGCCGCGCTCGGCACCGCGCTCCCCGCCAGGATCCGCGACCTGGAACGCCGCTACTCCGTCCGGATCTCGTTCCCGGCGCTCTGACGGGCGCTCCGCCCAGGCGCTCTGACGGACATTCCGGCCGGCCGGCGGAGTGACCCGGGGCCGTGACGGAAATGTCCCGGCTGTGCCACAGTGCGTGGCCGGATCTCGCGCCTCTGGCCGGTGCGTTGCTACGTTCCGGAGCGGGATGCGGCTTCGGATGGCCGCCGTCGAAAAAGGGGGAGTCCCGGGATGAACATCAAGCGCTTCAGATCCGCCGGTATCGCTGTCGCCGGAGTGGTGCTCGCCGTCGCGCTCACGGGGTGTCAGAAGGACAACGCCGCGGCGCCCGCGCCGGCCGCCCCGGCGGCGACGACGGCCACGCCCGCTGCCGATCCCACGCCGGAGCCGTCCGCGGACTCCTCCACCCCGCCGGTGGTGAAGCCCGCGGTCAAGCCCTCGCCCAAGCCCTCGCCCAAGTCCACGCAGAAGGGCACCAAGAAGGGTTCGTCGACGGGCGGCTCGTCGACCGGCGGCTCGTCCACCGGCGCCTCCGGCTGCGTGACGAGCGCGCCGACCCCGGAGCAGTACGACCCCGACGAGTTCGCCCTCTACCGCACCGAGGAGCTTCCAGCAAGCACCGGCAAGGTCAACCTCATCCTCCAGCACGGGGCCTGGGGCTGCGGCACTCCGGACAGTGACGGCGCGCCGTTCGTCGTCAGCGGCGAGGACAGCCGCTGGGCGCTCGACCAGGCGGCCTACGTCACCGCCACCAACCCCATCGTCACGAGCACCGAGAACCAGCGGATCGGCGTCCAGGAGCTCATCGACTGGGTGAACGCGCACCCGGACTCCGGCCTGGTGTTCCGCTACGAGGTCGGCGACGACGGCGCGATCCACCGCCTGGACCAGGTCTTCATGCCGTAGGCGGGCCTTCACCCCCGTCCGCCCGCGTCAGCTCCAGGCCCATCAGCACCTCGTCCCGTACGTCCTCCGGGGCCGGTCCCAGGCGCAGGGCCTGGGGCCAGCGGCCGGTCTCGGTCCAGCCGAGAGCGGCGTAGAAGGTCTCCAGGCCCACGCCGCCGCGGGCGGCGAGGCGGAGGTGGGTGAGGGAGAGCTCGTCGCGGGCGACGCGCTGGAGTTCGCGCATCAGGGCCTTTCCCAGGCCGTGGCCGCGGAAGTCGGGGTGGGTCTGGAGGTGGTGGACCGTGCCCCAGTGCCCGATCAACGGGCTCGGGTCGTGCCCGAGCACCACCCAGCCGGCGAGCCGCGCCCCGACCGTCGCGGTGATCAACTGGTGCCCGTCCGGCGCGAGACGGGCGATCAGCGCGTCCGCGACCGGCGCGACGTCCGTCTCCGTGACTGGCGGGAACGGGAAACCGGCCGCGCCGCCCGCGTTGCTCACCGCGATCCAGCACCCGATCAGCCGCCGGCGCAGCTCGGGCGACACCTCCCCGGGCGCGGACGCCCGGGCGAGAACGGTACGGCGGCGCGGTGCGCGGAGTTCAGGCATGCGCCCCATCCTGGCCCGCCGCCCGCCGCCCGCCGCCCGCCGCCCGCCGCCCGCCGCCCGCCGCCCGCACGGCGCAAGGGGTTAATGGAAGGCGGCGGGCACCGAAGATCATCTACCGTCCGCCGCATGACCACCCCGCCACCCTCCGCACCGCGCCTCGAGCCGGTCACCCCCGCCACCCTCGACGCCGCCCTCGGCCTGCGGGTCCACCCCCACCAGCAGGACGACGTCGCGCCCGTCGTCCGCTCGCTCGCCGAGGCCTACGCGTACGGGGAGACCGCCTGGCCGCGGCTCATCTTCGACGGGGACGAGGTGGTCGGCTTCCTGATGGCCTTCGTCGACATCCAGTGGAACGCCGAGCAGGAGCCTGCCGACCGGCGCAGCGGTCTGTGGCGGCTGAACATCGGCGCCGAGCACCAGGGCAAGGGGTACGGGCGCTTCGCCGTCGGCGCCGTACGTGAGGAGCTGCGGCGGCGCGGGGCGAGGCAGCTGTACGTGACCTGGCACCGCGGTGAGCACGGGCCCGGCGACTTCTACCGGCGCCTCGGCTTCCGCGAGACCGGCGAACAGTCCGGTGACCAGGCCGTCGGCGTACTCGACCTCGTATAGCGCGCGGGGTCCGTCAACCGGCGGACCCCGCGCCCGAGCCCTGCCCCTACGACGAGCAGCCCCCGCACTGGCACGGTCCGCCCGACTGGCAGCCGCAGCCGCAGCCGGAGCCGCAGCCGCAGGCGCCGAGGACGGGCAGGAACTCGGCGCCGCGCGGGGCCGGCGGGTCCTGCGGAAGGTCGGTGATCGGAGCGGTGTCGGCCATGGGTTCCCTCCCTGAGAGGCGTACCTCGCCTCCCCCCTCAGTGCATGCCCACCGCCCAGGGCGCATCAACAGCGCACTGTTGTGCGACCACCGGCCCCGTCGCGCCGTGCGCGCCCCGCGCGCCTTACGCGCCCTCGACCGGCGCGTCCGTCGGCTGGAGCTCGTCCGCGTGCTCGCCCGTCACCAGGTAGACCACGCGCTTGGCCACCGACACCGCGTGGTCGGCGAAACGCTCGTAGTAGCGGCCGAGCAGCGTCACGTCCACGGCCGTCTCGATGCCGTGCCGCCAGCGGTCGTCCATCAGGTGCTGGAAGAGCGTGCGGTGCAGCAGGTCCATCTCGTCGTCGTCCTGCTCCAGCTGCATCGCCAGGTCGACGTCCTTGGTGATGATCACCTCGGCCGCCTTCGCCATCAGGCGCTGCGCCAGCTGACCCATCTCGAGGATCGTCGCGTGCAGGTCGTTCGGCACGGCACGGTCCGGGAAACGCAGCCGGGTCAGCTTGGCCACGTGCTGGGCCAGGTCGCCCGAGCGCTCCAGGTCGGCGCTCATCCGCAGCGAGGTCACCACGATCCGCAGGTCCGTCGCCACCGGCTGCTGCCGGGCGAGCAGGGCTATCGCGCGCGCCTCCAGGTCGTGCTGGAGGTCGTCGACCTTCTGGTCCGCGGCGATGACACTCTCCGCGAGCTTCAGGTCGGCGTCCAGCATGGCCGTCGTGGCGCGCCCGATCGCGGACCCGACCAGGCGGGCCATCTCGACCAGGCCCTCGCCGATCGAGTCAAGTTCCTCGTGGTACGCGTCGCGCATCGATGTCCCTCTCTCCATGCCTGTCTGTCTCCAGGCCTGTCTCTACGTGGTGCTCCCACGCTGTGGTGCCCCCACGCTCCCACGGTCGGGCCCCTACGCGTCCGGCTTCGGCCCCTCGCGTGAACCACCTCCGTCGCCCAGGTGAACTCTGGGCAACACACCCCGCAGAACCGATCAGGACAAATGAACCCGGCCCGTCTCCTCGGTGAACTCTGAGCGACGACTGTTCGAGCAGCCACTCGGACGGCTGGGAGAGTGTCGTCCGGCCCGCATAACCTGGATGGCATGGACGTGAACGCGGCGGTCGCCGCATTGGCCGCGATCGCCGGCGTGTGCACCGGCGTGATCGCCATGCTGGCATTCCGCTGGAGCGAGCGCGACCAGGCGCGACCCACCCGTACCTCCCTGCACACCGACGCCGTGCTCCCGCCCGGCGTCGACACCGTGCTGTCCGTGCTGCGCTCCTCCGCGGTCGTCCTCGACGAGAGCGACTCCGTGGTCAAGGCCAGCTCGGCGGCGTACGCGCTCGGCCTGGTCCGCGGCGGGAAGCTGGCCGTGGAGCCCATGCTCAACATGGCCCGCGACACCCGCCGCGACGGGGAGATACGTCAGGTCGAGCTCGACCTGCCACGACGCGGCACCGGACGCGGCGAGGCCCTCGCCGTCTCCGCCCGGGTCGCCCCGCTGGGCTCCCGGCTCGTGCTCCTGCTCGTCGAGGACCTGACGGAGGCGCGGCGCATCGAAGCGGTGCGGCGCGACTTCGTCGCCAACGTGAGCCACGAGCTGAAGACCCCGACCGGTGCGCTCTCCCTGCTCTCCGAGGCCGTCATGGACGCCTCGGACGACCCCGAGGCGGTCACCCGCTTCGCGGGCCGGATGCAGATCGAGGCCACCCGCCTCACCAACCTCGTCCAGGAGCTCATCGACCTCTCCCGGGTGCAGAACGACGACCCGCTGGAGGACTCCGAGCCGGTGCGGGTGGACGAGCTGGTCGCCGAGGCGATCGACCGTTCGCGCCACACCGCGTCCACCAAGCAGATCACCATGGCCTCCGGTGGTACGGCCGACCTGTTCGTCTGGGGCAGCCGCGGCCAGCTCGCCGCCGCCCTCGGCAACCTCGTCGAGAACGCCGTCAACTACTCGCCGGCCCGCACCCGCGTGGGCATCGCCGCCCGCCGGGTCGCGGCCCCCGGCGGTGACCTGATCGAGATAGCGGTGACCGACCAGGGCATCGGCATCTCCGAGAAGGACCGCGAGCGCATCTTCGAACGCTTCTACCGGGTCGACCCGGCCCGCTCCCGTGCCACCGGTGGTACGGGGCTCGGCCTGGCCATCGTCAAGCACGTGGCCGCCTCGCACGGTGGCGAAGTCACCGTGTGGAGCACCGAGGGCCAGGGCTCGACCTTCACCCTGCGGCTCCCCGAGGCGGGCGCCGCGCGGAACCGCCGCTCCGACCAGGACGGGCCCGACGCCGATGCCGACGCCGACGGTGGCGCGGACGGTGGCGCCGGGTTCGGCTCCGGCCACGGTGCCGCCTCCACCTTCCCCACCCCCGATCTCATGACCGAACCACTCCCCGCCCCGGAGGTCCTTCCGTGACCCGTGTGCTTGTCGTCGAGGATGAGGAATCCTTCAGCGACGCCCTGTCGTACATGCTCCGCAAGGAGGGCTTCGAGGTCGCCGTCGCGGCGACCGGGCCCGACGGCCTCGACGAGTTCGAGCGCAACGGAGCGGATCTCGTCCTCCTCGACCTGATGCTGCCGGGTCTGCCCGGTACGGAGGTCTGCCGCCAGCTGCGCAGCCGCTCCAACGTCCCGGTCATCATGGTGACCGCGAAGGACAGCGAGATCGACAAGGTCGTCGGCCTGGAAATAGGAGCCGACGACTACGTGACGAAGCCCTTCTCCTCGCGGGAGCTGGTCGCCCGCATCCGCGCGGTGCTGCGCCGCCGCGGCGAGCCGGAGGAGGTCACCCCCGCCGCCCTGGAGGCCGGCCCGGTCCGCATGGACGTCGACCGCCACGTGGTCACCGTCGCGGGCGGCAAGGTCGACCTGCCGCTGAAGGAGTTCGACCTCCTGGAGATGCTGCTCCGCAACGCGGGCCGCGTCCTCACCCGTATGCAGCTCATCGACCGCGTCTGGGGCGCGGACTACGTCGGCGACACGAAGACCCTCGACGTCCACGTGAAGCGCCTCCGGGCGAAGATCGAACCCGACCCGGGTGCGCCGCGGTACCTGGTGACGGTGCGAGGCCTGGGATACAAGTTCGAGCCGTAGGCCGAACCGGCCCCGTAGCCACCCGTCGTCATACGTAAGGGGCGCCCCCTCCTCGGAGGGGGCGCCCCTTACGTATGCGTACTGCTTACACCCGTACGGGTCAGTGGCCGGCGGCCGCGTGGCTCGCCTCGCCCGACGGGGTGGCCTCGCCGGTCGGCGTGGCGGTGCCCGTGGGGGTCGCCGTCGAGGTCGGCGTGGCCGTGGCCGTGGCGGTGGCCGTCGGCGGGGTGGCCGGGGCCAGCGGGATCTCGGACGGGCCGAAGTCCTTGAAGTAGCTGGCCGCCGGGACGACGAAGGCGCTGATCGGCACCTCGCCCGTCTTGCTCAGCTTGAAGACGATCTTCTGCGAGTCGCCGTTCCTGGCCTCGCGCAGGCCGCCCTCGATCACGGCGGACGCGTTGCCCTTGCCGCCGATGACGACGGAGCCCAGGGCGGGGACGACGATCGGGCCGTCGCCCTCGGCCGCCTTGAGCTTCACGGCACCGACGGTGCCCGGCAGGGTGATCGAGTCGATCACCTGACGGGTCTGACCGTTGTTGAAGACGGTGGCGGAGACGACCGCGGGGCCCACGGCGCCCGGGTCGGGCTGGGTGATCACGAGGGCGTTCTGGATCTTGACGTCGTCCACCGTGACGGCGGCGTTGTCCGGCTTCACGCCGAGCGTCTGCGCGTCGTTGCCCGCACCACAGGCGGACAGGGCGGCGATCGAGATCACGATGGCGGTGGCGGCGAGGGCGCCGCGTCGAAGGCTGCGGCTCACGGCGGCGGCAACTCCTAGGACGAACGGACAGGCTAAGGAACGGCTAAAGGTGTGTCAGCGGAGTCAGGTTACCGACCCCCACTCTCCGTGCTGCACCCGACCCGCCCCCTTCGTGCACCCGCCATGCGAGCGGGCTTCCCAGGACCACGCTCCGGCCGCGCCCCGACCATGCTCCGACCACCCTCCGGCCGACCACCCGCGACCGTCGAGAACTCGCCGTCATGGCCTGATCACAGCTGATTGACCTCCCGTTCACATAAGCGCCGTGATCAATTCGGCCGCCCGTCCCGGATTACGCCGCCCGGGCCATTCGGGAATCCTCGGTGATCAATTCCGGGAATCCGTCCGTACGGGTGGCCGATCCTCGAACGGAGTACGTGAAGCGGGCCACACCGAACCCGACAAACCGGGACATCACCCCTCCTCCCGACCCCCTCCGAAGCCTGTAACGTGGGTGTTTCTCTGCGTCGACGCAGCGGCTCCGACCTGCGAATACCGCCCTCCGGAAGGCTGTCGCAGCACGCGGGCGACACACTTGTCAAGCCCCGAGATATGCCCTGACCTGCGAAAACGCCATTCAGAAGAAGCCGTATCCGTGTTACCCTGGATAGCCACGGAAGGGGTACCTGTCACATGACGTTCAAGGTTGGCGACACCGTGGTCTATCCCCATCACGGGGCCGCGCTGATCGAGGCCATCGAAACTCGCCAGATCAAAGGCGTGGACAAGACCTACTTGGTGCTCAAGGTCGCGCAGGGCGACCTGACGGTTCGTGTGCCGGCGGACAATGCAGAGTTCGTCGGTGTTCGCGATGTGGTCGGTCAGGACGGGCTGGACCGGGTCTTCGAGGTGCTGCGCGCGCCGTACGCCGAGGAGCCGACCAACTGGTCTCGTCGTTACAAGGCAAATCTGGAGAAGCTCGCCTCCGGCGACGTCATCAAGGTCGCCGAAGTGGTGCGCGACCTGTGGCGCCGCGAGCGCGAGCGTGGTCTCTCCGCCGGTGAGAAGCGCATGCTCGCCAAGGCCCGCCAGATCCTGGTGAGCGAGCTGGCCCTCGCGGAGAACACCAACGAGGACAAGGCCGAAGCGCTCCTCGACGAGGTGCTCGCGTCCTGACGCCTGGCGCACCCGCCATGCCCAGCATCAAAGGCATCAGCATCAAAGGCATCAATGCCGCAGTGCCCGCCGACGCATTGTGAATCGCATCGACTCCGATCGATTCCACAGTGCCGTCGCCGGGCACTGCGGCATGTTCGTCTCTCTTCTCGCCCCCCTACCGGACCCGGCGGCCGCTCGCGACGGCTCGCATGGCGACGCCTCGACCGTCGTCACGGAAAGGGCCCGGTCGAGGCGTCGCAGCAAGCCTGCTGACGCCATACCCACGACGCCCGCGGAAACAAACCTGCCGGAGTGCAACCGATGACAGACCAAGCGCGTCCTCCTCGCACCGCCGTGGTGATTCCGGCGGCCGGCCGGGGCGTGCGCCTCGGCCCGGGCGCCCCCAAGGCGCTGCGCGCGCTGAACGGCACCCCCATGCTCGTCCACGCCGTCCGGGCGATGGCCGCCTCCCGCGCCGTCTCCCTCGTCGTCGTGGTCGCGCCTCACGACGGAGTCGCCGAGGTCAAGAACCTCCTCGACGCCCACGCGCTGCCCGACCGCACCGACTACGTCGTCGTCCCCGGCGGCGACACCCGCCAGGAATCCGTCCACCTCGGCCTGAAGGCCGTACCGGACGACATCGCCATCGTCCTGGTCCACGACGCCGCCCGCCCGCTGGTGCCGGTCGACATCGTCGACGGCGTCATCGAGGCGGTACGGGACGGGGCCGTCGCCGTCGTCCCCGCGCTGCCCGTCGCCGACACCGTCAAGGAGGTCGAACCGGCCGAGCAGCCGGGCGCCCCCGAGCAGGTCGTCGCGACCCCGGTGCGCGCCCGCCTCCGCGCCGTACAGACGCCGCAGGGCTTCGACCGGGAGACCCTGGTCAACGCGCACGCCACCGTCGCCCTCACGGGCGAGGGCGCCACCGACGACGCCGGGATGGTCGAGAAGCTCGGCGCTCCCGTGGTCGTCGTGCCCGGCCACGAGGAGGCCTTCAAGGTGACCCGCCCCCTCGACCTCGTCCTCGCCGAGGCCGTACTCGCCCGCAGGAGGGCCAACGATGGCTTCTGACCGCCGCCCGGAGACCCCGGTCCTTCCCCGCACCGGGATCGGCACCGACGTGCACGCCTTCGAGAAGGGGCGCGAGCTGTGGTGCGCGGGCCTGCTCTGGGAGGGCGAGGAGTACGGGCTCGCCGGGCACTCCGACGGTGACGTCGCCGCCCACGCCGCCTGCGACGCGCTGTTCTCCGCGGCCGGCGTCGGCGACCTCGGCGCCCACTTCGGCACCTCGCGCCCCGAGTGGTCCGGCGCCTCCGGCGTCACCCTGCTCGCGGAGGCGGCCCGGATCGTGCGCGCCGAGGGCTACGAGATCGGCAACATCGCCGTCCAGGTCGTCGGCGTCCGCCCCAAGATCGGCAAGCGCCGCGACGAGGCGCAGAAGGCGCTGAGCGAGGCGGCCGGCGCGCCCGTCTCCGTCTCCGGCACCACCACCGACGGCCTCGGCCTCACCGGCCGCGCCGAGGGCCTGGCGGCCCTCGCGACCGCCCTGGTCTATCCCGTACAGCAGTAGGTGCGGGAGTGGGCCCGGCAGCAGCCACGGCAGCGGGCGCCCGAAAAAACCGCCCCGCGCCCCCAAAGGGTCGCGGGGCACTGCCCCCCGCCCACTACCCTGGGGGGGTGACTATTCGCCTGTACGACACCAGCGCCCGGCAGATCCGTGACTTCACCCCGATCAAGCCGGGCTGCGTCTCGATCTACCTGTGTGGCGCGACCGTGCAGGCCGCCCCGCACATCGGGCACATCCGCTCGGGCCTGAACTTCGACATCCTGCGCCGCTGGTTCGCCTACCGCGGCTACGACGTCACCTTCGTCCGCAACGTCACCGACATCGACGACAAGATCATCACCAAGGGCGCCGAACAGGGCCGCCCCTGGTGGTCGATCGGCTACGAGAACGAGCGCGCGTTCAACGACGGCTACAAGGCCCTCGGCTGCCTGCCGCCCACCTACGAGCCGCGCGCCACCGGCCATGTCACCGAGATGGTCGAGATGATGCGCGGCCTGATCGAGCGCGGCCACGCCTACGAGGCCGACGGCAGCGTCTACTTCGACGTGCGCTCCTTCCCCGGCTACCTGGAGCTGTCCAACCAGGACATCGACGACCTGCGCCAGCCCGCCGAGGAAGGCATCACCGGCAAGCGCGACCCGCGCGACTTCGCCATGTGGAAGGCCACCAAGCCGGGCGAGCCCGACTGGGAGACCCCGTGGGGCCGCGGCCGTCCCGGCTGGCACCTGGAGTGCTCGGCGATGGCCCACAAGTACCTGGGCTCGGCCTTCGACATCCACGGCGGCGGCCTCGACCTCGTCTTCCCGCACCACGAGAACGAGATCGCCCAGGCCAAGGCCTTCGGCGACGACTTCGCGCGGTACTGGGTGCACAACGCCTGGGTCACCATGAGCGGCGAGAAGATGTCGAAGTCGCTCGGCAACAGCGTGCTGGTGTCGGAGATGGTCAAGCACTGGCGTCCGATCGTCCTGCGCTACTACCTCGGCACCCCGCACTACCGCTCGATGATCGAGTACAGCGAGGAGTCGCTGCGCGAGGCCGAGGCCGCGTTCGGGCGCATCGAGGGCTTCATCCAGCGCGCCACCGAGAAGGCCGGCGCGCCTGTCGCCCCCGCCGCCGAGGTCCCGCCGGCCTTCGCCGAGGCGATGGACGACGACCTGGGCGTGCCGCACGCGCTCGCGATCATCCACACCACCGTCCGCCAGGGCAACAGCGCGCTGGCCGCCGACGACAAGGACGAGGCCATCGCCCGCCTCGCCGAGGTCCGCGCCATGCTCGGCGTCCTCGGACTGGACCCCCTCGACGAGCACTGGGCCGAGGAGTCCGACCGCGGCGACGAACTCCACGGCGTCGTCGACACCCTCGTACGTCTCGTCCTCGACCAGCGCGAGGCGGCGCGGGAGCGCAAGGACTGGGCCACCGCCGACGCGATCCGCGACCAGCTCACCCAGTCCGGCCTGGCCATCGAGGACAGCCCGGACGGCCCCCGCTGGTCGGTCTCCGGCCGCTAGAACCGAGGAGAGTGTGCCGTCCGGGGCTCCGGGCGGCACACTTCACTTACAGACTTCACTTACAGACTTCACTTACAGACTTCACTTACCGACGTCACTCACAGACGACACTCACAGATACAGACAGACGCAGACAGACTTCGTACGTACGCACGTACAGCAGGTAGAGGAAACAGGTAGCAGTCATGGCCGGGAACAGCCAGCGCAGGGGCCGTCGCACGTCCAACAAGAAGGGTGCGACGGTCGGCAGCGGTGGCCAGCGGCGCAAGGGCCTGGAAGGCAAGGGCCCGACGCCCAAGGCCGAGAACCGCAAGGGCCACAAGGCGTTCCGCGTCTCCAACGCCATGGCCCGGAACGCGGCCAAGCGCAAGCCCGTCGCCCGCCGCGGCGGCAAGGGCCAGTCCGAGATGGTCGTCGGCCGCAACCCGGTCTTCGAGGCGCTGCGCGACGGCGTGCCCGCCAGCACGCTCTACGTCCAGCAGTTCATCGACAACGACGAGCGGGTCCGCGAGGCCCTCAACCTCGCCACCGCGCGCGGCAACCTCAACATCATGGAGGCGCCGCGCCCCGAGCTGGACCGGATGACCAACGGCCTCAACCACCAGGGTCTCGTCCTCCAGGTCCCGCCGTACGAGTACGCGCACCCCGAGGACCTCGCCGAGGCGGCCTACGACGACCACGAGGACCCGTTGATCGTCGCCCTCGACGGCGTCACCGACCCGCGCAACCTCGGCGCCGTCGTCCGCTCCGTCTCCGCGTTCGGCGGCCACGGCGTGGTCGTGCCCGAGCGGCGCGCCGCCGGTATGACCGCGGGCGCCTGGAAGACCTCGGCCGGCACCGCCGCCCGCACCCCGGTGGCCCGCGCCACCAACCTGACCCGCTGCCTGGAGCAGTACCAGAAGGCGGGCCTGACGGTGGTCGGTCTGGCCGCGGACGGCGACACCGAGGTGCACGAGCTGGACGCGCTCTCCGGCCCGGTCGTCATCGTCGTCGGCTCCGAGGGCAAGGGCCTGTCCCGTCTCGTCGGCGAGACCTGCGACTTCCTGGTCCGCATCCCGATGCCGGGCGGCGCCGAGTCGCTGAACGCCGGTGTCGCGGCGGGCGTGGTGCTGTACGAGGCGGCGCGCCGCCGCATGGGCTGAGCCCGTACCCGTACAGCCCGGTGAAGAGGCTGACCCGAAAGGGTGAGCCGCCCCGGCCGTGATCTTGACGGGCCTCGGACATTTCGGGGCCGTCAAGGCAGTGTCCTAACCGCGCGTCACTCGGTTAGATGAGTGTGGACACCAGAACGCCCCGGCCGGGGTTCGACGATCAGCCCGCGCTGAGCATGGTCAAGGTGGATTCCGATCCCGCCCAGGTGATCGTGAACCACGCCAGCTTCCGTGTGCGGCTCGCTGCGGCCGGCCAGCCGAAGTTCGCCGCGAACCCCCGGATCGCCGCGCTCGCCGGAGCCGCCGGGATGGCCGGCGGCGCCGCGGCGGGCGGCGCGGGCCGCCGCAGGCCCGTCGTGTGGACCGGCAAGGCGGCACCCGGCGCGACCGGACTGCTCCAGGCCGTCCGCGGCGCGTCCGCCGGACCCGACCGGCCGGGCGGCGTCTCCACCCTGGAGCCGACCACCCAGACCATCCCGCGCATCCACGACACGATGCCCACCCCGGTGGTGCCGCCCACGCCGCCCGGCCCGCTGCTGCCGCCGATGCGGCGCGCGGAGGGCGCGTACGACGAGGTGTACGAGCTCGGACCCGACGGGGACGAGGGC
The DNA here is from genome assembly GCF_040650755.1 of Streptomyces sp. NPDC048623. Taxonomy (NCBI): domain Bacteria; kingdom Bacillati; phylum Actinomycetota; class Actinomycetes; order Kitasatosporales; family Streptomycetaceae; genus Streptomyces; species Streptomyces sp. NPDC048623. The sequence goes on from NZ_JBEZHV010000001.1 coordinate 99,951, forward strand.
CAGGGCGGGTACGGGGACCGGGGCGCCGGCCCGGACGCCCGCGGCGCCCACCGCCACGCCGCCACCAGCGACGCCCTCCGGCACGCCTACTACCCCGGCCGCCGGATGAACCTCGGTGTCGTCCTCCTCCCGCTCCGGGTCTTCCTCGGCTTCATCTCCATCTACGCGGGCATGGGCAAGCTCTGCGACCCCGTCTACTTCGACGGCGGCGAGCGCGGCTCCATGGTCAAGTGGCTGCACTCGCTCCACCCGTGGGCGCTGGCCGAGCCGCTGCGCGACTTCGCCCTCCAGCACCCGGTCGGCGCCGGGCTCACCGTCGCCTTCCTCCAGGTGGTCGTCGGCGTCCTCACCGTCCTCGGCCTGTGGCAGCGGGTCGCCGCCGTCGTCGGCGGCCTGCTCTCCGCCGCCCTCCTGCTGACCGTCAGCTGGAGGAGCGTCCCGGTCTACGACTCGGCCGACATCATCTACCTGGCCGCCTGGTCGCCGCTGATCATCGCGGGCGCCCCGGTCTACTCGGTCGACGGCCGCCTCGCCGGCGAGGCCTGGCGCACCCTCGGGCCGCGCTCCGAGCTGTGGGACCTGCGCCGCCGCGTGCTGCGCCGCGGCACGCTGGTGGCGGCCGTGGTCGTCGGCCTCACGCTGCTCATCGGCTCGGTCCTCGGCGGCGCGGTGCGCTCCACCGAGATGGTCACGGTGCCCGGGCCGAACGAGGACCCGGTCAACCACCTCCCGGGCCAGTCGCTGCCGTCCGAGCCGGGCACGAGCAGCCCGTCCCGCAAGGCCCCGAAGAGCCCGCGCCCCACGGCGACGAGCGGCGCGAGCGGGACGAAGGAGCCGACCAAGGAGGCCACGCCCTCGGAGTCGACGCGCGAGACCACGCGGACCCAGCAGCGCAGCCCGAGCACCACGGCGACGCGCAGCCCGAGCCAGTCGTCGCGTACGACGGCGCCGAGCTCGTCCACCACGGACTCCACCTCGGGCGGCACCAGCGGCACCCCGACCAGTGGCAGCAGCACCGGCGGCACGTCGGACGGCGGCTCGACCTCGGGCGGGGCGCGGAACCCGATCGGCGGCCTGCTGGGCTGAGGGGCCGAGGGGCGGGAAGGACGAAGGGCCCCGGGCGCCAGGAGGCGCCCGGGGCCCTTCCGTATGCGCGAGAGAAGGGGCGAGAACGGGTCGAGAAAGGGGCGGCACCACGGTCTCGTGGTGCCGCCCCTTCCGCCGGTTCCTCAGGTTCCGCCGGTTCCTCAGGCCTGCGCGGCGAGCTCCTTCGCCGCCTCCGTGAGGTCCTTCGCGGTGTCGATGGCCCGCCAGTACGCGCCCTGGGGCAGCGGGAAGCCGGCCAGGCGGCGTTCACGGGCCAGCCGGGGGAAGGTGGTCCGCTCGTGGTCGCCGCGGTCCGGCAGCAGGCCTGTGAAGGCCGGGGAGAAGACGTACACACCCGCGTTGATGAGGTACGGGGACGGCGGCGACTCGATGAAGTCGGTGATGTGCCCGAACGCGTCGGTCTCGACGGCGCCCCACGGGATGCGGGGCCGGGCGAGCGCGAGGGTCGCGGTGGCGTCGCGCTCGGTGTGGAACTCGGCCATCTCGCGCAGCGAGAAGCGGGTCCAGATGTCGCCGTTGGTGGCGTACCAGGGGAGCTCCGGCTCGGGCAGGTGCGCGGCGGCGTACTTGAGGCCGCCGCCACGGCCCAGCGGCTCGGACTCGACGACCGTGGTGACCTTCAGCGGCAGGTCGGCGGTCTCCAGCCACTCCTGGAGCACCTCGGCGAGATGGCCGCAGGACACGACGGCGTGCGTGACCCCCTCGGCGGCGAGCCAGGACAGCTGATGGCCGATGATCGGGGTCCCGGTGCCCGGGATCTCGACCATCGGCTTGGGGCGGTCGTCGGTGTACGGGCGCAGCCGCGAGCCCTGGCCGCCCGCCAGGACCACGGCCTGCGTCGGGGAGGTGTGCATACCCCGCACCATATGCGGGCCGGGCCCCGCTCAGCTCGCGTGCAGGACGCCGTAGGCGAAGGAGGTGTCGCAGACCGGGCGGGAGAAGGCCTGGGCGCGGGTCGGGCCGTAGCGCTGGACGGCGGCGGCACCGAGGGACCGGGCGATGGACATGCAGTGCTTGGCGAGCGACGGGCGGTTCTCCACCTCGCGCTGCAGATGGGTCAGGGCGACCCCGGGGTCCTTCTCCTGGAGCTCGGCGAGCAGCCGGTCGCGCAGGACGTCCTGCGGGGCGCGGGACTTGGCCGGGGTGGAGACGTCCGTGGACGAGGCGGTCAGCATCTGGGTCCCGGAGCCCTGGCCGGCCCACGGAACGGCGGACACCGCGAGCGTTCCGGAGAGCACCAGGACGACGGGCAGGACGAGGGCGAGGGAGCGGCCGATACGGCGGGCAGTGTGCGTCACGCAGGCGAGCGTAGCGGTCGGTAGTGAAATGGCGACATTTAGTCACTCTCACGAGGGATGGTTCTCGGCGCCTTTTCGAATCCCGTGTTGACGCGGGGGTGCGGTCGAGGGCCTGGTTGCCCAGTTCTGCCGGGGTTTTCGCCGACTTCGGGTTTCATGCCTCTTGTACGCCAACGGCCCCGCACCCGCAAGCGGGAACGGGGCCGTAAGGAGCGGCCTGGATATGGCTTGGGTGAGGCGTCAGTCGGAGAGACGCTCGCCGGTCGAGGTCGAGAAGACGTGCAGCTCGGCGGGGCGCGGGACGACCTGGAGCGTGGAGCCCTTGGCCGGGACCTCGCGGCCGCCGACGCGGACCACGATGTCCTTGTCCTCGCCGCCGACGCGGGTGGAGCCGTAGACGAAGCCGTCGGAGCCGAGCTCCTCGACCACGTTCACGGTCACGGCGAGGCCGTCCTTGCTGGTGGCGCTCTGCACGTCGAAGTGCTCGGGGCGCACGCCGACGGTGACGGTGGTGTCGCCCTTGGCGGCCGCGGCGGCGATGGCCTCGCGGGAGACCGGGACGACGCTGGCGCCGAACCGCACGCCGCCGTCGGTGATCGGGACCTCGATCAGGTTCATGGCCGGGGAGCCGATGAAGCCGGCGACGAAGAGGTTCGCGGGCTTGTCGTACATGTTGCGCGGGGTGTCGACCTGCTGGAGCAGACCGTCCTTGAGGACCGCGACCCGGTCGCCCATGGTGAGCGCCTCGGTCTGGTCGTGCGTCACGTACACCGTGGTGATGCCGAGCCGGCGCTGCAGGCTCGCGATCTGCGTACGGGTCGAGACACGGAGCTTGGCGTCGAGGTTCGACAGCGGCTCGTCCATGAGGAACACCTGCGGCTCACGCACGATGGCGCGGCCCATGGCGACACGCTGCCGCTGACCGCCGGAGAGCGCCTTCGGCTTGCGGTCCAGGTACTCGGTGAGGTCGAGGATCTTCGCGGCCTCTTCGACCTTGGTGCGGATCTCGCTCTTGTTCACGCCGGCGATCTTGAGGGCGAAGCCCATGTTGTCGGCGACGGTCATGTGCGGGTAGAGCGCGTAGTTCTGGAACACCATGGCGATGTCCCGGTCCTTCGGCGGCAGGTGCGTGACATCGCGGTCACCGATCCGGATGGCGCCGGCGGTGACGTCCTCCAGACCGGCCAGCATGCGCAGCGAGGTCGACTTGCCGCAGCCGGAGGGGCCGACGAGAACGAGGAACTCGCCGTCGGCGATCTCGATCTCCAGCTCGTTGACGGAGGGCTTGTCGGCGCCCGGGTAGACCAGGGTCGCCTTGTCGTAGGTGACGGAAGCCATGGTGATATGTCCCTTCACCGGCAGGAACGTGCCGGACGATCCGAGTAAAGGAAGGATGTGGTGTAGTCCACCTGGGTGAACTCCGGGTGACGCTACCTCGCGATGTCCGATCTGTCAGCAGTCCCGGGCACGTGAGATTTCCGACCGTCGGCGGGCGGGCGTTCGTTACACTGCCTTCGCTGCCTCCTTAGCTCAGCTGGCCAGAGCAACGCACTTGTAATGCGTAGGTCGTCGGTTCGAATCCGACAGGGGGCTCCACGATCTTGTGTCCCGGACCCTTGAGGGTCCGGGACACTTGTGCGTTACGGGGGCGTAGGTGCGTGGGGTGTGTTCCGGGGAGGGGTGCGGATGCGGCGGGAGCAGCGGGCGGAGTACCGGCGGCATCGGGATGCGGACGCGTTGCGGCGGACGCGGGAGCTGGACGAGCGGGTGGCGGTGCTGGCGGGGCTGCTGGTCGCCGGCTGCCGGAGTGTGCCGCTGACCGAGCAGGCGGCGCCGTTCCAGCCCGGGGAGCTGGGAGTGCCGGTGGTGATGCCGGAGCAGCGTTTCTACCGGGACCGGGCGGCGTTCGAGCGGGACTGGTACGCGGCGCAGGCGGCCGAGGCGCGGCGGGTGGAGCAGCTGGCGGCGTACCGGCGGCAGTACGAGGAGTGGGCGGCGGCGCGGCGGGCGGAGCTCCAGCGGCAGCCGCGCGAGCCGGAGTCGGTGGACGGGTTCTTCGCGGCGGTGCTGTCCGGGTCGGCGGTGTGGCCCGAGGGCTTCCCGCGCCGGGTGTCGGCGGCGTACGACCGGAGCGTGCGCGGACTGGTCCTGGACTGGGAGCTGCCCGGGTACGAGGTGGTGCCGGCCGCCAAGGGGATCAAGTACCTGCCGAGCACGGACCAGGAGAAGGAGGTCCCGCGGCCGGTGACGCAGCGGCGGGCGCTCTACCGGGACGTGCTGGCGCAGAGCGTGCTGCTCGCGGTGCGGGAGTCGTTCGTGGCCGACCGCTCGGGTGTCCTTGAACGCGTGGTCCTGAACGGGTACGTGGCCGGCGTCGACCCGGCGACGGGCGTGATGGGCCGGGTCTGCGTGGCGGCCGTGGCGGTGGACCGGCCGGTCTTCGACGGGCTGAATCTGGCGCTGGTGAGCGCGGTGGAGTGTGTGACGGGGGCGCTGTCGGGGCGGTTGTCGGCGAGGCCGGACGAGCGGGTGGCCGTGGAGCCGTTCCTGCTTCCGGAGCGGGGCGGCGTTGGGGGCGGGGCGGGCGCGGTGCCGCCTGTGGCCGGGGCCGGGGTCGCGGCCGGGGCCGGGGCCGCGGCCGGGGCCGGGGCCGCGGCCGGGGTCGCGGCCGGGGCAGGCGACGAGCCGGATCTGCTCGCGATGGACCCGATCGCCTTCGAAGGTCTGGTGGCTCAGCTCTTCCGGGCGCGGGGCCTCGCGGCCGTGACGACGCAGCGGTCGAACGACGGCGGGGTGGACGTGGAGGCCCTGGATCCCGATCCGATCAGCGGCGGTTCGATCATCGTGCAGGTGAAGCGGTACCGGAACACGGTGCCGCCGAGTGCGGTGCGGGACCTGTTCGGGACGGTGCAGAGCGCCGGGGCGAACAAGGGGGTCCTGGTCACGACGTCGAAGTTCGGCCCCGGCTCGTACACCTTCGCCAACGGCAAGCCGCTGACGCTGATCTCGGGGCCGGAACTGGTGGAGCTGCTGCGGCAGCACGGGTTGCGGGGGCGGCTCGGGACGGGCCCGTCCGTCGCGGCGCCGGTGCCGACGCCGACCCTCGTGGACCCGTTGCGGGCTCCGGCGGAGCCGGACGAGGACTTCAACCTCCTCGGCATGGTGTGGTCGGGGTCGGTCGTGCTCGACGTGTGCGCGCTGGTGTGCGCGGGGAACCGGGTGCTGGGCGACGACTGGTTCGTGTTCTTCAACAACGCGGCCACGCCGGACGGTTCGGTGGCGATGGTGACACCGCCAGCCGGGGACAAGGCGGCGGTACGGGTGGGCTTCGACGCGCTGCCGGCCGACGCCGACCGGCTGGTCCTGGTGGCCTCGGTGGACCCGGAGGTGAATCCGGACGCGGACCTGTCGGGGTTCCTGGACGCGGGCATCGTGCTGCGGGACGACGCGGGGGCGGAGCTGGACCGCCTGGAGGTGTCGGACGGGCGGCCGGGCGAGACGGCGCTGGTCCTCGGCTCGTTCCGGCGCCGGGCGGGCGGCGACTGGGACTTCGTCCTGGGCGGGAAGGGGTACGGGGGCGGGCTCGCGGAGCTGGTGGGGGACTTCGGGATCGAGGTGGAGTGAGCGGCCTCGGGGGTGCCTTTCGGGACGGGGGAGTGTCAGTGCAACCGCCTAAGCTGGTGGGCAGGTTGGGATTGCAGGGGATCGCCAGGGAGCATCGGGGGAGGTGCGAGTGGCTGTCAGGTATGTCGTTTCGCCGCGCGGGGGGTGGCGGACTTACGCGGACATAGGGTCCGCGGTCGCTGAGGCGGCCCGGCGGGGACGGTCTGCGCGGATCGAGATCGAGCCCGGGCACTACGAGGTGCGGGCGCCGCTGGTGGTCGGCGGCGAGGTCGAGCTGGTGGCGCGGGGCGAGCCCGGCTCGGTGGTGGTGAGTGCTCCAGGTGGCACCGTGCTCGATGCCGGCGGGGCGGTGCGGGTGCGGGGGCTCGTCATCGAGGGGCGCGACGGGGATGTGGTGCGCTGCGGGGCGGGCACGCTGACCGTGGAGCAGGGGGAGATCCGGGCGCCTCAGGCCGTCGCCGTGCACGCGGTGCGCGGTACGGCGGTCACGTTGCGGGACACCGTCGTGCGGCAGGGGCGGTTGGTGTTCGCCGGGGCCGGCGGTCTGGTGGAGCGGTGCGGTCTCTACGACGCCGCCGACAACGCGCTTGCCGTGGTCGAGGGTGCCCGGGTGACCGTGCGGGACAGCCGCTTCGCCGGGGCCCGGTTCCATGGGATACGGGTCAGGGGCGCGCATGTCGAGTGCGTCGGCTGTGAGTTCACCGGGAGCGGCTCGGCCGCACTGTTCGCGGACACGCAGGCGTGGCTCGCGGTCGCCGACTGCACCATCGCCGACGCGGGTGCGGAGGGCATCGGGTTCATCGAGCAGTCCCGCGGCACCGTGGACGGGGTCCGGGTCACGGGCTCGGAGCACGGCATCGCGGTCGGGGACGGCTCCGACCCGGTGGTGCGCGGCTGTGTCTTCACCGGCTGTCGGGACACCGGGATCAACGTACGGGCCGGGCGCGGCCGGTTCGAGGAGTGCGAGGTCGCCGAGGCCGGCAACATCGCCGTGTTCGTACTCGGGGGCGGCCGCCCGGAGGTGCACGGGCTGCGCGTGGTGCACGGCAATGTCGGTGTCGTCGTCGAGGGCACCGGCTCCCGGGGCCGCTTCACCCGGGTCCGGGTGGCGGATCTGACGAGCGTCGCGCTCCGGGCGTACGAGGGCGGCAAGGCCGTCTTCCAGGACGTGCGGGTGGAGCGCTGCCCGACCCATCTGGAGACGCGTGGCGACCCGGGCACGACCGCCGAGGTCGAGGGCGGCGTGTTCGAGGACTTCTCCATGTCCGCCGTGGAAGTGCTCGGCCAGTCGCGTGTGACGCTGCGTCACGTCACCGCCGAGCGCGGCGCCGTGGGCTTCGGCGTCGCGAAGCAGGGGCAGTTGTTCATCACGGAGTGCGACGTGCGCGGGGCGGACTCGGGCGGGGCGGCGGCGCTCGGGAAGGGGCGCCTGGTCGCCCGAGGGCTGAGGGTGGACGGCTCGGCGGCGAGCGGCCTCTTCGGCCAGGACAACGCCCGCGTGGACGTCTCCGAGAGCGAGTTCGCCGACTGCGAGCTGGCGGGTGTGTTCCTCAGGGGGGAGGTGGGCGGGCGCCTCGTGGGGTGCACCGTCTCCGGTACGCGCGGGGTGGGGGTGTGGCACAACGGGCTGGTGTCGCTGGTGGCGTTGGAGAGCTCGCTGCCGGTGAAGGAGTGGGTGGAGAAGGAGAACCCGGCGCCGCCCACGCACGTCACCTACAACAACCACGTGACGGTGCACGGTGGTGTGAGGGATGCCCAGATCGCCGTGGGCAACGAGCGGGTCGAGATGAACCAGAGCGTCAGCCCACGACACACCGACGAGGACGGATCTTCCGCATGAACGAATCCCAGCACGGCACCCCGGGCACCCCGGCGCATCAGACGCCCGGGCTTCACATCCACGGGGCGGTGTCCGGCTCCCAGATCGCCGTCGGCAACGAGCAGGTCACCCAGAACCAGATCAACCACACGGCCACGGAGGTCGCCCCCGGCCACGCCGAGCTCGCCGAGCTCGTACGGGAGTTGCTGCGGCGACTGCCCGAGCAGGGGCTCGGCGAGCCGGAGCGCGAGGACACCGAGGCCGCGGCCAACGAGGTCCTGGACACGATCAGCGGTACGGAGGCGCCCGAGCCGGGCCGGCTGCGCCGCGCCCTCACCCTGCTGCGGGGCGCGCTCGCCCCGGTCGCCACGGGGGTGGCGGCCGGGGCGACGGCGGGGTCGCAGCAGTGGGCGCAGGACGCGATAGCGAGCCTCACCGCGATGTGACGGCGACGCCGCCCCGGCTACCGGCTACCGGCCGCTGAGGCGGTTGGCGACGACCGCGATGCGGTCGGTGGCGGTGGTGCGGGCCCGGGACTCGCGGCGGTCGGCGGCGCGGAAGGCCGCGTACATGGTCTGCACGCCGAGCCAGCGCAGCGGCTCCGGCTCCCACTTGCGCACCCGGTGGTTGACCCAGGGCAGCGCGGTGAGGTCGGTGGGGCCCGACTGGCCGGAGTCCTGCTGGATGAGGTCGCGCAGGGTGCGGGCGGCGAGGTTGGTGGTGGCGACGCCGGAGCCGACGTAACCGCCCGCCCAGCCCAGGCCCGTGGAGCGGTCGAGGGTCACGGTGGCGCACCAGTCGCGCGGCACGCCGAGGACGCCGGACCAGGCGTGGGCCACCCGTACCCCCGCGAGCTGCGGGAAGAAGCGGACCAGGATCTCGCGCAGCGCCTCGACGGTCTGCGGCTGGGTGCGGCCGTCGTTGTCGGTCCTGGAGCCGTAGCGGTACGGAACGCCGCGCCCGCCGAGCGCGATCCGGCCGTCGGCGGTGCGCTGGGCGTACATGTAGGCGTGCGCCATGTCGCCGAGGGTCTCCAGGCCGTCCCAGCCGATCGACTCCCACTGGGCGTCGGTGAGCGGCTCGGTGGCGATCATGGAGGAGTTCATCGGGAGCCAGGTGCGGCGCTGGCCGGCGAGGGAGGCCGTGAAGCCCTCGGTGCAGCGCAGTACGTACGGGGCGCGGACGGTGCCGTACGGGGTGACGGCGTGCTTGGGGCGGATCTCGGTGACCGGGGTGGACTCGTGGATGGTGACGCCGAGCGCCTCGACGGCGGCGGCCAGGCCCCTGACCAGCTTGACCGGCTGGAGGCGGGCGCCGTGCGGGGTCCAGGAGGAGCCGACGGCACCGGCGACGCGGATGCGTTCGGCGGTCTCGCGGGCGCCGTACAGCTCGCGGTCCTTCTCGCCGAAGGCGAGCTCGACGGCGTGGAAGTCCTTGAGGCGGGCGAGCTGGGCGGGGGAGGTGGCGACCTCCAGGACGCCGCCGCGGTGCAGGTCGGCGTCGATGCCCTCGGCGGCGCAGACGTCGATGACCTCGGTGACGGTGTCGTTCATGGCGTGCTGGAGGCGTACGGCGGCCTCGTGGCCGTGCTCCTTGGCGTAGCGGTCGCGGCCGGCGATGCCGTTGTAGAGCCAGCCGCCGTTGCGGCCGGAGGCGCCGTAGCCGCAGAACGCGGACTCCAGGACGGTGATGTCGAGGAAGGGGACGGCCTTCTTGAGGTAGTAGGCGGTCCACAGGCCGGTGTAGCCGCCGCCGACGATGCAGACGTCGGCCGTCCGGTCGCCGGGGAGCGGCTCGCGCGGTACGGGGGCGGGGGCGCCGCCCTCCTGCGCGTACCAGAAGGAAATGCCGCCGTTCACCGTGCTGAGCTGGCTGGTCGTGCTCATGTGTATCCCTCTTCCGGGTCGTGCGCGGGAGGTTACCGGGGGCGACGCGGGCGATCCAGGGTTCTAGGGTCGGTGGATGATCGAGATCCCGGCGGAACTGGCGGCGTCGCAGGCGAGGTACAACGGGGCGGCGGGGCGGGCCTTCATCGCGGCCCTGCCCGGCAGGGCGGAGGAGTTCCTGGACCGGTGGGGGCTGCGGGTGACCGGCCCGTCGATGCACGGGGTCGCCTCGCTCGTGCTGCCCGTGGCGGTGGCGCGGGACGGCGTCCCGGCGGCCCTGAAGCTCCAGCTCCTCGACGCGGAGACCGAGGGCGAGCCGGTGGCGCTGCGGGCGTGGGCGGGGGACGGGGCGGTACGGCTCCTGGAGCACGACGCGGGGACGGGCACGATGCTGCTCGAACGGGCCGATGAGGGGCGGCACTTGTCGCGGGTGGCGGAGGCGCGGGAGGCGGTCGGGATCCTGGCGGATCTGCTGGCGCGCCTTGTCGCCGTGCCCGCGCCGCCCGGCCTTCGGCGGCTCGGCGACGCGGCGGCCCGGATGGTGGACCGTACGCCCGCCGCGGCGGCCCGGCTCGCGGACCGGGAGGACGCGGCGCTGCTCGCGGACTGCGCGGCGGCGGTACGGGAGGTCATGGGCGAGCCCGGCGACCGGCTGCTGCACTGGGACCTGCACTACGACAACATCCTGGCCGCCGAGCGCGAGCCGTGGCTGGCCATCGACCCGAAGCCGCTCGCCGGCGACCCGGGCTTCGAACTGTTCCCGGCCCTCGTCAACCGGTGGGACCCGGACCCGGCGGAGACCCTGTGGCGCTTCGACCTCCTGACGGAGCGGCTCGGCCTCGACCGGGGCCGGGCCAGGGCCTGGACGCTGGCCCGCTTCCTCCAGAACGCCCTGTGGACGGTGTCGGATGGCGCGCCCGCCCTGCACCCGGACCAGGTGTCCATCGCGCGGAACCTGCTGGCCAGACGCCCCTGACGGGGTGCACTCTGGCCTCATGATCCGCACCGCCACGCCCGCCGACGTCCCCGCCATCCACCGTATGGTCCGCGACCTCGCGGAGTACGAGAAGGCCCTCGACGAGGTCCGCGCCACCCCCGACCAGCTCCACGAGGCCCTGTTCGGCGACCGCCCGGCCGCCTTCGCCCACATCGCCGAGACCGACGACACCGGCGAGGTCGCCGGCTTCGCCCTCTGGTTCCTCAACTTCTCCACCTGGCGCGGTGTCCACGGCATCTACCTCGAAGACCTCTACGTCCGCCCCGAACTCCGCGGCGGCGGCCACGGCAAGGCCCTCCTCACGGAGCTGGCCCGGATCTGTGTGGACCGCGGCTACGAGCGCCTGGAGTGGTCCGTCCTCAACTGGAACACGCCCTCGATCGCCTTCTACGAGTCCCTGGGCGCCCGTCCCCAGGACGAATGGACGGTCTACCGGCTCACGGACGGGGCGCTGAAGTCGCTGGGTTCGGGGGCGCCGGTCCGGGGAGTGTAGGAAGGGGGCATGGACAAGGACATTCAGCAGCGGTTCGAGCACATCACCGGCTTCGTCGAGGCGCGGCTCACTCCGCTCTTCGACCCCGAGAACGGCAGCGACCACGGGTTCGGCATGGACGACACCTCACGGGCGCTGCGCGCGCTCCGCTACACCGTGCAGGCGGCGTCGGCGGTCAACGGGCTGCTGGAGAAGCGGGCTTCGGCGCCGGAGCTGCGGCAGGTCGTGGACCAGGCACTTGAGCACAACTGGGACGTGCTGCGTTCCATCGCGCGTATGTGGGAGGACCACCCCGACTTCCTGAAGGAGTTCAAGGGGCACTCCTGGGACGTCCTCGGGATCTGACACACGCCGACGCACGCCGACGCACGCCGACGCCCGACGGCTCCGGCAGGGGACTGTCAGTGGCGTGCGTCACGATGGGTGACATGAAGAGGAAGAGTCAGCGGGGGAGCGTCGCCAAGCCGCGCGAGCCGGAGGTCGTGCTGCCTCCGCTGGAGCCCTACGAGGGCGGTCTGGAGCCCGACGGGGACTACGACGGCCTGGAGCTGGCCGGCCTGGACCTGGCCGGCCAGGACGGGGCCGGGGCGCGTTTCCTGGACTGCGCGCTGCGTGACTGCGGGCTCGACGGGACCAGGCTCACGGCGGCGCGCGTCCTGGACTCGGTCCTTACGGGGGTACGGGGGGTGGGCACCGATCTCGCGGGGGCGCAGCTGCGGGACGTGGAGCTGGTGGACGCGCGGCTCGGCGGGGCGCAGCTGCACGGGGCGGTGTTCGAGCGGGTGCGGGTGAGAGGGGGGAAGATCGACTACCTGAATCTGCGGACGGCGAAGCTGAAGGACGTCGTCTTTGACGGGTGCGTGCTCGACGAGCCGGACTTCGGCGGGGCGGTCCTGGAGCGGGTGGAGTTCCGGGACTGTGTGGTGACGCGGGCCGACTTCAGCGGGGCGCGGCTGAAGGACGTCGACCTCCGCACCGTCCAGCGGATCGAGATCGCCCGCGGGGTGGACGCCCTGGCGGGGGCGGTGATCTCCACGGCGCAGCTGCTCGACCTGGCGCCGGTGTTCGCGGCGCAGCTGGGGGTGCGGGTGGAAGACGCTTCCTAAGGAAGGCGCGGGAAGCGGGCCTGGAGGTCCCAGACCAGCGGGTTGTCCGCGAGGCCCTCGTGCATGTCGGTGAGGTCGGCGATCAGGTCGTGCAGGAAGTCGCGGGCCTCGCGGCGCAGTTCGGCGTGGTTGAAGGTGAGCGGCGGCTCGTCGCCCGGCATCCAGTCGGCCTCGACGTCCACCCACCCGAAGCGCCGCTCGAACAGCATGCGGTCGGAGGACTCGGTGAAGTCCAGTTCCGCGTACTGGGGCCGGGCGGCGCGGCTGCCCTTCGGGTCGCGGTCCAGCTGCTCGACGATGTCGCACAGCGCCCACGCGAAGTCGAGCACCGGCACCCATCCCCAGGCTGTGGACACCTCCTGGTCCTTCACGGTGTCCGCGAGATACACGTCACCGCAGAACAGGTCGTGCCGCAGCGCGTGGACGTCCGCGGCGCGGTAGTCGGTCTGCGGGGGGTCCGGAAAGCGCCGGGAGAGGGAGTAGCCGATGTCGAGCACGCGTCGATGGTCCCACGCCGCGCCGCCCGTGGTTCCTCAGCCCCGGTGGGCCGCCCTCGCCACCTTCGGGCCCAGCCAGCGCTTCAGGCGGCGCAGGGGTTCGAGCTGATCGGCGGCGCGGTCGAGGTGGTAGTAGAGCTGCGGGGGGATGTGGGGGAGGAGGGGGGAGTGGCGCTGGCCCAGGAGGGCGAACATCCGGTGCGGGGGCAGGTGCATGTAGCGGGGGAGGTTCTCGTACCACTGGGCGCTGTAGCGGGCCGCGCTCAGGGCCGGGACGAGTTCGGCGCGGCGGCGGCGGCCGTACGCCGTGAGGGCGGCGTCCAGGCCGGTGCCGGTGCCGGTGCCGGTGCCGGTGCCGGTGCCGGTGGCGGGGCCGCGGTGGCGGAGGGCGGCGGCGAGGCCGAGGGCGTCCTCCAGGGCCAGAGTGGTGCCCGCGCCGATCGAGTAGTGGGCGGTGTGGGCGGCGTCGCCGAGCAGGGCGATCCTGCCGTGGTGCCAGGACCGGTTGGTCAGGGTGCGGAAGTTCAGCCACTGGGCCGGGGCCGCGTCGCCGTGCTGCTCGCGGCCGATCAGCGGCTCGCCGTCGAGCAGGTCGGCGAACAGCTTCTCCAGGAGGCGCAGGCTGTCGTCCCCGTTCAGCCGGTCCAGGCCCAGGCCCGTCCACGTCTCCGGGCCGCACTCCACCACACACGTCGACTGCTCGCCGCTGAACCCGTACGCGTAGCACCAGATCCAGCCGTGCTCGGTCTCCTTGAACGCGAAGCTGAAGGAGTCGAAGACCTTCGTCGTGCCCAGCCACACATAGCGGTTGCGGCCGCTGACGACCTCCGGGCCGAAGCGCTCCGGGTGCGCCTCGCGCAGCACGCTGTTCACGCCGTCCGCCGCCACGACGAGATCCGCGTCGGCGAGCTCGGGGGCGTCGGGGCCGCTGATGGGGTGCTCGTGCTCGACGCGGACGCCCAGCTCGCGGGCCCGGTCGGCGAGCAGCGCCAGCATCCGGCGCCGGCCGATGCCGAAGCCGGCGTCGCCGCGGTGCACGGTCCACTCGTCGCGGACGATCGCCACGCCGTCGTTCCAGGTCACGGACGCCGCGGCGATGGCCTCCGCCGACTCCGGGTCGCCCACACGCAGCTTGTCGAGGAGCCCAGCCCAGTAGGTGACACCCCAGCCGTACGTGGAGCCCTCCGGGTTCCGCTCGTACACGGTGATCTCGTGGGAGGGGTCCTGGCGCTTCATCAGGATCGAGAAGTACAGGCCGCCGGGCCCGCCGCCGACGATGGTGATCTTCACTTGCGCTCCCACGGAACGGAACATGGCAACGGAACGGAACATGGCACCGGACATGACACGGTGCGGTGGAACGGCAACGCACGGTAGCAGTGCTCCGGCCGTGAAGCGTGGGAAGCGGGGCCCGATCCGCCCGCCCGGGTGACGCCGTCGCCGCTACGGCAGCAGCCGCTGCTCCTTCGCCACCGCCACCGCGCCCGCCCGCGTGTCGACGCCGAGCTTCGCGTAGATCCGGCCCAGGTGGGTCTTCACCGTCGCCTCGCTGATGAACAGCGCGCGGGCGATCTCGCGGTTGCCGAGGCCGTGCGCCAGCTGCCCGAGGATGTCGCGCTCGCGGTCGGTCAGCGTGGGCCGGGCCGCGCCGCGCATCCGGTCCATGACCCGGCTCGCGACCGGCGGCGACAGGGTCGTGCGGCCCTGCGCGGCCGAGTGGATCGCGGCGAACAGCTCCTCCGGGCGCTCGGCCTTCAGGAGATAGCCGGTCGCGCCCGCCTCGATCGCGCGGGTGATGTCCGCGTCCGTGTCGTACGTGGTGAGGACCAGGACGTGGGTCCCGGTCGGCGCGATCCGCCGGGTGGCCTCGATGCCGTCGATGCCCGGGCCGAGCTGGAGGTCCATCAGGACCACGTCCGGGCGCAGGTGCGCGGCCATCGCGACCGCCTCCTCGCCGCTGCCGGCCTCCCCGACCACCTCGATGCCGGGCGCGCTGGCGAGCAGGGCGAGCAGCCCGGCGCGTACGACGGCGTGGTCGTCGCAGAGCAGGATGCGTACGGGCGCTGCGGGCGCGCTCACTGTCGTACCTCCAGCGGGATCGCGGCGGAGAGCACGGTGCCCTCGCCCGGGGTGGACTCGATCGTCAGCGTGCCGCCCAGCTGCTGCGCGCGCACCCGCATCGCGGGGAGGCCGTGGCCGCGCACCCCGGCGTCCGCGCGCGAGGCCGCCGGGTCGAAGCCGCGGCCGTCGTCGGCGACGTCCAGGACGACCTGGTCGTCGAGGTACGTGAGGGTGAGCGCGGCCGAGGTGGCACCGGCGTGCTCGCGGATGTTCGCGAGGGCGCCCTGGGCGATGCGCAGCAGCGCCGACTGGACGCGGTCGGGCAGCGGCCGGTCCGGCGTGCCGTCGACATGGCAGCGCACCTCCAGGCCGGCGCCGGTCTCGCGGGTGGCGAGCCCGCGCAGCGCCTCCTCCAGGCCGCCGCCCTCGGCGAGGTCGGCCGGGGCCAGGTCGTGCACGAAGCGGCGGGCCTCGGCGAGGTTCCGGTCGGCGATCGACTCGGCCGTACGGACATGGCGGCGGGCGGTGGCCGGGTCGCTGTCCCAGGTGCGGTCGGCGGCCTGGAGCAGCATCTGCTGGCTGGACAGGCCCTGCGCGAGGGTGTCGTGGATCTCCATCGAGAGCCGCTGGCGCTCGGCGAGCGTGCCCTCGCGGCGCTCGGTCGCGGCCAGCTCGCGGCGGGTGCGGATGAGGTCGTCGATGAGCGCCCGCTGCCGCTCGGCCTGCCGCTCGGCGTGCACGAAGACGGCGGTCGCGATGGCGGCGACGGCCGGCGGGGCGATCACCAGGTTCGGGTCGAAGCCGCCGTGCGAGAGCTGCACCTGCGCGATCACGACGAACGCGGTGAGCAGGGCGACCAGGCCGAGGGCGGCGCGCGACGGCAGGGTGCGCAGGCCCGTGTAGAACAGCGGCACCGCGCACCACGCGAAGCTCGGCGCGAGCACGACGAGGACCATCCAGACGGCGACGACCGTGCCGAGCCAGGCGATCCGGCGCGGGGTGGCGCGGGTGCCGAGGACCGGGCCGAGGAGGTAGAGGGACGCGAGCGCGCCGGAGAGCGCGACGATCCAGGGGCTGCGCTCCTCCCAGGGGTGGCGCAGCAGGAAGCGGGCGAGCGAGGCGCCGAGGAGGAGGAAGAAGGCGACGTGCATGACCCGCGCCGTCCAGCGGGCGTCCGGGTCCCGCACGTCCCGGTCCGTCGTCCGGTCCGTCGTCCGGTCCATCGTCCACCTGTTCCGTGTTCCGTGTAGCACCTGACCTGGGGATACGTATCCATCCTGGCCCGGCGGGACCAGGGCGGCATCAACCGATCGGCTGACCTCCCTGTCGTCCACTATGCGCGCCGACGGCAGCCGGAACGCGGACCGGCGGGCGCCGGTTCCGGCCGGAGGATCGATGCAGAGCGAACGCCTCACGATCCCCTCAGGAGCCCGCCATGAAGAAGAAGTTCCTCCTCGGCACCACCGCGGCCGTCGTCCTCGCCGCCGGCACCTTCGGCGCCGTCTCCGCGAACGCCTCCTCCGCGCCGCAGGCCGCCCCCGCCGCCGCCCCCGCCGCGGCCGTCGCCAAGGCCGACGCCGAGAACGACAACCTGCGCCAGACCACGCACCTGACCATCGACGCCGCGACGAAGGCCGCGCAGGCGAGCCTGAAGGCCGCCGAGAAGGAGAACCAGCGGGTGTCGGTCGCGGTGGTCGACCGCAACGGCAACACCATCGTGACGCTGCGCGGCGACGGCGCGGGCCCGCAGTCGTACGAGTCGGCCGTGAAGAAGGCGTACACCGCCGTGTCCTGGAACGCCCCGACCTCCGTCCTCGTCGGCCGGCTGGCCAACACCCCGACCCTGAAGGACATCCCGGGCACCCTCTTCCTCGCCGGTGGCGCCCCGGTGACCGCCGACGGCGGCCCGATCGCCGGTATCGGTGTGGCCGGTGCGCCCTCCGGCGACCTGGACGAGAAGTTCGCCCAGGCCGGTGTGGCCTCCCTCAACTGACCCACGGCGGTTCTGAACCCTTCCTTCCGGTCGTACACGCGTTCCTGCGAGCGCGTCTGACTTCTTATGTCTGCTTAGGATCGGTTCGTGAACACTCGTAACCGCGTCCGGACCGGCGCCCTGGCCGTCGCCCTCGCCCTGCTCGCCGCCGCCTGCACGAGCGGCGGCAGCGGCGGCGGGGTGCAGGGCACGCCCGGCGCGGCCGGGCTGCGCGACCCGTACTTCCCCAAGCTCGGCAACGGCGGCTACGACGTGCGCCACTACGCGCTCACCCTGTCGTACGACCCCGCCTCCGGCCGCCTCGACGGACGCGCCGAGATCACCGCCACCGCCACCCAGGACCTCAGCGCGTTCAACCTCGACCTCGCCGGGCTCACGGTGCGCGACGCCACCGTGGACGGGGCGCCCGCCGCCGTCAACCGGGCGGGCGACGAACTGACCCTGCGCCCCCGCGAGGACATCGACAAGGGGGCGCAGTTCCGCGCCGTCGTGCGCTACTCCGGCGTTCCCGAGACCATCACCGACTCGGACGGCTCCAAGGAGGGCTGGCTCAAGACCGCCGACGGCGCCCTCGCGCTCGGCGAACCGACCGGCTCCATGGCCTGGTTCCCCGGCAACCACCACCCCTCCGACAAGGCGGCGTACGACATCACGGTCACCGTCCCCGCCGGGCTCACGGCCCTCTCCAACGGCGTGCGCACCGCCGAGCGCAAGGAGGCCGACGGCCGCACCACCTCCGTCTGGCACGCCGCGGAACCGATGGCGAGCTACCTCGCGATGCTCGCGATCGGGAAGTACGACATGAGCACCACGACCGCCCTCGGCAAGACCGAGGCCCAGGGCCAGACCCGGACCCAGGGTCAGCCCCAGCCCCAGGCCAAGGTCCCGGTGCTCACCGCCGCTGACCCGGAGGTCGCCGCGCGCACGGCCGCGCTGCGCGCCCGCATCCCCGAGATCCTCGAATGGCAGGCGGAGAACTTCGGCCCGTACCCCTTCGCCGCCGCCGGCGCGGTCGTCGAGCGCGACGGCGACGTCGGCTACGCCCTGGAGACCCAGACCCGGCCGGTCTTCCCCGCCTCCTCCTTCGTCGCCGGGACGCTCGTGCACGAGCTGGCCCACCAGTGGTACGGCGACTCCGTCTCGCCCGCGACCTGGCAGGACATCTGGCTCAACGAGGGCTTCGCGACCTACGCCGACTGGCTGTACCAGGAGGACTTCGAGCACGTCCCCGTGCAGAAGAACTTCGAGAAGGCGTACGCGAACGCCGATGCCTGGGCCTACTCGCCGGCCGAACCGCCCACCTCCGGCGACCTGTTCGGCACGCCCGTGTACGAGCGGGGCGCGATGGTGCTGCACCGGATCCGGCAGGAGGCCGGGGACGACACCTTCTACGAGATCCTGGCCGGCTGGCCCGCGAAGTACCGGCACGCCACCGCCACCACGAAGGACTTCATCGCGTACGCGGACTCGATGACGGACGCGGACCTGTCGGGCGTGTGGGACGACTGGCTGTACGGGGACGGCAAGCCCGCCCTGCCCGCCACGCCCTGAGTTCCCGCGGCAGTCAGAGCGTCAGAGCGTCAGAGCGTCAGAGCGCCTTGCGCATCACGATGCACGGGCGGCCGTGCTCCAGGTCCGGGCGGCGCGCGGTCTCCTCGTAACCGAGCGAGGTCCAGAAGGCCAGCGCGCGCGGGTTGTTCTCCAGTACGGCGAGCCGCAGCCCGGTCCTGCCCCGCGCCCGGAAGCTCTCCTCGACGTACGCGGCGAGGCGGCGGCCGAAGCCCGCGCGGTGCGCGCCCGCATGGACCATCAGCAGGCCCAGCCACGGGTCGGGTTCGGCCGGGTCGGGGTGGCGGGCGAGGGTGACGGCGATGCCCACGAGCCGTCCCTCGGAGCGGGCGAGCAGCACCTCGGCGTCGGGATGCGCGAGCTCGTCGGCGAGGGCGGCGGCGACCTGCGCGGGCAGGATCCGGTCCGGGTCCGGGAAGTCGCCGCTGAGCTGCTGGAACTCCCGGTTGGAGGCGTACAGCTCGGTGAGTTCGGTGAGCAGCGGGCCGGGGATGTCGTGCGGGTCCTTGGCGGTCAGCGGTTCGACGATCATCGGGAAAGCGTAGAGCCCCGGCGCCCGGGTGTGCCGGGTTCCGGGGCTCTACGTTGATCCGCGGACGCGCGGATACGCGTACGTCAGAGGTTGACGCCGAAGTCGCGGGCGATGCCCTCCAGGCCGGAGGCGTAGCCCTGGCCGACCGCGCGGAACTTCCACTCGGCACCGTTGCGGTAGAGCTCGCCGAAGACCATCGCGGTCTCGACGGCGGCGTCCTCCGACAGGTCGTAGCGGGCGATCTCGGCGCCGCCGGCCTGGTTGACGATGCGGATGTACGCGTTGCGGACCTGGCCGAAGTTCTGCGAGCGGTTCACCGCGTCGTAGATGGAGACCGGGAAGACGATCTTGTCGACACCGGCCGGGAGGCCCGCCAGGTTGACGTTGATCTGCTCGTCGTCGCCGCCGCCCTCGCCGGTGCGGTTGTCGCCCGTGTGGACGATGGTCTGGTCCGGGGTGGACTTGTTGTTGAAGAAGACGAAGTGCCCGTCGGAGACGACCTTGCCCATGGCGTCCACACCGATGGCGGAGGCGTCCAGGTCGAAGTCCGTGCCCGTGGTCGTACGGACGTCCCAGCCGAGGCCCACGGTGACGGCGGTGAGGCCCGGGGCCTCCTTGGTCAGGGAGACGTTGCCGCCCTTGGAGAGGCTTACAGCCATGGGAAGTCCCTTTCTGAGGTCCTGCGGGTGTCGAACTCGTCGCTCGCATTAACGCACGAGAAGCCCCGGCGGTTCCAAAAGGGGGTGACGGGCGGGTCGTGCTCCGGGGACCATGGGACGCATGTCCGGTCCCTATCTGATCCGTGGCTCCGTCTCCCTGCCCGAGGCCGAGCTCATGTGGCGTTTCTCGCGGTCGTCGGGGCCGGGCGGGCAGCACGTCAACACCAGTGACTCGCAGGTGGAGCTGCGCTTCGACCTGGCGGCGACCGAGGCGCTGCCCGAGGTCTGGAAGGCGCGCGCCCTGGAACGGCTCGCGAGCCGGCTGGTCAACGGCGTGATCACCGTACGGGCCTCGGAGCACCGCTCGCAGTGGCGCAACCGGGAGACGGCCGCCGTCCGCCTCGCCGCGCTCCTCGCGGAGGCCACCGCGCCGCCGCCGAAGCCGCGCCGCCCGACGAAGATCCCGCGCGGCATCAACGAGCGCCGCCTGCGGGAGAAGAAGCAGCGCGCGGAGACGAAGCGCGGCCGCCAGGCCCGCGACTGGAGCTGACGGCGCGAGCCGGCCCGCGCGCCGCGCTCAGCCCAGCGTCCGGTACCTCCCCCGGAAGTACGTCAGGGGGCGGCCCTCCGCCGAGGGCAGGGTCGCGGCGAGGACCCGGCCGATGACCAGTGTGTGGTCGCCCGCGATCACGCGGTTCTCCGTGCGGCATTCGAGTGTCGCGAGCGCGCCGCCGATCAGCGGGGCGGGGCTGTGCACGCCCCGGGTGTACGGCAGGTCGGCGAAGAGGAGGCGGTCGCTGACGCGGCCCTTCATCGCGAAGCGGCCCGCCACGTGCCGCTGGCTCTCGGCGAGCAGCGAGACCGCCCAGACCGGGACGTCGGCGAGCAGGTCGTCCATCCGGGAGCCGTTGCGCAGGCTGACCAGGACCAGGGGCGGGTCCAGGGAGACGGAGAGGAACGCGGTGGCGGTCATGCCGACGTCCTCGCCGCGCGGGCCGTCCTCCGGGTCGTGGGCCGTGACCAGGACCACGCCCGCCGCCAGGCGGGACATGGCGGCCCTGAACTCGTCGTTGCTCACCCCCTCAGCATGAGGGATGGCCAGGTCGAGGGCGGTGGTAGCCGTCGTGGGCGTCGTCTGCAGCACCCTCGCACGCTAATCCGGGCGCCCGCCGCGCCGCATCGGGCCCCGGGACCAGCCGGGCTGCCCCGCCGGTCCTAGGACCCGCCCGTCCCAGGACCCGCCCGTCCTGGACCACCTTCGTCTCCCCGCCCCGCACCGTTCACGTACCGTTTGCAAACCCCGGCGATATGCTGTGACTTGAGTCACAGAGCGCAGTATTTGTTGACCCTGTGTACCGGGTGCACAGCTCGCTGTGATTCAGTGGCAAAGACAGTGCACACCACGAAGCCGATGAAGCCGATGAGAACCCAGGAGTCAGCTGTCGAGGTCTCGGGGAGAGCGAGCGATGGAGACCGAGTCGGAGCCGTACGTCCGTCTTGCGACCCTGCGGCAGCTGCATCAGGTCGTGGCGGACCTCAACACCGCCCGCAGCCTGGCGGACACCGTGCAGGCCGTCGCCGACGGCATCGTCGCGGGCCTCAACTATGAGCTGGCCTGCGTCAACCTCGTGCGCCCCGACGGCGACCTGATCGTCTCCGCGTTCGCCGGCAGCGCCGCCGCCGAGGCCCTGATCACCGGCCGGGTCGGCTCCCGCAGCTCCTGGGACCGGCGGCTCTCCATGGGCGAGGCCTGGGGCGACCTGCGGTTCATCCCGCACTCCGAGGGCTGGGTGCTCCTGGAGGACGACGTCCCGCAGTGGCACACCGACGGCCCCGCCCCCCGCTTCGAGGACGAGTGGCACCCGCACGACCGCCTCTACGCCCCCATGTACACCTCCGCCTCCGCGCGCGAGCTGCTCGGCGTGATCTCCGTCGACCGCCCGCGCAACGGACGCCACCCCGGCCCCTGGGGCCGCGAGGCGCTCCAGATGTACGCCTCGCAGGCCGCCATCGCCATCAGCAACGCCCGGCTCCGCTCCAACATGCAGCGCGCCCTCATCCGCCTGGAGCGCGAGCAGCAGGCCCTGCGCGCCAGCGAGGAGTCCTTCCGGCAGGCCTTCGAGTACGCGCCGTCCGGCATGGCCATCGCCGAGATGGGCGGCGACCAGTACGGGCGCCTGCTGCGCGCCAACGACGCCCTGTGCCGCCTCCTCGGCCGCCCCGCCTCCGTGATGCGCCGCTACAGCTTCGCCGACCTCGTCCACCCCGAGGACATAGGCACCCTGTTGCGCACCTCCGCCGAGGGCGGCCGTGCCGAGCTGCGCCTGGGCCGCCGGGACGGCACGTACGTCTGGGTGTCCCTGCGCAACTCCGTCGTCGCCGACACCGCCGACGGCCCCCGCTTCCTCCTCACCCACGTCGAGGACATAGAGGAGCGCAAGCGGCACGAGCTCCAGCTCGCCCACCGCGCCTCGCACGACGCCCTCACCGGTCTCCCCAACAGCGCCGAGCTGCGCTCCCGGCTCGCCGCCCGGCTCTGCGAGCGCCCCTTCGCCGCCTCCGCCCCCGAGGGCACCCCCGGCTTCGAGCCGCCGTACGGCTACGACGAGTACGACTACGAGCACGGCTTCGGCTTCTCCCCGGCCGCCGGCGCCGCCGGGGCGTACGACGGGCATGTGCACAGCGTCGCCCCCACCGGCGGCGACATCGACGACGGCACCAAGGGGCTCGCCGTCCTCTTCTGCGACCTCGACGGCTTCAAGTCGATCAACGACCGCTTCGGGCACCACACCGGCGACGCCGTGCTCATCGAGGTGGCCCGCCGGCTCACCACGGGCGTACGGGACGGGGACACGGTGGCCCGGCTCGGCGGCGACGAGTTCGTGGTCCTCGCCGACGGCCTGGGCTCGGCCGACGCCGCCGACCTCGCGGTCCGGCTGCGGAACGCGATCATCCCGCCGATCCGGGTGGACGGGCGGGCGGTACGGGTCGGGGCCAGCTTCGGCATCGGCTGGGCCGAGTGCGGCATGACCGTCGAAGAGGTCCTGAACAGCGCCGACCAGCGGATGTACATCGAGAAACGGTCCCGCTCGAAGGTGCACCGCAGGGCCGGATAGGCGCAGGTGACACGGCTGTTGGGGCCTGTGCGCGAGGGTCGTTCACCGGACGTACACGAAGCGCCGAACCGGTCACACAGCAGCAAGAGGTAGGCTCGGCCGGTCGGCGACGGCTGGCGAGCAGTGGATAGGAGTGACCCGGATGGCTGCCGGTAACGACGGCACGAACAAGCCCGAGGACGACGATCCGTTCGGCTATCTGTACGCCGACGGCCAGGCGGCGGGTGCGCAGCCACCCTCCGGCGGCGGCTACGGCTACCCGGGTCCGGCGGCGCAGCCGGGCGTGCCCCGTACCTCGTACAACCAGGTCCGCGCGGTCGGCGAGCGGCAGTACGGCGGCCACCAGCAGGCGGCGGCGCAGCTCCCGCAGCAGCAGGGTTACGGACAGCAGCAGCCGGGTTACGGGCAGCCGAACCCGCAGTACGCGGCGCCCGAGACCTACCCGGGCGGCGGCGGCAACGGCACGTACCGCCCCGGCCCCGCCCAGCCCGCCGGGCGCGGCACCGGCGGCCGCGGCCCCAACACCAAGGGCCTGCTGATCGGCGCCATCGCGGTCGTCGCGGTCGTCGTGGCCGGCATCACCGCCGCCGTGATCGCCAACAGCGGTGACAAGACGGACGGCGCGGGCGGCGTCACGCCGACGGGCGCGCCGACCCAGGTCTCGCAGTCCCCCTCGGAGGCCCCCACCCAGGCCACGAAGGCCCCGCAGGCGCTGCCGCAGCAGGACGCGGCGACGCTGAAGCTGGGCGGCTCGGCGGCCCTCGCCAGGGACATCAAGGGCGCGGAGGGCGCGGACGGCGCGTACGTCACCGGCTTCAACGCGCTCGGGTCCTCGGTGACCTGGCAGGCGGACGTCGAGAGCGCCGGCACCTACAAGCTGTACGTGCGCTACGCGATCCCGGCGAAGGACGCCTTCGCGACGCTGACGGTGAACGACAAGGCCAACACGAACCCGATAGGCCTGAAGAACTTCATCCACTCCTCGGACCCGAACCTGGAGAAGAACTGGCAGACCACCTGGGCGCCGGTCGATCTCAAGCAGGGGCAGAACACGATCAAGATGTCGTGCGAGCCGGGCAACCAGTGTGACGTGATCTTCGACTGGCTGGAGATCCGGCCGAACGCGTAGGCCGGACGGACAGACGACGACGAGGGCCCCCGCGGGGGCCCTCTCCCGTTTCTCGGAGCAGGCGCGGTTACGCCGCCGCCCGGTCGTGGACGGTGATGCGGGGAAGCAGGGACTCGTAGGCGGACTCGTCGAACTCGCCGGCCACCGGGGAGAGGACGGTCGCGGCGGAGAGGGCGACGGCGTGGCTGAGGCGGGTGGGCCAGTCGGCGCCGTCGACCAGGCCGGCGAGCAGCGCGGCGACCGCCGAGTCGCCCGCGCCGGTCGGGTTGCCCTTCACCGGGGCCGGCGGGGCGGCCTGCCACAGGCCGTCCGGGGTGGCGGCGAGCAGGCCGTCGGGGCCGAGGGAGGTGACGACGGCGTGGGCGCCGCGGCGGCGGGCGTCGCGGGTGGCCCGGTAGGGCTCGCGGGAGCCGGTGAGCTGGGCGAGTTCGGCCGCGTTGGGCTTGATGAGTTCGGGGCGGGCGGCGATGCCGCGGCGCAGCGGTTCGCCGCTGGTGTCGAGCAGGGCGGGGACGCCGGCGGCGCGGGCGAGGCGGACGAGTTCGGCGTACGCGCCGACGTGGATGCCCGGCGGGAGGCTGCCGCACAGCGCCACGGCCCGGGCGCCGTCGAGGAGTTCGGTGAAGCGGGCGGTGAACGCGGCCCATTCGGCGGCGGTGACGGCCGGGCCCGGTTCGTTGAGCTGGGTGGTGTCGCCGGTGGCCGCGTCGACGACGGCGACGGTGCGGCGGGTGCCGCCGGAGATCGGGACCAGTTCGTCGTGGACCCGGCCGGGGAGTCCGGCGGTGGTGGCGGCGAGCAGCGCGCGTACGGTCGCGCCGGTGGCGCCGCCCGTGAAGCCGGTGACGACGGTCTCGTGGCCGAGTGCGCCGAGCACGCGGGCGACGTTGAGGCCCTTGCCGCCGGGGCGTTCGATGACCTGGGTGACGCGGTGCGAGGCGTGCGGGAGGAGCGCGGGGACGCGATAGGTGAGATCGAGCGCGGTGTTGAGCGTGACGGTCAGGATCACCGGCCCACCTCCCCTGTTGTCGCCAGGCGCCCTGATCATGCCAAACAGAAGGCGGTTGGCCCAGACCCCCGGACCAACCGCCTGGAGACGGTGGCGGCGAAATCAGCCCAGCTTGGGCTCAACCACCCACGCGCCCTTGCGCATCACGCCCTTGAGCTCGAAGTCCGCGTCGAGGACCACGAGGTCGGCGTCCTTGCCGGGCTCCAGGGAGCCGACCCGGTCGTACACGCCGAGCAGTTTCGCGGGGTTGGCGGAGATGGCCTGGACGACGGACTCGACGGGGAGTCCGTCGACGGTCGCGGCGCGCTTGAACGCGCGGTCGAGGGTGAGCGTCGAGCCGGCGATGGAGCCGCCCTCGACGAGCCGCGCGACGCTGTCCTTCACCTCGACCTCCAGCGGGCCGAGCATGTAGCGCCCGTCGCCGAAGCCGGCCGCGTCCATGGCGTCGGTGATGAAGGCGACCCGCTCCGGACCGGCGTGGTGGAAGGCCAGTTCCAGGGCGGCCGGGTGCAGGTGGGTGCCGTCGTTGATGAGCTCGACGGTGATCCGCTCGTCCTCCAGGAGCGCGGCGATCGGGCCGGGCGCGCGGTGCCCGAGGCCGGGCATCGCGTTGTAGAGGTGGGTGGCGACGGTGGCGCCCGCGTCGATGGCGGCCCGCGTCTGCTCGTACGTGGCGTCGGTGTGGCCGATGGCGGCGATCACGCCGTGCTCGGCGAGCAGCCGTACGGAGTCGAGGCCGCCCGGCAGCTCGGTCGCGAGGGTGACCATGCGGGCCTGGCCGCGCGCGGCGTCGATCAGCTTGCGCACCTCGGCGGGCTCGGGGTCGCGCAGCAGGGTCTCGTCATGGGCGCCCTTGCGGCACGGGGAGATGAACGGGCCCTCGAAGTGGATGCCGGCGATCTCGCCCTGCTCGGCGAGCTCGGAGAGCAGTCCGGCCCGCCGGCCGAGGAAGTCCATGTCGCCGGTGACGAAGGAGGCGACGACGGTGGTCGTGCCGTGCTGCCGGTGGGTGCGGACGCCGGTGAGGATCTCGTCCACGGTGCCGGAGGTGAAGGACGCGCCGCCGCCGCCGTGGTTGTGCATGTCGACGAAGCCGGGCACCAGCCAGTGGCCGGACAGGTCGAGGGTGGGGGCGCCCTCCGCGGCGCTGCCCGCGATGCGGCCGTTCTCGACGATCACCCGTCCGTTCTCGACGGTCCCGGTCGGCAGCACCACACGGGCCCCGGTGAGAACAGTGGAAACGGCCATCAGGCGGATACCTCCGAGTCGGTGGGGCGGTCGAGGGAGCTCTGGTCGGCGAGCAGGTCCCAGGCGAGGAGGCCCGCGCCCAGGCATCCGGCGGTGTCCCCGAGGGCCGCCGGGACGATGGCGGGCAGCTTCTGGAACGTGACGCGCTCCTCCACGGCGGCCCGAAGGGGTGTGAACAACGTTTCCCCTGCTTCGGCGAGACCGCCACCGATGATGAGCGTGCGGGGGTCCAGCAGGGTGAGGGCCGTGACCAGACCGTCGGCGAGCGCGTCGACGGCGTCCTGCCAGACCCGTACGGCGGCCGGATCCCCGGACTCGACGGCCTTGGCGCAGTCGGCGGCGTCGGCGTCGGGGCCGCCGGAGGCCTCGGCCCAGGCGAGGGAGACGGCGGAGGCGGAGGCGTACCGCTCCAGGCAGCCGCGCTGGCCGCAGCCGCACTCCGTACCGCCCGGGCGGACGACGATGTGGCCGATCTCGCCCGCGTAGCCGTGGGCGCCGGCCTCGATGGCACCGCCGATGCCGATGGCGCCGGCGATGCCGGTGCCGAGCGGCACGAAGAGGAAGCGGTCGGCGCCGTTGCCCGCGCCGATCCGGCCCTCGGCGAGGCCGCCGGTGCGCACGTCGTGGCCGAGGGCCACGGGGATGCCGCCGAGGCGTTCGCTGAGCAGGGCGCGCAGGGGGACGTCGCGCCAGCCGAGGTTGGCGGCGTAGACGGCGATGCCGTTCGCGGCGTCGACGATGCCGGGGACGGCGACGCCGGCGGCCGCGGCGGGCTCGCCGTACCGCTCCTGGCCGAGGGCGCGCAGCTCCTCGGCGAACCCGAGGATCGTCTCGACGACGGCCTCGGGCCCGCGCTCGCGGCCGGTGGCGCGCCGGACCTCGTGGAGCAGGGTGCCGTCCGCCCCGACGAGGGCGGCCTTCATGCCGGTGCCGCCCACATCGAGGGCGATGACGTGTCTCACGGGGACAGTGTCGCGTGTCAGCCCCCGAAAGGTCTAGTCCACTGTGATGGATTGTTGCGGACGGATACAAAAGCGGGTGGGGCCTGGCCAGGTCGTGCGCGGGGGTGCGCCGCACCGCACGGCGATGCGGCGGCGGTGTGCGGCAATGCGGCGGCACCGCGCGGCAATGCGTTGCCGAAGCGATATGCGAGTGGTGTAGACCTCCGGTGAAGGTGCGGGGGAAACTTGCGGCCGAACATTGCCTCGACGATGAGCAAAAGGTGGGTTACGGCTGTGCAGCGGCGACGATTCCTGGGACTGGCCGCGGCGGCCACGGCACTCGGACTGACCGCCGGCCTCTCCGGCTGCGGCACCCTCGGCGGCGACGGCGGCGGTGACGTCACCCTGAAGCTGGTGGCGGCCGACTACGACCTGTCGGGCGGCGACTCCACCAAGAAGTACTGGGAGGGCCTGGTCACCGCCTTCGAGGCGAAGAACCCGGGCGTGAAGGTCCAGGTGCAGATCGAGTCCTGGAACGACGTCGACCGCAAGGTCGCCGAGCTGGTCAAGGCGGGCGAGGCGCCCGACATCGCCCAGATCGGCGCGTACGCCGACTACGCGGCCGCCGAGCAGCTCTACGCCGCCGACGAGCTGCTCTCGATCCCCGTACAGGCCAACTTCCTGGCGCCGCTCGTCGACGCCGGCGAGTACAAGCGCACCCAGTACGGCCTGCCCTTCGTCGCCTCCACGCGGCTGATGTTCTACAACGAGGACCTCTTCGAGGAGGCGGGCGTCGACAAGGCCCCGACCACCTGGGCCGAGCTCGCCGCGGCCGCGAAGAAGCTGGACAAGAAGGGCGTCACGTACCCCTTCGCGCTGCCGCTCGGGCCCGAGGAGGCCCAGGCCGAGACCATGATGTGGCTGCTCAGCGGCGGCGGTGGCTACATCGACGGCGCCGGCCACTACGACCTGGACTCCGAGGCCAACCTCGACACCTTCGAGTGGCTGCGTGACAACCTCGTCGCCAAGGGCCTCACCGGCCCCACCGCCCCCGGCGAGCTCAACCGCAAGGAGGCCTTCGCGGCCTTCGCGCGCGGCGAGGTCGGCATGCTCAACGGGCACCCCTCGCTCATGCAGGAGGCCGCCAAGAAGGGCGTCAAGGTCGGCAAGGTGCCGCTGCCCGGCGTCGACGGCAAGGCCAGGGCCACCATGGGCGTCGCCGACTGGATCATGGGCTTCAGGCAGAACGGGCACCGCAAGGAGATCGGCGCCTTCCTGGACTTCGTCTTCGACGACAAGAACGTCCTGAAGTTCGCGGGCGACAACGACCTGCTGCCCGCCACCGTCACCGCCTCCGCGGCCATGCAGGCCGACCCGGAGTCGGCCGAGCTGCGCGAGTTCCTGGAGGCGCTGCCCGAGTCCCAGCTGCCGCCGGTCGGCAAGACGTCCTGGGCGCAGGTCAGCAGCAACGTGAAGAAGGACATCGGCAAGGCGGTGGAACCCGGCGCCAAGTCCTCGGACGTACTGGCGCGCCTGGCCCGGCAGGCGGCGGCGGCCGAGTCCTCCGAATAGACCGCACCGCATAAATTGGTCTGTATGACCAGCGAAACAGGGGAGCCGTCCGCGGTGCCGGAGGCGGCGGGTGCGGGTGCGGGTGCCGGTGCGGCCGCGGCCGCGCTCAGCGAACGCGAGCGGGCCGTCCTCGCCGTGGAACGGCGCTCCTGGCCCGGCCCCGGCGCCAAGGAGCGGGCCGTACGCGAACAGCTCGGCCTGTCCGCCACCCGCTACTACCAGCTGCTCAACGCCCTGCTCGACGACCCGCGGGCCCTGGCCCACGACCCGGTCACGGTCAACCGCCTCCGCCGGGTCCGCGACGAACGGCGCACCCGCCGCTGACGGCCCCGCGGGGCGGTTCGCTGTCCGTACGCCGACCTGCGCGCTGCCTGCACGCCGCCCGCGCCGCCGGGCGGGTCGGCAGCCGGGTCGGCGTGCCGCTGTGCGTACGCCGACTACGCGGCCGCCTGCCCGGCTTTGCGTACGCGGACCCGCGCGCTGCCTGCACGCCGCCCGCGCCGCCCGCTCGGCCGCCTGCTTGGCCGCCCGCTCGGCTGTGTGCCCGCTCGCCCGGCCTGCTGCCCGTGCCGCTCACGGGACGGGCGCCCGCCCAGCCTGCTGCCCGTGCCGCTGACGGGACGGCCCGGCATCGGTAGGGTCGTACGCATGGTCAGCAGCCTTCCGCACCCGACCACAGCCGCCGGCCGCGACGGACTCGCCGCGCTTCTCGCGCGGCCCGAGAAGGCCGTCGTGGCCCTGGACTTCGACGGGACGCTCGCCGAGATCGTCCCCGACCCCGAGCAGGCCCGCGCCCACCCCGGCGCCGTGCCCGCCCTCGCCGCCCTCGCCCCGCATCTGGCGGCCGTCGTCGTGGTCACCGGCCGGCCCGCCGGAGTGGCCGTACGGTACGGGGGCTTCGCCGGCGTCCCGGGCCTTGAGCACCTGGTCGTCCTCGGGCATTACGGCGCCGAGCGCTGGGACGCCGTCTCCGGCACCGTCCAGGCCTCCGCCCCACACCCGGGCGTCGCCTCGGTCCGTGCCGAGCTGCCCGGCTTCCTCGACCGGATCGGCGCCTGGCCCGGCGTCTGGATCGAGGAGAAGGGCCGCGCGGTCGCCGTCCACACCCGCCGGGCCGAGGACCCGCAGGGCGCCTTCGAGGCCCTGAAGGGCCCCCTCGGCGACCTCGCCACCCACCACGGCCTGGTCCTGGAACCGGGCCGCCTGGTCCTGGAGCTGCGCCCGCCGGGCATGGACAAGGGCGTGGCCCTCGCCGACTACCTGCGCGAGACCGGCGCCGGAGCCGTCCTGTACGCGGGTGACGACCTGGGCGACCTCGCGGCCTACGCGGCCGTCGAGAAACTGCGCTCCGACGGCACCCCCGGCCTCCTCGTCTGCTCCGCCGCCGAATCCTCCGCGGTCCCCGACCTCGCCGCCCGCGCCGACCTCACGGTGGCGGGCCCGGCGGCGGTGGTGGACCTGCTTGCGGCGCTCGCGGAGGCGATGAAGGGACGCTGACGGGATGACGAAGGGCCCCGGACCGCACTGCGGTCCGGGGCCCTTCATCCTGTCGGCCTACGCGGCCTTACGGGTTCACCACGCTGATCGTCAGGTCGTCGCCCGCGTCACCGGTGATCGTGACCTTCGTGCCGTGGCCCGCGACCTTCACGCTGGCCTGGGGGGCCGTCGCGTCGTAGTAGGCGTTCGGGTCGGTGTCCTCGAAGACCGGCAGGCCGGGGACGGACGGGGCGCAGGCCGCCTTCGTCACGACCGACTGCTGCTTGCCCTTGCCGGCCAGGACCTCCTTGTGGAGGCAGGTCGCGTCCGTCGGCTCCAGGCCGAAGGTGGCGTCGAAGGGCTGACGGCGGTTGCTGGGCGCGGTGCCGTCGTCCCAGCGGAACGGCGTCGGACGGGCGTCGACCACCATCGCCGAGCCGCCGCCCGGGTGGGTGCTGACGTTGTTGTCGTCGAAGGAGCGGTCCACGTACCAGACCAGCATGCCGTTCTGGAACGTGAAGAACTCGACCCAGTCGGGGGCGGTGATGCCCTTGCTGAACTGGTACGGGCCCTCGGCGAGGAGCGCGTCGGCGCCGACGTACTCGCGGTTCTCCACCAGGTAGTAGCGCGGCGCGGTGGCCGTCTCGGTGCCGGTGGAGATCTTCCAGCGGTCCTGCGCGGTCCAGCCGTTGGTGCCCTGCTCGACGTCGTCGGTCGCGAGCGTGGTGCCGCCGGAGCCGAAGGTGATGTCGTCGAGGAACGCGCCGGCGAAGTGCACGCCGCCGTCCGTCTGGTAGCGGAAGCGGAACAGCGAGGGCAGGCCCGCGGAGTCGTACGAGAAGCGCAGCGTCGTCCACTTGCCGGCGGAGGAGCCGGAGACCCCGGCGCCCGCGCGCTGCCAGTTCGCGCCGCCGTCGAGGGAGTACTCGGCGAAGAGGTAGTCGTAGTCCGCCTCGATCTCGTACCAGGCGCTCGCCTTGACCGTGACCCGCGAGCTGGCGGGGACGGAGCGGGTGAGGGACTGGTTGAGTCCGTCGGCCGAGCCGGTCCACCAGGCGTGCGAGCCGGAGGCCGGCGTCGTGTAGGTGGTGCTGCTCGCCTTGTCGGGGAGCGCGATGCGGACGGCCTGCGCCTTGCCGGCGACCTGGAGGGCGGCGGGGCTCAGGGTGTACGAGCCGGTGGCGCCGAGCGGCGCGTCGGCGTAGTCCAGCCAGCCGAGGAACAGCTTCTCCTCGGCGCCCATGAGACCCGGGTGGGTGCCGATGCCCTCGTTGGCGGCGGCGCCGTGGCCGAGCCAGGAGCCGGAGCTCATCAGGGTCCAGAAGGCGGTGGAGTTCTCGCCGCCGTTGGTGTCGTAGAAGTCCGGCAGGCCGAGGTCGTGGCCGAACTCGTGGCAGAAGACGCCGAGTCCGCCGTTCTCGGGCTCGGTGGTGTAGTCGCCGAGCCAGTACTTCGACTGGCCGATGCGGGCGCCGCCCGCCTTGTTCTGGGTGCCGGAGACGTCGGGGCCGGTGAGGCCGTAGTCGTCGCCGTTGACGTACCAGCGGTGCGACCAGATGGCGTCCTCGCCCTGCGCGCCGCCGCCCGCGTCCTCGCCCATGCCGGCGTGCACGGCCTGGAAGTGGTCGATGTAGCCGTCGGCCTCGTCGAAGTTGCCGTCGTGGTCCCAGTCGTTGCGGTCCCAGACGTCGAACTGCGCGAGGTACGCGTCGATCTCGGCGGGCGTCTTGCCGGCCGCGAGCTGCGCGTTCCACCAGGCGTCGCCGGAGTCCTGGATGAAGGCCCAGGAGCCGCCGGTGTCCTCGACCGAGTTGTCGCCGTAGTAGGAGGCGTTGTTGGGGACCTTGACCCAGTCCTCGACGGTGTTGGCGACGGAGTAGCGGCCGCTCGACAGCTTCTCGTAGAACGTCTTCATCGACTCGCCGGAGCCGTTGAAGTGGTTCTCGTAGTAGGCCTTGGAGAAGTCCGCGGTCCAGGCGTTGGAGTTGTCGGTGCTGCGGTCCGGCTGCGGAATCTGGTTGTGCAGCGGGCCGGGGGCCGTGCCGAGCTTGCCGGAGCTCAGGTCGCCGAACTCGGAGAGGATCGTGAAGATCTTCTCCTGCCGGGTCGCCGTCGTGGTCTCGGTCTCGGCGAACTTGCCGGGCGCGACCTCGACGACGCCGCGGGCGTTCGCCTTCGCCTTGCCCTTGGCGACCAGGTCGATCGCCTGCTTGCGCAGCTCGCTGCGCTGCTTGCTGAGCGGCCCGGGCCGGTCGTCCGACCGCGGCGCGGTGGTGGCGCTCTGGCTGCCGTCCGGGGCTTCCTGCGCCACGGCGGGGGTGAGTCCCGCGGCGAGGAGTGCGGTGAGCGCCGACCCGAGGGTCATGCCCACAACCATCTTTTTCTTCAAGGCTGCGCGATCCCTTCGCTCGCATGCGGGGTGCCGCATGGTTCGCGTGGTTCCGTAGGAGACTTACGGATCGCCTGGGGGAACGATCGGCGCGAGTCTGGCACGGAAGGACGCGCAGGAGGAGGGGGGAGATCCCGAGGAATTCCCTCTCCGTACATAGGGGTGGGGTAGGGGAGGGGCAGGGTCCGGTTGGGCCGGGCCGGTTCGGGCCGGGCGTCAGCCCGTCCGGCCGGGGGCGGGACTCCCGGCCGCCGGGGCCGGGTCCGCCAACGGCGTGTCCTTCCAGCCGTGTTCCAGCAGGGCGAACAGCTCGCGGAGCGCCCGGGCCGGGTCGTCGCCCGTCCGGCGGGCCAGGTCCGGGGCCTCCAGGGCGAAGCGGGCGAGGCCGGTGACGGCGAGGTCGTCCGCGGCCAGGCCGGTGGCCTCGGCGAGCGCGGCGGCCAGCGCCTGTTCGTGGCGTGACCACATGCGCCGGGCGTAGTCCCGCAGCGCCGGCGTCGACTCGACCAGGACGTGGGTCGGGTCGTCGGTCCGTACGGCGGTACGGGTGTCCACCAGGTGGTCGCGCAGGGCGTGCAGGACCGACCGGCCGGGGGCCCGGTCGCGTACCGCCGCGACCAGCGCGCTCTCCAGGTCCTCGTCCAGGTCGAAGACGAGGGCCTCCTTGCCGGGGAAGTGCTTGAAGAGCGTGCTCAGCGAGACGTCGGCGGCCTCCGCCACCTCGCGGACGCCGACGGCGTCGTAGCCGCGCTCGGTGAACAGCCGGACGGCGGCGTCGGTCAGTGCCTGCCGCGTCTGGGCCTTCTTGCGCTCGCGGCGCCCGGTGGTCTCAGCCATGGCGGCATCGTACCCCTGCCTGGCGGATCCGATAGTCAAGGCGATCAGCTCCAAAATCGAATCGGTTGTACTTTTGGAGCGGCTGTGATTCCGTGAAGAGGGCGACGGCATCTCGCCGACGCCCCTTCCCGCCCATCCGTCGAACGGAGCGTGCTTCCCCATGTCCCTCACCACCCGTCCTCGTCCGCGCGTCGCGATCGTCGGCGCGGGCCCCGGCGGTCTCGTCTGCGCCCGCGTCCTCCAGCGGCACGGCGTGCCGGTCACCGTCTTCGAACGGGACGGCGGCCCCGACTCCCGTGCGCAGGGCGGCACCCTCGACATCCACGAGGAGACCGGCCAGGCGGCCCTGCGCGCCGCCGGACTCCTCGACGGCTTCCTCGCGCTGGCCCGGCCCGAGGGCCAGGAGTGGCGCCTGTACGACCGGCACGCCACGCTCGTACGGCACGACCGGGCCCCGGAGGGCGACCTGAGCAGGCCCGAGATCGACCGCGGACGGCTGCGCGCCCTGCTGCTCGACTCCCTCGCTCCGGGCACGGTCCGCTGGGGCCGGGCGGCGCGGTCCGTCACGCCGCTGCCCGACGGCACCGCGCGGCTGCACCACGAGGACGGCACCGCCGAGGAGTTCGACCTGGTGGTCGGCGCCGACGGAGCCTGGTCACGGGTGCGGCCCGCGCTCTCCGGCGCCCGGCCGGCGTACTCCGGCGTGACGATGGTCGAGGTCCGCTTCGAGGACGTCGACCGCCGCCACCCCGGCATCGCCCGCCTGGTCGGCGACGGCACCATGTCGGCCAAGGCCGGCCGCGACAGCCTGGTGCTGCAGCGCAACAGCGACGGACACGTCCGCGGCTACGTCGTCTTCCGCGGGCCCGAGGACTGGCACGCCGGCCTCGACCTCGCCGACACCGGCTCCGTACGCACCCGGCTCCTCGCCCGCTACGAGGGCTGGGACGAGAGCCTGCTCGCCCTCCTGCGCGACAACGACGGCGACTTCGTGAACCGCCCCGTGCACGTCCTGCCCCTCCCGCACACCTGGCCGCGCGTCCCCGGCGTCACCCTGCTCGGCGACGCCGCCCACGTGATGCCGCCCGTCGGCACCGGCGCCAACCTCGCCCTGCTCGACGGCGCCGACCTCGCCCGCGCCGTACTCGACCACCCCACCGTCGAAGCGGCCCTCGACGCCTACGAGAACGTCATGCTCCCCCGCGCCCACACCCACGCCCAGACCGCCGCCCACATGCTCGCCGACCTCATCCCCGACCCCGACACCGACGCCCCCCTCTTCCCGGACGCGGTCTGGCCGACGGACGCCGCGCGGCCTGAGTCTGCGCGCCGGTGACCCCGCCCGGGGCGTGATCACCGGGCGGTGGCGGTCAAGCGGCGGGCGCCCCGACCAGCCTCGGCGAGCGCCGCCCCGTACACTCCTCCCACCTTCGAGATCCTGCCGGGGGGCCGGATCTCCTCCGTACTCGTCCCAGGGGGGGACCTCATGCGCCTGCGCGCGCTCTTCCGTGCCGGCCTCGCGACCACCGCGGCCGTCGGCAGCCTGGCCACCGCCGCGGTCGTCGCGCCGACCGCCCAGGCCGCCACCGGCAATCTGCAGATCACCAAGGTGGTCGTCAACGGAGGGCAGGACATCGTTCTCGGTACGGCGGTGAAGAGCGTGACGGTCACCGCCACCATCAGCGAGGACTCCGGGCTGAAGGCGGTCTGGATGCACCTGGAGCAGCGGAGTGGCGACAACCTGCGCTTCGACGTCCACGGTCTCGCCACCTGCTCCGGCACGGGCACGGTGAAGACCTGCTCCCGCACCTTCACCTTCGACCCGCGCTCCGACGTGATCTACAACTCGCTCGCGGGGCGGAACGGCTGGTGGGCCTACGTCCAGGTGGAGGCCCAGGACGGGGACTACGCGAGCGGCGACTTCCCGTCCGTCGGCCTGCGTCGGCAGACGGCCCTGACGATGGACGCGGGCCCCGAGCCGGTGCGCAAGGGCACCACCCTCACCGCCTCCGGCAGGCTCACCGCGGCCAACTGGGACACCAACACCTGGACCGCTCTCTCCGGACAGTCCGTCCAGCTCCAGTACTGCACGTATCCGTGCACCGGGTACACCACGGTGAGGACCGTGACGACGAACTCGACCGGCTACCTGAAGGCCTCGCTCACGGCGTCCGCCGACGGCTACTGGCGCTGGTACTACCCGGCCACCACCTGGGCGCAGCCCCGCATCTCGAACGCCGACTTCGTCGACGTCCGCTAGGACTGCTCCCGCAGGGCCTCCAGTTGGTTCAGGAACCAGCGTTGGGGTGGGAGGGCGGTGGCCGCGGTGGCGAGGCGCTTTGTGCGGTCGGTGCGTTCGGTCGGGGGCATCGACAGGGCGTCGTGGAGGGCCTCGGCGGTTTCTGTGATGTCGAAGGGGTTCACCGTCAGGGCGTCCCCGCGGAGTTCCTCGTGGGCGCCGGCCTCGCGGGAGAGGACGAGCGCGCAGCCGGCCTCGGAGACCACCGGGATCTCCTTGGCGACCAGGTTCATGCCGTCGCGGACCGGGTTGACCAGGGCCACGTCGGCGAGGCGGTACGCGGCGAGGGAGCGGGTGAAGTCGTCCTCGACGGAGACCAGGACCGGCTGCCAGTCGGGGGTGCCGAACTCGGCGTTGATCTCCTCGGTGAGGGCGACGACGGAGGCCGTGTACGCGCGGTAGGACTCCAGGTCCTGGCGCGAGGGGTAGGCGGAGGCCAGGTGGACGACCCGGCCGCGCCACTCGGGGTGGGTGGTGAGCAGTTCGCGGTAGGCGAGGAGGCCGCGCAGGATGTTCTTCGACAGCTCGGTGCGGTCGACCCGGACGATGGTCTTCCGGTCTCCGACCTCGGCACGGAGTGAGGCCAGGCGGGCGTCCACCTCGGGGCGGTGGGCCAGGGCGAGCAGGTCGTCGCCGTCCACGCCCAGCGGGTACGCACGCACCCGGGTGCGCCGTCTGCTCCGGCCCGGGCCGTCCCACCGGCCGTGCTCCACTCCGCGCCAGGGGTCCCCGCTGGGCCACACGCCCTCCGCGTACCCCTGGGGGCTGTCGATGCGGGCGCCCTGGATGAACGCGGACGCCCATCCCCAGGTGTGGAAACCCAGCTCGTCCGCGCCGAGCATCCCCCACAGCAGCTCCTGGAGGATGTCCTCCGGCAGCATGCGCAGGTAGGCCGGCGCCGCCCACGGCGTGTGCGTGAAGTGCCCGATCCGCAGGTCCGGGCGCAGCTCGCGGAGCATCCCGGGGACCAGCGCCAGGTGGTAGTCCTGCACGAGCACCGCCGCGCCCTCGTCGGCGGCGTCCGCGAGCGCCTCGGCGAAGGCGCGGTTGTAGGCGCGGTACGACTCCCAGCGGCGGCGGAAGGCCGCGTCGAAGACCGGCTCGCGCGGCACGTCGTACAGATGGTGGTGCAGGAACCACAGCACCGAGTTCGCGATGCCGTTGTACGCGTCCGCGTACACCTCCGGCGCGATGTCCAGCATCCGGACACCCGGCTCGGCGACCCCGCGCCGCACCGCCTCCCGGTCACCCTCCCCGAGCGCCGCGCACACCCACACGCTGTCCTCGGACGACACCGCGCTCAGGCCCGAGACCAGGCCGCCGCCGCCCCGCCGGGCGTTCAGCGATCCGTCGTCCCGCACGGTGTACGAGACCGGGCCGCGGTTGGATGCGACGAGCACAGAAGCCATACGGCGAACCTAGCCCGTCCCGTAAACGCTCAAACGTACGTATTTGAGACCGTGACGCCGAGGTTTCAGGCCACGCGTCGGCGCTCCGCGTACTCCGCGATCTCCGTCATCGGCGGCCGCTCCTCCGTGTCCACCTCGTACGTACGCGGGGTGAAGCCCGGCTCCCCGTCCTCGCCCCGCTCGAACTGCGTCAGCCGCGGCCGTACGAGATGCCCGCGCGACAGGCGCAGCTGCGCCGTCCGGTAGATCGCCGCCGCCATCCGGCCCAGCGCCCGCCCGTCCTGGTGCCGGTGCTTCCTGACCCCCACGTCCACCTGCGCGAGCGCGTCCAGGCCCACCGTGTGCAGCGCGTCGACGAGCAGGCCCAGCTCCACTCCGTAACCGACCGGGAACGGCAGCCGTTCGAGCAGCGAGCGCCGCGCCGCGTACTCGCCGCCCAGCGGCTGCACGAAACCCGCCAGCTGCGGCCAGTGCAGATTGAGCAGCGGCCGCGCCACCAGCTCCGTCACCCGGCCCCCCTGACCAGGGGCATCGCCCAGCGGGCGGTCGTACATCGCCTTCACGAACTGCACCTCGGGGTCCGTCAGGAGCGGGCCCACGATGCCGGTCACGAAGTCCGCCGAGAAGTCCTTCAGGTCCGCGTCCACGAAGCAGACGATGTCCCCCTCGGTCACCATCAGTGACCGCCACAGCACCTCGCCCTTGCCGGGCACCGCCGGTATCCGCGGCAGGATCGCGTCCCGCGCCACCACCCGCGCGCCGGCCGCCGCGGCCACCTCCGCCGTACGGTCCGTGGAACCCGAGTCGACGACGACGAGCTCGTCCACCAGCGGCACCGCGTCCGTCATCAGCTCGCGGCGGATCACGGAGACGATCGCGCCGACCGTCGCCTCCTCGTTCAGTGCCGGCAGCACGACGCTGACGGTCGTCCCCCGCTTGGCCGCGAGGACCCGCTCCAGCGGACGGTCGGCCACCGACCAGGACCGCCGGGCCAGCCAGCGCTCCACTTCTTCCAGCAACGTGATCTCCATCTCGCGGATCGGACGACCGGTTCCACCCTCGAAGGCTTCGGTTACAGTCTTGAACAACGCGGATGTCCGATGCATGTCGGGGTGCCGCCCGCGTTTCACAACCGAATACCGCTCATCCAGAGGGGCAGAGGGATACGGCCCGTTGAAGCCCCGGCAACCCTCCAGTCGGTCACTACTCGTCCTCCAGCGAGGTCCCCCGACTAGGGAAGGTGCCAAATCCGTCTCATGGCGACGTTCGCCATGAGGAAGATGAGGAGAAAGGGCCTCGCCTCCATGGCTGTTCAGACCGTCGTATCCGCGACCACCTCCGTCGACCTCGGTCCCGCGTCCGCGCTCTCCTGTCGCGAATGCGGTGAGACCTTCCCGCTCGGCCCGATCTTCGCCTGCGAGCTCTGTTTCGGCCCGCTCGAAGTCGCCTACGACCTGCCCACCGGCGACCCCGAGGCGCTGCGCAAGCGCATCGAGGCCGGTCCCGCGAACATCTGGCGCTACGCCCCGCTGCTGCCCGTCCCCGCCGACGTCGCCGACAAGCCCAACCTGAACCCCGGCTGGACCAAGCTCGTCCAGGCCGACAACCTGGCCCGCGAGCTCGGCGTCGAGCCCGGCAAGCTCTTCGTCAAGGACGACTCCGGCAACCCGACCCACTCCTTCAAGGACCGGGTCGTCGCCCAGGCCATCGAGGCCGCCCGCGCCTTCGGCTTCACCACCCTCTCCTGCTCCTCCACCGGCAACCTGGCCGGCGCCGTCGGCGCCGCCGCCGCCCGCGCCGGCTTCCGCTCCTGCGTGTTCATCCCGCACGACCTGGAGCAGGGCAAGGTCGTCATGGCCGCCGTCTACGGCGGCGACCTCGTCGCCATCGAGGGCAACTACGACGACGTCAACCGCTTCTGCTCGGAGCTCATCGGCGACCCGCTCGGCGAGGGCTGGGGCTTCGTCAACGTCAACCTGCGCCCGTACTACGGCGAGGGCTCCAAGACCCTCGCGTACGAGATCTGCGAGCAGCTCGGCTGGCGGCTGCCCGACCAGCTGGTCATCCCGATCGCCTCCGGCTCCCAGTTCACGAAGATCGACAAGGGTCTGCAGGAGCTCATCAAGCTCGGCCTGGTCGAGGACAAGCCGTACAAGCTCTTCGGCGCCCAGGCCGAGGGCTGCTCCCCGGTCTCCGTCGCCTACAAGGCCGGCCACGACGTCGTACGGCCCCAGAAGCCCAACACCATCGCCAAGTCGCTGGCCATCGGCAACCCGGCCGACGGCCCGTACGTCCTCGACATCGCCCGCCGGACGGGCGGCGCGGTCGAGGACGTGAACGACGAGCAGGTCGTCGAGGCCATCAGGCTGCTCGCGCAGACCGAGGGCATCTTCGCCGAGACCGCGGGCGGCGTGACCGTCGGCGTCACGAAGAAGTTGGTCGAGGCGGGGCTCATCGACCCCACGCTGACGACGGTGGTCCTCAACACCGGCGACGGCCTCAAGACCCTGGACGCCGTGGCCGAAGGCTCGCAGGCGACCGCCACCATCCGCCCGAGCCTGGACGCGTTCCGCGACGCGGGCCTGGCCCACTGAGACCCGCCCGAACGCTGAGAGGTTACGAAGACATGGCCGTGAACGTCCGCATCCCCACCATCCTCCGCACCTACACCGGCGGCCGGGCCGAGGTCCCCGCCGAGGGCGGCACCCTCGCCGAGGTCATCGCCGACCTGGAGAAGAACCACACCGGCATCGCCGCCCGCGTCCTCGACGACCAGGGCAAGCTGCGCCGCTTCGTCAACGTGTACGTCAACGACGACGACGTGCGCTTCGAGCAGGGCCTGGAGACGGCCACGCCGGACGGCGCCGGCGTCTCGATCATCCCGGCCGTCGCCGGCGGCTGCTGAGCCGAGACGGGACTTACCGGCGGTACCCGTCGGGATTACCGATCAGTACTGAATTGCCCCTTCCGCGGGAAGAAGCGGAAGGGGCAATTCTGCAGGGTTGAGCGCGGTAGAGTTGGGGAAGTCCCCTCCGCTGCTGTTGCCAGGTGCATATGAGAATGCGCCCCGACCCGACAAGAAGCAGCCAAAGTGCCCGCGCCATCTGCCCCATGTGCGCCTTTTGCCGGGCCCGACTTGCCCCGTAATTCGGCCAGTTCTCCCTGATTCCCCATTCCGTCGTGCCCAGAATTCTCGTCCGATTGACCTGTTGCAGAGGGCAGTTGGGCAGATACATTCAGCCGCGGTCGACGCGTTCCGGCGCAGGGTCTGACCCGGGTCCGCGAAGTGCGGATCCGCGCAAGGGCCAGTAATAGGGGAGTTAGGCATGGCTCAGGGCACCGTCAAGTGGTTCAACGCGGAGAAGGGCTACGGCTTCATCGCGGTCGACGGTGGTGCGGATGTTTTCGTCCACTACAGCGCGATCCAGATGGACGGCTACCGCACCCTCGAAGAAGGTCAGCGGGTCGAGTTCGAGATCTCGCAGGGCCAGAAGGGCCCGCAGGCGGACATGGTCAAGCTCGCCACCGCCT
The DNA here is from genome assembly GCF_040650755.1 of Streptomyces sp. NPDC048623. Taxonomy (NCBI): domain Bacteria; kingdom Bacillati; phylum Actinomycetota; class Actinomycetes; order Kitasatosporales; family Streptomycetaceae; genus Streptomyces; species Streptomyces sp. NPDC048623. Next base: position 140,548 of record NZ_JBEZHV010000001.1, read on the forward strand.
GAGCGCGGCGCGATCGGCCACCGACGCACTTCCGTCGAGGGGCCCGCATCCTGACCGGGATGCGGGCCCCTCGCGCGTTCCTGCGGGCGGGCGCCCCTCGGGTGCCCGTGCGCGTCCACAGGACGGGCGGATCCTCCGTAGTCGCTTGCACTCACATAGGCCGAGTGCTAATCATTGGCGTTAGCACTCTCACGCTGAGAGTGCTACGAGGATCGGGCAGACGAGGTCGCCGGCCGCGTGGGGCAAGGAACCACGAGGACGCGCCGACCGTCCGTCGCGGGCGTCGGCGCGGTCCTGGAGCGTTATCCACCCCATGTCCGGGAGGACCACTTCACATGGCCAAGATCATCGCGTTCGACGAGGAGGCCCGGCGCGGTCTCGAGCGCGGCATGAACCAGCTCGCTGACGCCGTCAAGGTCACCCTCGGCCCCAAGGGCCGCAACGTCGTCCTCGAGAAGAAGTGGGGCGCCCCCACGATCACCAACGATGGTGTCTCCATCGCCAAGGAGATCGAGCTCGAGGACCCGTACGAGAAGATCGGCGCCGAGCTGGTCAAGGAAGTCGCCAAGAAGACGGACGACGTCGCCGGCGACGGTACGACCACCGCCACCGTTCTGGCCCAGGCCCTGGTCCGCGAGGGCCTGCGCAACGTCGCCGCCGGCGCCAACCCGATGGCCCTCAAGCGCGGCATCGAGAAGGCCGTCGAGGCCGTCTCCGGTGCGCTGCTCGACCAGGCCAAGGAGGTCGAGACCAAGGAGCAGATCGCCTCCACCGCCTCCATCTCCGCCGCCGACACCCAGATCGGCGAGCTCATCGCCGAGGCCATGGACAAGGTCGGCAAGGAAGGCGTCATCACGGTCGAGGAGTCCCAGACCTTCGGTCTGGAGCTGGAGCTCACCGAGGGCATGCGCTTCGACAAGGGCTACATCTCGGCGTACTTCGCGACCGACATGGAGCGCATGGAGGCCGCGCTCGAGGACCCGTACATCCTCATCGTCAACTCCAAGATCTCCTCCGTGAAGGACCTGCTCCCGCTCCTGGAGAAGGTCATGCAGTCCGGCAAGCCGCTGCTGATCATCGCCGAGGACGTCGAGGGCGAGGCCCTGTCGACCCTGGTCGTCAACAAGATCCGCGGCACCTTCAAGTCCGTCGCCGTCAAGGCCCCGGGCTTCGGCGACCGCCGCAAGGCCATGCTGAACGACATCGCCATCCTCACCGGCGGCACGGTCATCTCCGAGGAGGTCGGCCTCAAGCTGGAGAACGCCGGTCTCGACCTCCTGGGCCGCGCCCGCAAGGTCGTCATCACCAAGGACGAGACCACCATCGTCGACGGTGCCGGCGAGAGCGAGCAGGTCGCGGGCCGCGTGAACCAGATCCGCGCCGAGATCGAGAACTCCGACTCGGACTACGACCGCGAGAAGCTCCAGGAGCGCCTGGCGAAGCTCGCCGGTGGCGTCGCCGTCATCAAGGCCGGTGCCGCGACCGAGGTCGAGCTCAAGGAGCGCAAGCACCGCATCGAGGACGCCGTCCGCAACGCGAAGGCCGCCGTCGAGGAGGGCATCGTCGCCGGTGGTGGCGTGGCGCTGCTGCAGGCCGGTTCCGTCTTCGAGAAGCTGGAGCTGGACGGCGACGAGGCCACCGGTGCCGAGATCGTCCGCAAGGCGCTGGCCGCCCCGCTGACCCAGATCTCCGTGAACGCCGGCCTCGAGGGTGGCGTCGTGGTGGAGAAGGTCCGCAACCTGCCCGTCGGCCACGGCCTGAACGCCGCCTCCGGCGAGTACGTCGACATGATCGCCGAGGGCATCATCGACCCGGCCAAGGTGACGCGCTCCGCGCTGCAGAACGCCGCCTCCATCGCGGCCCTGTTCCTCACCACCGAGGCCGTCATCGCCGACAAGCCGGAGAAGGCCGCCGCGCCGGCCGGTGGCGGCATGCCGGGCGGTGACATGGACTTCTGAGTCTGATCCTCTCGATGCGCCGGATTCCGTCCGGTGCACGGGGTCGACCCAGTTTCCTGCCGAGGGCGGCACTCCCAGCCGGGGGTGCCGCCCTCGGGCGTTCGGGGTGATGCTGGTGAGGGGAGACCCTCACGGCGGGAGTACGCCATGATCACGCTGCTGACGACACCGGCGGACCGCGAGCTGGTCATCACCCGTACCTTCGACGCGCCGCCGGCCCGGGTCTGGGAGGCGTGGACGCGGCCCGAGCACGTACGGGAGTGGTACGGGATCGCCGCCCTGACCATGTCCGTCTGCGACATCGACCTGCGGCCGGGCGGCACGTGGCGCTGGGGCCAGCGGGGCCCCGACGGCCAGGAGATCGTCTTCTCCGGCACGTACGAGGAGATCGTCCCGGGCGAGCGCCTCGTCTACACGGAGCTCTTCGAGCAGATGCCGGGCGCCGACCCGGTCCATGTGACGCTGACCTTCGACGCGACACCGGACGGCGGTACGGCCCTGACCAGCACGTCGCTCTGGCCGACGACGGAGATACGGGACCAGGCGCTGGCGGCGGGGATGGAGACGGGGGTGCGGGAGCAGTACGACCGGCTGGCCGAGCACCTGAGGACGATGGCGCAGGCGTGAGCCCGCCCGCGCCATCGTCCTCGGTCCCTCGGTCCCTCGGTCCCTCGGTCGGCCAGTCCGTCAGTCCGTCAGATCGGACCAGATGTTGAAGTCCCGGTCGTCCACGACGTCCTCACCGAGACCGAGCTCGTCCCCGAGCGCGAGGTAGCGCTCGTACCGTGCCTCGCTGATCGGTACGAAGTACCCCTTCAGCGCCCGGAGCAACAGCCGGAACCCGAGGTCCGCATCGGCCTCGGCCGCCCGGCGCAGGGCCGGGACGACACCGTCGAGCGGGTGGTACGAGTGGTGGGCCGTGGCCTGTTCCAGGGCGGGCCCGACCGATTCGATCTCGGCGAAGACCGCCTCCCTCACCGCCTCGTCCACCACCGTCGCGGCAGCGGCGGGCGTGAAGGAGGGGTCGTCGCGGCGGATCCTGTCGGTGCAGATGTCCGCGATACGGCGCAGCCACACCCGGCCGTCGATCCCGAGGCGCTCCAGGTCGAACGCCCGGAACGTCCCCGCCAGCCAGAGGACCTCGATCTCCCGGCTGGACAGCGGAGACCCCAGGAGTACGAGGCAGTCCCGCAGCAGCTGATGGGCGAACCGCCCGTCGAAGCGGTCGGCACCGCTCCTGACGACGTCCAGGCCGGCGGCCTCACTGTTGACCCGGGGGTAGCAGATCCACTTGATCAGCCCGCTGAGCCCGATGTCGACACCGAGGTGCCGGTGAGGGTGAGGGTGAGGGTGGGGGTGTGGGTGCGCCATGTTCTCTCTCCTCCCCTACTTCGGGTAGGCGGTGTAGATCACGAAGTTGTTCGGGACGTTCGTGACCGGGTCCCCAGGATGCGCGTTCCCCTTCCCCCGTACCGCCTTGATGTTGATGACCACCTTGTTGCCCGCGTTCACCGGCGTCTGCGCGCCCGCGTGCCAGACCTTGCCCAGCGAGCCCTCACCCCGCAGCTCCCACTCGAAGGTGAAGAGGTCGTAGCGGGGATCGAAGATCTCCGAGCTCGGCTTCTTCCGCTGTGCGGTGATCCAGTCCGTGAGCTTCTTCCCGTTCTTCGGGCTGCGCGCCAGCCACTGCTGGAACGCCTCGTTGACGCAGCGCACGGCCGTGTCCTCGTCGTTCCAGACCGTCGCGATGCCGTCCTTGAGGGCCTTCTCCTTCGCCTGCTCCTCGGTGAGGACATGCGCGCCCAGGGTGTGTGCGCCGTTCTTGCCCTCGTCCGCCACGAGGTTCAGGCAGTTGTGGACGAGAAGGTCCTGGGCCTGGCCGCCCCGCCCGCCTGTCGTGCGGACGAAGAAGGTGTGCGGGCCGTCGACCGTCAGGTCGTACACCATGGTCGCCGGCAGCCCCGCGCGGTCGCGCAGTGCCGTCACCGTACGGACCTGGCCGTCCGGGGTGCGCAGCCGGTCGCCGGTGCGCAGCTCGGAGACCGTACGCCAGCCGCGGCCGATGACGAAGAGCTTGTGGCCGGCGGTGCTGGCCACCGTGCTCCCGTCGCCCACCGTGATGTCGATCAGGCGCTCGGTGTCGTGCGCGAAGGTCGCGGTGACCCGCTGGGTCCGCAGTTCGCCGGTGGCCGGGTCGGTGGCCTTCACCAGGTCCCCGATCCGTACCTGCCGGATGGCCCGGTGCGAACCGTCCGCCATCAGCACCTGGGTCTGCCCCGGGAAGCTGTTGCGTACGCAGGCGGTGAAGGCGTCCTCGTAGATGTTGACCTGCTGCGAGATCTTGGCGAGGGACGCCGGGTCGATGTCGAGCGCCTTGAGGGCCTTGAAGGCGTCGGCGACGCCGATGCCGGTCTTCATCGCGGCGTCGAGGGCGTTGATCGCCTCGAAGACCTTGCCGAACGCCTTGCCCGGGATGAAGTTGCTCGCCGCCCAGGCGCAGGAACTGGCGCTGCCGTGCCAGCACTCGACGAAGTCGTCGACCAGCACCGCCTTGAGGATCTTGTAGGTGAGGGTCTGCTGGATGAGCTCCAGCTTGGTGAAGTAGCGGGTGACGTCCTGCTTCAGGCCCGGGATGCGCTTGCTCTCGATGAGCACCGAGTCCTCGGCCGGGCAGCGCTCGCCGTTCGCCACGCTGTCGGCGTCGGTGCAGAGGAAGAAGTCGACCACCGCGCTGAACGTCACCGTGAAGGTGACGGTGCAGCCCTCGAAGCCGATGTCGATGGTGCACGGCTCGTGCTGCTTGGCGTCGGTGATCTCTACGGTGTCCTCGTCGACGACGTACCACGTGCCGCCGAATCCGGTGCCCGCACCGGTCGAGACCTGCTTGTTCGCGGCGTTGCGCGCCGCCTCCTCGGCCGCCTTCTGCGCCTCCTTGGCGTACTTCAGGGCGTCCTTGGCCGCCTGTTCGGCCTCCGTCGCCGCGGTGGCGGCGCGGTCGGCGGCCGCGCGGGCCTCCTTGGCCGACTGCTCGGCCGCGGCCGCGGCCTGGCGTGCGGCGGCGGCGTCGAGAGCGGCCTGGTCCGCGGACTCGCGGGCCTGCTTCGCGTACCCCTCGGCGCGCCCGGCGGCCTGGTCGGCCGCGGTGGCGTCCGCGGCGGCCTGGCGGTCGTACTCGATCGAGCGGGCCAGTGACGCCGAGGCCTTCGAGGCGGCCTTGGCGGCGTCGGCCGCGTAGCCCAGGGCCTCCTTGGAGTAGCCGCGGGCGGTCGCCGAGTGCGCGGCGGCGTTGGCCGCGTGCTGGTAGGCGGCCTTGGTGTCGCCCTGGGCCTGGGCGGCGATGTCCTTGGCCGCCGCGGCCTCCGCCTGCGCGTTCGCGGCGTGGGCGTCGGCGACGGCCTGCTGCTGCTCGGCGAGGGTCTTCGACGCCTGCCCGGTCAGCACGACCAGGCCGGCGGCCGAGTCGCTGTCGACGAAGGGCGAGCCGAGCTCGATCGCGTCGTTGGCCGGCTTGGCGACCTGGGCGGCGGCCTGGCCCGCGGCGACGGCGGCCTGCGCCGTGACGTACGCGAAGCCCGCGGCCTTCACCGACGCGGCAAGGGCCTTCGCGGCCTCCTTGCTCGCCAGATCCGCCTGGGACTTGGCGTCCTTGGCGTGCTGCTCCGCCTCGTCCGCGAGCTTCACGGCCGTGGCGGCCTCGGCGGCGGCGTGCTGCGAGGCGGCGATGGCATCGGCCGCGGCGCTCGTCGCGGTCGCGACGGCGGCATCGGCCCGCAGCTTGGCGGCCTGGGCGGCGTCCGCGTCGGAGCGGGCCCGCTTGGCGGCCGCCTCGGCGCGGGTGGCCGCGGCGTCCGCCTCCGCCGCCGCCTCGGTGGCGGCGTCGGCCTCTCCCCGGGCCCGCTTGGCAGCCGCCTCGGCGGCGTCCGCGTGCCCGGCGGCCGCGTCGGCCGCCGCCCGGGACTCCTTGGCGCTGTCGTCGGACTCGTGCGCCTGGGCGAACGCCTCCTTCGCGTCCGCCTTGGCCCGCGCGGCATCCGCCTTCTGCTCCGCGTCCCACGCGTCGTTGCGCAGACCGGCGGCCTTGTCGCGGGCCTTGACGGCGTCGTTCTTCCGCGCGACGGCAGTCGCCTCGGCGGCCTCGGCCTTCTCCTTGGCGTCCTTGGCGTTCACCGCCTCGGCCTGGGCGTTCGTCTTGTGCTGGGCGGCCTCGCCCTGCTTGGCGGCGGCGGTGTCCTTCTCCGCCTTCGCCGTCTTCTCCTCGGCCTCCGCCGCGAGCCGCTTGGCGTGCGCGTCGGCGGCGGCCGCCTTGGCGTCGCCCTCGGCCTTCAGGGCCTCGGTGAGCTTCGCCTCCGCGGTCTCCTTGTCCTTCTTCGCGTTGTCCCGGTGCAGCTTGGCCGCGTCCGCCGCCGCCTTCGCCTGCAGCTCGGCCTTGTACGCCGCCTCCTTGCGGAACTCGGCGTTCACCTGCGCGGCCTGGGCGAGCGCGCGCTGCGCGATCGTCTGGCTGTCCCCGGCGGCGGCCCGGGTGGCCGCCTCGGCGGTCTCACCGGCCTTCACCATCGCCGTCAGCGCGGCCACGGCACCCTTGGTGACCTGCGCCTTCTGCTGCCCGGCGAGCAGCCCGCGACCCCGCGGGGCGCCGGCGGCGTCCGCGATGCCGTACGCCGCCTGCTCGGCCGTGTCCGACGCGGTGGCCGCCGTCTGGGCCTTCGTCAGCTGGGCCTTGAGCGCGGCGAGCTGCGTCTTCGCCGCCGCCTGGGCGTCGGTGAGGATCTTCTTCGCCTGGTCGAACTCCGCCTTCTTCGGGTACGAGAGGCTGTCGGTGCCCTTGTGACCGGACGGCTTGATCAGGAACTGCTGCGCGGTGCCGGTCTTGCAGTCCATCAGCCGCGCGTCCGTGCTCTTGGTGAACGCGGGCAGATCCAGGCACTTGCCGGTGGAGACGCTCTTCAGCGGCGAGGTCGCGCGGACGTCGCCCTTCCACGACTGCCCCTTGGACTTGTAGCAGTCATAGATCTGGATCTTCGTGCCGTTCGCCGAGGCGTTTCCGGCCACGTCCAGGCACTTCTGCGAGTTGACGTTACGGAGGTGGAGGTCGTCCTCGCCGCCCTCCAGCGTCCACTGCTGGGCCGCGCCGTTGTTGCAGGGGTAGATCTGCACCGGCGTGCCGTTGGTCTTGCCGCCGCCCTGCACGTCAAGGCAGTTGCCCGCGGCGCCCGGCACCTGGACGGCCACCGGGCTCTCGCCGATCCAGCCGACGCCGCCCGCCGCCCAGTAGTCCTGCCAGCGGGTCGCGTGGTCCGCGAGCCACGACTGGCCGAGGACCTGCCCGAGCGTGTACGTGCCGTCCTGGAGCGCCTTGTTGGCGGTGGCGGAGGAAGCGAGAATCTGCTGCCGCTGGGTGGCCTGCGCGGCGATCTCCTGCTGCCACTCGGCGGCCGCCTGCGCGACCTCCTTGCCGAGCACCCGGTTCGGGTCGATCGGGTCGTGCCACGAGCACGACGCGAAACGGGACTTCAGGTCCTCGACCGCGATCCGGAACTCCGCCGTGTCCGGCGCCGGAGCCGTACGGGGGAAGCCGCCGGAGGAGAGGAAGACGCGGGCGTCATCGGCGAACACCCGGGGAACGAACATCTGGTTGGGCTCGATCTTGCCCGAGTTCTTCTTCCACAGCTTCCACGCCTCCTGCTCCTGCGGCGTGCCGCCGGAGGTGTAGAGCGGGTCGCCGATGGCGAGGGCTGCGGCCTTCGTCTTGTCGTCGGCGGTCGGCGACGGCTCGAAGAACGGCGAGAACAGGTCGATCGGCTCGAAGTACTGCTGGTACAGCCACGGCAGCAGCCCGGTCTTGTCGTAGATCTTGTTCGCGTCCTTGGGCGCGCCCGGGTAGGACTCGAGCCCGCCGACCGTGCTGGTCCAGGCGTACCCCTGCTTGTTGACCTTGTCGACCCACTGGTCGGTGGCGGTGTGGTCCGTGTTGAAGGACTGGTGGAGCGGGGTCTGGTCGTTGAAGAGGTCCCGGTCGAGCTTCTTGTGCATCTGATCGGGCGGCAGTGTGAGGGCGTTCTGCGCGAGGGCGAACAGGCTGGGCCCGCCTTTGCGCAGGGCGAAGGCGGCCACGCACTGATCTTCGCGCAGTTGCTGGGCGGCCTTGGAGTCGTAGCCGTCGTACGAGTCGGCGGTCGCGGCCGCCGGTGCCAGGCTCGGTGCGGCTGCGAGGGCGCCGGGCTGGACGGCGAGGCCGCCGAGGACGGCGAGGGCGGCGGCGGAGGTGACCGCCGCGGAGGTTATGGGTGCTCTGAGTCTGAACAACCCCGTTTTTGGACGCAAAGGATCAACCTTCGTTGCGATGGCGAGCGAAGGCAGGCGGGGGCGACCGCCCCGAGAGGCGGCTCCGATACGCAGGCGTCAGCGCGGCACCGTTCCCCCGGCCGCCGTACGACGTGATGACATGAGTGACACACGCGCCGGGGTGGGGTGGTCTAGGTCCCACCCATGCGCGCGATGTTCACCTTAGACACACGTCAACGGGGCGTGGCAAGAGGCCACTTGCCCGGAAGCCGCGGACGGTCCACGGGCAGGGCGCGGAGCTCGTCGCCGGGTGGGTGGCGTCATGCGGCCCGGCCGGGCCGCACGGTTTCGTCCAAGACCGCCTGGCCCGGCAGGGTTACAGTCCCGACCTGGTTCGACGTATATCTCTTGGAGGACTCGTGAAGCGCAACCTGACGCGTTTCAAGCTGGGCGCAGGCCTGGTGGGGGCGCTGGCCGCCACTGTGCTGGCCATGGGCACCACCCCGGCGGCCGCCGCCGGTGACTACAGCGGCCTTCCCTACATCGCCGGTGGCTACGACTACTGGGACGACTGGGGCGACGAGGGCGTGCTGTCCGTCTCCCAGCACGCGGCGTCCAACGCCACCTGCCTCTGGCAGAAGATCCTTTGGGCAGACAGCTATATCAACGACACCGAGGTGGACGGGTACTTCGGGTCCACCACGCAGTACTTCACCGGGCGCTGGCAGGGGGACCGCCATCTGGTGCCCGCCGACGGGGCGGTCGGCAAGGACACCTTCAGCAGGGCGGACGCCAATATCAAGTGGGTGTCCGGCGGTCTGGCCGACGGCCAGAAGCTGGAGCTGGTCTACGACGGCGTCTGGCATGACTTCGCCATGATCCGTGACGAGAACGGCATCTACGCGTTCCAGGACTACACCGGCCAGTGGCGGAACGCGGGTTACGACTACCGGTCCTGCTTCAAGCTGTGAGTCAGGGCAGCTCGTAGCGCAGCAGCGCCCGCGCCATCGGCTCGCCGGTGCGGCGGGCGTATGCCGTGCGTTCCTTGACCTCGCGGAGGGTGCGGGGGCGCCAGCCGGGGCCGCCGCAGCAGGATTTGTGGAAGCTGATGCCCGCGTTGAGGACGACGGACAGGGCGCGCCAGGCGTCCCGGTCCCGGCGCTTGGGCGGCGCGAACGCCGAGCCCGCGTGGATCATCACGCGCGCGCAGCGCGGACAGCGCCGCTCGCGCCAGGAGTCGTACGGCTGCTTGTACGAGGCCCGGCACGGGAGGCATACGTACGAGGTCTTCGCGTGGCCCATGCCCGGCAGCGTAGGTCCCGGGGCGGCCGGGCTGCCGGCGAATTCGGCGCGGTGTCAGGCGTCGCGGGGGGCCGTGCCGACGATCGTCCGCAGCGCGGAGAGGACCACGGGCCAGGCGGCGGAGGCCGGGTCGACGACGTCGAAGTGGCCGCCGTCGGGTACGGGGTGGAGGGTCGCTCCGGTCGTGTCCGCGTAGCGGCGGATCATCGTGAGGGGCAGCGCCTTGTCGGCGGTGCCGTGGACGAGGACCGTGTGGCCGGCGGGGGCTCCGAGGGCCGCCGGGTCGGCGGCGGCGTAGCGGTCCGGGACCTCGGCGCGTCCGCCCCCGAGGAAGGCCGCGACCGCGCCCTGGCCGCTGCCCAGTTCGTCGATGAAGGCGAGGTCGGCGGTGGGCGCCAGGGCGAGGACGCCGCGGATCGGGGGCGGGGTGTCCGTGCGGCCGGGGGCGCCGGCGGGCAGGCGGTGCCGGGTGGCGGCCCAGAGGGCGAGGTGCCCGCCGGCGGAGTGGCCGGCGTACGCGACGCGCGTCGGGTCGATCCGGCCCGGCGACGCCTCGGCCGCGAGCTGCGGCAGCCGGTCGACGGCCCGGGCGGTGTCGGTGAGGGTGGTCGGCCAGCCGCCGCCGGCGCCCACGCGGCGGTACTCGACGCTGGCGACCGCGTACCCCGTGTCCCGCACCAGGGCCCGGGCGAAGGGCTCGATATGCATCCGGTCGTGTTCGGCCCGCCAGTACCCGCCGTGGAACAGCAGCACCAGGGGCACGGGGTGTGCGTCGGCCTGGGAGGGCAGGAACAGGTCGGCGACCTGGTCGGGGAGTTCACCGTAGGAGAGCGGGGCGGAGGGCGTGGTGGACATTGGCTACCTCGATTCGATGTATCTCGTTTCGAGGTAGAGGTTAGGACGGCATCTCGGATTTTGTGAAGGGGCGGAGGCCCGGTTCCTGGATCTCGGCGCGAACCGGCCGGAGTACCAGCCGGATCCGGAGCGGTTTCTCGTGCTCGCGGATCCGGCCGGTCACCCGTTCTGCCAGTGCCCGCGCAGGGCGCGGGCGGTGGGCTGACCGCTCAGCGGGTGCGGGTCACCAGCAGAGGCAGGGGTCCTGCTCCTGGCCCAGGAACGGGATCTCCTTCTCCTGGAGCGCGCCGGAGAAGGCCTCGACCTCGTCGACGTCGCCCTTGAAGTACTCGCCCCAGCCGTCGGCGGTGCGGCCGCGGCCCACCTGGAACGGGCCGTTGCTCTTCCAGCCGTTGGGGAGGTGGGCGGTCGCCCCGTCGTTCGTGTAGCCGTCGGCGTACAGCTTGACGGTGTCGGTGGCGTCGTCGTACACGACGACCAGATCGGCGCCCGTGCCGCTGTTGCCGGCCGGGCCGACGACCTGGGCGAGGACCTTCTCGGGTGCGCCCGCCTCGTCCCTCTCCGGCACGACCAGCTGCCAGGCGTACGTCGCCGGGTCGTAGCGCAGCTTGAACGCGTCGGTGTGCTCACCGGCCTGCGACAGCACCGTCATCGGCCGGGTCGCGTCGGCGTCCTGGACGCGGGCGACGACACCGAGCGTGAAGCTGTCGCTCGTGTCCACCAGCGGACCGTCGAGGGCGGCGTGGCCGGACTCGCCGTCGAGCTTCAGGTTGCCGTCACCACGAAGCGCCGGCGGCTGGTAGACGCAGTCGGGGTCGATGTCGGGGATGCAGTCGTTGCTCGTGGACCGGTAGATCGATGCACCGGGCGCGAGCTTCAGCGGCGCGCCGCCGTTCTTCTCGGGCGTGCTGCCGTCGGCCGCGGTGCTGAAGGACCAGTGTGCGAGCAGCTTGCCCTTGCGCAGGGCGAGCGCGGACACCTCCGACGGGACCACGAGCCGGTCGTAGGTCCGTACGTCGCCGATCTCGCCGTGCCAGCGGTGCTTGTAGCCGGTCTTCGTGAGGACCCGGCCGATGTGGAACGCGCTGTCCTCGGCCGTGGCCGCAGGCGCGGCCTTGACCTTCGTACCGACCTCGTGGCCGTTGACGAAGAGCTGGGCGTAGCCCGTCTCGGTGTCGTAGAGCCCGAGCAGGTACGCCCACTCGCCGGCCTCCGGCGCGCCGCCCGAGACCTTGGTGTCACCGATGCCGAAGGACCACGCGGCGGCACCGCCCTCCGGGACGTCGAGCCCCAGGGCGTACGCGGCGCTGCCCCCGGCGGTGTCCTGGCTTGCCACGGTCATCGACTCACCGGTCGCGGCCGGGCGGACCCAGGCGCCGACGGCGAAGGTCTTGCCGGCGCCGGTGGCGACCGCCGGGGTGGCCGTGGTCAGGTAGGCGTGGCTGCTGCCGTCAAGGGTGGCGGTGGAGGCCAGCGAGGTGCCCGAGGGCACCGGGCCGCCGAAGCTGACACCGCTGCCCGCCTGCGCCGGCGTGCCCGTCTCGGCGACGGCGGTGGTGGAACCGGCGGCGTCGGCGAGCTTCCACTCGGAGACGGGCGCGCTCGCCGCCTTCGGGTAGAAGAAGTAGGTCTTGGGCGAGCTCCTGCGCCCCGAACGGTCGATGGCATACGCCTCGACGCGCTGCGGTGCGTTGCTCAGCGGGGCGAAGCGGAACGTGGCCGGTCCGCCGGGCTCGGCCGGGCGGAGCGGGACCTCGTACGGGCCGTCGGGGAGGCTGTAGCGGTACTCCACGACGTCGGGCGAGGCGGAGTCCAGGGTGAAGGTGCCGTACGTGCCGACCCCGGCGCCCCACCACGTCTCCGCGGGGAACTCGGGCGAGCTGATCACCGGAGCCGTGGGGCTCTCGTTGTCGTAGATGAAGCGGCAGGCCGCGCCACTCGGGGCGTCGGAGCTCCAAGGGCCGTTCAGGGTGCCGTCGTTGGCGCGAACGCGCCAGGAGATGACGGTGTTCGCGGGGATGTCGGAGGGCGCGGTGATGCGGTGGATCCGGTCGTTGCGCTGCTGGTACGTCGTGAACGAGCGGCGCTGTTCGGTGCCGGCCGCGTCCGTCCACCAGATCTCGAACTCGCCGGACACCAGCTCCTGGTAGCCGACCCGGTCGTCCTCGACCGGGTCGGACAGCAGGGCGGACAGGACCGGCGGCTGCGGAACGTAGAGCGGTTCGTCGCCGGTCGCGCACGGCTTGAAGTTGTTCTGCAGGTCCTGCACGAGCGGCTGCTTCGGCGGCAGGTTGTCCACCGCGTACGCCGTCCCCGGCACGGCCACCCCCGCCCCCACGACGGCGGCCAGGCAGCTGCCGAGCACCGCGGCTCTGGCGCCGCTTCTTCTTCTCATGGCTGACACGTGTTTGGTTCCCTCCCCTGTGGTGCTCGGGCACGCCTGGTGACAGCCCGAGCGGCAGGAGGCTAACAGGGGGAACCGACACCGCCGATCGAGTTTTCGAGGGGGCGGCGGAAGAGGCCGCTCCAGAGGAAGGACTCGCCGAAGCGCGGGGAGGCGGCGGGCTCGTCGCACATGCGGCGGAGGTCGCGCTCTTCATAGACCGCGAACAGGGTGCGCAGGGCGTCGGCGGTGTAGGCGAGGCCGCCGTGGAGGGAGGCGTCGCGGTAGAAGGCGGCGTCGGGGAGCTCGGAGCCCATGCCGCCGGGGCCGGCGGCGAAGCAGGTGAGGGAGAGGTGGCCGCCGGGGGCGAGATGGCGGGTGAGGAAGTCGAGGTACGTGACGCGGCGGTGCGGCGGCAGGTGGTGGAAGCAGCCGGAGTCGTGGATCAGGTCGTACGGGCCGTTCACGAGGTCCGGCGTCGTGAAGGCGTCGCCGTGCAGGAAACGGATCTCCAGGCCGGACGCCGCCGCCCGCTCCCGCGCCCACGTCAGGGCGCCCGCCGACAGGTCCACCGCGTCGACCGCGAAGCCGCGCTCGGCGAGATAGCGGGCGTTCCGCCCCGGCCCGCAGCCCAGATCGAGCACCCGCCCGCCCGCCGGCACCAGCCCGGCTTCCACGTACCCGACCAGGCTCTCGTCCGGCTTGTCGACGAAGAACGGGACGGGCCGTGTCCGGTCGTCGTAGAAGCCCTGCCACTTGTCGGTGTCTGCGCTGAACAGGCCGTCGAGGAGACGGAGTACGTCGTCGGAGGTACGGGTCGAGCGGTCCATGCGGGTCCCCTTCCGTGTCAGGGAAACGGTAGGGGAGGGAGCGGCGAAAGCCCAGGTCAGGGGCGGTGCCTGGAGGGCCTGAGCGGCCGGGGGAGGGGCGGGCGCGGGGGTGCTGGAGCCCTCGGGTGGCGGGGGTGGGGGCGGTGGGGTGGTGGCGGCACCGGGGGCCGTGGGAGGGGTGTTCTGGGCGGAGCCGGGGAGGGTTTCTTGACCGGGATGGGGCCGTGTCCACGGGGCGAGTTGTGCCACCCCGAACGCCACCTCGACGACGAGGAACAGCCACACCACCGCCGACGCGCCGTGCGCCAGCGCGTACGCCTGCCAGGTCGCGAAGAGGACCCGCGCCGCCCCGTCGTACAGGCCGTGCACCGGCAGGGGACGGACGATGCGGAGCAGGGACCAGACCACGACGACGGAGCCCATGAGGTTCGCGTACAGCAGGAGGAGCGGAGCGTTCGCGGGTGGCAGCGGGCCGAGAGCGAGCGCGTTGTGGACGAGGGTGTACGTCCAGGGGGTGACGAAGCCGGCGGTGACGACGAGGTCGTACCACGCGCTGGCACGGACGAGACGCGCGTAGGAGCGGGAAGAAGTGTCCATGTCCGCGACGCTAAACAGTGGACCGCACTCCAAGGTCAAGTCCCTTGAGGAGACACATGCTCATCGGCGAACTCGCCGCCGCGACCGGCATGGCACGTGACACCATCCGCTTCTACGAGAAGGTCGGCCTCGTCACCGGTCAGCGCCGCCCCAACGGCTACCGCGACTTCCCGCCCGAGACCGTGCCCTGGCTCCAGTACGTGCGCACCGCCCAGGCCCTCGGTTTCACCCTCGCCGAGATCCGCCGGGCGGGCGAGGAACTGCGCGAGACGGATGACTCCGCCGCGGCCCTGTCCGCGCTGTTCGCGGAGAAGATCCAGGTCATCGACCAGCGGATGGCAGAACTCAGGGATGTGCGGGCTGAGTTGGTGGAGCGGGTGGAGGCCGGCTGCCCGCTGCAACGGATCGACGGGGTGAGCAGCGGGCGGCCGTGACCAGTGGCCCCTTCGCGGCCGCCGTCGATGGGGCACAGGGTCGGGTGGGCGGTTGCCTCAACAGTTGCATCGGGTCAAGTAATTTGGGGAACACCATGGGCGGGCGACGGGCTCGCCATGCCTGACGACGCGCGCCCACGGGCCGCCATCAGCGGGGTATGGCGGATACGGCCCCACCGGCCCCGACCACGAACCGAGCCCCCACCCACCGACCCGCCGCCCGCCCACGGCGGGGATGGCTGCCCGGACCGTTCCGCGTGGCCGGGCCCCCGGGCCGCCCTCCGAGAGTTTTCACGCACCCGGAGCCGCCGGGTCAAGGGTGGGCGAAGCCCATCGCTTGCGACGCCGAAGGCGCCCTTGACGCGGCGGTGGAGGGTGCGACTCTCGGAAAGAGGGCGGCCGTACGGTGCCCTACTTCAGGGCGTCCACGAAGACGGACCAGGCGCCGGTGCGGAACACGAGCTTCGCTCCGTTCGGGACCTTGGAGTCGCGGACGGGGACGAGGCCGGGGTGGGAGCAGGATACTTCGAGGCAGTTGCCGCCGCTGCCGTCGCTGTACGAGGACTTGCGCCAGGTGGCGACCTCGACGCAGTCGCCACCGCTGCCGCCGCTGAAGCTGGACTTGACCCACACGGCCGTGCTCAGGTCGTACTCAGAGATCTCGATCTTCATGGGCGTAATCCTCTGCCACGGACTCGATCAGGGCCAGGGACTCACGCGGGGACAGCGCGACGGCCCCGAGCAGATCGTAGGTGAGGGTGTGCTGGGCGACCGTGGCCGGGTCGTCCTCAAGTCGCCCTGTGCCCAGGCCCTGGAGGTACGCCAGGGGTGGGGCGTCCTCGAAGGACATCAGCTTCAGCGAGCCTTCCATCCCGCCGTACGCCCCCGCCGCGAACGGCAGCACCTGCACGATCGCTCTGTGCCGCCTGACCAGCCCTCCGATGTGCCGCAACGCCTCCGCCATCACCCCCGGGCCTCCGACCGCCTGTCGCAGCACCGCCTCGCCCAGTACCACCCACAACCACGGCTTTGTTGGATCGTCGAGCAGTCGGCCGCGTTCCAGTCGCGCCGACATGAGGTCGTCGATCTCGTCCTCCGTCGCCGTCGGCTGGTACGCGCGGAAGACCTCCCTCGCGTACGCCGGGGTCTGGAGCAGGCCCGGGATCAGCAGCGGGGCGAACTCCTTGATCCCCGTCGCCTCGGCTTCCGCCTCCGCCGCCTCCGCGAAGTGGTCCGGGTACTTCGACTTGTTCGCCGCCTTGCAG
This sequence comes from Streptomyces sp. NPDC048623, assembly GCF_040650755.1. Lineage (NCBI taxonomy): Bacteria > Bacillati > Actinomycetota > Actinomycetes > Kitasatosporales > Streptomycetaceae > Streptomyces > Streptomyces sp. NPDC048623. Next base: position 156,457 of record NZ_JBEZHV010000001.1, read on the forward strand.
TTGCGCTCGAAGAAGCCGCCCGTACCCAACACCTCGTCCAGTTGGACCGCCATCTCCGGCCGGATGCGGCGCGTGCCCGCCTCCATCTGGCCCACGTACGAGCCGCTCACGAAGACCAGTTCGCCCAGGGCCTCCTGGCTCATGCCCTTGCGCTCGCGCGCGTGGCGCAGTTCCGCGCCGATTATCGCCCTGGGGGAGAGCGACGGGTCCTTCTTCTTCCTGGCATCAGCCATATCAACTCCCGCTTGGGCATCTGGGGTTGTTGGGGCGAAGTCACTGTTCCCCAGGATGCACCCGGCCGACACTCTCCGTAAGCGAAATCGATACACAGAGTGGAAAGGCCCGTACAATGCCCACTTCGCCCGTGCAGCCCGTCCAGGACGTCGTCGCCCGACTCAAGGCGGGGCTCGCCGCCCACGGCATCACCCTTCCCTCCCTCGGCATCGACCCCGTCACCCTGTCCGCGACCGGCGGCGCTCTCGCCCAGCCGCTCATCGAGCTCGGGCGCTGCAACCTCGACACGGCGCAGCGGCTCGTCGTCGCCCTCGCGCCGGAGGGCGGCCGGTGACGCCCGGCACGTACGTCCTCGGCACGTACGTCATCGACACCCGCGACGGGCGGATCGGGCAGGTCATGGGGCACGAGGGGCCATGCCTCCAACTGCGGCCGCCCGGCGGCGGGCGGGAGTGGGACTGCCCGCCCGAGGCGCTGGCGCCCGCGCCGCCGGGCGAGGTACTGAGGGCGCGGGTGCGGGCGCTCAATCGGGAGGCGCGGCTGCCTTGAGCGGCACCTGGCGGCGGGGCGAGGAGCTCCGGGTCCTGGCCCGCGCGGGTCAGGTGGGGGTCGTACGCCGAGCCCGGGGCGGAGTGTAGGGCGGGCCTGCGCGGGGGGACCCGCGTAGCCGCGCCTCTGTGTGTGTGGGGGGCGGGTCCAGGCCGGCGGGGGCTGGCCCCACCCCGTAACCGGGTGGTCGCCGGATGGGGAAGTGATGCTCCGTCAACGAGGCTTCTCGCATGACGACTTACGCAGGAATCGCAGCTACCTCCCTGGCTCTCGCCCTCGCGGCCCCCGTTCAGGCCCCCAGCGCCCCCGCCCCCGCCCCCGCCCCCGCCCCCGCCCCCGCCCTCGCCTGGAGTGCCTGCGGGCCCGCCGGGCTCGGGCAGGAGTGTGCGACGTTGCGGGTGCCGCTCGACTACGCCGATCCGGGCGGTCCGCAGGTCGGCCTTGCCGTGTCCCGGATCCGCGCCGCTGGGCCAGGCGCGCGGCGTGGCGCGCTGCTGGTGGTGGCGGGCGGGCCCGGGAGTTCCGGGGTGCAGCGGCTGACCGCGAAGGGGGCGGCGCTGAAGGGGCAGTTGGGCGGGGCGTACGACCTGGTGACCTTCGACCCGCGCGGGGTCGGCGGCAGCGTCAGGGCGTACTGCGGGCTCGACGCGGCGGACCGGTATCTGGTGACCCTGCGCAGCTGGCCCGCCGCCGACGGCTCGGTCGACGGGAACGCCGAGCGTTCGCGGCGCGTGGCCGAGGCCTGCGCGCGCAACGGCGGGGCCGTGCTGCGCAGCCTCACCACCGCGAACCAGGTGCGGGACATGGACCGGCTGCGGCAGGCGCTCGGCGAGCGCCGGATCTCGGCGTGGGCCAACTCGTACGGCACCTACGTCACCGCTCAGTACGCGCAGAAGTTCCCGCGCCGCACCGACCGGATCGTCCTCGACAGCAGCGCCGACCCGAACCCCGCCACCGTCGCCCAGGGCTGGCTGCGCGACATGGCGCGCGGCGTCGACGACCGCTTCCCGGACTTCGCCGCCTGGGCCGCGCACCCGGACCGGGGCCGGGTGGGCGACGGCGGTCTGCGGCTCGCCGACCGGCCCGAGGACGTACGTCCGCTGATCCTCGGCCTCGCGGCCCGCCTCGACCGCGCGCCGAAGCCCTCGACCACCCCTGGCGTGCCGCTGACCGGCACCGTCCTGCTCCAGGCCCTGCAGAACGCCCTCACCACCGACGGCGCCTTCGCCGACTTCGCCCGCCTGGTCGAACAGGCCGCCGACCCGGACGGCGTCCCCGTCCTGCCGCCGATGCTCGCCGGGCCGCTGCCCGACGAGGACGCGACCGTCACGGTCGGCGTGATCTGCAACGACGTGCGCTGGCGCGGCTCGCTCCCCGCCATCCGCCGCGCCGTCGCCGCCGACCGCGCCGCCCACCCGCTGACGGCGGGCATGCCGGTCAACATCACGCCCTGCTCCTTCTGGAAGGAGGCCGGGAACGACTCCCCGGTCGAGCCGCCCACCCGCCTCACCTCCGACGGGCCTTCCAACATCCTGATGATCCAGGGCCTCCGCGACCCCAACACCCCTCACTCCGCGGGCCTCAAGATGCGCGAGGCGCTCGGCGACCGCGCCCGCCTGGTCTCCGTCGACCGCGGTGGCCACGGCATGTACCTGTCCAACGGCAATGCCTGCGGCGACCGGACGGTCACCCGCTTCCTGTTGACGGGTGAGCGTCCGGCCGCCGATGTGACCTGCTAGACCTTCGCGGGCGCCGGATCCGGCTCCGGCTTCCGGCCGGCGACCGGGGCCGCCTGCTCCGCCGCCGTCTCCGTCTCCTTCTCCGTCTCCACGTTGAACTCCGCCAGCATCTCCTTGCTGAAGCCGAAGAAGTACGTCGCCACGAAGCCGGCCAGATAGCCGACGAGCAGCCCGCCCGCGTAGATCGCGACCGTCTCGCCCAGGCCCTTGTCACCGTCGAGGAGCGGGAAGAGGGCCCAGCCGGACGGGCCGATCGCGGTCGAGCCGACCTGGGTGCCGAGCATGCTGAAGAGGCCGACGAAGCCGCCGCCGAAGGCGCCGCCGACGCAGGCGGTGACGAAGGGGCGGCCCAGGGGGAGGGAGACGCCGTAGATGAGGGGTTCGCCGACGCCGAGGAAACCGGCCGGGAGGGCGGACCTGATGGTGCGGCGGATGGAGCCGTTGCGGGGGAGCCGCAGGTAGACGGCCATCGCCGCGCCCACCTGGCCCGCGCCCGCCATCGCCAGGATCGGGAGGAGCACGGTGTAGCCCTGCTGCTCGATCAGGGTCGTGTGGATCGGGATCAGGGCCTGGTGCAGGCCGAGCATCACCAGCGGCAGGAACAGGCCGCCGAGGACGAAGCCCGCGCCCGCGCCCGCGTGCGCCAGGAGCCAGTTCGCGAAGTCGCCGATCGCCCGCGAGACCTCGCCCGCCGCGTACATCAGGCCGAAGACCGTGACCAGACCGGAGATCAGTACGGTCAGGGTCGGGGTGACCAGGACGTCGAGGGCCTCAGGGACCCAGCGGCGGCACCACTTCTCCACGTACACGGCGAGGACCGCCGCGCCCAGCGCGCCGAGCACACCGCCCTGGCCGGGGGAGAGGGGCTGGCCGAAGACCTCGATCTTCGCGACGCCCGCGAAGACGATGATCGACGCCACCGCGCCGCCCAGGATCGGCGTGCCGCCGAACTCCTTGGCCGTGTTGAAGCCGACGAACACCGCGATCAGCGCCATGAAGCCGCTCGCGATGGCCGCGAGCGCCGGGGTCACGCCCGGCAGCCAACCCAGGTTGATCAGCAGGCCGTTGAGGCCGGCGATGATGCCGCAGCCGATGAGGGCGGGGATCAGCGGGACGAAGATGTTCGCGATCCGGCGGAGGAAGAGCTTGAGGGGGGTGGCGTTCCTCGCCTTCCGCGCCGCTTTGAGCGCCGCGCCCCGGTCCGCCAGCTCCTCCGCGGTGTGGGCGGGCTGAGGGGCCGCCCTCGCTTCCGTCCCCGCTTCCGCCCCCGCCTCCGCCACCAGGGCCTCGAACTCCGGCGTCACCCTCGCGACCGTTCCCGGGCCGAGGACGATCTGGTACGTGTCGTCCTCCACCACCCCCAGGACGGCGGGCAGGGCCCTCAGGGCCTCGTCCTGGACGAGCGAGCGGTCCCGCAGGCCGAGGCGCAGGCGGGTCATGCAGTGGGCCACGGAGTCGATGTTCCCCGCGCCGCCGACGAGGGGGAGGATCGCGGCGGCGACGGCGCGGTTCTTGTCGTCTGTGCTCATAGAGGGTGGTGCCTCGCTGTGTGGTGGTGCCTTGCCGTGTGAGGGGGTTACGCGTGCAGGGCCGCGCGCAGGTGGCCGCGGGAGTCCGAAAGGCGCTGTTCGGCGGCCTTGGCATCGATGTCAGCGAGGATCATCAGGATCGCGGTCTTCACCTCGCCGTCGGCCGCGGCGAGCGCCGTCTCGATCTGCTCGTCCGGCGCGCCGGTGGCCAGCGCGACGATGCGGCGCGAGCGGGCCTGGAGCTTGTCGTTGGAGGCGCGGACGTCGACCATGAGGTTTCCGTACGTCTTGCCGAGCCGGATCATCGTGATCGTCGAGATCATGTTCAGGACCAGCTTCTGCGCCGTGCCCGCCTTCAACCGGGTGGAGCCGGTGAGGAGTTCGGGTCCGGTCACGACCTCGATGCCGTGTTCCGCGGCCGCGGCGAGCGCGCTGTCCGCGTTGCAGGACAGGCCGATGGTGAGCGCGCCGAGCGCGCGGGCGTGCTCGACGGCGCCGATGGCGTACGGGGTGCGGCCGGAGGCGGAGACGCCGACCACGGTGTCGTCGGACGTGAGCCCGAGCGCGGTCAGGTCCTCGACGGCGAGTTCCTTCGAGTCCTCCGCGCCCTCCACTGCCTTGACCATGGCGGACGGGCCGCCCGCGATCAGGCCGACGACCTCGGACGGGTCGGTGTTGAAGGTCGGCGGGCATTCGCTGGCGTCGAGCACGCCGAGCCGCCCGGCGGTCCCGGCACCCAGGTAGATCAGGCGTCCGCCGCGGCCCATCCGCTCCGCCGTGGCGTCGATCGCGGCCGCGATGGCCGGGAGCTGCCGGGCCACGGCGGCGGGGACGGTCTGGTCCTCGCGGTTCATCAGCGCGGCGAGCTCGGCGGTGGGCAGCCGGTCGATGTCGGCGAGCTCGGGGCGGAAGGCCTCGGTGGTGAGGGTGGCGAGCTGGGCGCGCAGTTCCGAGTAATCGGAGTCGGAGTCGGAGGCGGAGCCGGGGTAGGTGGCGGACACGGGCGCTCTTTTCAGCGGTCGGCGGTCAGCGGTCGGCAGATGGGTGAACGGTCTGCGGTCAGCGGTCAGCGGTCAGCGGTCAGCGGTCGGCGCGGTCAGCGGTTGCGCGGGGTGTGGCGGTGCGCCAGGGCCTCGTACGAGGCCGCGAGGGCCGGGGCCGCCGTCTCGTACGTACGCTGCGTCACGCAGGTGAACAGGCAGTCCACCACCAGGAGTTGGCTGGTGCGGGACGACATCGCCGCGGGTCTCAGCTCGCTCTCGCGGGCGGTGGAGGTGGTGAGTATGTGGTCGGCGTACTGCGCCACCGGGCCGTCCGGGCGGCCGGTGATGGCGACCGTCGTCGCGCCGTGGTCGAAGGCGACGCGGAGGGGTTCTATGACGTCGCCGGTCGAGCCCGAGTGGGTGATCGCGATGGCGACGTCGCCGGAGCGCAGCTGTACGGCGTTGGTGACGGCGAGGTGCGGGTCGCTGTGGGCATGGGCGATCAGGCCGATGCGGAGCAGCTTCTGGCCGAGGTCCTGGGCGACGAGGCCGGACGCGCCGATGCCGTAGATGTCGATGCGGCGGGCGGCGGCGAGCGCGGCGACGGCGGCGCCGAGCTGGACGGTGTCGAGTCCGGCGGCGGTGTCGGCGAGGGTCTGCTGCTCGTCGTACGCGAGCTTGGCGACCACGTCGGCGACCGGGTCGTCCACCGCGATGTCGGCGGTGACGGAGGGCGCGCGGCCGGACTGCTGCTGGGCGGCGAGGCCGGCGAGGGCGAGCCGCAGGTCGCGGTAGCCGGGGTAGCCGAGCAGGCGCGCGGTGCGGACGACGGTCGCCTCGCTGGTGCCGGTGAGTTCGGCCAGGCCGGTGACGGTGAGGGCGGCGCAGCCGGCCGGGTCCCCGGCGACGGCCTCGGCGACCCGCTGCATGGAGCGGGTCATGGAGGGCGCGAGGGTCCGTACCTTCGCCGCGAGCGCGGCGGGGGCGGGCGGGGCCGTCGCCGGACCGGCCGTCGCCGGGGCGGGCACCGCCGGGGCGCCCGGCCGACCGGCCGGGGCGGACCCCGTGGCCATGCCCGCACCTGTGCCCGCACCCGCGCCGGTGAAACTTTCCTTCACGTCATTGGTCACACGTGAAAGATATTTTCGGGGTGGAGGAGCGTCAAGACCTCCAACAAGGGCGACAATGTGAACATGGACGACATCGACCCCCTGGAGCAGAGTCTCCATGCCGCCCGTGCCCGGGTCCTCGCCGATCTGGCGGCCCGCGAGGTCGCCATGGCCGAGGTCGTCTCGATGGTCGAGGAGTCCGTCGCCCACCGCCGCTGGTGGGTCGAGCAGTGGCCGGAGGGTCAGGCGTACGTGGCCGGGCTCGTCGCCCAGGACGTCCAGGACGCCCTCCTCGAACGGTACGGCCGCTGGCCGCTCTGCCCGGTCTGCTCCTCGGGCGACCCGCACGCCCTCGACGTCGAACCGGAGATGGGCCCGGACCCGCACTGGGTCTGCGGCAAGCAGGGAGTGGTGGTCGCCCCGGTCGGCGGCCTGACGTGACCCTCTACATCGACCCGCCCACCTGGCCGGGCCACGGGCGCATGTGGTCCCACCTGGTCAGCGACGTCTCCTTCGACGAGCTGCACACCTTCGCCGCCGCCATCGGCTGCCCGCCCCGCGCATTCGAGCGCGACCACTACGACGTCCCCTCCGACTACTACGCCTCGGCGGTCGAGGCCGGCGCGGTGGAGGTCGGCTCGAAGGAGCTGCTGCGACGCCTCACCGAGGCGGGACTGCGCCGCCCGAAGGGCCGCCCGGTCGCCTGACGGTTCGTCCGTCTGACGCGCCGTCCGACTGACGTGGGCTCATGCCCTGTACACGTACCCGAGATTCTGCCTTCGTTGCGGAATGAACCATTCCGCACACCTCGTGATCGCCTGTGATCGGCGTGTGAATACTATGCAGGCGTCGGTGCACATGTGGTGTTCGAACGGTTCCGTCCGTTCGCTGTCGAGGAGCATGCCGTGCGCAAGCGCACACCTCAGCGGACCCGCAGGACGTCCTCCCTCTCCCTGGGACGAGCCCTGCTGGTCGTCGCCTTCGTCCCCGCCGTCGCCCTGATCGCCCTCTGGGCCGTCACCAGCGGCCAGGTCTTCCTCGACTTCCAGCGCCTTGCCGGCCAGGGCATGCTCGCGGAGAAGGCGGGCCAGCCCTCCAACCTCGTCTACTACAACCTCCAGGAGGAACGGCGGCTCAGCGCCGAGGTCCTCCACGGGCACCCCGGCGCCACCGCGGCCCTCAAGGAGCAGCGGGCCAGGACCGACGAGGCGGTACGGCAGTTCCAGACCCTCTCGGACGTCTCCGAGGGCGGCGCCCCCCAGGAGGTCCAGGACGCGGTCGCCGGAGCACGGGCCGCGATCGAACGGCTCGACGCGCAGCGCTCGCTCGTGGACAGCGGCGACGAGGACCAGCAGCAGGCGGTGTACGACTACTACACCGAGCTGATCGCCGTCGATCTCGACCTCTTCGCCGCCCTCAGCCATGTCGACGACGGACGCATCACCACGCTCTCGCAGCCCCTCGTCGACCTCTTCCGCGTCAAGGAGATGATCTCCCGCTCCGACGCCCTGCTCTCCCGAGGCTGGGGCGACCACCGGCTGAGCGCCCGCGAGTTCGCCGAGTTCCGGCAGCTCGTCTCGGCCCAGCCGCTCGTCTACACCACCAACGTCGTGCCCTACCTCCCGCCGGACGAGAAGGCCCTCTGGGACGCGGTCGTCGACAGCCCGGAGTGGCGGACCAAGACGGCGACCGAGAGCGCCGTCCTCGCCCCGACCCGCGTCACGGCGAGCGGCAAGGCCGCCGGTCAGGCCGCCGGTCAGGCCGCAGGGTCGGTCTCCCTCACCGTCGACGAGCAGACCTGGCGCACCGCCGTCGACACCACCGACGACCGCATCGCGGCGCTCCTCGAATACCGCACCCAGAAGATCGTGGACGAGGGCAAGGGCGACGCCATGGCCCTGCTCCAGCGCATGGTGCTCACCACCGTCATCGGCCTGTTCGCCATCGGCGCCGTCATCACCGTCACCTGGCGCCTCACCCGCACCATGCGCGCCCGCATCGACCGCCTCCGCGAACAGGCCGAGGCCCTGGAGCGGAGCCTGCCCGACATCGTCGAACGGCTCGGGCAGGGCGAACGCATCGACGTCGAGGCCGAGGTGCTCCGCGTCCGGCAGGACGAGCACGACCGCGCGGACGACGAACTCACCCGTCTCGGCGAGGCCCTCAACCTCGCCCGCACCAGCGCGCTCGAAGCCGCCGTCCGCCAGGCCGACCAGCACCGCGGCTTCGAGCGGCTGCTCCAGCGCATCGCCCGCCGCACCCAGCAGCTCATCGGCCAGCAGCTCAAGAAGCTCAACGACCTGGAGCACCGGCACGAGGACCCCGAGATCCTGGAGGACCTCTTCAGCCTCGACCACCTCACCGCCCGCCTGCGCCGCTACGAGGAGAACCTCGTCATCCTCGCGGGCGGCTCCCCGCACCGCCGCTGGCGCCGGCCGGTCGCACTCCTCGACATCATGCGCTCCGCCCAGGGCGAGGTGCAGGACTACCGGCGCGTGATGCTCGACCTCGACGGCAGCCCCTGGATCGCGCCGCGCGCGGTCGGTCCGGTCACCCACGTGCTCGCCGAACTCATCGAGAACGCCCTCGCGTTCTCCCGCCCGCCCAACCCCGTCGAGGTCCGCGCCGGGCACGTCGGCCGCGGTCTGGTGATCGAGGTCGAGGACCGGGGCCTCGGCATGGAGGACGCGCAGCTCGCCGAGCTCAACGGGCTGATGGCCCGGCCGCCCCGGATGGACCTCCTCGCCCACTCCGACGACATCCGGCTCGGCCTGCACGTGGTCTCGCGCCTCGCCGCCCAGCACGGTCTGCGCGTCGAGTTCCGGTCCTCGGTGTACGGCGGGACGCGCGCCGTCGTCCTCGTACCGAACGAGCTCGTGACCGGGCCGGGGGAGCAGCCCGCAGACGATGCGCCGGTGGCCGCCGCGGTCCCGGTGGCCGCTGCGGCTCCGGTGGCTCCGGCTCCGCCCGTCGTCATGCCGCTGCCGCGCCCGGCCGCGACCGACGAGCGCGAGCCCGCCCTGCCCAGCCGTGGCCGGGGCCGGGCCATGGCCGAGGTGACGGGGCAGTACGAGGCGCCGGAGGCGTCTTTGCCGTACCACCGGAGCCCGAACCCGTACGGGTACGAGGGCGCCGACGTCCCCGTACCCGAGCAGCCCCTGGCGTACGAGCCCGAGCCCGGCCCCGTACCCGAGCCCGGCGCCGTCACCGCGTCCGAGCAGCCGCTGCCGCGCCGCGTGCGGCAGGCCAGCCTCGTCGACGAGCTGCGGATCGCCCCGGACGTGCCGCCGACCCAGGCGGCTCCGCCGCCGGACTGGCGCACCGAGCCGATGCTGCGGCCCGCGCCCCGCCGCGCAGGCGCCACGATCGGCGCCTTCCAGCGCCGTTCGCGCGAGGCCCGCGCGAACACCCCGTCTTCCGTTCCCTCCGCCGACGCCTCCCCCAACCCCTCCACGAGAGAAGAATGGTCATGACCCGCACAACCGCCACCCACCAGGAGCTGGACTGGCTGCTCGACGGCCTGGTGGAGTCCGTCGCCGAGACCCGGAGTGCCGTGCTGCTCTCCGACGACGGCCTGGTGATCAGTCACTCCCAGACGCTCGAACGGGCCTCCGCCGAGCGTCTCGCGGCGATCTGCACCGGCCAGCAGAGCCTGGCCCGGGGGGTCGGCCAGCTCTTCGACGGCGGTGCGGTCCACCAGGTCATCGTCGAGCTCTCCGAGCTCTGGCTCTTCATCATCGCCGCGGGTCAGGGCAGCCACCTCGCCGTCGTCGCCTCGCAGGAGGTGGACGCGGAGGTCATGTCGCTCTCCATGCACAACCTCGTCCAGCAGGTCGGCCAGAAGCTGGGCACGACCGCCCGGTCCCCGTTCGACGCCTTCGGCACCCAGGCCGGGCCCCTCGGATGAACACCGGCTGGGAGCAGGGGGACCCGCGGCCCGAGGGCCTGCCCGACGACGTACCCGGAGAGGCCTTCGGAGAGGCTTTCGGGCACGCGTACGGCGACGGGAGTGGGTACGGCGACGGGAACGGGTACGGCGACGAGGGCGGGTACGAGGACGACTCGGGCACCATGGTCCGCCCGTACACCGTGACCCGTGGCCGGACCGCCCCCGACCGGGACGACCTCACCCTCATCACGGTGATCACCACCGTCGAGGAGCCCCTCGACGAGTTCGGCCGGCCGCTCCGCCCCCAGCGACTCCAGCCCGAACACCGGCTGATCCTCGACCACTGCCGCCGCCCCATGGCACTCGCGGAGGTCGCCGCCGCCCTCGGCCTCCCCGTGTCGGTGACCAAGATCCTGCTGGGCGACCTGGTCGGCCTCGGCCTGCTCACCGCCCGCGCACCGCTGTCGGTGGCCCGGGCCGCCGGCGGCGGTTACCCGCACAGCCTGCTGGCCGCCGTCCGTGACGGAATCCGGAGACTCTGACACCTCATGATCAGCACCCCGGCCGCCCCCGCGGCCGTCAAGATCCTCGTCGCCGGCGGTTTCGGCGTCGGCAAGACCACCCTGGTCGGCACGGTCAGCGAGGTCACCCCGCTGCGGACCGAGGAGTACCTCACCAGTGCCAGCGTCGGCGTCGACGACCTGGCGGGCGTGGGCGCCAAGGACACGACCACCGTCGCCCTGGACTTCGGCCGCATCACCGTCAGCGACGAGGTCGTGGTCTACCTCTTCGGCACCCCCGGCCAGGAACGTTTCTGGTTCATGTGGAACGACCTGGTCAACGGCGCCCTCGGCGGCGTCGTCATCGCCGACACCCGCCGCCTCGACACGAGTTTCGCGTCCATCGACTTCTTCGAGAGCCGCAAGATCCCCTTCGTCGTGGCCATCAACTGCTTCCACGGCCTCAACACCCGTACGCCGGAGGAGATCCGGGCCGCGCTCGACCTCGACCCGCAGGTCCCGCTCCTGATCGGGGACGTACGGCAGCGCGGTTTCGGCAAGGAGACGCTCCTTGCCCTGATCGACCACCTGATGAGCCTTCCGGCCCCGGCCTGACAGCTCCCCTCGACTCGATTCCCCTTACGACAACTGCCCCTGGAGGCATTCGAGATGGAATCTTCCCCGGCGTCTTCTCTTCGCGTCCTCGTCCACGGCGGCGGCATAGGCGGCCTCACCCTCGCCACCCTCCTCGCCCGCCGCGGCCACACCGTCGAGGTCGTCGAGGTCCGCGACGAGCTGGACGCGCTCGGCGTGGGCATCATCCAGCCCTCCAACGCCCTGCACGTCATGCGTGAGGCCGGCGTGCTCGACGCCTGCCTCGCGGCCGGTTACGAGTGGGAGATCCTCACCATCGCGGACCCGGCCGGCAACCCGCGCGCCCGGATCCCGCAGCCGCGGATGGACGACGTCCCGTCCGCCAACGGCATCCCCCGGCCCGCGCTCGCCGCCCTGCTCGCCGACGCCGCGCGCGCCGCGGGCGCCACGATCCGGCTCGGCGCCACCATCGCGACGCTCGCCGACGACGGCGAGGGCGTCGACGTGACGCTCACCGACGGCTCCGCCGGGCGCTGGGACCTCGTCGTCGGCTTCGACGGCATCGGGTCGCCGCTCCGCACGCGCCTCTACGGGGACCGGTACGCGCCCGAGTACACCGGCTTCGCCAACTGGCGGGTCACCGTGCCGCGGCTGCCGCAGGTCGAGGGCGTCGTGATGTGCATGGCCGAGCAGGCGAAGGCGCTGCTCACCCCGATCACCGACGAACTCATGTACCTGGGCGCGGTGTTCGCCGAGGAGGAGACGTACCGCCCGGGTCCGGACACCGCCCACGAGGAGCTCGCCAAGCGGCTCGCGGCGTTCTCCGGCCCGATCGCCGAGGCCCTCGCCTCCGTCACCGACCCGGCCGCGGTCGTGTACACCCGTATCTCCCAGGTGACGGTGGAGGAGCCGTGGCACGTCGGCCGGGTGGTCCTCGCCGGTGACGCCGCCCACGCCTCCACCCCGCACCTGGCCCAGGGCGCGGCGATGGCCGTCGAGGACGCGGTCGTCCTCGCCGACGCGCTCCGGGACGCGCTCCGGGACGGGGAGTCCGTCCCCGCGGCCCTCGCCGCCTGGGAGGCCCGCCGCCGCCCGCGCGCGATGTGGGTGCAGGCGCTGTCCCGCGCGGTCCTCAAGCAGGAGATGGGCGCGCCGACGACGGCGGAGGAGGACGAGCTCCTGAAGGTCGGCGTCCCGGGCGCCGCGCACGTCCTGGTCAAGCCGTACTGACCTGTCCGATGGTTCGCAGCGTCGGCGTCACGGCAGTTTCGTGACGCCGATCTGCATGTGGATGTGGTTGGAGTGCTGGGCCGCGAGCCCGGGGTCCTTGTGGTCCGGGTAGACCACGAAGCCGCCCCCGGCCAGTTCCGGCATGGGCCACGTGTTGCCCGTACCGATGGCGTTGCCCTCGCACTCGTACGTACCGAACCGGAAGGCCGTCGTGAACAGCCCGTACGTGAGCGGGTCGATCGCCGGAGCGATGCGTACGACGCCCGGTTGCTGATGTCCGGGCGGCAGGTCGCCCCAGTCCTTCTGGATCCCCCGGGTGAACGGCGTCCCGTCCACCGTGCCCTTGATGCCCGAGAGGTCGATCGCCCGGCCCTGGTTGTGGCAGTCCTTCGGGTTGGGCCCGCCGTGGCCGATGCCCAGGTGGAGGAGTTCGGCGACGTCGGGATGCGAGGAGTTGATCCAGCGGGTCAGGCGGTACAGCGCGATCAGCATGCGCTGGTCGAGGTTGTCGATGACGGCGGACGCCGGGGCGATCTGGTTGGTGTAGCGGATGCCGTCGAAGGCCGGCGGACTGACCACCACGCGCTGGTCGGGCTTGGGCTGCACGATCCCGGCCGGGCCGTCGACGAACGCGGGGCTCTTGAGGGTCAGCTTGCCGCGCCGCAGCAGGTCGGCCATGAGCCGGTTCGCCTGGGTGAGGGTGAGCAGCCGGGCGGCCGTGACCCCGCCCGAGGGGGTGGGCGCGAGCTGGAAGGAGGCGTCGAGCGGACCGCTCGCGTCCACCGCGTCGGCGTCCACGTCGAAGCGCCGCCACTCTCCGCCGCGGAAGAAGTAGGCGTGGCGCCCGCCCGGGTACGTCACGGCGTCGATGTCCGAGGGGAACACCCCGGTCCAGTTGCCGGCGATCGGTAGGGGGTATCCGGGGTCGACCCGGTCGGCGGTGATGTCGTAGCGGACGTAGGAGTCGCCCTTGAAGAGGTACAGCTTGCCGTTGCCCCAGTTCACCGCCGCGTCGATGTCCGTGGGGAACAGGCCGGTCCAATTGCCGGCGATCGGGCGCGGGTAGTCGGGGTCGACCCCGTCGGAAGGCTCGTCGTACCGCAGGTAGTCGGCGCCGGTGAAGGCGTACGCCTTGCCCGCGCCCCACCACGCGAAGGCGTCGGGCGAGCGGGGCAGCCGGGGCCAGTTGGACAGGGGCAGGCCGGAGTCCTCGCGGAGGCCGGTGACCGAGTCGTAGCGGTCGTAGGTGTCGTCGTCGAAGAAGAGGTACGTCTTGTCGTTCGGCCAGGAGACGGCCGCGCGGAGGCCGGCCATGGTGTCGGCTCCTTTCCACGGGATCTGTCCTGCGGGGCCGGGCCGCCGGTTGCTCGGCCCGGCCCCTTCCCTTTCCCTCACAGGACTTCACAGGACGCCGGTCCACCGGCAGCCCCCTGTCGGTGCGCAGGTCCAGCCGCGCCCGTACCCCTGCACGAGAGGTGCGGGGTCGGCGGGCAGGGACCCGAAGGGCCCCTTCGGCGGCTGGTGCACCAGGAACTCAGGAAGGCCCGGGGGATGGGCTATGACGACGATGCGGAACGGCAGGTAGTGCTCCCGCCGGTCCACTGACGGTGCCTGTTTCGGCAGATCGAGTCGCATGGTGCTTCCTCAGGACTCGGTACTCGCGATTCGCGATTCGAGACGCGCGATTCGAGACGCGCGACGTGCGACTCAGAACGGCAGGACGTCGCTGAGCAGGCTGCCGAGGAAGCCGTTGGCCGCCGCGCCGCCGGAGGCGTCCCCGCCCTCGGGGTGCTTGCCGCGCTCGACGGGTGCGGACTGCTGGGGCATCTGGAGCCGGAGCTGTCCGGCGGGGGAGCGGCGGGGCGTTTCGACGCCGCCGTCCTTGGCCTGGGTCTCCTTGAACATGGTGTTCTCCTTTCCCTTTCGTCTCCTGCCTCGCGGGCGTGGCGCCCTCAGAGGGGCAAGGCCCTCAGAACGGCAGGATGTCGCCGAGCAGGCTGCCCAGCAGGCCACTGGCCGCCGCGCCGCCGGACGCGTCCGCGCCCTCGGGGTGCTTGCCGCGCTGGACGGGCGCCGACTGCTGCGGGAGCTGGAGCCGGAGCTGTCCGGCGGGGGACCGGCGGGGCGTGTCGCTGCCGGTGTCGTGGGTGGTGTGGGTCTCGTCGAACATCACGGTGTCCTTTCTCGGTGTTCTCTCCTCGGTGTTCCTTCTCGAAGGCTCCGGTCAGGCTGCGGTCAGGCCACGCCGTAACTCGCGTAGCACATCTGCCTGGCCGGGCCGGTCATGGTGGCGCAGGGGGACTTGGCGGCCCCGACGCCGGTACGGGGGTCCGCGCCGGCCTCGTACGCGTCGCGGTGGACGGGGCGGGCCTGGAGGGGCAGCGCGCCCGGGGGACGGGGGTGTGGGGTGCGCCGGGTGTTCATGGGACTCTCCTCTCGTGAGCCGAGGGTCAGTAGGAGCCGAGGAAGGTGTGGACCGGGGCGAGGGTGACCGGCAGCTCGTCGCTCACGTCGATGGTGAACTGGTACGAGAGCCGGGACCTGCGCTCGTCCTCCGGGTCGTAGAAGGTCACGGTCACGTCCTGGCAGTCCGAACCGACGCGGCAGTACGGGCTCTTGGTGACGGTGATGTTGTCGAGCGCGAACAGGTTCTTGCTGGAGCCCGGCACCTTGCTCGACGACAGCAGGCCCTGCGCCAGCATGTTGCTGAACGAGTAGGTGTTGGTGCCCATGAAGTTGAGTGCGCGGTCGGCGGAGGTCTGCCCCAGGTTGCGGAACTGGTAGTAGATCTTGTCGAGGAAGGAACGGATCGTGAGGTCCAGCTCGTCCGTGTTGCGGACCGTGACCTTCTGCCTGCCGGCCTCTTCCTTGATCTGCTTGATGACGGTGTCGACGAGCACGGACTCGTGCCAGGTGTACAGGCCCCGGCTCTTCACCTCGACCACGGGCACGATCTGGCCGGAGTAGAGACGCGTGGTGCGGCCGGTGAGGACACCGGGGATGGACACGCGGGAGATGTAGTCGGTGCGCTTGTCCTTCTGCCGCTCGACGTTGATGGCCTGCCCCGCGATGGCGTCGCGGAACACGCGGTAGACGGTCGACACCGGGGGACTGGCCATCATCGCGAGGATCTGGTCGGCGGACTTCTTCTTCGCGGCGGCGAGCTGTGCGACTGTCTTGCGCGCCTTCTGGACCTCTTCGGGGAGTACCAGCGGCTGACCCCAGTCCATGGCCACGGGGGCCTCGGCCTCAAGCGCGTACACCGTGGCCCCGTCCATGACGAGGGTCCAGGTGAGCTTGTCGCACGCCCAGGGGGCGCCCATGAGGTAGTCGTGGAGCTGGTTCACGTTGTACGGATCGGGTTCCTGCTCGACTTCCTCGTCTTTGACGGTGGTGGAGATGTACGGCATCTGCTGCCGGAAGCCGTCGCGGCGGGCCTCGGTCGGGTAGTCGAAGCCGATGGTGCCGATCGCGTAGACCAGCTGGCGTCCCCCCGTCGTACCAACGTCTCCGCCTCCGCAGGTGCAGGTGGCCGGGTCGCCGCCGCATCCGCACGCGGGGCGTACGCCGGAGTGCGGGGAGGCGTACACGGGGGCCGGGGGCTGGACCTGCGCCTGTACGGGGGCCGGCGGCGGGGGCTGGACCGGTGCCGGTGCCGGGGCGTGGACCGGGGGCGGCGCGGCTGCTCCGCCGTCCGCGGTGATGCCCGCCGGCACCGGTGCCGGGGTCTGGGGCGGGGGTGAGGGCGGAAGGGGCGCGGGCGCCGGGGTCTCGTACCCGGCGGGGGCCACCGCGGGTGCGGGTGCGGGTGCGGGTGCGGGAGCAGGCGTGGGCGCGGGGGCGGCCGCGGGACTGGCTGCGGCTGCGGCGGCTGCTGCGGATTCGGCTGCGGGAGTGGTCACGGCTGTGTCCTCTTTCCTGGTCCTGGTGACGTGGGCGAGCGCCCGGACGGCGTCCAGGCTGCCGCCGAGCCCGCGGCGGCAGGCCGGGGCGTCCGGGTCGGCGCAGTGGCCGGGGGCGGTGGCCGTCGTGAGCAGGGTCTGCCCCGCGGCCTTCGGGTCCGCCGTGCCGCCGCCGGCCAGCTGGGCCGCGACGAGCAGGGCCGCCGTACCGGCCACGAGGGGGGTGGCGAAGCTGCTCCCGGTCAGGGCGGCGGTGCCGCCGCCGGGGGCGGCGCCCTCGATGTCCTGGCCGGGGGCGAGGATTCCGTGGGTGCGGTAGGCGGCACCCCAGTTGCTGAGGTCGAGCGGCCGGCCGTCGGCCGCGGCGGCGCCGACGGCCAGGACGGAGGGGTGGGCGGCGGGCACCTGGAGGGTGTCGGCGCCGTCGTTCCCGACGGCCGAGACGACGAGCACGCCGCGGTCCGCGCAGAGCCGCAGGGCCCGGTCGAGCAGGGGGTCGGCCTGCCCGTCGGCGGCCCGTTCGCCGCCGCTGATGTTGATGACGTGCGCGCCCTCCTCGACCGCCCGCTCGATGGCGCGGGCCAGGTCGAGCTGAGGCACCCGGCCGTCGCCGTCGTCGCGGAAGACCGGCAGGACAAGGCCGCGGCAGCGCGGGACGAGCCCGGTGACGGGACTGCCGGGGCCGGGCACGCCGAAGAGGAGGCCGGCGACGTGGGTCCCGTGCAGGGACATCGGGCCGGTTCCGGCGGGCTCGCTCACGAGGGTGTCCAGGCGGGTCAGGTCGGCGCCGGCGAAACAGGGGTGGGCGAGGTCGACGGGTCCGTCGAGCAGCGCCACGCACACCCGGGGGTCGCCGAACGGCTCACCGGGCCGTGCGCGGAGTTCGCCGAGGACCTCCCGAGGCTTCATCCCGACCTCCCGATCCGCCGGCCGTCCGGCCCGCTGCTACGTCGGTACGAGCGTCGGGGGGCGTCGTTCCGGGAATGTCGCCCGGAACGTCACCCGGACTGTCCAAGCGGCGTCGCCGGAGCGTTTCCGGAGCGTGCGCGTGACCATTTCCGGGGCGTCTGCGCCCCCGGTCAGAACGCCGCGCGGGGCGGGCCGGGGGCCGGCCGGGATGCGTCGGCGTCGGGCGGAGAGACGCCGTGAGGCGCGGGCTGCCGGGCGGGGAGGGGCGGGCCGGCGGGGCGGGGAGCGGATGCGTGATCCACGGGCCGGTTGCACAGTGAGGGGTGTGTCATCGAACGGCGTATTCCTCGAACTGCTCGGGGCCTTCGAGCTCTCATACGCCGGATGCCGCATCCCCCTCCCCTCAGGGGCACAGCGCCTGTTGGCGCTGCTCGCGGTGCACACGGCCGGCGTGTACCGGGGTGCGGCAGCCGAGCTGCTCTGGCCCGACTGCATCCCGAGCAGGGCGTCCGCGAACCTCAGGACCGCGCTGTGCCACGGCCGCCGGGCCGGGCCTGTGACGGCGGTCGAGTGCGTGGACCGGCGGCTGCGGCTCGCCCCGGTCGTGGACGTCGACCTGAACCTCGTACGGGTGACGGCGCAGCGCGCGGCGACGGACGGCGTCCCGGCCGCGGAACGCGAGACCCTGGTGGCACGCCTCCAGGACGAGCTGCTGCCGCAGTGGCCGGACGAGTGGCTGGTCCTGGAGCGCGAGCGCTGGGACCAGCTGCGGCTGCACGCGCTTGAGGCCCTCGCGGAGCGGCTGCGCCGCGAGGGCGAGTATCTGGAGGCGTTCCAGACGGCGTTGACCGCGACCCAGATCGACCCGATCAGGGAGACGGCGCAGCGGATCCTGCTGGAGATCCTGCTGGCCGAGGGCAACCGGGCGTGCGCGGTGAAGCGCTACCAGGAGTACCGGCGCCTGCTGCGGCGGGAGTTGGCGGTCGAGCCGTCACCCCTGATGACCCGTCTGGTCCAGGACGCGATCTCGGCGTGAGGCGGGGGCGGGCCGGTCGCTGCCGCGGTCGCTGCCGCGGTCGCTGCCGCGGGCGCTGCCGCGGACGCTCATGACCACCCGCGAGCGAGACTTCGTCAGGCGCAGGGAGACGGCGACCGCGGCGAGGCCGAGCAGCGTCATCGCGGCGCCCGCCCAGGCCGGGGAGGCGAAGCCGAGGCCGGCGTCGATGACGGTGCCGCCGAGCCAGGGGCCGCCGGTGTTGCCGAGGTTGAAGGCGGCGGTGGTGGTGGCGCCGGCGAGGGTGGGGGCGGCGCCGGCGACGTTGAACAGACGGGCGTTGAGAGCGGGGGCCGTGTAGAAGGCGGAGACGCCGAGGAGGAAGGTCAGCGCGATCGTGGCGACCGGGCTCGACGCGAACAGGGCGAGCGCGACGAGGAAGACGGTGGAGGCGGTGATGCCGCTGAGGAGGACGCCGAAGAGGTGGGCGTCGGCGACGCGGCCGCCGATGTACGTGCCGAGGAGGGCGCCGATGCCGAAGAGGGCGAGGACGCCGGAGACCCAGCTCTCGCCGAGGCCGGAGACGTCGGTGAGCAGCGGGGCCAGGTAGGAGAAGGCGCAGAAGACGCCACCGGCGGCGAGGGCGGTGACGAGGACGGCGAGCAGCACCTGCCGGTCGCGGTAGATGACCAGTTCGTGCTTGAGCCGGGGCCTGGTCTCGGGCAGCGGGATGTGCGGGATGCGGGTGACGACGCCGGCGAGGGCTGTCGCGGAGGCGGCGGCGACAGCCCAGAACGCCGAGCGCCAGCCGAGGTGTTCGCCGAGGAAGGCGCCGGCGGGGACGCCGAGCACGTTGGCGATGGACAGGCCGCCGATCATCACGGCCATGGCCCGGGCGCGGGCGCTCATCGGCACCATGGCGATGGCGACGCCCGCGCCGACCGCCCAGAAGCCGGCGCAGGCGAGCGCGCTCATCACGCGCGAGACGAAGAGCACCGCGTAGTTCGGCGCGAGCGCGCCGGCGACCTGGCCGAGGCCGAAGAGGCTGATCAGGGCGATGAGGGTGGTCTTGCGGGGCAGCCGGAGCGTGGCGACGGCGAGCAGCGGAGCGCCGACCACCATGCCGATGGCGAAGGCGGAGATGAGGAGTCCGGCGCGGGGGATGGACACGTGCATGTCCTCCGCGATGGGCGGCAGGAGCCCGGACAGCATGAACTCGCTCGTGCCGAGCGCGAAGACGGAGAGGCCGAGGATGTAGACGGCCAGGGGCATGCGGGTGGCGGCGGTGGCGGTGGCGGTGGAGGTGCCGGTGGTCGGGGCGGGTCCGGGGGACGGCGGTGTGGCTTCGGCGTTCGTCGACGGCATGTCAGGGCCAACCCGGGGTTAGTCCCTGTCATTCCTCCGTGAGCGAACGTCTCGCGATCCGGGACGGGACGGGGTGGGGGCAGGGGCCTGCAGCCCCTGGTGCACCCGCAGCAGCAGGGTGTGGAGGGTGCGCCGCTCGTCCGCGTCGAGCGGGGCGAGGAGCTCGTCCTGGACGGCGCGGGCCTCGGCGTCGAGCTCGGCGAGGGCGGTCCGCCCCTCGGGGGTGAGGGACACCGAGACCCGGCGCCGGTCGCGCGGATCGCGGGCCCGCCCGACCCAGCCGGCGGCGGCCAGCTGGTCGATCACCTTGGTCATGTCGCTGGCGTCCACTCCGAGCCGTACGACCAGATCCCGCTGCGCGTGCGGCCCGAAGTCGGCGAGCGCGGCGAGCACCGCCATGTCCCACAACCGCAGTTCGCGCGGCGCGAGCCGGGCGGCGAGCCGGCCGCGGGCGGTCTTGCCGACGCGGGAGAGGAGGTAGGTGCTCAGGTCGAGCAGGGTGGGCGGGGCGGCGTGTGCGGAGTCCATGCGGGAATTCTAGGTGCACCCCTATAGTGGGCCTGCACCTACTGATGGCAGCCTCCTGCGAGGAAGGCCCTGCGAGGAAGGCCCGGCATGGACGCCCCGTACCCCCGGCTGCTCGTCACCCGCTTCGCCGACTGCTTCCACTTCTACGACGCGGTCCTCCCGCCCCTGACCGGCGCCCGCCTGGCGAAGGGCGCCCCGTCGGGCCCGTACGCCAACTGGGACCGGGACGACCGCGCCGTCCTCTCGCTCTTCGACCGCACCGCGATGGCCGCCACCCTCGGCACCACCGCGCTCCCCCCGGCCCCGGCCCCCGCCCAGGACACCGCCGTCCTCGTCTTCCACGTCCCCGACGTGGACCGCTCCTTCACCCTCTGCCTCGCCCACGGCGCCACCCCCGCCACCACCCCGGCCGACCGCCCCGAGTGGGGCCCGACCCTCCGCAGCGCCCACGTCCGCGACCCGGAGGGCCGCCTGATCGAGCTTCAGTCGTACTGAGTCCGACCGGGACGACCGGCGCAGGCGAGACGCTGCGGTGTCCGTGACGTGGTGGCAGCGTACGCACATGCGGACAGGCTTCCGCGATGGCGGGTCAAGGGTCGACTCGTTCACCAGGCGACCCTCATGGCGTGGATGTCCCGGGTGTCCAGGCCGAGCCCGAAGCCCGCCGCCATGACGAGGCTGAGGCATCACCGCCGTTGCAGGGCGCGCTGCTCCTGTCGTTCGCCGGCGACCAGGTACGGGCGGATGAGGGCGGTCGCCGCTCTGTCGAGCGTTTCCCGGGCGAAGTGCCGCCTGGCCGGGGCGTAATTCGCGGGCGTGTGGCGACGGCGGGGCCTACTCTGCCCGTCATGATCGACTGGAAGGGCGTCGAGGCCGCCGACTGTGCCGTGCCCGCTGACCGGCCCCTGGACGACCTCGTCTCCGAGCTGTCCCGTGCCCTGGCGGATCCCGATCCACTGGTCCGGGACGGCGCGCCCTACACCGTCCTCGCGACCTGGATCGCTCGCGGGGTGATCGGGACGTCCCGGCAGCTGGAGCTGGGGGACGAGATGGCCGCCCGGTTCACCGACCCGCGGGTCGAGGCCCGCGCCTTCGCGCCCCTCGTGCTGGACATGCTGGTGACCGCGGGGGACTTCAGGGCCGGTTGGGTGGACGCGTTCGAGCGCTGGTATCCGGCGGAGCGGGATCTGCGCGGCCACGACGAGACACTCGGCTGGCTTCACGCGGTGGCGCATGGTGCGGACCTGCTCGCCGGCTTCGGCCGTCACCCCGAGGTGGCGCCGGTGCGGATGCTGGACCTCGCAGCCGCGCGGCTGACGGCGCCCACCGACCATGTCTACGACCAGTTGGAGGACGACCGCCTGGCCCGGGCGATCGGCCGGGTCCTCACCCGAACCGACCTGGGCGAACGCGACGCCGTCGGCTGGCTGGATCCGATCGCCGACCGCTTCGGGGCCGACCGCATCAGCACCCCGGTGCCCGCTCACATCAGCAACTGCCTGCGCACCCTGCGCCTGCTCTACATCCTCGCCGACCGGGGTGTGCGTCCCACCAGCGAACTGCCCGCGCAGCCTCTCCACCACCGTGACGCGGTCAAGTCCGGCATCGCCGCCGTCCTCGACCGGATCGTCAAGCGCTGACCGACGACGCCCCGGTCCGGTCCGGACCGGCCGCCAGGCGGCTCAGCCTTCGCCGGCCGGATCCGTCAGTTCCTTCAGCTCCCGCTCCAGGTTCTCCCGGGCCCGCTCCTCCCACACCGCCGCGCCGTACGGGGTCCTGAACAGGCGGGGCAGGGCGAGGAGTTGGCGGAGGACGGAGGCGCGGCCCTCGCGGAAGGCGGCGTCCGGGACGAAGGCGTATTCCTCGCGGACCGCCGCCGTATACCCCTGGTAGGTATCGGGCCGGCTCGCCAGGATCGCGAGGTCCGCGTCGCACAGCGTCTCGCCGTTGAGGTCGCCGGGGGCCGGGTCGTGGGTGATCGTGAGGCGGACCAGGCGGGCGACCTCGGTGACCTCGTGGGGGGTCAGGCCGGCCTCGGTGAGGGCGCGTTCGGCGAGGGCGGCGGAGCGTTCCTCGTTCTCGGTGCGGTCCGGGCGGTAGACCGCGTCGTGGAACCAGGCGCCGAGGCGGACGAGTTCCAGCTCTCCGCCCTCTCCGCCCTGGTCGGTCAGTTCGTCGATGCGGTCGAGGACCGCCCGCAGGTGGTCGGCGGTGTGGTAGCGGCGGTGCGGTTCGGTCCAGCGGGACAGCAGGTTCCGGCCGTACGGCACGGGGTCGGGGCCCCCGCGGCCGGCCCGCGCCGCGAGCAGGGTCGTCGTCCAGCGGTGGAGCAGTTCCTGCTCCCGGTCTGCCTGGTCTGCCTTCATCGGGGCGGTCATGGGGGCATTCTGCCGCCCGGCCCCCGGCCGTGGCCGGTATGCCGCCGGTACGCATCGTGCGCCCGGTCCGTTCGTGGTCCGCCCATGGGCCGTCCGGTGGCCGTTCGCGGTCCGGCCGCGGTCCGTTCGCGGTCCGGCCGCGGTCCGGCCGCGGCGTGTCCCATCCGGCCCTCAACTCGCTCTTACATACCCCCCACGGGTATGCTACGGTCCTCCGTGCAGGTACCCCCCAGGGGTATGTAACCGCGAGTGAAGGGTCAGGGCAATGTCAACCGCAACCGTCAATCCCCGGCGCTGGTGGGCACTTGCCGTGCTTGCCGCCGCGCAGTTCATGGTCATCATGGACACCTCGATCATCGGCGTCGCACTGCCGAAGATGCAGGAGCAACTGGGCTTCTCCCAGAGCGAGCTGCAGTGGGTGTTCAACGCCTACGTCATCGTCTTCGGCGGTCTGCTGCTGCTCGGCGGCCGCCTCTCCGACCTCGTCGGAGCCCGCAAGATCTTCGTCTCCGGCTGGGCGATCATGATCGCCGGCTCGATCGTCGCCGCGGCCGCGCAGACCGCCTGGGTCGAGATCGTCGGCCGCGCCGTCCAGGGCGTCGGCGGTGCGCTCATCGCGCCCTCCGCGATGACCCTGCTGATGATGCTCTTCATGCACGACCCGCGCGAGCTCGGCAAGGCGATGGCGCTCTACGGCGCCGCGGCCCCGGCCGGCGGCACCGCCGGTGTCTTCCTCGGCGGCGTGTTCACCGAGTGGGCCTGGTGGCAGCTGTGCTTCGTCATCTACGTCCCGATCGGCCTCGCGACCCTCGCCGCGACCAGGCTCCTCCCGAACGTCGAGTCCCGCCGCGGCTCCGTCGACATCATCGGCGCCGTCTCCGTCACCGCCGGTCTCGCCCTCGGTGTCTTCGCCGTCGTCCGCGCCCCCGAGGTCGGCTGGGGCACCACCGCCACCGTCCTCGAACTCCTCGGCGCCGTCGTCCTCATCGGCCTCTTCTTCGTGATCCAGACGGCCGTCCGCGAGCCCCTCATGCCGCTCAGCGTCTGGCGGGTCCCGCGCCTCGGCTCCGCCAACCTGGCCATGACGCTGCTCGGCGCTGCCTGGATCCCGATGTGGTACTTCCTCAACCTCTACCTCCAGCAGGTGCTCGGTTACGGGGCCTTCGCGTCCGGCGCCGCGCTCCTCCCGATGACCGTGCTCCTCATGATCTTCATGACGGCCATCACCGCCCGCCTCATGGGCCGGTTCGGGGCCAAGCCGCTCATCGGCATCGGTCTGCTCGTCCTCGCCGCCGGCCTGGTCTGGCTGTCCGCCGTCGAGCCCACCGGCACCTTCCTGGTCGACGTCCTGCCGGCCTCGCTCGTCGCCGCCCTCGGCATGTCCCTCGCCTACATCCCGACGATGATGACCGCCATGTCCGGCGCCCCGCAGGAGCAGGCCGGTCTCGCCTCCGGCATCGTCAACACCACCTACAACGTCGGCTCCGCGCTCGGCCTCGCCGCGCTCACCGCCGTCGCCATGTCCCAGGGCGCCGCCCGGCTCGGCAACCTGCCCAAGCTCACCGAGGGCTTCTCCGCCGCCTTCATCGGCGCCGCGGTCATCGCCGCGGTCGGCGGCATCGTCACCCTCCTGGTGATGAAGTCCGACAGGGCCCCGGCCGCCGACGCCCCGGCCGCCGCCCCGCAGGGCGAGAAGGTCTCCGCGTAACCGGCCCAGCCTGCCGTACGAGCCCCGAGGGGCCGCCCGATGTTCCGTACGCCGGACATCGGGCGGCCCCTTTCCCGTACCTCCAGAACCCCGTCCGAGAGGAACCCGCCATGGACATCGGCACCCGCGCCGTCCACGTCGCCAACCCGCCTCTTTCGCCCGGCAGTCACCCGCTCTCCGTCCCCCTCGTCCAGTCCTCCGCCTTCGCCTTCTCCTCCGCCGACGAACTCGCCGAGGCCATGGCCGGGCCCGACGGGCCGTACGTCTACAGCCGGCGCGGCAATCCGACCGTACGGGCCCTGGAGCAGACCCTCGCCGGGCTCGAAGGGGGCGCCGGGGCCATCGCCTTCGCGTCCGGGATGGGGGCGATCAGCGGCGTGCTGCTCGCGCTGCTCAAGCCCGGCGACCGGGTGGTCGCGCAGCGCTGTCTGTACGGCGGGACCTACGCGGTCCTGTCCGACCTCGCCGCCCGCCACGGCATCCACGTCACCTACGTGTCGGGCGACGACGTGGCGGAGTTCGAGGCCGCCGCGCAGCACCCCGCGACCCGGCTGCTCGTCCTGGAGACGATCGCCAACCCGACCGGCCGGGTGCCCGAGCTGCCGGCGCTGCTCGCCGCCGCCCGCCGGACGGGGGTGACCTCCGTCGTCGACAACTCCCTCGCCTCGCCCGTCCTCTGCCGCCCCCTGGAGCTGGGCGCGGACGTGGTCGTGCACTCCACCACCAAGTACCTCGCCGGGCACTCCGACGTGCTCGGCGGCGCCGCCGTCTTCGCCGACGACGCCCTGCGCCGTACGGTCTGGCCGCGCACGGTCGAACTCGGCGCGTGCGCCGACCCGTTCGCCGCCTGGCTCACCCTGCGCGGGATACCGACCCTCCCGCTGCGGATGCGCGAGCACTGCGCCAACGCGGCCGTGCTCGCCGAACGGCTCGCCCGCCGCCCCGACGTCACGGCCGTGCACTACCCGTGGCTGGCCGGCCATCCCTCGTACGCCACCGCCCGCAAGGTCCTGTCGGGCGGAGGCGGGCTGCTGTCCTTCGAGCTCGCGGGCGGGCGCGAGGCCGGCCGGGCCTTCATCGAGGGCGTACGGGTCGCGAAGCTCGCGCTGTCCCTCGGCGGCGTGGAATCGCTGGTCACCCACCCGGCCTCCACCTCCCACCGCGAGCTGGACGCCGAGGCGCTGGCGGCCGCCGGGATCGCGCCCGGGCTCGTGCGCCTGTCGGTCGGCGTGGAGGACGTCGAGGACCTGTGGGAGGACGTCAGGCAGGCACTCCGACAGGCCCTGGACCGGGGGTGATTCCAGCTTTTTTTGGGTTGACAAAATAAATGAGTGATTCGTAGATTGGGGGATGCCAGGAAACGACCACTCCTAGGTCAAGGAGGGCGCGAGATGCGCTACTTCGAGGACTTCCGGCCCGGCGACGTCCACGAGCTGGGCACCGTCACCGTCACGGCGGAGGAGGTGCTGGAGTTCGGCAGGCGCTTCGACCCGCAGCCCTTCCACACGGACCCCGAGCTCGCCGAGGACTCGCAGTTCGGCGGGCTGATCGCCAGCGGCTTCCACACCCAGGCGATGTTCATGCGCCGCTACGTCGACGGGCTGCTCGCCTACAGCGCCTGCATGGGCTCGCCCGGCATCGACGAGGTCCGCTATCTGCGTCCCGTGCGCCCCGGCGACGTCCTCACCGCGCGCGTCGAGATCCTCGGCGCCACGCCGTCGCCGTTCAACCCCACCAGCGGCACCGTCAAGCCGCGCTGCACGCTGGTGGCCGCCGACGGGACGGCCGTGTTCAGCATGATCCTGCACAGCATCTTCCGGCGCCGTCCCGCCGGGTCCGAGGCCGGTCGTCTGTCGTCGATGCCCGCCGCCGAGGACCCGGCCGGGTGCTGCGGCCGCACGAGGAAGAGCGTGCCCGCAGTGGCCATGAGCGCCTGAGACCAGGTGCCTGAGACCGGGTGCCTGAGAGCGCGCCGAACACGGCCGTCCGAACACCCCCCACCTGCGAAGTGACCACCCACCAGTGAAGGGAGACCTCCTGTGGAGGCCGTATCCCGCACCGCCCAGTGGACCGCCGCCGCGCGTGCCCTGGAGACCGAGCGCGAGGACCGGCTGTTCGCCGATCCCTACGCGCGCACCGTCGCCGACCAGATCGGCTTCGAACTGCTCGAGCGCTACGCCGGCGGCGGCACCGTGCCGTTCCTCGCCATCCGCACCACCTACCTGGACCGCCAGATCGTGAGGACGGTCGAGGAGCGCGGCATCAAGCAGGTCGTCTTCCTCGCCGCCGGCATGGACACCCGCTTCTTCCGGCTGCCCTGGCCCGACGGCGTCACCGTCTACGAGCTCGACCGCCCGGCGCTCCTGGAGGCCAAGGCCGAGATGCTGGCCCAGGAACCCGCGCCGGCCGGCCGTACCCGGATCACCGTCCCCGTCGACCTCACCCAGGACTGGACCGGCCCCCTGAAGGAGGCCGGCTGGAAGAGCGAGGAGCCCGTCCTCTGGGTCGTCGAGGGCCTGCTGTTCTTCCTGCCCGAGCAGGCCGTCCGCACCCTCATCGCGCTGCTCGCCGCGCACGCCGCCCCCGGCTCCGTGCTGCTCGGCGACGTCATCTCCAAGGCCGCCCTGGAGAACCCGCTCGCCCGGTCCTTCATGAAGGCCCTGGAGGAGGACGGCAACCCGTGGCTCTTCGGCACCGAGGAGCCCGAGGCGCTGCTCGCCGACTGCGGCTGGGCGGTGCGCGAGGTCAGGCAGCCGGGCGAGCCCGGCGCCGACTTCGACCGCTGGCCCTACCCGGTGCCGGCCCGCTCCGTCCCGCGCGTGCCCCGCTCCTTCCTGTTCACCTGCGATCTCCCCGCGTACGAGGAGGACAAGGCCGCATGAGCGCCCACAGCACAAGTGCCCACGACTTCCACCAGAAGGTCATCACCGACGCCGGCGCGGCCGTGCGCGGACTGACCGTCGCCCTCGGCGAGCGCCTCGGCCTCTACAAGGCCCTGGCCTCCGACGGCCCGCTCACCGCCGCGCAGCTCGCCGGGAAGACCGGCACGAACGAGCGGTACGTCGAGGAGTGGCTGCACGCCCAGCTGTCCGCCGGGTACGTGGAGCGGCACCCGAGCTCGCTCACGTACACCCTGCCCGCCGACCACGTCGAGGTGCTCGCCGACCCGACCGCGGTCACCTACGCCGCCGGCTTCTTCACGGCGCTCAAGGCGCTGTACGCCACCGAGGACCTGCTCGTCGAGGCGTACCGGACCGGTGACGGCGTCGGCTGGGCCGAGCACGACGCGGCGCTCGACACCGGCATGGGCTCCTTCTTCCAGCCGACGTACGAGCACAAGCTCGTCCCGGACTGGCTGCCGTCCCTGCACGAGGTCACCGACAAGCTGGCCGCCGGCGGCACCGTCGCCGACGTCGGCTGCGGCGTCGGCCACACCACGCTGCTCATCGCCAGGGCCTTCCCGAACGCCACCGTCCACGGCTTCGACTACTCCGAGGAGGCCATCTCGATCGCGCGCCAGCTCGCCGAGGAGGCCGGCCTGTCCGACCGGGTCGTCTTCGACGTCGCCTCGGCCGACGACTACCCGGGCTCCGGCTACGACCTGGTCTGCTTCTTCAACGCCCTGCACGACATGGGCGACCCGGTCGCCGCCGCCCAGCACGTGCACAAGTCGCTCGACGCCGACGGCACCTGGATGCTCGTCGAGTCGAACGTCTCGCCCGCCGACATCGACACCCAGACCCCGGCCGCCCGCATGTTCATGGCCCTGTCCGCCGTGATGTGCCTGCCCGTCGCGGTCGCCCAGCGCGGCCCGCACGCGCTCGGCAACCACTCCGGCGAGAAGGCCTTCCGCGCCATCGCCGAGGAGGCCGGCTTCACCCGCTGGCGGCGCGCGAACGAGACCCCGGTCAACGCGGTCTACGAAGTCCGGCCGTAGCGGCCGATCCCGGCCCCGACCCCCGACACCACGAGGAGCGAGAACATGGGCGCCGCCCTGCCCGTCACCGACCGGTTCATGGAGATCCTGGAGCGGCTCAGCGAGCGTTCCGTCGAGGACTACTACAACCCGTACCAGACCTTCCAGTGGCCCGAGACGCTGGAGGAGAAGCAGTACTGGATGACTCCGGAGCTGCTCAGCGTCTACGGCACCGACCACTTCGACACCCTCGGCGAGGAAACGCTTCAGCGGCTGTCGAAGTGGGAGTCGATCAACTTCTACAGCCTCAACGTGCACGGCATCCGCGAGCTCCTCATCGAGGTCATCGGCCGCATCCACATGCCCGGCTTCGAGGTCCCGTCGGACTTCTTCCACCACTTCATCGGTGAGGAGAACGAACACATGTGGTTCTTCTCCGAGTTCTGCCGCCGGTACGGCGACAAGATCTACGGCTCCCCCGCCATGAGCGCCGACTCCGCCTGGGAGCCCGAGATCGAGAACTTCCTGGTCTTCACCCGCATCCTGTTCTTCGAGGAGCTGGTCGACCACCACAACTCCCTGATGGGCAAGGACGCCTCCCTCTGCCACACCGTCCGCGAGGTCAACCGCATCCACCACCAGGACGAGTCCCGTCACATCGCCTTCGGGCGCGAGCTGGTCTCGCTGCTCTACCTGCGCATGTGCGAGGCGGTCAGCGCCGAGCGGATCCGGGAGGTCGAGGCGTACCTCAAGCGCTATGTCGTCTTCAGCATCAACTCGCTCTACAACCCGCAGGTGTACAAGGACGCCGGCATCGCGGACCCGCTCGGCCTGCGCAAGAGCCTGATCGCCGACGAGCGCCGCCGCGCCGTCGAGCGCAGGATCATCCGCAAGCCGCTGGCCTTCTTCCAGAAGATCGGGATCTTCTCCGACGACTCCCTGCCGGTCCTCTGAGCACGGGGACCCGCCCCGAGAGGTGAAGAGATCATGACCGTGACGACCCCCGGGACGCAGAGCGTCGGGGAGACCAAGGGCGCGACACGGGGACTTCCCGTGCTCGGCCCCGAGGGGACCCGCCTGCTGCGGCTCCTCGACGACACCTTCGAGGGCTGGGGGGTGGCCGCGGGCGCCCGCCCGATGACCATGCCCCCGCTGCTCCCGGCCGCCGACCTGGCCCGGCTCGACTACTACGACAACTTCCCCCACCAGGCCGTCGTCGCCGCCCCGCTCGACCTGGAGCGGCGCGCGACCGAGCCCTTCTCCGCCGACACCGGCTGCTTCCCGGCCACGGCGCTCGAACCGGCCGCGCTCGCACTGCCCTCGGCGTCCTGCTACGCCGTCTACCTCACCCACCAGGGGACCCGGGTCGCCGACGACACCCTCGTCACGATCTGCTCCTGGTGCTTCCGCAAGGAGACCCACTACGAGGGGATGCGGCGCCAACTCGGCTTCCGCATGCGGGAGATCGTGGCCATCGGCGGGCGCGAGCACGCCGAGGCCCACCTGGCGGACTTCACCGCCCGGATCCACGTTTTCGCCGCGGCGCTCGACCTGCCGCTGCGCAAGGAGGCCGCCTGCGACCCGTTCTTCGACAAGGGCGGCTCCAAGGCGCTGCTCCAGCGGCTCACGCCGGTGAAGCACGAGTTCCTGTACGAGGACCTGGCGATCGCCTCGGTCAACACGCACCGGAACTTCTTCGGCGACCGCTGCGACATCACCCTGGAGTCCTCCGGCGGGCCCGCTTTCACCAGCTGTGTCGCCTTCGGCCTGGAACGCTGGCTGTCGGCGCTGACCCGCCGGCACGGCGGCTGGGAGGCCGCGACCGAGGCGGTCCTCGACGCGAACGCCCGCATGCGCACCGATGCGAGCGCCGCGAGTGCCGCGAGTGCCGCGAGTGCCGCGAATGGTGCGAGTCTCGCGGCCGGGCCGGTGATCTGACGTGCCGGCCCGTCCCGTGGCCCCGCCGGCGGGCGGCCTGGGCTGGGCGAACCTCGGCATGGACATCGTGTCCGTCAACCGTGTCCGCAGGCTTCTCGCGCAGTACGGCGAGAGGTTCTTCGAGCGGATGCTCACCCCCGGCGAACTCGACGACTGCCGCACGGCCGGCGGGCTCGACGTCCTGAGCCTGTGCGGCCGGATCGCGGCCAAGGAAGCGGCCTTCAAGACGTTACGGGTCCGGGGCAGGTTCCTGCCCTGGCCGGACATCGTCGTACGCCGCTCCGAGGGCGGCTGGCCGCTGGTGGAGCTGCGCGGACCCGCGGCCGAGATGGCCCAGGAGTCCGGCATCTCCGAGATCACCGTGTCCATCAGCCACGACGTGGACTACGCGGTCGCGGTCGCCGCGCCGATCATCGCCCCCACCCCGTACGTGACGCCCCCACCCCGCACGTAACCAGCAGCAGTAGCTAATGAGGAGAAGCATCATGGCCGACGGCCTGCAGACCGTGAAGAACTGGATCCTCGAGCGTCACCCCGAGCGCGACGACATCGCCTCCGACCTCGACCTGATCGAGAACCGCCTCATCGACTCGCTGTCCTTCGTCGAGTTCGTCTTCCTCCTGGAGCAGGAGAGCGGCACCGCGATCCAGATGGAGACCCTGGAGGTCGACTCCATCCGTACCCTCGGCGCCATCGAGCAGCACTTCTTCGCCGACGACAAGACGGCGGTGCAGGCATGAGCCGCCGCCTGTTCACCTCGGAGTCCGTGACCGAGGGCCACCCCGACAAGATCGCGGACCGGATCAGCGACACGATCCTGGACGCCCTGCTCGCCCAGGACCCGCACTCCCGGGTCGCGGTCGAGACCCTGATCACCACCGGCCAGGTGCACATCGCCGGCGAGGTCACCACCTCCGCCTACGCGCCGATAGCGCAGCTGGTGCGGGACGCGGTCCTGGACATCGGTTACGACTCCTCCGCCAAGGGCTTCGACGGCGCCTCCTGCGGTGTGTCGGTGTCCATCGGCGCGCAGTCGCCCGACATCGCGCAGGGCGTCGACACCGCCCACGAGGCGCGGGTCGAGGGCGCGGAGGACGAGCTCGCGTCCCAGGGCGCCGGCGACCAGGGCCTGATGTTCGGCTACGCCTGTGACGACACCGCCGAACTGATGCCGCTGCCGATCGCGCTCGCGCACCGCCTGTCGCGCCGCCTGACCGAGGTCCGCAAGGACGGCACCGTGCCGTATCTGCGCCCGGACGGCAAGACCCAGGTCACCATCGAGTACGACGGCGACCGGCCGGTCCGTCTCGACACGGTCGTCGTCTCCTCCCAGCACGCCGCCGACATCTCGGTCGAGGGCCTGCTCGCCCCGGACGTGCGCGAGCACGTCGTCGAGCACGTCCTCAAGCAGCTCGCCGAGGAGGGCGTGAACCTGGAGTCCGACGGCTACCGGCTGCTGGTCAACCCGACCGGGCGTTTCGAGATCGGCGGCCCGATGGGCGACGCCGGCCTCACCGGCCGGAAGATCATCATCGACACGTACGGCGGCATGGCGCGGCACGGCGGCGGCGCGTTCTCGGGCAAGGACCCGTCGAAGGTCGACCGCAGCGCCGCGTACGCGATGCGGTGGGTCGCGAAGAACGTGGTCGCGGCGGGTCTGGCCAAGCGCTGCGAGGTGCAGGTCGCGTACGCGATCGGCAAGGCCGAGCCCGTCGGCCTCTTCGTGGAGACCTTCGGCACGGGCTCCCTGCCCGACGAGCGGATCCAGGAGGCCGTCAGCGAGGTCTTCGACCTCCGTCCGGCCGCGATCATCCGCGATCTGGACCTGAAGCGCCCCGTCTACGCGGCCACGGCGGCGTACGGGCACTTCGGCCGCGAGCTCCCGGAGTTCACCTGGGAGCGCACCGACCGGGTCGAGGCCCTGAAGCAGGCAGCGGGGGTCTGAGAAATGCGTATCGCTGTCACGGGATCCATCGCGACCGACCATCTGATGACCTTCCCCGGCTGGTTCAGCGAACAGCTGATCGCCGACCGGCTCGACAAGGTCTCCCTGTCGTTCCTCGCCGACAACCTGGAGGTCAGGCGCGGCGGAGTGGCAGCGAACATCGCCTTCGGACTCGGCGTGCTCGGCCTGCGCCCCGTCCTCGTGGGCGCGGTCGGCGCCGACTTCGAGCCGTACCGGATCTGGCTGAAGGACCACGGTGTGGACACCGACTCGGTGCGTGTCAGCGAGGCGCTCCACACCGCCCGGTTCGTCTGTACGACCGACCGGGCGCAGAACCAGATCGCCACCTTCTACGCCGGGGCGATGGCCGAGGCCCGCGAGATCGACCTGCGGGACGTCCTCGCCCGCACCGGGCGCCTCGACCTGGTGCTCGTCTCCCCGGACGACCCCGAGGCGATGCTGCGCCACGCGCGCGTGTGCCGCGAGCTCGGGGTGCCGTTCGCCGCCGACCCCTCGCAGCAGCTCGCGCGGCTCGACGGCGCCCAGGTGGCGGAACTGGTGGACGGGGCGCGCTTCCTGTTCACCAACGAGTACGAGACGGCCCTGCTGTCGGAGAAGACCGGCTGGCCGGAGGCGGAGGTGCTGCGCCGGGTCGGCACCTGGATCACCACCCACGGCGAGGCCGGGGTACGGATCCGGGGCGAGGCCCGGGCCCCGCTCGCCGTGCCGGCGGTGCCCGCGGTCGCGGGCGTGGTCGACCCCACGGGCGTCGGCGACGCCTTCCGGGCCGGCTTCCTCGCCGGAACGCTGTGGGGCGTGCCCGAGCGGTGCGCGGCCCAGCTGGGCTGCGCGGTCGCCTCGACCGTCCTCGACTACGTGGGGACGCAGGAGTACCGGCTGCACCGCGACTCGCTCCTGGACCGCATCCGGACGACGTACGGCGTGGGCTGCACCGCGGAGCTGCTCAGCCATCTGAGGGGGCTGACATGAGCCGGTCGAAGGTTTCCCTCCGTGAGGAGTTCGGCAGGCGGGTCGTGGTCGCGGACGGGGCGATGGGCACCATGCTCCAGGCCGCCGACCCGAGTCTCGACGACTTCCAGAACCTGGAGGGCTGCAACGAGATCCTGAACCTCACCCGGCCCGATGTCGTGGCCTCCGTCCACGACGCCTACTTCGCGGTCGGCGTGGACTGCGTCGAGACCAACACCTTCGGCGCGAACCTGGCGGCGCTCGCCGAGTACGGCATCGAGCAGCGCGTGTACGAGCTGTCCGAGGCGGGTGCGCGGATCGCCCGCGGGGTCGCCGACACGCACACGGCCGCCGACGGGCGCCCGCGCTGGGTGCTCGGCTCCATGGGCCCGGGCACCAAACTGCCCACGCTCGGCCACGTCACGTACGAGCCGCTGCGGGACGCGTACCGGCAGAACGCGGAGGGGCTGCTCTCCGGCGGCGCGGACGCGCTGCTCGTCGAGACCTCGCAGGATCTGCTGCAGACCAAGGCGGCCGTCATCGGCGCCCGGCGAGCGCTCGACGCGTTCGGCATGGACCTGCCGCTGATCGTGCAGGTGACGGTCGAGACGACGGGGACGATGCTCCTCGGGTCGGAGATCGGCGCCGCCCTGACGGCCCTGGAGCCACTGGGCATCGACATGATCGGCCTCAACTGCGCCACCGGCCCGGCCGAGATGGCCGAGCATCTGCGGCACCTCTCCCGGCACGCCCGCATCCCGGTGTCCGTCATGCCCAACGCCGGTCTGCCGGTGCTCACTTCGGAGGGCGCGCACTATCCGCTGTCGCCGGCCGAACTGGCGGACGCGCAGGAGGCCTTCGTACGGGACTACGGCCCTGCCCTCGTCGGCGGCTGCTGCGGTACGACTCCGGAGCACCTGCGGGAGATCGTGGAACGGGTGCGGGGCGCGGCGGTGCCGGCCAGGACGCCGGCCGCCGAGCCGGGGGCCTCGTCGCTCTACAGCCATGTGCCGTTCCGCCAGGACACGTCATACCTGGCCATCGGCGAGCGGACGAACGCCAACGGTTCGAAGAAGTTCCGCGAGGCGATGCTGGAGGGCCGCTGGGACGACTGCGTCGAGATGGCGCGGGACCAGATCCGCGAGGGCGCGCACATGCTCGATCTGTGCGTGGACTATGTCGGGCGTGACGGCGTCGCCGACATGGCGGAGCTGGCCGGGCGTTTCGCGACGGCCTCGACGCTGCCGATCGTGCTCGACTCCACCGAGGTGGGGGTGCTGCGGGCCGGTCTGGAGAAGCTGGGCGGCCGAGCGGTGCTCAACTCGGTCAACTACGAGGACGGCGACGGGCCCGAGTCGCGGTTCGCGCAGGTCACGGCGCTCGCGCGGGAGCACGGCGCGGCGCTGATGGCGCTGACGATCGACGAGGAGGGACAGGCCCGGACGGCGGAGAAGAAGGTCGGGATCGCGGAGCGCCTGATCGCCGACCTGACGGGGCGGTGGGGGATCAGGGAGTGCGACATCCTGATCGACACCCTCACCTTCACGATCTGCACGGGCCAGGAGGAGTCACGGGGCGACGGGATCGCGACGATCGAGGCGATCCGGGAGCTCAAGCGGCGGCACCCCGATGTGCAGACGACCCTGGGGTTGTCGAACATCTCCTTCGGGCTCAATCCGGCGGCGCGGATCGTTCTCAACTCGGTGTTCCTGGACGAGTGCGTGAAGGCCGGCCTGGACTCGGCCATCGTGCACGCGTCGAAGATCCTTCCGATCGCCAGGCTTGAGCCGGAGCAGGTCGAGGTCGCGCTCGATCTGATCTACGACCGGCGACGGGAGGGCTATGACCCGCTGCAGCGGTTGCTTGAGCTGTTCGAGGGCGCGACGGCGAAGTCCCTGAAGGCCGGCAAGGCGGAGGAGCTCCTCGCCCTGCCGCTGGAGGAGCGCCTGAAGCGGCGGATCGTGGACGGCGAGAAGAACGGCCTGGAGGCGGATCTGGATGCGGCGCTGGTGGGGCGGCCGGCGCTGGAGATCGTCAACGAGGTGCTGCTGGACGGCATGAAGACGGTCGGGGAGCTGTTCGGCTCGGGGCAGATGCAGCTGCCGTTCGTGCTGCAGTCGGCGGAGGTGATGAAGACCGCGGTGGCGTATCTGGAGCCGCACATGGAGAAGTCGGATGCGGGGGACGGGAAGGGCACGATCGTGCTCGCGACCGTGCGCGGTGATGTGCACGACATCGGAAAGAATCTTGTCGACATCATCCTGTCCAACAACGGCTACAACGTGGTCAACATCGGGATCAAGCAGCCGGTTTCGGCGATCCTGGAGGCTGCGGAGGAGCACCGGGCCGATGTGATCGGGATGTCGGGCCTGCTGGTCAAGTCCACGGTGATCATGAAGGAGAATCTGGAGGAGCTGAACGGGCGCGGGCTGGCCGACAGGTATCCGGTGATCCTGGGCGGTGCGGCGCTGACCAGGGCGTATGTCGAGCAGGACCTGCACGAGCTGTATGACGGCGAGGTCCGTTACGCGCGGGACGCCTTCGAGGGCCTGCGGTTGATGGACGCGCTCATGGCGGTGAAGCGGGGCGTGCCCGGAGCCGTACTGCCGGAGCTGAAGCAGCGGCGCGTGCCCAAGCGGGAGGCCCCGGTCCTGGAGGTGCGCGAGGCGGAGCCGGCCGGACGTTCCGATGTGGCCGCCGACAACGTCGTACCGGAGCCGCCGTTCCTCGGGACGAAGGTGGTCAAGGGAATCCAACTGGGCGAGTACGCCTCGTGGTTGGACGAGGGTGCGCTGTTCAAGGGCCAGTGGGGCCTGAAGGACAAGGAGCTGATCGAGTCGGAGGGCCGGGCGCGGCTGCGCGGCTGGCTGGACCGCATCCAGACCGACCGGCTGGTCGAAGCGGCCGTGGTCTACGGCTACTTCCCGTGCGTGTCCAAGGGCGACGACCTGATCGTCCTGGACGAGGACGGGAACGAGCGGACCCGCTTCTCCTTCCCCCGCCAGGAACGGGGCCGGCACCTCTGCCTGGCGGACTACTTCCGCCCGGAGGACTCCGGCGAGGTCGATGTCCTGGGCCTCCAGATCGTCACCGTGGGGTCGAGGATCGGGGAGGAGACGGCGAAGCTGTTCGCCGCCGACTCGTACCGCGACTACCTCGAACTGCACGGCCTGTCCGTGCAGTTGGCGGAGGCTCTGGCGGAGTACTGGCACGCACGGGTGCGCGGCGAGTGGGGCATCGGGGGCACCGACGCGGCAGGCCTGGAAGGCATCCTGCGCACCGAGTACCAGGGCTGCCGCTACTCCCTCGGCTATCCCGCCTGCCCCGACCTGGAGGACCGGGCGAAGATCGCCGCGCTGCTGCGGCCGGAGCGGATCGGGGTCGCGCTGTCGGAGGAGTACCAGCTGCACCCCGAGCAGTCCACGGACGCCTTCGTCGTCCACCACCCCGAGGCGACCTACTTCAACGCGGGAGGCCGCAGGTGAAGCCGACCTTCTCGTTCGAGTTCTTCCCGCCGAAGACCGACAGGGGTGAGCGGACGCTGTGGAACGCCATCCGCCGCGTGGAGGCGCTCGCGCCGGACTTCGTCTCCGTGACGTACGGCGCCGGCGGCTCCTCCCGCGACCGCACCATCGACGTCACCCAGCGCATCGTCCGCGAGACCACCCTGCGGCCGGTCGCGCACCTCACGGCCGTCGGCCACTCGGTGGCCGAGCTGCGCGCGATCATCGGCGCCTATGCCGACGCCGGTGTCCGTGACGTCCTCGTCCTGCGTGGCGACCCTCCGGGCGACCCGTGCGGCGAGTGGACCGCGCACCCGGACGGTTTCACCCACGCGTACGAACTCGTCGAGCTCGTACGGTCCTTGGGGGAGTTCCGGATCGGCGTCGCGGCCTTCCCGGAGGGCCACCCGCGCTCGCCCGACTGGGAGAGCGACATCAGGCATTTCGTCGCCAAGTGCCGGGCGGGCGCGGACTACGCGATCACCCAGATGTTCTTCGACCCGGAGGACTATCTGCGGCTCCGGGACCGGGTCGCGGCGGCCGGCTGCGACACCCCGATCATCCCGGAGATCATGCCCGCCACCGACGTACGGCAGATCCGCCGCTTCGCCGAGCTGTCGAACGCTGCCTTCCCCGAGGACCTGGCGCACCGTCTGGAGGCGGCGAAGGACGACCCGGCCGCCGCGTACCGGATCGGGGTGGAGCACGCGACCGCGATGGGCGAGCGGCTGCTCGCCGAGGGCGCGCCCGGCCTGCACTACATCACGCTCAACAAGTCCACGGCGGCCCTCGAAATCCACCGATCGATCCAAGCTTCCCGAGCTTCAAGGAGCCTCGCACGTGTCTGAGTTCACCGATGCCGTGTTTTCCGACTTCAAGGTCGCGGACCTCTCCCTGGCCGCGTTCGGCCGCAAGGAGATCACGCTGGCCGAGCACGAGATGCCCGGCCTGATGTCCATCCGCCGCGAGTACGCCAAGACCCAGCCGCTCGCCGGCGCCCGCATCACGGGCTCCCTGCACATGACCGTCCAGACGGCCGTGCTCATCGAGACCCTGGTCGCGCTCGGCGCCGAGGTCCGCTGGGTCTCCTGCAACATCTACTCGACCCAGGACCACGCCGCCGCCGCCATCGCCGCCGCCGGCATCCCGGTCTTCGCCTGGAAGGGTGAGACCCTGGAGGAGTACTGGTGGTGCACCGAGCAGGCGCTCACCTGGCCCGGTGGCGAAGGCCCCAACATGATCCTGGACGACGGCGGCGACGCCACCCTCCTCGTCCACAAGGGTGTGGAGTACCAGAAGACCGGTGCTCTGCCGGAGGTCTCCAACGAGGAACTGGCCGTGGTTCGCGCCCTGCTGGAGAACAGCACCCTGGACTGGGCCTCGCTCGCGGCCGGTATCCGCGGCGTGACGGAGGAGACCACCACCGGTGTCCACCGTCTCTACGAGATGCACCGCGACGGCGCTCTCCTCTTCCCGGCGATCAATGTGAACGACGCCGTGACGAAGTCGAAGTTCGACAACAAGTACGGCTGCCGTCACTCGCTCATCGATGGCATCAACCGCGCCACCGACGTGCTGATCGGCGGCAAGACGGCCGTGGTCTGCGGCTACGGTGACGTCGGCAAGGGCTGCGCCGAGTCCCTGCGCGGCCAGGGCGCCCGCGTGATCGTCACCGAGATCGACCCCATCTGCGCCCTCCAGGCCGCCATGGACGGCTACCAGGTCGCCACCCTGGACGAGGTCGTGGAGACCGCCGACATCTTCGTCACCACGACGGGCAACAAGGACATCATCATGGCGTCCGACATCGCCCGCATGAAGCACCAGGCGATCGTCGGCAACATCGGCCACTTCGACAACGAGATCGACATGGCGGGGTTGGCCCAGATCCCCGGGATCGTGAAGGACGAGGTCAAGCCCCAGGTCCACACCTGGACCTTCCCCGACGGCAAGGTCGTCATCGTGCTGTCCGAGGGCCGGCTCCTCAACCTCGGCAACGCGACCGGTCACCCGTCCTTCGTGATGTCGAACTCCTTCGCGGACCAGACCCTGGCCCAGATCGAGCTCTTCACCAAGCCGGAGGAGTACCCGACCGACGTCTACACCCTCCCGAAGCACCTCGACGAGAAGGTCGCCCGTCTCCACCTCGACTCCCTCGGCGTCAAGCTCACCACCCTCCGCCCCGAGCAGGCCGCCTACATCGGCGTCAAGGTCGACGGCCCCTACAAGCCGGACCACTACCGCTACTGAGGTCGTATGTGTACCGAGTACGTACGTGATCCGTGGCTCCCGGACCGTCTGCTCACGACGGAGCGGGACCTGCTGATGCCGCTGCTGCGGCGCACGCCCGAGGAGGCGTACGAGAACCGGACCGCGTGTCCCGGCTGGACCGCGCGGCAGGTGCTCGCGCACTGCGGGGCCGCGCTGGTCAGGATCGTCGAGGGGCGGTTGGAGGAGGGCGTGTTCCTGCCCGAGGCCAACGCCTGCGACGTGGCCGAGCGCGAGGACTGGCCGCTCGGCCGGGTCCTCGACGAGCTGGAGCGCGGCCTGAGCGAGGCCGGTCCGGTCATCGCCGAGCAGGAGGACGGGCGGCTCGACGCGGTCGCCCTCGGCGAGTGGGTGCACGCCGGGGACGTACGGGAGGCCTTCGGCGAGCCCGGCGCCTACTGCGGCGCGGCCCTCGCCCTGGCCCTTCCGCTGCTGTCCGTCACCAGCCGCAGGCGGGAGACCCCGCGCCTCGTCGGCGTGCTCGCGGACCACGCCGGCGAGGTCGACCTCGGCAACACGGTCGAGGGCCGCGCCCCGGCCCGCTTCCACGGTGACGCGGCCACCTTGATCCGCATCTATTCGGGCCGCCCGCTGGTCAGAACCCGTTACGAACTGACGGGCGCGACCGAGCGGGAACTGCTCATCTACCGCTGAGGGCGGCGGGTCCTTCGTTCGTTCGGCGGTGGTGTACGTGCGGGGTGGGGGGTGGGCTGGTGTGCTGGTGTCGGCACCCCCGCCCCCCTTCCCCTCTCACGGGAGCACCCCATGCCCGTCATCGTCACCGTCGAGATCCCCGGCGGCACGCAGGAGCAGTACGAG
The DNA here is from genome assembly GCF_040650755.1 of Streptomyces sp. NPDC048623. NCBI lineage: Bacteria > Bacillati > Actinomycetota > Actinomycetes > Kitasatosporales > Streptomycetaceae > Streptomyces > Streptomyces sp. NPDC048623. Next base: position 195,955 of record NZ_JBEZHV010000001.1, read on the forward strand.
CGCATGACCGAGCAGATCACCTCCGCCCCCTGGTTCCCGATGCCGGGCTTCCTGGCCCACGCGGGCGGCCCGGACGGCACGGGCGGCTGGCGGGTGGTGGACTTCTGGGAGTCGGAGGCGGCGTTCCGGGCGTTCGTGGAGAAGGCGATGCCGATCTTCCACGAGAACGGGGCGCAGGTCATGCCGAAGGTCGACGAAGCGGTGAAGGTGATCGTGAATCCGTAGGCGGCAATCCGTAGGCGGTGCTCGAAAACGGATTGCGGCGGGCGGCCGGGCGGCGGGAAGCTGCACCGCATGACCGCTGACCGTACTGCCGCTGCCCGCTTCGTCGCCGTCGCCGTTCGCGTTGCCGGTGCCCGACAGCAGCAGTGCGGCGCCCCGGGAGGCGCGACCCCGCCCGTCGCGTGATCGCGGCGGCGGTGGCCGGCCTGCTCGCCGGTTACGGCATCGCGATCCCGGTCGGCGCGGTCGGCGCCTATCTGGTGGCCGTCACGGCCCGCACGGACTGGCGCACCGGCGCGGCGGCGGCGCTCGGCGTCGCCACGGCGGACGGCGTGTACGCGCTGCTCGCGGTCGCGGGCGGCTCGGTCCTGGTCCCGCTGCTCACGCCGGTGATGGCGCCGCTGCGGTGGGCGTCCGCGGTGGTCCTGGTGGCCCTCGCGGTCCGCGCCGCCGTGACGGCCGTCCGCGCCCACCGCGCCGGCGCGCTCGCCTCCCGCGACGACGGCGCCCCCGGCCCCGGCCCGGCCCGCGCCTATCTCACCTTCCTGGGCATCACGATCCTCAACCCCATGACGGTGATCTACTTCGCCGCCCTCATCCTCGCGACCGGCCCCGCCGCGGCCCCCTCCACCCTCGCCACCCGCACCGCCTTCGTCCTCGCCGCCCTCCTCGCCTCGGCCAGCTGGCAACTCCTCCTCACCACCGGCGGCACCCTCCTGGGCCGAACCCTGACCGGCCCACGCGGCCGCCTGGCGACGGCCCTGGCATCGAGCACGCTGATCGTGGTGCTGGCGGTGCGGCTGGTGGGGTGAGCCGCAGCTCAGAGTGCGTCGAGCCGGACCATGGCGATGTCCGGGCACACCTTCGCGATGGCGCCGAAGTCGTCGTCCACGTGGATGAGCGTCAGCCGGTGCTGCCGCGCGGTCAGCGCGATCAGGATGTCCATCGGCGACGGCCCGCGGTGGTGTCCGATCCGCACCAGCTCCCGCTGGACGGCGAAAACCTCAGGCCACGGGTCGTCCACGGCCGGCACCCAGCCGAAGGTCTGGCCCAGCATGCTGAGGAACGGCTCGCAGTCGCGGTCGGACCGCATCGCCGGCATCAGCTCCGCCTCGACGGGCGGGCAGAGTGCGACCTGCCCGCGCGCCACCCGCTCGGGCCAGGGCGCTCCGGCCCGCCCGCGCAGGAGGCGCCACACCGCCGAGGTGTCGGCGAGGTAGTTCATCGGCCCCGTCGCTCCTGTTCGTCCAGGTAGTCGAGGTCGACGTATTCCGCGAGGTTGTCCTGGAGCCACCGGAGCGCGCGGGCGCGATCGTCCGCGCTGAGGGATGCCGCTATCGACAGCGCCCGGTTGATGGTGTCGCGCTTGGTCTTGGTGCCGAGCTGCCGCTGGGCGAGGGCGAGCATCTCGTCGTCGATGTCGACCAGGGTCTTGGTCACGGCAGCCTCCCGACAGGGCGTATATCCGGTGCGGGTCAGTATATACACCGACCCCGCCGGGGGCCCGTCATCGCACCACGTCGAAGACCTGCTTCTGCACCCCGTTCGCGTACGCCTCGTGCTCCACCAGCCTCAGCTTCTGCGCGTCCTTGTCCGTCGTGCTGAAGAGGCGCTTGCCCGCGCCGAGCAGGAGCGGGAAGACCAGCAGGTGGTAGCGGTCGATCAGGTCCGCGTCCGCGAGGGCGCGGACCAGGGTCGCGCTGCCGTGGACGATGATCGGGCCGCCCTCGGTCTCCTTCAGCGCGGCGACCTCGTCGAGCGAGCGCAGGATCGTGGTCTCGCCCCAGTTCGACACCAGGTCGTCCTCGGTGAGGGTGGTGGACACGACGTACTTCGGCATCTCCTTGTAGTCCGCGAAGTCCGCCATGTCCGGCCACACCGGGCTGAACGCCTCGTAGCTCGTGCGGCCGAGCAGCATCGCCGTGGCCTCCCGCTGCTCCCGGCCCTTGAGCTCGTAGGCCTCGGGCAGGAACTCGGTGTGCTTGAAGGTCCAGCCGGAGTTGCGGTAGCCGGGCTCGCCGCCCGGGGCCTCGACGACGCCGTCGAGCGAGACGAAGGCGGAGGCGATGAGCTTGCGCATGATGGGTCCTCGGTGATCTCGGGATCTCGGTGATGTCGTTGCACCTACTACGACCCATGATCACCGCAAAACTCATCGGTCGGACGTCGGTCGGTCGTCAACCGGCCGGAAGGATGTTCTGGTTGTGGTGGAAGACGTTCTCCGGGTCGTACGTCCGCTTCACCTCCGCCAGCCGCTCGTAGTGGCCCCGGTACGTCGCCCGCACCCGCTCCTGCGGCTCGTCCTGGCCGATGAAGTTGACGTACGCACCGCCCATCGACTGCGGGTGCAGCGCGTCCCAGTAGCTCACCGCCCAGTCGCGGAGCGCGCCCGCCTCGGCCGGTTCGGTGCCGACGCCGCCGATCACGCCGGACCAGACGGCGTCGCGGTAGGCCCACGCCGTGTCCATCGGGCCGGGCCGGTGGGCGGCGCCGTCGACCGGGTACAGGTGCATGGTCGACAGCTCGGTCGGCATGCGCTCCAGGAACGTGCGGTGCACGTCGATCGCGTCCTCCGTGACACGGTCGAAGAAGTCACCGCGCCAGTACCACTGCAGCCCCTTCGGGATGAGCTCGTCGAACATCGTCTGGATCCCGGGGTACGGGATCGGTGTCGCGAAGTGGAAGACCGGCGGGGCGGGTTCGGCGACCGGCACGAACAGCTTCGCCAGCGTCTCCTCGTCCGTCGGCCCCGTGGTGCACCACACCACGCCGCACATCTTCCTGTGGTGGATCTCCTCCGGGAACGGCGGCCCCGGCGGCACCGTCAGCGTGGCGAAGAAGCCGTTCAGGTCCTCGGGGGCGGCCGGCAGGAACTCCCGGTACCAGCGCAGCACCGCCCCGATGTGCTCCGGGTCCCACAGCGTGACCGCGAGCCCGACGGTGTCCACCGGGTGCAGGGCGAAGCGGAACGCGGTGACGATGCCGAAGTTGCCGCCGCCGCCGCGCAGCGCCCAGAACAGGTCCTGGTGCTCCTCGGCCGAGGCGGTGACGGTCGAACCGTCGGCGAGGACCACGTCCGCCGCGAGGAGGTTGTCGATGGTCAGCCCGTACGCGCGGGTCAGATGCCCGTGCCCGCCGCCGAGCGTGAGTCCGCCGACGCCGGTCGTCGACATCACCCCGGCGGGGGTGGCGAGCCCGTGGCCGTGCGCCTCGTGGTCCAGGTCGCCGAGTTGGCTGCCGCCGCCGACGAGGGCCGTACGCGTCTCGGGATCGACCCGTACCCAGCGCAGCCCGCCCGACAGATCGATCACGAGCGCGTCGTCGATCATGCCCAGGCCGCCGCCGCTGTGGCCGCCGCCGCACACCGCCAGATCCGTACCGGTCTCGCGCGCGAGGCGCACCGCCGCCCGTACGTCCGTCCGGTCCGCGCACCGTGCGATCGCCGCGGGCCGCCGGTCGATCATCGCGTTGTAGATCGTCCGGGCCTCGTCGTACCCCGCGTCCTGCGGGCCGATCACCTCGCCCCGCAACCGCTCGCGCAGGGTCTCCAACGCCGTACTGCTCATGCCGCCCGTGCCGCCCATGACCACTCCTCCGGGGCACCCCCGCCTGGCGGCCGCGCTACTCCTCCAGTTTCCGCCCGCCCGGCACGCACCGCGAGCCCATGACGGCCCGCACCGACCGCCACGACATCACGGCGAGCAGGGAGCGTGCGGAGAGCAGCGACCCGACGCTGAGGAAGGACCCGACGGACCCGATGGAGAAGGCGGATCCGACGGAGCCGATGGACATGAAGGACCCGACGGACCCGATGGAGAGGAAGGAGTCCTTGGACCAGAGGGAGAGGTACGAGCGGGAGTCGGAACCGTCGTCCGAGCCGGTGCGTCGTGACATGCTTCGATCGTAGGACGGTACGGGCGGGTAGGGGCGGGGTACGGGTCGGTACGGGCGGGCTGCGGCGCGCGGCGGGCCCGCGCGGCGCGACGGTGCTGCGCCGGGCGGGCCCGGGAGTGCTGCGGTGCTGCGGGTCTGCGGGGCCTACTTCAGGGCGGCGAGCGCGGCCTCGTAGTTCGGCTCCTGGGAGATCTCGTTGACGAGCTCCGTGTGGAGGACCTTGTCGTCCTCGTCGAGGACGACGACCGCGCGGGCGGTCAGGCCGGCCAGCGGGCCGTCGGCGATCGAGACGCCGTAGGCGGTGTGGAACTCGCGGCCGCGGAGGGTGGAGAGGTTCTGCACGTTCTCCAGGCCCTCGGCGCCGCAGAAGCGGGCCTGCGCGAAGGGCAGGTCCGCGGAGATGCAGAGCACCACGGTGTTGTCGAGCTCGGCGGCGCTCGCGTTGAACGCGCGCACCGACGCGGCACAGGTGGGCGTGTCCACGCTCGGGAAGATGTTGAGGACCTTGCGGCGGCCCGCGAAGTCCTTCAGCGACTTGTCCGCGAGACCCTCGCCGACCAGGGTGAACTCGGGAGCCTGGGTGCCCGTGGCGGGCAGGGTGCCGTCGACCGTGACCGGGTTGCCCTTGAGCGCGACCTGCGCCATGAGGAATCTCCTTCGACTGACTGCTGACTACTGCTGGGGGTGTTTCTGCCGTCAGCTGTGGTCAGCCGCCGACGGCCCGATCGTATTCCGCCCGGCGGCGGCCCGAGGCGAGCAATCGCTGAACTGCTAAGTTCAGTTGACGAACCGAGACCGATCGGTCTAGTTTCCTCGGCGTCGAGTCGAACCCCGTTCCAGGACCCGTTCCAGGAGGCGCAAGACCATGACCACCGCCGCGACCGCCGTCACCGCCACCTACATCGGCACGGCCACCGTGCTGCTCCGTATCGGCGGACTCACCGTCCTCACCGACCCCGCCTTCGACGCGGCCCCCGCCGACTACGAGGCGGCCCGCCCCCTCCACCGCACCGCGGGCCCCGCCCTCCCCGCCGATCGGCTGCCGCCCCTCGACCTCGTGCTGCTCTCGCACGACCAGCACTTCGACAACCTGGACCACGCGGGCCGCGAGGTGCTCGGCCGCGCCGCGCTCGTCCTCACGACACCGGAGGCCGCGGCCCGCCTCGGTGACGGCGAGGGTGCCGGCCGGGCGGAGGGGCTCGCGCCCTGGGAGCGCCGTACCGTCACCGCGGGCGGCACGACCGTCACCGTCACCGCGACCCCGGCCCGGCACGGCCCCGAGGGCACCGAGCAGGCCACCGGCCCGGTGACCGGGTTCGTCATCGAGACCGAGGACGGGACGCTGTACGTCTCCGGCGACACCGTCCGCCATGACGCGCTGGACGGGATCGGGGAGCGGTTCGCGCTCGACACGGCGTTCCTGCACTTCGGCGACGCGCACTTCCCGTCCACCGGCGACCGGGCCTTCTCGCTCAGCGCCGCCGAGGGCGCGGCCCTCGCCCGTACCCTCGGCGCCCGCCAGGTCGTCCCGCTGCACTTCGACTCCTGGGCCCACCTCGCCGAGGACCCGGCCCGCATCACCGCCGCGTTCGCCGCGGACCCCGCCCTCGCGGGCCGCCTGCGCTGGCTCACGCCGGGCAAGGAGGAGACGCTGGACTGAGGAGTCGGCCAGAGGCGGCACGAGGTGAGGCCATGGGCAGGGGCACGGGCAGAGGCGCGTACATGTGGGAGACCGGCGAGGCGTACGAGCGGTACATGGGCCGCTGGAGTCGGCTGGTCGCGGCCCGGTTCACGGACTGGCTCGGCCGTGCGGACGGGCTGAGCTGGCTGGACGTGGGCTGCGGGACGGGGGCCCTGTCGTCCGTGGTGGCGGACCGCTGCCGCCCCCGCGCGCTCGTGGGCCTCGACCTGTCGGAACCCTTCGTCCGTACGGCCCGGGCCACTGGCCATGGTGATGTCCCGGCCGCCTTCGCGGTGGCCGACGCGACGGCCCTCCCGGTCCCCGACGGGGCGTACGACGTGGCCGTCAGCGGCCTGGCCCTGAACTTCCTCCCCGCACCGGCCGTCGGCGCCGCCGAACTCGCCCGCGCGGTGCGCCCGGGCGACGGCCTGGCCGCCGCGTACGTGTGGGACTACGCCGAGCACCCCGGCTTCCTGCGCCGCTTCTGGGACGCCGTCGCCACCGTCGACCCGGCCGCGGCGGTCGCCCTCGACGAAGGCCGGCGCTTCGGGATCTGCCGTCCCGAACGGCTGCACAGCCTGTGGACGGACGCGGGCCTGACCGACGTCACGACGACCGCGATCGACGTCCCCACCGTCTTCCCCGGCTTCGCGGACCTCTGGGACCCCTTCCTCGCTGGCCAGGGCCCGGCCCCCGCCTACGTCACCTCCCTCACCGCCGGCGACCGCGACCGCGTCCGTACCGCCTACGCCTCCGCCGTCCCCCTGGAACGCGACGGCTCGATCGCCCTGACGGCGAGGGCGTGGGCGGTACGGGGCCGCCGCCGCCCGGCCGACCGGGAGCGCAGGGCGCGCTAGTCCCGCTGCGCCGGGGGCCTGTTGGGACGGACGACGGGCCGTCTAGGCTGTGCGGCGATGAGACCGACCATGAGGCCCCCTGCCGAACGCGTCCATGGATTGCTCACGGCCGCGGGCGCGTCGCTCGCCGGCGTCGCTCTTCTCCTCCTCTCGCTGCTCCCGGGCGTGCCGTCCGAGGCGGCCGACATGACGGCGTGGGTCGACAACGGCAAGGCGCTGCTGTCATGGAGCGACGAGCTGCTGTTCTTCGCGATCGTGAGCTGGGGGGCCGGTGCACGTGGCCTCTTCGGCGCTCGGAGAGCCGAACGGTCGGCACGGATCGACATCGGACTGGCTGCCCTTGCCGTCGCTCTCGTCTCTCTCCTGGTGCTTCTGCTCGTCGTCGGTCGCCTGGTGTACCCGGTGTTCGGGATTCGCCTGTCCCCTGATGCGTCGGCTCTGCTCATCAGCTCGATGTACGGCGCCCTTCATCTGGCGCTGCTGGGCTTCGCCGTCGCCGCGGTGACGCTCACGTGGTCGACGAGCGGTGGCCCCCTTGGGAGAGTCGTGGGCATCGCTGCCGCGGCGGTGTTCATCGTGGGTTCGTTCCCCTGGCTCACACCGAGCTGGTGGAACACGCTCGTCGCGGTGCTGCTGGCCGCCTGGGGGGTGTTCCTGAGCATCACCGGCGTGACACGGCAGGACGCCTCGGGTGAGGTGACGGACTCCGCGGGGCGGCCCGCCTGACCCGTTCTAGACTCGGCGGGTGCGTACGGAGGACTGGACGGCCGACTGGTCGGCGGACTGGTCAGCGGAGTATCGGCGCCTGGCGCGCGGCCACCGACACGACCCCCACACCGGCCCTGCCGCGCAGCAGTACGGGAAGCCGGCGGCGCCGCCGCTGACCCTGGGTGAAGTCGTCGAGGCCGAGCGGGAGTTGGGGATCCGATTCCCGGACGAGTACCGGGAGTACCTGCTCCTCGTCAGTGCCGGCGGCGGGGGTGGTGGCGGTGGCGGGGGCCGGGGTCAGGGCCAGGGCTTCAACCGGCTCTGGCGCGGGCCCGACGGGTGGGGCTGGTGGGGCGACCGGGACACCAACTACGACCTGCTCACCACGGACTTCCCGCACCCCGACTCGTACGCCGCCTACGACGACGAGCTGGGCGACCGCGAGCCGCCGCGCGAGGACGCGGCGGCCTGGGAGGCCTGGGACGACGAGTGCGGAGTGCTGCAGGAACGGAAGACCGCTGGCGCCGTCTACCTCCAGGAGGGCGGCTGCGGCTTCAACACCCTCCTGGTCGTCACCGGCCCCCATCGCGGCGAGATGTGGTTCGACGCCCGCGCCACCTGCGACCTGATCGTGCCGATGTCGTGCGAGGGACGCCCGGCGACCTTCGCGGACTGGACGGACCGCCCACGCAAGATCGTCACCCACTGGTGAGGCGGCGCTCAGACGTGGAGCTCCGGCGGGAAACCCGTCCAGCGGAGCTCCGCAGGCAGGTGGCCGGTGTCGTTGAAGAGGAGCAGCGCGGGCGCGCGGCCGGGGGCGTAACGGATCACCGTCAGGGCGGCGTTGGCGTGGTTGATGCCCATCCAGCGCGCCTCCGGCGCGTCGAGCGCGGCCCGTACGAGCCAGCCGGCCAGGAAGTTGTGCGTCACGACGAGCTCGTGACGCGGCTCGTCCCCGGCCACCGGCCCGGTGAACCGCGCGAGCGCCGCCGCCGCGAGCCCCGGCCCCTGCTCGCGCTCCTCGGCCGGGAAGCCGCCGAGGAAGCCGAGCATCGCGTCCGCCGACGCGGCGGGCAGCTCCTCCCGCCCCGGCACGTACGGCACGTAGTCCCCGGCCGCCTCGTCACACCGCAGCGGTACGCCGTCGAGCGCCGCGCCCACGAGCCGCGCCGTCTCCTCGGCGCGGGCCAGCGGCCCGTGGTGGATCGCCGCCAGCGGCACCCCGCGCAACCGCTCCCCGAGCAGCCCGGCCTGCCGCCGCCCCGCCTCCGTCAGCGCGCTCTCGTCCGCGGAGGCCTCCCCGTGCCGGGTCAGATAGAGGTAGCGGGCGGCGGCCGTTCCGGTCATCGGCGGGTCCTCCAGGCAGAAGCGACGTCGGTCTTCCGTTCCCCTGGGCGGACGCGCCCGCTGTCGACATCGGTTCCGGACACCGACGCCGGCGCCGGTGCCGGTGCCGGCGCTGGGTGGGTGGTGGCGCGAGGGTCGTTCCGGTGGCCCTACCGCATGCCGAGCCACTGCTCGGCGCCGTACTCCTCGTACCGCTTCACCTCGGTGAACCCCAGCTTCGCCGCGAGACGCATCGCGCGCTCGTTGTCGGACCGGGTCCGGAGCACGACCGGCTCACCGGGCCGCGCCCCGGCGGCCCAGCCGAGCGCAGCCGCGCACGCCTCGCCCGCGTACCCGTGTCCCCACGCCTCCGGCAGGAAGAGATACCCGAGCTCGCTCTCCCCGCCGTCCTGGCGGTCGAGCGTGACCATGCCGATCATCGCGCCGTCGCGCTCGACCACGAAGGAGCCGGGCCGCTGCCCCGGCACCTCGGGCATCGCGCGCTCCAGCTCCTCGCGCGGCCGCGCGCCGCCGATGTACGTGCCCACCTCGGGCGACGCGAACAGCTCGACGAACGCCGCCCGGTCCCGCGCCTCGGACGCGCGGAGCACGAGGCGCTCGGTCTGTATGGGGGCGGGCGGCCAGGTGTCAGAAGTGATTCCCCGTTCAGTCATGGCAGACAACGTACCTCGCGCGATGGGCAGTTAACGGTTTGCCGTGCCCGCCCCCGCCCGGTAGGAAGCTCGCATGCTCAAGGGTGAGAAGGTCGGGCTCCGCGCCCGGCACGAGGAAGACATACCGATCCTGCGGACCGAGCTCTTCGACGACGTCGTCACCGGATCGAGGGCCGAGGGCGGGCCGTGGCGTCCGATCAGACCCGGCTCGAACGATCCGCGGCTCGTCGGCGACGACTCCAAGGAAGGAGTCGTCCCGTTCTCCGTGGTGGAGCTGGAGGGCGGCACGCTGATCGGCGTGGCGACCCTGTGGGGCATCGACACCCACAACCGCACCGCCCACATCGGCCTCGGCCTCCTCCCGTCCGCCCGCGGCAAGGGCTACGGCACCGACATCGTCGCGGTCCTCACCCACTACGGCTTCGTCGTCCGCGGCCTGCACCGCCTCCAGATCGACACCCTCGCCGACAACCACGCCATGCTCCGCGCCGCCGAACGCAACGGCTTCGTCCGCGAGGGATTGCTGCGCTCCTCGGCGTGGGTGCTCGGCGAGTTCCTGGACGAGGTGCTGCTCGGCCTCCTGGCGGAGGAGTGGAAGCCGGCCGCGCGGTCCTGACCCGTCTGCCCTGACCTGTCGGTCCTGACCCGCGGGCCCGGCAGGCGGCGGCGTCGGGTCACCACTCGCTGATCAGCGGCGTGTCCGGTCCGTGCCGCCGCCAGGCCTCCGTGAGGCGGACGAGGCGGACGGGGGCGGCGATGCCGCGCACGGTGGCGATCTTTCCGCCCGCGAGGTCGAAGGTCACGGAGCCGACGACCCGGTCGCCCACCACGGTGAGGATGGCGGGGGTGCCGTTGACCAGCGCGAAGTGGATGGCGGGCGTGCCGCCGGCCAGGCGCCGCTTCGCGGGGGTGGGCCGGAAGCCGGCCCTCGCGACGGCGGCGACGCGCTGTGCGGTGTCGTACCGCAGCAGCTTCTCGGTCAGACCGGCGCCGTCGGAGATCGCGGTCGCGTCGTCGGTGAGCAGCGCCACCAGCCGTTCGGTGCGGCCGGACGAGGCGGCGGCGAGGAACTCCTCGACGATCCTGCGGGCGGCCGCCCGGTCGACCTCGGTGCCGCCGCGGCGCGCGGCGGTGATGCGGCGCCGGGCCCGGTGGAGGTGCTGCTGGCTCGCGGACTCGGTGATGTCGAGGATCTCGGCGATCTCGGCGTGACTGTGGTCGAACGCCTCGCGCAGCACGTAGACGGCCCGCTCGACGGGCGACAGGCGCTCCATGAGCGTCAGCACGGCCAGCGAGACCGATTCGCGCTGCTCGAAGGTGTCGGCGGGGCCGAGCATCGGGTCGCCGTCGAGGAGCGGCTCGGGCAGCCAGGCGCCGACGGCGCGTTCGCGGCGGGCCTGGGCCGAACGGAGCCGGTCGAGGCACAGGTGGGTGACCACCTTGGTCAGCCACGCCTCCGGCACCCTGATCCGCTGCCGGTCGGCGGCCTGCCAGTGCAGGAACGCGTCCTGCACGGCGTCCTCGGCGTCGCCGGCGGAGCCGAGCAGCCGGTACGCGAGCGAGGCCAGCCGGTTCCGGCCGGCCTCGAACCGATCGGTGTCGAAGGGATCGGTGGCGGAGCTGTCCACGTGGACCACCCTAGAGGCTGTGGCAGAGGTGAGTTGAGGGGTCGGTCAGGCGGTGGCCCGGGCGGCCGCGGCCGTACTGGTGGGCACGTCGGCCAGGCGGTGCCTGCGCCGGGGCAGGCCGAAGGTCGGGTGGGAGGTGGTCCACAGCGACCCCCAGAGGATGCCCGCCTTGATCCGTGCGGCCGTCCGGCCGCCCAGGTACTTCGGCTTGGCCTGCCCCTCCTCGTCGACCATCTGCAGGATCGCGTCCCGCCGCCCGAGGCTGATGTGGTTGCCGACGTATTCCAGCCTGGTGTTCGTGACCGTGCGGCCGGTCAGGCGAGCCACGATCGCGGCCGTTGCCTGCATGCCGGTGTAGCCGGCCGAGGCGCAGGACATCGGCAGGGGGCGGCCGTTGTCGGCGACGGCGTCGGCGCTGTCGCCGACGGCGTAGACGTTCGGGTGCGAGACCGACCGCATGGTGCGGTCGACGACGATCCGGCCGTTCTCGGTGACCTCGAGGTCGCTGGCGGCGGCGAGGGGCGCGACCGCGAACCCGGCCGTCCACACGGTCGCGTCCGACGCCAGTACGGTGCCGTCGGCGCACACCACCCGCGCCGCCTCGACGGCTTCGACCTCGGTGTGCTCCCAGACCGTGATCCCCAGCCGGTCGCACGCCTCGCGCAGATGGCTGCGGGCCCCGGTGGAGAGCCGGGCGCCCAGCTCCCCGCGGGCGACCAGCGCCACCGCCAGGCCGGGCCGGGACTCGGCGATCTCGGTGGCGGTCTCGATCCCGGTCAGCCCGTCCCCGACGACCACCACCCGCCCGCCCTCGCGCATCCCCTCCAGACCGTCCAGGCGCTCGCGCAGGCGCAGTGCCGAGGGCCGGGCGGCGACGTCGAAGGCGTGCTCGGCGACCCCGGGGACGCCGTGGTCGTCACCGTGACTGCCGAGCGCGTACACGAGCGTGTCGTACCCGAGCTCCCCGCCACCGTCCGCGTCGGCCACGGCGACGACCTGCCGCTCGGGGTCGACCGCGGTGACGCGTGCCAGGCGCAGCCGTACCCCCGTACCCGCGAAGACCTCGGCGAGCCGCGGAGCCTCGATCTCCTGCCCGGCCGCGAGCTGGTGCAGCCGCAGCCGCTGCACGAAGTCGGGCTCGGCGTTGACCACGCTGATCTCGGCGTCCGCCGCGGCCAGCCGCCGCGCCAGGGTCCCGGCCACATAGGCCCCGGCGTACCCGGCCCCGAGAACGACGATGCGGTGCTTCATCTGCTTCATGTCTCTCTCGCTCCTGTCGTTGCGCCTGCTGTCGATGGCTTGAGCGGGACAGCGCGGCGATTCCTGACAGGAGCGGCGGGTGACGTGGGTCACATGACGGCCGGGCTCGTCCCGCGCGGTCGCCGCGCAGGTCCTGGACGTACCGGTCGAGGCGAGCCTCCCGACCGCCGGCCGGCGGCTCGGCGGGCGTGAATCCGGCCCGCCGGGCGACGGCGGCGGATGCGGGGTTCTCCGGGTCGACCTGGATCACCGCCTCCGCTCCGCCCTCCCGGGCCGCGTACTCCGCCGCCAGGAGCACCGCCCGGGTCGCCAGACCGCGGCCCCGCCACGACGGATACAGCCCGTACGCGACGTTCACCTGCCCGGGGGCCAGCCCCTCCCCCTCGAACCGCAGGTCGACCGTCCCCGCGAGCGCCCCGTCCGCCCCCACCCGGATCCCGAAGGCCCGGAGCGGCCCGCCCGCGTCCCACTGCTCCCGGCAGTGCCGGACGTACGCCTCGACGCCCTCGCGCGCCCCGGGCCCGCCGTTGAGCCAGCGCACCAGCAGCTCGTCCTCGCCCGCGAGATGGGCGTCCACATCCTCCGGGCGGAGCGGCGACAGCGTGATGGTCCCGTCCGAGAGTGTCACGTCATGCATCCGCCGATTCTCGAAGCCGGGCCCGCGTCCTCGCCAGGGATTAATCCCCGGCTCTCCGCGAAGCCCCTTGCTACGGTGGCCAGATGGCAATGCTCAGGAAGTTCCAGGTCACCATCGACTGCGCCGACCCCGTCCGCCTCGCCCACTTCTGGGCCGAGGTGCTCGGCTACGTCGCCCCCGAGGCCCCCGAGGGCCAGGTCGACTGGTTCGCCTGTACCGACCCCACCGGCGAGGGCCCGCGCGTGCTCTTCCAGCGCGTCCCCGAGGGCAAGGTCGTCAAGAACCGCGTCCATCTCGACGTACGCGCCGGCACCGGCCTCGTGGGCGAGGAGCGCCTGGCCGCCCTCCAGGCCGAATCCGACCGCCTGGTCGCGCTCGGCGCCGTACAGGGAAAGGTCCTGCTCGCCGACGAGGAGAACGAGTCCTGCATCAACATGCAGGACATCGAGGGCAACGAGTTCTGCCTCGACTGAGTCTCCGCCGAGACGACGGGATGTGAGCGCAGGGTGGCCGCTGGCGATGGGTAAGGGCCACGCGGCGCGCGGGCCCGGTGAACTCGATGAGATCCATGACCGATGGATCCAGAACAGGAATCGCCGCACGGACGATCCCGAGTATCGGGAATCCTGGTACGCCGAGCAGTGCGGAGGGTGCCGCTTCTGGTTTCCGCTCTCCGGAACACTCGGACTGGATTACGGCGCATGCGCGAACGCGGCGTCGCCTTTCGACGGGACTGTCCGGTTCGAGCATGACGGCTGTGCGGAATTCGAGGAATCAGGGAGCTGGGCTGGGCCTGACGGCGCGTGACAGGCGGATTTCGATACAATCCAGGCATGCGTGAAGATCATCCAGTTGACTTGCTACTGGTTTCATTAGACGCAGCCCCGAACGATTCGGCCGTCACCCCACTTCGACCTGTTGTGGAGGGTTTGGCTCGTCTTCGACCGTGGGTGATCGAGCCTCCCAGGTTCGTCGACGAGGTAGACGCCGAAGGTCGGCGGACCGTGGGCCTAACTTTGTCACTCTTTACGGCCTTGCCGCCATGGCGCGATGAGATTGATGAGGCGGTTGATCGCGCACATTTGGAAGAGGTCAAACTCGTCATCCATGAGATGTGCCGCATCTCTGCTGAGGTTGGAGTAACCTTTACGGTCTATCTCGCCGGGGTTTTGGTCGGGCAAATCGATCACGGTGAAATGGATTCGCTGCTTAGGATTGGCCTTATCGGAGAGTGGGAGCGGATCCTGGAAGGCTATTCAGAACCTTCGTGATGGCGTGGCGTGTGCAGCGTCGGGCAGGGTGGCATGCAGGCGCGGCCTTCACGATCACGCGAGTGGAATCACGTGATCATGGAGGGCCGCGCCCTTCGTCGTTCACCCGGCCCCCCTGCTCAAGATCCGAGCACGCATCACGCCTGAGGAGGCGGGTGTTCGCCGGTCATCCGGCCGGATACGATCGGGCGCCCGCGAGGCCCGTCGAGCGGGCGGTCATCGTTCACCCGCACCAGAAGGTCCAGGCATGTCCCAGGCGCCGCAGCTCCCGCCCCTCGCTCCCCTCGACAAGAAGAAGCCCTTCGCCGGACTCACGACCTGGCAGAAGGTGCTCGCCGCGCTCCCGCTGGCCCTGATCGCCGTCGGCGGCATGATCGGCGGCGCACTCGGCGCCTTGGCCATGCTCACCAACGTGAAGATCGCCCGCACGCAGCTGTCGACGCCCGTCAAGGTGATAGCCATGCTGGGCGTCGCCCTCGCGGCCCTCATCGTGTACCTGGCGGTCGCGGTCGCGCTCTTCGGCGCCCTGAACTGATGCCGTGACGGGAAGCCCGGACTGGTCGGCCGAGTGCCAACGCCTGGCGCTCGGCCACCGCCACGACCGCGTCACCCCCGGCCAGTGGGACACGTACGTGGACCCGTCGCACCCGCCGCTGACCGAGACGGAAGTCCGCGAGGCGGAGGGCGACCTCGGGATTACCTTCCCGGACGCCTACCGCGACCACCTGCTGCGCGTGAGCCGCGGTGCCGGGTTCCGCCCGCTGTGGCGCGGGCCGCGGGGCTGGGTCTGGTACGGCGACGACGACACCAACTACCACCTCCTCACCGAGCCGTTCCCGCACCCCGACTCGTACGCCGCGTACGACGCTGAGCTGGGCGACCGCGAGCCGCCGCGCGAGGACGCGGGGGCCTGGCGGGCGTGGGACGACGAGTGCGGGGTCCTCGAAGAGCGCAAGACGGCCGGCGCCGTTTACCTCCAGGAGGGCGGCCGCGGTTGTAGCCCCCTCCTGGTCGTCACCGGTCCGCACCGGGGCGAGATGTGGTTCGACGCGCGGGCCACGTGCGACCGGATCCTGCCGCTGAGTGTCAACGGCCGACCGGCCGCCTTCGCGGACTGGCGGGACAGGGGTTTCCGGCTCAGCCCGTCGTGACCTTCACCGCTGCGATGAAGGGCGCCCAGGCGGTGGCGGTGACCACCAGGACGGGGCCGGTGGGCCGCTTGGAGTCGCGTACGGGGACGTGGCCGCCCACGTTGTCCGCGACCTCCAGGCAATCGCCGCCGGACGTGTTGCTGTAGCTGCTCTTACGCCAGGTCGCGGCGCTCAAATCGATCCGGCTGCTTGCCATTTCGGTAACCCTCTGCCGCGTCCTTGATCAGGGCGAGGGACGCCCCCAGCGGCATGGCAGCGGCCCTCAGCAGATCGTACGACCTTCGATACTGCTTCACGAGGGCTGGATCGTCGATGGTGTGCCCGTGGTGCTGCCCCTCCATGTAGACGAGCGGAGGGGCGTCCGCGAAGTCCAGCATCATCGCGTTGCCCAGCATCAGAGGGTGCGCTCCCGCGTTCCACGGGAGGATCTGCGCAAAGACCCGGCCTCGGTTGATCAGGGCGGCGATGTGGTCGAGTTGGTCGGCCATCTGCGGGCCGGGCATCACCGGCAGTCGCACGAGGGACTCGTGCAGGATGACTGTGTACTCGGGCTGCTTGTGGTCCTGCTCGAAGAGCTTGGCGCGCGTGAGGCGGCCGGTGATCTTCTCGTCGACCTCCTCCGGCAGTTCCTGCGTCCATTCACCCCGGAACAGTGCGCGCATGTACGGGGCGGTCTGGAGCAGGCCCGGAAATACGGTGGGCGACCATTGCTCGATCGTCGTCGCGCGCTTCTCCGCCTCCAGCACGCGTTCGAAGTACGGGGCATGGCCCTTCAGTCTCGCCTCGCGTGCGTCGTTGCAGCGCCGTTCGAAGAAGCCGTCCGTCTTCAGCTCGCGGTCCACGTGCCTGGCCAGGTCCAGCGGCATGCTGCGCTCGCCGCGTTCGATCTCGCTCAGGTACGTGATGCCGTAGAAGCTGCCCTCGACCAGCTTCTTCAACGTCAGGCCGGCCTCCTCTCTCTTGAAGCGCAGCTCCTTCCCGTAGAACTGCGGAACGCCTGCCGAGCCGTCGATCTCCTTGCGTGCAGCCACCGTTGACCGCCTTTCGCACCGTGCTTCGTGGAGCGGGAAACCCTTCCACGGTAGGGCCTGGAGGCGGCAGCGTGTGAGGGGTCCGTCACGGTACGCAATGGAAGGTGACTTTCCTCATGCTGGACGAGAACGAGGACATCCGGCCCGACGTCGATGCATTGCGCGACGCACTCGCAGCTCACGGCATCACGTTGCCGTCGCTCGGGGTGGATCTGCTGAGCATCGTCGGGACGTACATCCACCCTCCGCTCGTCGCGCTCGGCAACTGTCACGTGGCGACCGCCCGCCGGCTGACCGCCGTGCTGCGGAAGGCGGCGACCGGGGTCGGCGGGTGAGGCTGCCGTTCGCCGTGGACGTCCTGGCTCTGCCCAAGGAGGTGCCGGTGGTGCGGCGGATACTGGTGGGGGACGATCTGCGGCTCTGTGTGAGCGAGTTGCTGACGAACGTCATCCGGCACGTCGGCGAGGGGACCCCGGTGACCGTACGGGTGACCGCCGCGCGCTCCGGCAGTCTGCGGCTGGCCGTCACCGATCCGGACCCGCGGGTGTGGCCCGTACTGCGGGAGGTCACCGACGGGGCCGAGTCGGGGCGGGGGCTCGGGTTGGTGGAGGCCGTGGCGGTGCGGTGGGGGGTGGAGCAGGGGCCGTACGGGAAGACGGTGTGGTGCGAGCTGCGCAGTGGCGGGTCGCCGGAACGGCTCCCGTGTCTCCTCGACGACCCCGACGAAGGGACTTCTGTGGGAGCCTGGGCCCATGAACGGCGATCTCGACGAAGGGAGCGAAGCAGCATGAGCCAGCCCGCCCACAATCCCGCCGCCGTACCGCAGCCGCCTGTGCAGGCCGAGGCGATCCGTTCCGTGCTCGCCCAGGTCGCCCCCCACCTGCTTCCGCAGTTCGATCAGGACCGGGCGGCGGCCACCGCGCGCGCCCGCGCCGAGACGTCGTCGACCCCGCTGCGGGTGTTCGCGGAGGCCTGGGCTGTCGAGGTCGCCATCGCCCGGCACCCCGAGACCGCGGCCCGGCTGCACGAGTTGGAGGCGGCGGCCGAGGAAGTCGCCGACCCGCCTGCCGCACTCGGTATCGCCGCCGAGATCAGCGGTATCCGCCGTGCCGCCGCGGCCGAGGCCGGCCTCGGCAGGGGCGGCGGAGTCGATCGATGACCGACGAATGGATGTGGGATTACGCGTTCCAGGCAGAGGACCAGGTCAGCTATCCCAAGCTGGTCCGCGACGAGGTGACGGCCCTCGCTGACCAGATCGTCGACCTGGCCAATCTTGGCATCGACCCCTCCGAGCTCGGCGAGCCCACCCCAGGCACCGCCCGTCGGCACACGCTGCCGTGCGGCGGCTGGTTCGAGACCCAGGCTCTTCCGCGGTTGCGGCCGCGCTTGATCGCCGTGGTGCTGGTCGTGCCGCCGCCGCACCTGCTCTGAACGGATCACGGCCGTACAGGAGCGACCCCCGCGCCACCCGCCACCGACCCTCACCCCGCCAGCGACCCCAGCGCCGCCCGCAGCCGCGTCCCCGCCTCCTCGGCGACCGCCGCCAGCTCCGGGCGGCCGGTCACGGAGACCATGAGCTGCGGGTCCATCGCCTCGACGATGGTGCGGCCCGGCTCGCCATCGGCGCGTACCACCACGTTGCACGGCAGGAGCAGCCCGATGTGGCGGTCCGCCTCCAGTGCGCGGTGGGCCAGCGGCGGGTTGCAGGCGCCGAGGATGAGGTAGTCCTCCATCTCCGCGCCGATCTTCGTCTTCAGGGTCGCCTGGACATCGATCTCGGTGAGGATGCCGAAGCCCTGCTCGGCGAGGGCCGCGCGTACGCGGTCGACGGCGTCGGCGAAGGGGAGGTCGACGGTGACGGGAATGCCGTAGTCCATGGTGTGCGCGCTCCAGTCGTTCCAGCAGGCTGTTGGATACCCCCGTGGGTATTGAGGGTACTCCACAGCCGCCCGCGCTCGTCCATGTGGCAGAGGGGCGGCGTGTCCGGGCGTGGGCGGTTCGGCGGGCCGGTCATTCTCGCCGCATGACACAGCCCAGAACCGGCACGCGAGCCGGCCGCCGAACCCGTCTCCGTCTCGCCGCCGCGTCCGTCGCCTTCGCCGCATTCGCCCTGGTCATGGCGCTGCCCGGCAGTGCCGGCGCCCAGGCTCGGCCGCCTGCCGAGCACGTCTGCTTCTTCGAGGGGCAGGACCTGAACGTGTTCCTCGGCGTCACTCAGCGGCTCATCGGCCCGCCGCCCTGCCGCGAGGCGTTCGTCGGCGAGCAGTGGGTCAGGACCTTCCCCTCCTGGGGGACGGCGGCGAGCGCCGAGGAGGCCGTGTATCCCGCGGGCTACACCCCCCAGCGTCCCGCGCCCATGGACGACTTCCTCGCGAAGTTTCTCGGTGTCCGCGTCGTCAACGACATCGACACGGTCCGGGAGCGGAGTTTCACCTTCGGTCCCGAGACGGTGCGCCGCACCGAGATCGACAGCGAGTCGGGGCTCCCCTTCACCTATTTCGCCACCGCGCCGCTGCGTCCGCTGAGTGCCGGGGAGCACACGAGCACGGTGTTCATGCGGCTGAGTGCGGAGCACTGCGACGGCCTCGGCACCGTCGAGGGCGAGAACTGCCTGCCGGGCGGCGAGTTCCAGTACACCGGCGACAACCGCGTCACGTTCTTCCCGCGCAACCCCGCGTGACCCCGTAGCCGGCGGGGCTCCGGCCCCGCCGGCCGCGCGCGCCTCAGTCGATGTGGACGATCTGGAACGCCTCCGCCATCCGCCCCGCCGGCAGGCCGCCCGCTCTCGCGTGTTCGCTGAGCCAGTCCCGTAGCAGGCCCGCCAGGTCGTCGAAGTGGGCCGTCTGGGAGGTGTGGATGCGCAGGGCCTCGACCTTGCGGTCGAAGACGGGGGTGACGTCCACGTACTGGTTCGGGGTCGGGCCCGTCATCAGCCAGAGCTCGTGGACGATCCAGGGCTCCAGGCCCTCCGCCTTGAGGAGTTCGGGGTGGGCGAAGGGGTTGCGGGCCTCGGGGTAGATCGCGCGCAGGCAGGCCTCGCCGACGGCGCGGTGGTCGGGGTGGAGGTCGGCGGCGCGGGCCCAGTTGATCTCGGGGGAGGGGACGATGCACCGCTGGGGCCGCACCTCGCGGATGACCCGGCACAGGTCGCGCCGCAGCCGCACGTCCGCCTCGACGAAGCTGTCGGCGTAGCCGAGGAAGCGCACGTCGGCGACGCCGCTGAGCTTCGCCGAGTGGACCTGCTCGGCGCGGCGCAGGTCCGCCATGGCCTGGCGGGGGAGCATCGGATCGTAACCGCCGGCGCCGCCGTCCGTGACGATGCAGTACGTGACGCGGGTACCGCGTTCGATCCACTGCATGACGGTGCCGCTCACGCAGAACTCGATGTCGTCCGGGTGCGCGGCCACCACCAGCAGTGACTCCGGCGCGCTCCGGGCATTCGGGTCGATCGCGAAGTCGGTCTCCAAGTCCTCCATGGGGTCAGCCTGTTGGCGGGGCGGGGGTGTCGCAAGGCCAGGGCGTGGCGTGAACAGGACATGGCACTTACGCGCCATTCAAAAACTTGGTAGATTCAAATCATTGGTGCGAGAAGTTGACATCGGTCAAGTGATCCGGAGGCGACCGGCAATGTGCAGGATTCTCGGCTCCCTCGCCGCAGGCACGGACGCGGCCCGTCCCGACCCCGCCGAGCTCGCGGCGGTCTCCGCCCGCCAACGGCACGGCGGCCCCGACGAGCACCGGGTGCTCAGCGGCCCCGGCTGGTCGCTCGGCTGCGACCGGCTCGCGGTCACCGACCCGTGCGGCGGCGCGCAGCCGTACCGGCTGCCGCACCTCCCCGGCATCCTCGCCGTGCTCAACGGTGAGATCTACAACCACGCCGAGCTGCGCCGCCGCCTTGCCGCGCGCGGCCACCGCTTCCCCGACCGCTGCGACGGCACGCTGCTGCCCGCGCTGTACGCCGAGTACGGGCCGGCCTTCGCCGAGCACCTGGACGGGATGTTCGCGGTCGCCGTCCTCGACCTGCGGCCTGGCAACCTCCAACTCGTGCTCGCCGTCGATGACATGGGCATGAAGCCGATCCACGTCCACCACGACCCGTACGACGGCTCGACCCGCTTCGCGTCCGAGATCCCGGCCCTGCTCGCGTTCGAGGGAGTGCGGATCGCGCCGCGCGAGGACGCCCTCGACACCGTGCTCGCGACCCGTACCCCGTACGCCTCCCAGACCGCCCTCGACGGGATCAGCGTCCTGCCGCCGGGCGCGACCGCGCTCGTACGGCCGGGGCGGGCGCCCGTCGTGCGCCGACGCGCGCCATATGCGGTGGCGAGGCCGGTCGGCGACACCCAGGACGTGCTCCGGCACGAGGTGCGGCGGCTCGCCACCGCCGACGCGCCCGTGTGCGCGATCACCAGCGGCGGGCTCGACTCCGGCCTCGTCACGGCGCTCGCCGCCGAGCACACGCGCGAGACGGACGCGCCGCCGCTGCACACCTTCCACCTCACCTACCGGGGCAAGTGGCCCGACTCGGAGGCGGCGTACGCGCGTTCCGTCGCCCGGCGGGCCCGCACCGTGCACCACGAGGTGACCGTCGACCCCGACGAGATCCCGTCGCTGCTCACCCGGACGGTACGGCACCTGGGGCAGCCGAACGCCGACCCGATCGCGCTCTCGACGTACGCGCTCTTCCGCGCCGTACGCGAGAACGGCTTCACCGTCGCGCTCGCCGGGGACGGCGCGGACGAGCTCTTCGGGGGGTACGACCGGATGCGGGCGGCGCTGACGGCGCCGCCCGGCGTGGACTGGGCGAGCGGGTACGCGGACGCGCTGTCGGCGGCGCCGAGGCTGCTGCGGGAGCACCTGTACACCTCGTCGTACGCCGCCTTCATCGCCGACCAGGGGTCGGCGGGCGACCGGATCGAGCAGGAGCTGCGCTCGGCGGAGGCGACGGGGACAGACCGGGTGAAGGTGATGTCCGCCTTCGAGACGCGGTGGCGGCTGCCCGCGTACCACCTGCGGCGGGTCGACCATCTGTCGATGGCGTGGGCGGTGGAGGCGCGGATGCCGTTCTGCCAGCCGTCGGTGGTCGCGCACGCGCGTGCCCTGCTGGTGCGGGAGCGGACGGGGAAGCGGGCGCTGTACGGGGCGGGGGCGGAGCTGCTGCCGGCGGGCGTCCTGAACCGGCCGAAGCAGCCGTTCACGCTGCCGATCGCGGCGATGATCGCGCCGGGCGGGCCGCTGTTGGAGACGGTGCGGGAGTTGTTGTCGCCTGCGCGGCTGGTGCTGGGCGGGAAGGTGCGGGCGGACCGGGTGGGGAGGCTGTTGGCGCGGCATCTGGAGCGGCCGAACCAGCACATCGCGATGGCGTTGTGGGGGCTGGCGGTGCATGAGTTGTGGACGGAGGTCGTGCAGGGGATGCGGATTCCGGTGGGTTGTGCGGCGTGATGTCGCGGGACCTTGGCGTCCCGGGCCGGCGTCAGCGCCCGGGGGCGGCGGGTTCTGCGGGGCGGGTGGCCCGGCGGGCGGCGGGGTCGGCCCTGCGGGCGGGGCGGCACCGGTAGGTGCGGGTGCAGGGGGCGCGGGGGTGCAGGGGGCGGAGGCGCCGCCGAGGGCGCCGTCCCGTGTGCCCGCCCGTCCCGCCCTGCGGGACGAATGCCCACAACGGGACGGCGCGGGCAACCGGCCGCAACCGGTCAGGGCGGGCCGGCGCCCGCAACAGGGGCGCGCTCGCGCGCAGCGCGAACGGACCGTCCCCGCCACCGTCGTCCTCGCTCACGACGCCCCCGGGCCCACCCTCGTCCTGCCCCTCCACCGGCTTCCTCCGGGCGCCCTCGCCCTCGGGTCCGAGCTCGAACACCTCCGGCGTGCCCTCGCCGCCACGCCCTACCGCCACCTCAACAAGATCGCGCTGTACGGGGCCTTCGGCGCCCACCGTCTCGACTACCGCTTCGTCCAGTCCCTACCCGGCGGGTTCGATTTCCGGGCCGGGTGCGGGCATTCGCTCCTTGCCTGTGTCGTGGCTCATGGGGGAGGCGGGGGAGACGGGGTCACCGTGCGGGCCGTCACCACCGGGGACGTCGTGCGGTGCGAGGAGGGCGAGGACGGGGCCTACACCGTGGAGTTCCTGCGCGCGCCCGACGCACCCGGGACCCTGCTCACCGGGCGTCCCGTCGACGTGCTCGACGGCGTGCCCGTGACGCTCATCCGATACGGGAACCCGTACGTCCTCGTCGACGCCCGCCACCTCCCCCCGGCACACCAGAAGCGCGCCCTGCTCGCGCTCCGCGCTCGCGCCGCCCGCATCCTCGGGTACGCGCCGGCCTCGCCCCTCCCCAAGATCGCCGCGTTCCGCGAAACGGCGGACGGGGGGCTCACGGCAAGGGCGTTGACCGTGGGCGGCTGGCATCCGCGGCTCGCGCTGACCGGGGCGACCGCGTTCGCCGCCGCCGGGGCGATCGACGGGACCGTGGTCCCCGGCCCCGTCGCCCGGATCGAGACACCCGGCGGGCCGGTACGGGTGTCGGCCACGGCCGCGACCGTGCGGGTCCACGACAAGCGCGCCCACGTCATCGCGCGCCTCGAACTCCCCTGGCGTATCCACGCAACGGCGTGAACGCGCACCCGCTCGGCCAGGGCATTCGCCCTTCGCCTCTGCCACGCTGAATGGCGAGACGACCAGCCGAAGCGCAAGCCGTTCCCGATCCCGTTCCTGTTCCCGTTCCCGTTCCCGTGCCGTATCCGTGGGGAGATCAGACACACATGAAATTCGAGAATCTGCGTGTCGTCGTGACCGGGGCGAGCCGCTATTTCGGGCGCGCGCTCGCCGTCGGGTTCGCCCATCTCGGGGCCGAGGTCTATGTGTCGGCCCGGACGGTCGAGGCCGCGGAGCGGACCCGTACCGAGGTGATGGGCTCCGCCCGCGACCGTATCCACGCCTTCGGCTGTGATCTGAACCGGCCGTCCGAGATCCGGGAGTTCGCGGCCCGGGTCGGTGAGCGGACCGACCGGGTGGACCTGCTGGTCAACAACGGGGCGCGGTGGCTGGACGGGATGGATCTGGAGGCGGCGAGCGACGACCAGATCGTGGAGACGATCGAGTCGACGGCCGGCGGCACCGTCCTGATGGTGAAGCACTTCCTGCCGCTGCTGCGCCGCTCGCTAAGGCCCGACATCGTGAACATGGTCGCGGTGCGCGACGCCGAGGGCGCGTCCGCCGCCACGGCCGGTGCCGCGCACGAGGCGTTCTGGGCGGCGAAAAGCGCGCAGGCCGGATTCGCCGACATTCTCTCGCGCCGGCTCCGGCCCTCCGGCGTGCGCGTCTTCTCCCTCTTCCCGCCGGACTTCTCCACCGCCGACCCGCGTTTCGCGGAATGGGCCGGGGTGGCCAGTCCGGACGGAATAGCGCCGGAGGAGAAGCTGACGACCCAGGCGCTGTTCGAGTGCATCGTCTACGCCGTCGAGCAGCCCCGTGACTGTTTCATCCGCTCCTTCCATTTCGAGCCTCGCTGATCGAGCCAGGAGGTCCCATGAACACGCCCGTCTGGATCACCGCGACCCCTCCGGCCACCCACGGCGAACTGCACATCGGCCACCTGGCGGGACCGTACGTCGCGGCCGACGTCCTCACCCGCTACCTGCGGGCCGAGGGCGAGCCCGTCCGCTTCACCACCGGCACCGCCGACCACGCCAGCTCCGTCGAGGTCCGGGCGCTGCGGCACAACCGCAAGCCGGAGGAGGTCGCCGAGGGCTACCGCGCGGCGATCACCGCCGACTGGCTGCGCTCCGGCGTCGAGTTCGACCACATCGTCCGGCCGCGCAAGGACCGCGGGTACGCGCGCTGGGTGCAGGACCTCTTCAGCCGTCTGTACGCGCAGGGGGTCATCGCCCCGCGCACGCGCCTGCTGCCGTACTGCGAGCCCTGCGAGCGCTGGCTGTACGGGGCGCACGTCACCGGCACCTGCCCGCACTGCGGCGCGGTCAGCGACGGCGGGATGTGCCACGAGTGCGCCCGGCCGAACGACGGCGGGGACCTGATCGCACCGCGCTGCTCGATGTGCGACACCCCGGCGCTCGCCAAGCGCTGCCGCCGGCTCTACGTACCCCTGGAGCCGTTCCGCGACCAGCTGTCCGACTACTGGGCGATGGTCGAACTCCCGCCGCGCCTCGCCGCGTTGTGCGAGTCGCTGGTCGAGGACGGGCTGCCGGACATCGCGGTCGGGCACCCGGCGGAGTGGGGGCTCGACGTGCCCGTGGAGGGCTTCCCGGAGCACCGGATCGACGCCTGCTTCGAGGCGGCGGCGATGCACCTGTTCGGCTACGACGCCACCGGGCCGCTGCCGGCCCGCACCATCCACTTCTGCGGCTTCGGGCACGCCTTCTGCCACGCCGTGCTGCTGCCGGTGCTCCTGCTCGCGCAGGACATCAAGCTGCCGCAGGAGTTCAACGTCAACGAGTCGTACGTGGTGGAGGAAGGCGTCCACGAGGGCAACGTGTGGGCGCTCGACCTGCTCACCGAGTACGGCTCCGACACGCTGCGCCGCCATGTCCTCCAGGCCCGGCCGACCGGCCGCCGCACCGTGCACCAGCGCGACCGGCTCGCCGCCGCCCGGCACGAGCTCGACGAGATCTGGAACAGCTGGCTGACCCGGCTCTTCGCCGCCGTCCGCGAGGAGTGCGACGGGGTCGCGCCGCAGGCGATGCCCGGCGGCACCGGCTGGCAGATCCTGGAGCGCCGGCTGCACCGGGGCGTGGACGACCTGCGCGAGGCGTACGGCCCCGACGCCTTCGACCCGCGCCGGGCGGTCGCGGTGCTCGACGAGATGGTCCGCTCGGTCGCCGACTTCGGCTACGTCAACGCGCACGAGCGCTGCCGGCCGACCACCAGCTGCCGTCATCTCCCCGCCCTCGCCGCGCAGTTGGCGGTGGCGTCGGCGCTCGCCTCCTGGGCACGGCCGGTGATGCCGGAGGGCGCGGACCGGCTCGCGGCGGCGCTCCAGGTGGCGCCGGGGCGGCCGGTCGACTGGTCGGCGCTGATCGCTCCGCTGCCGGGGACGCGGCTCGCGCCGCCGTCCGGTCCGGTCTTCGGCTTCTGAGCCCCGATCCGTACAGCACCTCCTCTGTGAATTTCCTTGACTCAATACTTGCCTTGAGTCAAGCAGTTTCAGAGCTCCTCACCCCCCCCAGCCTCGATCCGTACCTCCCCGCCGCGTGACCGGCGCGACACGCGCGGGGGCACGCGGCCCTCCCACAGGAGCCCCTCGTGTCCCTGCGCGTCGCCATGCTCAGCGTCCACACCTCCCCGCTCCACCAGCCCGGAACCGGGGACGCCGGCGGAATGAACGTCTACATGGTCGAGTTGTCCCGGGCGCTTGCCGAACAGGGCGTCGAGGTCGACCTGTTCACCCGCTGCCGTGGGGAGGGCCTGCCCGGGCTCGTCGATCTGGAGCCCGGCATACGGGTCCGGCACCTGCCGGCCGGGCCCCGCCGGCCGCTGCCCAAGGAGGCCATGCCGGACCTGGTCGTGCCCTTCTCGCTCGCGCTGCTCAAGGAGGGCCGCCGCGGCGACCGGCGTCGCGCCGGGGACCGCCGTTACGACCTGGTCCACTCGCACTACTGGCTGTCCGGGCAGGCCGGGCGGATCGCCTCCTTCGGCTGGGACGTCCCGCTGGTGCACACCGCGCACACCCTCGCCCTCGTGAAGAACGCCCACCTCGCGGCCGGTGACACCCCGGAGCCCGAGCTGCGGATCCGCGGCGAGCACCAGGTGGTGGGGGACGCGGACCGGCTGATCGCCAACACGGCGGACGAGGCGGAGGCCCTGCGCACGCTGTATGGGGCGGAGTCGGCGCGCACGGAGGTCGTACGGCCCGGGGTCGCGCTGCGGACCTTCGCCCCCGCTCACGGGCGGGCGGCGGCCCGTGCGCGCCTCGGGCTGCCGGCGGACGCCTTCATCCCGCTCTACGCGGGGCGGATCCAGCCCCTGAAGGGGCCGGACGTGCTGGTCCGGGCGCTCGCCGAACTGCTCGGCATGGACCCGGAGTTGCGGAGCCGACTGCTCGTCCCGGTGGTGGGCGGGCACTCGGGGGCGACCGAGCAGGGGACGGTGTGGCGGCTCGCGGCCGAGCTCGGGGTCGCCGACGTCCTGAAGGCCTGCCCGCCGGTGCCGCAGGAGCGGCTCGCGGACTACTACCGGGCGGCGGACGTGCTCGTCGTGCCCTCGCGTTCGGAGTCGTTCGGCCTGGTGGCCCTGGAGGCGCAGGCCTGCGGGACGCCGGTGCTCGCGGCGGCGGTCGGCGGGCTGCCGACGGCGGTGTGGGACGGGGTGTCGGGTCTTCTCGTACGGGGGCACGACCCGGTCGAGTACGCGCGACGGCTGCTCTGGCTCGCCCGCCATCCTCAGGCGCGGGTCACGATGGGGGAGGCGGCGGTCCGGCACGCCCGGGGGATGAGCTGGCGGGCCTCCGCCACGCGGACGATCGACGTCTACGAGGACGCGCTGGCGGTCCGGGACCGAAGGGTTCCGCGGGAGAAGTCACGGGTGAACGCGCGGGTGGACTCAGGTGAGAACTCGCGAGTGAACTCACAGGTGGGGCAAGGGCGGCGGCACGCCCCTGCCCCGGCGGCCCCTCTCTCCTGGAGGAACGAGAAGGCCGTAGCACGAGTTTAGCACCTCTTTTGGTTCGACCAAAGGTTAGGGGCGGCCAGGATGCGCCAATTCCGTTAGCCCGGTGGCGCATTGACGCACTCACGCCATGGCGGATCCACGCATCGAGAATCCCTGGATTCGCTCTGGAGCGGCCGACAGAATAGAGATGTCTTCAGGGAGCGCCCGGCGGCACGGGCCCCCGGAAGGCGGAATTCACATTCCCACTCCTGGAGGAATCATGACCGCTCAGCAGAACACCGGCCTGCGCACCGCCGTCCGTCAGCTCGCCCTCGCCCTGGTCGCCTGTACGGCCGTCGCCGGCGGCGCCGCCCTGGCCGTGAACTCGGGCTCCGGCGCGGACTCCCACGCGGTGGCCGGTGTCGCCGAGGAGGTCGCCACCCCGACCCCGAGCCCCTCGGACGGCAACGGCTGGAACTCCTCCTCCCCGGCGCCCGCGGGCAACTGAGCGCCACCCGGGCATCACCTGGGCATCACCTGAGATCGTTTGCGCATTGCGCTGAAGAGGGCCTGCTCATAAGCCCCGTGATTTCCCGCACCCGGGAAATCACGGGGCTTATTCGATTGTCACTTGCCCGGCGGCCGGTCAGCGGCGCGGCTCAGTCGAGCCAGCCGAGCCGGACCGCCCGCACCCCCGCCTCGAAGCGGCTCTGCGCGCCCAGGTCCTGCATCAGCTCGGACAGCATCCGGCTCACCGTGCGCAGCGAGACGCCGAGCGTCCGGGCGATCTTCTCGTCCTTCATGCCGGTGGCGAGCATCCGCAGTGCGGCCCGCTGCTGTTCGCTCAGCCCGTCGCCGCCCCGGTCGGCGCCCACGTCGTGGCCGAAGGGCGCGGCCATGTGCCAGCAGTGCTCGTAGAGTCCCAGGTAGGAGCCGACGAGGGCCGGGCCGCGGGCGAGGATCGCGCCCTCGGCGGCGTTCTCGGGGCGGATCGGCAGCATCGCGAACTGCCGGTCGGCGATGATCATCGTCATGGGGACGTGGGGCGACAACCGCACCTCCACGCCCACTTCCAGACGGCGCGTCAGCATCTCGGCCACCTCCGGGTGGCTCGCCGCGTGCTGGCTGTAGATGGCGCGTACGCGCACACCGTTCTCGATCTGCCGTCGGTCCCGGCTCAACACCCGCTCGGCGACCTCCTGCACGAGCGAGGTCGGGTGCATCGACACCAGATCGGACTGGATGACATCGGTGATGTCCTCCAGGACCTGCTGGATGCGCCGGTAGTCGGTCAGCTGCTCCACATCGATCTCGGGGCGCAGCGACGTCGAGCGGAGGAAGGTGCCGGCGAGCTTCTCCAGGGTGCTGTACGCCTGGTCCGCCTCCGCCAGATGGTCGCGCAGCCGCTCCCGCTCCCGCTCCAGGAGGCGAAGCAGCGCGATCTCCGGATCGATGGCGGCGACCGTGTCGAGGTCCGGCTGCTGCTGCCAGGCTCCGCTGCGCAGCGCCTCGCGTTCGGCGTGGGTCGCGGTGGTCGGGGCGATGAGGCCGAGGGAGAGCAGTTCCTGGCGACATCGCTCGTACTCCTCGGCCGTGAGCCCGAGTTCGGCGGTCACGTCCGCGAAGCTGGAGACCCCGCGCCGGCGTAACTCCTGATAGACGGGCACGAGCCGCCCGTGCGGACGCGTCTCGCAGCGCGGGGACCCCGGCACGCCGCCGCCGGTCGTGCCGCCGCGGGTCGTGCTGCCGCTGGTGGTGTCGTCGGTCGCAGCCATGGCGCGAATTCCCCCTCGTCGTCGTGGATCCACCGTCGAATCGAATCGTCAGGCTACGTGGCACGCGTTACGGACGGACCACCGTCCAGGAGGCCGAGCCGGTGGGCCCGGACGCCGGCCTCGAAGCGGGTGGACGCGCCGAGTTCCTGCATGAGTTCGGAGATGAGCCGGCTGACCGTGCGGAGGGAGACGCCGAGCGTCCGGGCGATCTTCTCGTCCTTGGTGCCGGTGGCGAGCATCCGCAGCACGGCCCGCTGCTGCGCGCTGAGGCCGTCGCCGCCGCGCTCGGCGGAGGCCGCCGCGTCGTCGCCGTACGGCACGGCCATGTGCCAGCAGTACTCGTAGAGGGTGAGGTAGCTCCGTACGAGCGCCTCGCCGCGGATCAGGATCGCGCCCTCGCCAGGGGTGTTCGGCCGGATCGGGACCAGGGCGAACCGCTCGTCCGCCGCGACCAGGTTGACCGGGACCACCGGCGCGATCCGCACCTCCACGCCGAGCGCGGCCCGGCGCGCGACGACCTCGGCGGTGGCCGGGTCGGCGATCGCCGCCCGGTCGTAGACGGAACGGCAGCGCACCCCGCGGTCGAGACGGCGCCGGTCCCGGTCGAGCAGCCGCTCCGGGTCGAGCCGTCCCGGCCGGGTCGGGTACATCGCGCTCGCCTGCCGCTGGGCCAGGTCCACCATGTCCTCCAGGACCTGCTGGATGCGCCCGTAGTCGGTCAGGACCTCGGCGGCGACCTCGGCGTGGTCGAAGACCTCGGCCTGGAGGTACGTGCCGGCGAGCGTCTTCAGCGTCCGGTACGCCCGGTCGGCGCGCGCGGAGTCCTCCTGGAGGCGGGCGTGTTCCTGCTCCAGGAACCGCATCATCGCCATCGTCGGCTCGACCGCGGCCACCGCCCCGGAGTCCGGCCGCCAGTCCTCCGCGCGCAGCACGTGTGTCGGTACATGGGCACTGCCCGCCGGGACGATCAGGCCCAGCGCGAGCAGCGCCTCCTGGGAGCGCTCGCGGTCCCTTTCCGGCACGCCCGCCACGGCGGAGGCCTCGGCGAAGTCCGTCAGACCGCGGCGGCGCAGCTCCCGGTAGAGGGGCACGAGGTGCGGCCCGGAACAGCGCGGGGAAGGGGGCGGGCCGGCGGGATCCGGCAGGCCGGCGAAGTCCGGTAGGCCGGCGGGATCCGGCAGGGCGGCGGAGTCCTGCGGGGCAGCGGAGTCCTGCCGGGTAGCGGAATCCGCCGTCGTCATGCCGCGCGCCCTCCCCGTCCACTGGACCTTCCCCGCCTTTTCCGTGGTCAGGCTATGCGGTGGTGTGCTCGTACGGTTCGCCGTCGAGCAGGCCGAGCCGGGCGGCCTTCACACCCGCCTCGAAGCGGCTCGCGGCGTCGAGTTCCTGCATGACCTCGGAGATCAGGCGGCTGACCGTGCGCAGCGAGACGCCCAGGTTGCGGGCCACCTGTTCGTCCTTGATGCCGGAGGCCAGCATCCGCAGGGCGGCGCGCTGTTGCTCGGACAGGCCGTCGCCGCCGGGCTCGGCCGGTTCCTCGTGGCCGTACGGGGTGGCGGCGAGCCAGCAGTAGTCGTAGAGGGCGCGGTAGGAGCGCACCAGGCCGGGGCCGCGGGCCAGGATCGCGGCCGATTCGGGGTCGTGCGGGTCGGTGGGGAGCAGCGCGAAGTTCTCGTCGGCGAGCACCATGTTCATGGGGACGACGGCGGACAGGCGCACCTCGACACCGAGCGCGGTGCGTTCGGCGAGGTGCTGCACCATCTCCGGGACCTGGCCGACGCGGTGGCTGTACATGGCCTGGACCCGCACGCCGCGGGTCACCCGGTCGCGGTCCCGGGCCAGTTCGAGGGGCATCTCCTCGCGGCGGACCGAGCCGGTCAGCATGGAATGGACGGAGGTTCGCACCGTGTTCGTCAGGTCGGCCAGTTCCCGGCGGATCCTGGCCGGATCCTCGACGATCTCGACCTCCACCTCGGAGCCGGGCTCCGTGCCGGCCCGTAGGAACGGTCCGGCGAGGGTCTCCAGGGTGGTGTGCGCACGGCTGGTCTCGGCCAGCCGGCTCTCCAGGCGCTCGCGCTCGTGCTGAAGGAGGCGGAGCAGGGCGATGTCGGGGGCGACGACGGTGGGGACGGCGGGGGCGGCGGCCGCCGGTTCGAGCAGGCCGAGGGCGACCAACTCCGCGTGGCAGCGGCCGCGTTCGGCCTGGGTGAGATCGAGACGGTGGGCCACGTCGTCGAAGGACTCGCCGGGTGCGCTGCGCAGCTCCTGGTAGAGCGCGAGAGCCTGCTCGCTCCCCGTACGCGCTCCGGCGGCGTTTTTGGACACGGCGCAGCAGACTCCCCTCGGATCGCGCGCAGCACGCGGATCCTGTTGAAACGCCCCGCTAGACCCTGCCACATATTCGAACGCGACGCATGGTGTTCCCATGCATTCAGCGCGAAGCGGCCTTACGGCCGGTCGGCCTCGTCCCCGTCGTCTGCGGCGGGCGTGTCGTCCGTGTCGTCCGGCTCGTTCGCCGCGTGGCAGTCGGGGCAGACGCCCTTGAAGACCACCTCGGCGTCGCCGATCCGCCACCCGGGCAGGCTGCCGCGCGGCGGGGCGGGGGCGGTGGCCGCCACGTTGTCCACGCGGCCGCACGTGAGGCAGAGGGCGTGCTGGTGCGGGGGGCCGGAGATCTCGAAGACGGCGGGCAGGCCGGGGCGGTCGAACTTGCTGACCAGGCCGGTCTCCTGGAAGTGCCGCAGCATCTCGTAGACGGCCTGACTGGTGAGGGTGCCGAGCCGCTCGCGGGCGGTCGCGGTGATCGCCTCGACGTCGAGATGGCCGCTGGCGGCCAGCACCGTGAGCACTTCGAGGCGCGGACCGGTGACCCGCAGGCCGACATCGCGCAGGCGCTGGATCACCGCCTCGCGGCCCGTCAGCTCTTCCACGACTGCCATGCCCTCGTCTCCGCCTGCCACCCGATGCCTGGTCGGCTCAAACCTTTGTGGGCATCGTACCTCTTGGCGGTCCTTGTCGTCAGGCGTCAGGCATCAGACGCCAGGCATCAGACGCCAGGCATCGGACGCCAGGCGTCAGTGGTCAGTCGTCCGTGCGGCAGACGAGCAGCACGCTCTCGGTCCGTTCGTCGATCCGGTGCCGGCGCCGGCCCTCGATGTGCAGGCCGGCCGAGTGCAGCTCGGCGGCCAGGTGCTCGCCGTCCACGATCCACTTGTCGGTGCTCCGCACGACCCGCTCGGTGGAGAGCTTGCCGGTGCGGGCCGAGAAGTAGGTGATCCGCTCGCTCATGGTGCGCAGGTCGAAGGTCTGCCGGGCCACCACCCATTCGTCGATGCCGTCGAAGCGCGGCACCTGGAAGGCCCAGGTCCGCTGCGGCTCGGCGACCAGGCCGGGCAGCAGATGGGCCGTGTAGTCGAGCGCGAGCGCTCCGCCCGCCCCCAGGTGCGAGGCGATCTCGCGCAGCAGCCGGGGCCGTGCCTGCGGCGGTACGGCGGAGACCATCGCGCCCGCGAGCAGCGCGAGCCGGTAGTCGCCGTCGAGCCGCAGCTCCGTGAGGTCGGCCCGGGTCGTCACGATCAGCCCGGCGACCTGCGGGCCGATCCGCCGGGCCCAGTTCCCGAGGCGCTCCAGGGCGGGGCCGTCCCGGTCCACGGCCTCCACGGCGAAGCCGTGCCGGGCGAAGGGGACGGCGAGCCGTCCGGCGCCGGAGCCGAGATCGAGAACGGGGCCGCCGGTGGACCGGGCGAGAGCGAGGTACCGGACGATGTCGGCGCTGTGCGGGCCGAGGAGCGCGTCGTGGAGCCAGACCGAGTCCTCGTCGCCGGGGGAGACGGATTCCAGTCCGGGAAGGGTGTCGGACGGGAGCCGGATCCCGGCGCCGGGGGCGGGCAGGTCGTATCGGGACGGCAGGACCGGGGCAAGCGGTGCGGGCACGACGGGCAGGGCAGTTCCGCTCGGTGTGTGCATCGCTCCTCCAGGTGCTCGCTCGGTCCGTGCCGTCCGGGCGGGGCGCCCGTGCCGCCGGGGCCGCGCCGCTGGACTCCATCCTGACCTGCGGCGGAGCCCCGGTTCCAGCGGAACCGGGGGCGTGAACACGCGATGGCGTGTCTCTGCCACGGGGGCGTGCGGAGGAGTCGTACGCGCCGGGGCGGGTCCCGGGGGAGGAGAGCGCGGACGGCTGCGGGGCGAACACCGCGCCTGGAGCGGGCCCTGGAGAGGCCCTGGAGAGGCCCTGGAGAGGCTCTAGAGCGGGCGGCCCCGGCGCGTCGCCGTACCCGCCAGCGCAGCGAAGCCGCACCGTTCGTAGAAGGGGAGCGAGGGGTCCCGGTCCGCCGGGAGCGTCAGCCGCTGCTCCGTCGCCCCGTACGCCCGCATCCGCTCGCTCGTCGCCGCGAGCAGGGCCGTACCGACTCCGGCGCGGCGGGCGCCGGGGAGCACCGCGAGGGCGTAGAGCTCGCCCTCGCCCGGTACGGGGACGCCGCCGGCCACCGCGCCGAGCAGCTCGCCGTCCGGTCCCGTCGCGACCAGCCAGCCGAGCCAGCCGGGCGCCCCGCCGGGAATTTCAATTTCCGCGCGGATACGGGGGAGTGCGCATTGCGAGGAGACGAGCCGGCCGGTCGGGATTTCGCCGAGGATTTCCGTGTAGCTGCCCCGAATGCACTCGGCAAGCAGCCTGGATATCGTCGTCGCGTCGGCGGCTTCCGCCGCCCGCACGTCCGCCAGCTGCATTGGTTCGTACCCTTCGACGTGCCGAGCTGAACGCCAACATGCCCACAGTAGCCGGGAATTCGGATGGAGTGTGACCGAGTGGCCGACGTGAAATCTACGAATTCCCTTAGTAATCAATTCGGGAACGAGCAGCAGGCGATGATCAGCGGGGCCGCCGCCAGGCCGGCCGCCACGATCGTCGCAAGCCCCCGCAGCACCGGGTGCCCCGCGCTGTGCGGGGTGAGGATGCGCCGCATCCGCAGCGCGGCCGAGGGGCCGCCCGCGCCGAAGGCCGGCCGCGGCGCCCGCCCGGCGGCGAGCGCGTAGAGCGCCGTGGCGAGCGCGTCGCGCGAGCAGCGGCGCAACGCCCGGTCGTCCGCGGCCATTTCGAGCAGCAGCGGTACGGCGCTGCCGCCGTGCCGGGCCAGCGGCAGGTGCCGGAACACCGCCGCGAACGCCTCCGCCGCGGCGACGAGCAGATGGTGCCGCCCCGCGATGTGCGCCCGCTCGTGCGCGAGCGCGGCGGCCAACTGCGGGGCGGTGAGGGTGTCGAGGGCGCCGGAGGACACCACGACCCGGCGCGAGCGGCCGGGCAGGCAGTAGACGGCGGGCCGTTCGTGCTCCAGGACCGTGACGCCGAGCCCCGGGTCGTACCGGCCGACCAGACGCAGCGTCTCGGCGTGCCGGCCCCGCTGCCGGCGGGCCCGCAGCGAGACCCGGGCGAAGCCGGTGACCGGGACGGCGAACACGGCGACCGCGACGACGAGCGCCGTGTATTCGAGGGGCGTGAGCCTCAGGAACTCCGCGGCGGGCGGCAGTCGGAGCGTGAACAGCGCGTCGCCGAGCCGGTGGCCGGTCGTGCTCGGCAGGATCAGCTGGGCGGGCAGCAGCGCGGCCGCGCCGGTGAACACCGCGCCGCTCGCGGCCCACACGGCGAGCGCGAGCCGCGGCACCTGCTGCGCCCAGCGCGCCCGTACGAGCAGCCAGGGGACGAGGAAGCCCGTACAGAGGGCGAGGCCCAGGGGCGGGAGGGTGTGGTGGTTCATCCGTCCACGCCCTGGGTGCGACGGGCGGTGCGCAGCGCCGCGTTGAGCGCGGCCATGTCCTCGTCGGAGATGGTCTCGACGAAGCGGAGCAGTGCGGCGGGCCGGTCCTGGCTGTCGCCGAGCGCGTCCTGCATGAGCCCCGCGGTGTACTCCTCGCGGCTGCGGACGGGTTCGTACAGCCAGGCCCGGCCCGTCTTCTCGCGGCGCAGCCAGCCCTTGCGGTGGAGTATGTCCGCGACGGTCATCACCGTCGTGTAGGCGACCCGGCGCCCCAGATTGATGTCGTCCACGATCTCGCGGACCGTCGCGGGCCGCTGCCAGGCCCACAGCCGGTCCATGATCTCGGCCTCCAGCTCTCCCAGCCGGCGCACGTGCATCCCCTCCCCCGCTCCGGGCGGCTCATCGTACGGGCCGTCGCACCCGCTCAGGTATACCCCCCCGGGGTATGGATGGGGGAGGTGGACGGCCCGAGGGCGGCCCCGGTGAGGAGCCGCCCTCGGAAGTGCGTCAGGTATGGACCGGATGTGGATCAGGTCCGGATCAGGCGGGCGATCGCCTTCGACGCCTCGCCGACCTTGACCTTGGCCTGGTCCCCGCCGGCCTCGATGGCCTCCGTGACGCAGCAGCTGAGGTGCTCGTCCAGGAGGGCCACGGCGCAGGACTGGAGCGCGGCGTTGATCGCGGAGACCTGGGTCAGGACGTCGATGCGGTAGGTGTCCTCGTCGACCATCCGCTGCACCCCCCGGACCTGACCCTCGATCCGCCGCAGGCGTCTGATGATGTCTTCCTTGTGGTGTACGTAACCGGCCACGGCGGGCTCCCGTCAGGGTCAGGTCAAGGGTCCGGAGGTCACTTGTCCGCGGCCTGGAAGCCGCGCAGGCGGAGGCTGTTGCCGACCACGAAGACCGAGGAGAAGGCCATCGCGGCGCCGGCGATCATCGGGTTGAGCAGTCCGGCCGCGGCGAGCGGCAGGGCGGCCACGTTGTAGGCGAAGGCCCAGAAGAGGTTCGAGCGGATGGTGCCGAGGGTCCTGCGGGAGAGCCGGATGGCGTCGGCCGCGGCGCGCAGGTCGCCCCGTACGAGGGTCAGGTCGCCGGCCTCGATGGCCGCGTCCGTACCCGTGCCCATGGCCAGACCCAGGTCGGCCTGGGCGAGCGCGGCGGCGTCGTTGACGCCGTCGCCGACCATGGCGACCGAACGCCCCTCGCCCTGAAGGCGCTTGACGACGTCGACCTTGTCCTGCGGCATGACCTCGGCGATCACCTCGTCGATGCCGACCTCGGCGGCGACGGCCCCGGCGACGGCCTTGTTGTCGCCGGTGAGCAGGATCGGGGTGAGACCGAGGGCGCGAAGGCGCCTGATGGCCTCGGCGCTGGTCTCCTTGATGGCGTCGGCGACTTCGAGGACCGCGCGGGCCTCGCCGTCCCAGGCGACCGCGATGGCGGTCTTGCCGGCGGCCTCGGCGGCCTCCTTGGCGGCCCGGAGCGACGGGGTGAGCTCCATGGCCCACTCCTGGAGCAGCTTCTCGCGGCCGACGAGGACGGCGTGGCCGTCGACGACGCCCTGGACGCCGAGTCCCGGGATGTTGGCGAAGTCCTCGGGGGTGGGCAGGGCGCCGACCCTGGCGGCGGCGCCGGTGGCGACGGCCTGGGCGATCGGGTGCTCGGAGGAGTGCTCCAGGGCGCCGGCGAGGCGCAGGACGTCGGTCTCGTCCGTACCGGTGGCGGTGTGGACCTTGATGAGGGTCATCCGGCCGGTGGTGACGGTGCCGGTCTTGTCCAGGACGATGGTGTCGACCTTGCGGGTGGTCTCCAGGACCTCGGGGCCCTTGATCAGGATGCCGAGCTGGGCGCCGCGGCCGGTGCCGACCATGAGGGCGGTCGGCGTGGCGAGGCCGAGGGCGCAGGGGCAGGCGATGATCAGTACGGCGACGGCGGCGGTGAAGGCGGCGGTGAGGCCCTGCCCCGTACCGAGCCAGAAGCCGAGGGTGCCGAGCGAGAGCGCGATGACGACGGGCACGAAGACGGCGGAGATCCTGTCGGCGAGGCGCTGGGCGGCGGCCTTGCCGTTCTGGGCGTCCTCGACGAGCTTGGCCATGCGGGCGAGCTGGGTGTCGGAGCCGACGCGGGTGGCCTCGACGACCAGGCGGCCGCCGGCGTTCAGGGTGGCGCCGGTGACGGAGTCGCCGACGGAGACCTCGACGGGCACGGACTCGCCGGTGAGCATGGAGGCGTCGACGGCGGAGGAGCCCTCGACGACGGTGCCGTCGGTGGCGATCTTCTCGCCGGGGCGGACCAGGAAGCGGTCGCCGACCTGGAGTTCGGAGGTCGGTACGGTGATCTCGCGGCCGTCCTTGAGGACGGTGACCTCCTTCGCGCCCAGCTGCATCAGCGCCTTGAGCGCGGCGCCGGCCTTGCGCTTCGAGCGGGCCTCGAAGTAGCGGCCGGCCAGGATGAAGGCGGTGACGCCGGCCGCGGCCTCCAGGTAGATGTTCCCGGCGCCGTCGGTGCGGGCGATGGTGAACTCGAAGGAGTGGGTCATGCCGGGGGTGCCGGCGGTGCCGAAGAACAGCGCCCACAGCGACCACAGGAACGCGGCGATGGTGCCGACCGAGATCAGCGTGTCCATCGTCGCGGCGCCGTGCCTGGCGTTGGTCCAGGCGGCCCGGTGGAAGGGCCAGGCGGCGTAGACGACGACCGGCGCGGCGAGCGTGAGGCTCAGCCACTGCCAGTACTCGATCTGCAGGGCCGGGACCATGGCCATCGCGATGACGGGTACGGCGAGGGCGACGGCGGTGATCAGACGCTGCTTCAGCGGCCGCAGCTCGGCGTCGGCGAGCTCCTCGTCGGAGGGCCCCTCCGCCCCTCCGCCGCCGCCGTTCCCCGGGGCTCCCGCCGCCGGGCGCTCGGGCTCCGGCTCCTTGGCGGTGTAGCCGGTGGCCTCGACGGTCGCGATGAGGTCGGCGACGTCGATGTCGGCGTCGAAGGTGACCTTCGCCTTCTCGGTCGCGTAGTTGACGGTGGCCTCGACCCCGTCCATGCGGTTGAGCTTCTTCTCGATGCGGGCCGCGCACGAGGCGCAGGTCATGCCGCCGATGGCGAGCTCGACCTGGGCGGTGCCCGAAGTGGTCGTGGTCATTTCCTGCTCCTCTTTTTTGTGGCTCGGTTTGCCCCCTGGCTTCGCCGGGGGACCCCCGCGGGCGCCTTCAGCGTGCGTCGACGGGGGCCGGGGCCCGGGCGTGGTGGGCGAGCCCCGGCGGCCGGTTGGCGCGCGGCGCCGGGTCAGGCGCGGCCGGTCAGCTCGTAGCCGGCGTCGTCGACCGCCGCGGCGAGGGCGGCCTCGTCGGGCTCGCCGCCGGTGACCACGGTGACCTTGCCGGCGGTCACGTCGACGTCGACGGAGATGACCCCGTCGAGGGCGCTGACGGCGTTGGTGATCGCGGTCTTGCAGTGGCCGCAGGTCATGCCGGAGACGGCGAAGACCGTGGTGGTGGCGTCGGCGACGGCGGTGGCCGTGGTCGCCTCGGCCGCGTTGGTGGAGCAGCTGTGGTCGGGGGTACAGCAGGAGCTCATGTCGTCCTCCGTGGGTCGGGTGGCTCGTGGATACCCTCGGGGGGTATCGGTGTGAGTCCATGTATACCCCCCACCCGTATCCCGCGCAAGTGTGGATCCGGCTTGACTTGATACCCCCTAGGGGTATGGTGAAGTGCAGTTGAGGGACCATGCCGGCCACCCCACCCCATGTACGGGAGAGCAGCCATGAACACCGGAGTGAAGATCACTGCCTACGCCGCCGCGCTCGCCGCGACCTTCGGGACCGCGTACGGGGTCGGCAAGGGCGTCGGCCCGATGGACCCGCCCGCGAAGCCGGAGCACGGCGGGCACGCGGCGGCCACGCCCCAGGAGGAGGGCGGGAGCCACGGCGGCTCTGAGGACCACGGCGGCGCCGAGGGCAACGGCGGCCACGAGGGCCACGCCGAGGGCGCGGCGAACGCGCCCGCCGCCGGCGGCCTCCAGGTCTCCGAGGGCGGCTACACCCTCGCGCTCGGCACCCCGGCCCCGGCCGTCGGACGCAGCACCCTCACGTTCTCCATCAAGGACGCGAACGGCAGGAAGGTCACCGCGTTCGCCACGGAGCACGGCAAGGAGCTCCACTTCATCGTCGCCTCGCGCGACCTCACCGTCTTCCGCCACCTGCACCCGGTGAAGGGCGCCGACGGCACCTGGTCGGTGGACGCGGACCTGCCGGCGGCGGGCGCGTACAAGGCCTTCGCGGACTTCAGGCCGGCGGCCCCGGGCGCCAAGGGCGTCACGCTGGGCGTGGACCTGTCCGTGCCCGGCGCGTACGCCCCGAAGCCGATGCCCCCGGTCGCGCCGGTGGCGGACGTCGACGGCTACCAGGTGCGCCTCGGTGGCACCCTCGACCCGGGCAGGGCGGGCGAGCTGCGCCTGACCGTCACCAAGGCCGGCAGGCCGGTGACGGACCTGGAGCCGTACCTCGGCGCGTACGGACACCTGGTCGCGCTGCGCGAGGGCGACCTCGCCTACCTCCACGTACACCCGAGCGAGGGCGGCCCGGGCCCGGACGTCTCCTTCACGGCGACGGCGCCGAGCTCCGGCACGTACCGCCTCTTCCTCGACTTCCAGCACGAGGGGAAGGTGCGGACGGCGGCGTTCACGGTACGGGCGGGGAGCGCGGGCGCGGCGGGTGGTGCGGCCGGTGGCACGGCGGGTGGCGCGGCTCCGGCGCCCGCTGAGGCGGGGCACGATGCGGCAGGCCACACGCACGGCTAGGCTGGTCCCGAACATTGGACTAGACCTGTAGGCCGTCTATGGGCCGTGCGAGCGGTGGAGGAACGGACTCGATGAGCAACCGTGCAGTGCTGGAGGTGATCGCCCTCGACGAGCGGGACGCGGTCGCTGCCCAGGCCGGTGGGGCGGACCGCCTCGAGCTGGTCACCGACATGGCGGCGGACGGGCTCACCCCCTCCACGGCCGGCTTCGCGGCGATCCGCGCCGCGGTGGACATCCCACTGCGCGTGATGCTCAGGCTGACGGACGGATTCCAGGCGGGAGACGCCGGGCAGGTGGCCGCCCTGGCCGCCCGGGCCGCGGAACTGCGCTCGGCGGGCGCGACCGAGTTCGTCCTGGGCTTCCTCACGGCGGACGGCGAGCCGGACCTGGTCGCGGTGGAGCGCCTGGTCGCCGTCCTCGACGGCTGCCGCTGGACCTTCCACCGGGCGATCGACCGCGC
Source organism: Streptomyces sp. NPDC048623 (assembly GCF_040650755.1). NCBI lineage: Bacteria > Bacillati > Actinomycetota > Actinomycetes > Kitasatosporales > Streptomycetaceae > Streptomyces > Streptomyces sp. NPDC048623. The sequence continues at coordinate 235,676 of NZ_JBEZHV010000001.1, forward strand.
CGCCGACCGCGACGGACTGCGCAAGCGCCTCGCCGACCTGCCGGGCCTCGACACCTACCTCACGGCGGGCGCGGCGACCGGCGTCGACGACGGCCTCGCGACCCTCACGGCCGAGGCCGCCCGGGCCCGGTCCGGCGAGCCCGGCTACGAGCCGCAGATCCTCGTCGGCGGCGGCCTCCGCCTCGACCACCTCCCGACCCTCCGCGCCGCCGGCCTCACCGCCTTCCACATCGGCGGCGCGGCCCGCCCCCAGGGCTGGACCTCCCCGGTCTCGCCGGAGGCGGTACGGGAGTGGCGCGCGGCGCTGGACGCGTAGCCCCCGTTCCTGGACGAAGAAGCCCCAGGCCGGCGGCCTGGGGCTTCGCAGCAGGAAGTCCTCGTCGCGTCAGGCGTCGCGTCAGGCGCTGTGAGGAACGCCCAGATCGGCTCGGGCCCGTTCGTGATAGCGGTTGATCAGTTCTATGAGCCCCAGACCCGCCTCCGCGGGCGCGGCACCCCCGCCGCGGGCCGCGATCTCCTCCTGCCACAGGGCGAGGTTGACCGCGTGCGCGGCCTCGATCGCCGCGGGCGAGGCCAGGAGGACGAGGGTCTCGAACAGCACACTCCTCCTCAGCTCGGCCGTCTCCATCGCGGCGAGGAACTCCCGCCGGTCGTCCGTTCCTTGCGCGGCCTGGCGGGCTCGTTTGGCCGTGCTGGATATCTCCTTCACGCACGCGGCGTACTCGATGTAGGTGGTGAGTTTGCGCTCGTCCCAGCGGGTCGCCATGGCCCGTCGATGCCGGGTGCGCTCGGCCGTGCTCGTCGCCAGGAAGGAGGTCAGGGCGCCGACGAGGACACCGGCGAGCGTCACTATCTGAGTGATCATGAAATCGAACTCTGACCGCGCCCAGGGCGTCAGGGCAAGGCCGGGCCCCCGGCCGCCGGTCGTGCACCGGTCGCGCCGGCCGCCGTCCCGTACCCTGCGGATCATGGACGACCCCGTACGTACGGCCCGTGAACTGCTACGGGACCGCTTCCCCGCCGCCAGGGCGGCCTTCCTCGCCGGCAGTGTGCTGACCCACCGCCGCACACCCACCTCCGACCTGGACATCGTGGTCCTCCTGGACGGACCGCCCGCGCCGAGCCGCGAGAACCTGACGTACGGCGGCTGGCCGGTGGAGCTGTTCGTCCAGACCGAGGCCGACTGGCACGGTTTCGCCGACCGGGAGACCGCGCAACGGAGTTCACCCCTGCTCGCGATGTGCGCGGACGGCAGGCTCCTGGTGGACGCGGACGGTCTCGGCGCCTCGCTCCAGGCCGAGGCGCGCAGGCGCTGGGCCGCGGGCCCGCCGCCCCTCTCCGACGGCGAACGCGACTACCTCCGCTACATCCTGACCGACCTGCTCGACGACCTCCGCGGCTGCCCGGACCCCGTCGAGCGCGTCCACCTCGTCGCCCACCTGCTCCAACGCGCCTCGGAACTGGTCCTGCTGACCGGCGGCCACTGGCTGGGCGCCGGCAAATGGCTCTCCCGCCGCCTCTCCGCGGCCGCCCCCGACCTCCACCGCACCCTGACCGACGGCGCCGCCCAGGCGATCACCGGCGACCCGGGCCCCTTCACCACGGCCGTCACCGAGGCACTGGGCAGGGCGGGCGGCCCGCTGTGGGACGGATACGCCATCCGGTGACCGGCGGTCGGTCGCCCGCCGCGAGGAGGGGCTGAAAACCGTGGCGGGGGCGGGCCACGGGACGTAGCCTCCCGCGCATGACCACCACGGACACCGTCCCCATCGACGCCGACCTCGTCCGTCGGCTCGTCGCCGCCCAGTTCCCGCAGTGGGCCGGGCTGCCCGTACGGGAAGTGGCCTCCGCCGGGACCGACAACGCGATGTTCCGGCTCGGGGACGCCTACGCCGTACGGCTGCCGAAGGCCTCGTGGGCGGCCGGGGACGCGGAGAAGGAGCAGCGGTGGCTGCCTCGGCTCGCGCCCGGGCTGCCGCTCGACGTGCCGGTGCCCGTGGGGTGCGGGGTGGCGGGCGAAGGGTTCGGGCAGGCGTGGTCGGTGTGCACGTGGCTGGACGGGGCGGACGCGTACACCGCGCCGATCGCCGATCTCGCGCACGCGGCACGGGAGTTGGGGCGGTTCGGGGTCGCGCTGCGGGCCGTCGACGCGAGCGGCGGGCCCCGGTCGTACCGGGGCGGCCCGGTCACCGACTGGGAGGACGGCAACATGCCCGCGGCGATCCGCGGCCTCGCGGATCAGGGCCTGCTCGACGCCGAACGGGCCACCGCCGCCTGGGAGTCGGTGCTCCGGCTGCCCGCCCACGACGGCGCGCCCGTCTGGGTCCACGGCGACCTGCTGCCCGGCAACCTCCTCACCCGCGACGGCCGGCTCAGCGCCGTCATCGACTTCGGCGGCCTCGGCACCGGCGACCCCGCCGTGGACACCCTGGCCGCCTGGACCCTCTTCACGCCCGAGACGCGTCCGCTGTTCCGCGAGGCCGCCCAGGTCGACGACGCGACCTGGGCGCGCGGCCGCGGCTGGGCCCTGTGCTGGGGCATCGTGACCGAGAACTACTACGGCGGCGGCCGGAACCCGGTCCTGGCCGCCGTCGCCCACCGGGCGTGGAGAGAAGCCCTCCAGGAGTACGACGCCGGCTAGACGGCCAGCTGCTCCGGCAGGTCCGTCGCGTGCACCACCGCCAGGCCCGAGACCGCACGCGTCAGCGCCACGTACAGGCGGCGCAGGCCCGTGCGCTCGTCCGGCTCGCCGTCCACGACGGCCGACGGCTCGTCCAGGACCACGTAGTCGTACTCCAGACCCTTCGCGAGCGAGGCCGGGACCAGGGTCAGGCGGGACTCGGCCGTCGTCTCCTCGCCCGGGGAGAGATACGGGAGACCCGCCGCGTCCAGCGCCTCCGCCAGCGGCGCGATACGGGCGTCCGCCGCGATCAGGCCGATCGAGCCCTCGTGCGTCAGGGCCTCCACGCAGGCCGCCACCACGCTCGCGTCCAGCGACTCCGGCTCCGCGCGCAGGATCTCCAGCGAGCCCGGGTTCTCACGCACCGACTCCACCGGCGCGAGCCCCGGCGACATGTGCGGCAGCAGCCGCGAGGCGTACGCGATGACCTCGCGCGGCACACGGAAACCGGCGGTCAGCTCCTCCACCACCGCCTCCGGCTTGCCCAGGTGCGCCAGCGCCTGCGCCCAGCTCTCCGTCGCCCACGGCGTGGTGCCCTGCGCCAGGTCGCCGAGGACCGTGGCCGAGCCGGTGGTGCAGCGCCGCCCCACCGCCCGGTACTGCATCGGCGACAGATCCTGCGCCTCGTCGACGACCACATGCCCGAGCGAGTGCGTCCGCTCCACCAGGTCGGTCGTCTCGTCGATGAGGACGGCGTCCGCCGCCGACCACTTCGCGGTCCTGACGCTACGGGCGGGCTTCGCCCACAGCAGCTGCTTCTGCTCGTCCTCGGTCAGGACACCCGCCGCGTGCTCTGCCAGGAAGTCCGGGTCGCTCAGCAGCCGCAGCACCAGCTTCGCCGGCTCGACCGCCGGCCAGCACTCCTTCACGACCGCCTTGACCGCCGCGTTGCGCGCGACCGCGTTCTGCACCCGGTCGTCCGGCGCCTCGCCCGCCTGCTCCATCCGTACGAGCACGGCGTGCGCGATGCGCTGCGGCAGGGCCTCGCGGGCCGCCCCGTACCGGATGTCACGGTCCGTCAACTCGCGGACCATCTCCTCCAGTTCGTACGCCGGCACGCGCCAGCGCCGCGAACCGCGCACCACCATCAGCGGCTCCGTCGGCAGCGTGACGTGCGACCAGACCGCCCGCCGCAGCACCTCCGCCATCCGGGCGTCGCCCTTGACGACGGCGGTCGCCGCCTCGTCCGTACCACGCACCTCGACATGCGCGACCAGGTCGTCCACGGTCGCCTGCTTGACCTCCAGCTCGCCGAGCGCGGGCAGCACCTGCTCGATGTAGTGGAGGAAGGACCGGTTCGGCCCGATGACGAGGGTGCCGGTGCGGGCGAGCCGCTCCCGGTGCGCGTAGAGGAGGTACGCGACACGGTGCAGACCGACGGCGGTCTTTCCGGTGCCGGGGCCGCCCTGCACGCACACCGTGCCGGACAGGTCGGAGCGGACGATCTCGTCCTGCTCGGGCTGGATCGTCGCGACGATGTCGCGCATCGGGCCGACGCGCGGGCGCTCGATCTCCGCCTGGAGGAGGCGGCTGGTGTGTGACCCCTCGGCGGAGCCGAAAAATGTCTCAGCGGCAGGGTCGGAGAGGTGCTCGTCCTCGTACGCGGTGAGGGCGCCGCCCGTGTAACCGAAGCGGCGGCGCAGACCGACGTCCTGCGGGTTCTGCTTCGACGCCTGGTAGTACGGCTGCGAGACCGGCGCGCGCCAGTCGATCACCATCGGGTCGCCGTCGGCGTCGTGGACGTGCCGGCGCCCGATGTAGAAGCGCTGGCCCTCCTGCGTGGTGTGCAGGTAGTCGAGCCGGCCGAAGAAGAGCGGGGTGTCGGCGAGGTCGGCGAGAGCCTTGATCCGGTCCTCGATCTGGCGCGTCAGGATGACGGCGTTGACCCAGTTCGCGGTGACGTCCTTGATGTCGAGCGACTCGACGTCCTCGCGCATGGCGCGCAGGGCGGCGCGGGACGCGGAGAGATGGGCGCGCTCGCGCGCGAGCGGATCGTCGACGTCGGCGTCGACATCGGCGGACGCGGACACGGACATGCTGAGGCCTCCGGTGGGTGGTGCTACGCGGACACGTCAAGATGGCCGCCGGTTTCCGACCGGGCGGCGGCGCTCCACGTACGGAGTCGTGCACGGGAGGCGGGGAAGCCGGCAAGTCTAACGTCGGGCGCGGGCGGGACGCGAACGGTTTTCACCCGGGGGACCTGCCGGGGACCTCTGGGGGACCCGTAGGGGTCGGGGTCCGACTCGCGGGGGACATGGGTTCGACCCCAGGGCCGATGTGTTCGGAATGTCCGTTTCGGATGATGGATGCATGACCACGACGACTCTCACCCCCGTGACCGGAATCCCCCACCGTCTCGCCTTCGGCCTCCGCGCGATACGCGCCTTCGGCGCCGCCGTCGTCGGCGTCGTCCTGCTCGGCTCGTACGAGGAGCAGGACGAGCGGGCCGGGGTGCGCGACCCGCGCCCCGGCCACGTCGACCGCGTCGACCGCGTCGGTCAGCCGTCCGCCGACAGCAGCTCGCTCGCGTCCACGATCCGGTAGGCGTACCCCTGCTCGGCCAGGAAGCGCTGCCGGTGGGCGGCGAAGTCCTGGTCGATGGTGTCGCGGGCGACCACCGAGTAGAAGTGCGCCTGATGGCCGTCGGCCTTCGGGCGGAGCACCCGGCCGAGGCGCTGGGCCTCCTCCTGGCGGGAGCCGAAGGTGCCGGAGACCTGGATGGCGACGGTCGCCTCGGGCAGGTCGATGGAGAAGTTCGCGACCTTGGACACGACGAGGACGCTGATCTCGCCGTTGCGGAAGGCGTCGAAGAGCTTCTCGCGCTGCGCGTTCGAGGTCTCGCCCTTGATCACCGGGGCGTCCAGATGCGCGCCGAGCTCGTCGAGCTGGTCGATGTACTGGCCGATGACCAGGATCTGCTGGCCCGCGAACTTCTTGACCAGCGCCTCGGTGACCCTGCGCTTGGTCGCGGTCGTGGCGCAGAAGCGGTACTTCTCCTCCGCCTCGGCCGTCGCGTACGCGAGCCGCTCGGAGTCGGTGAGGTCGACCCGTACCTCCACGCAGTCGGCGGGCGCGATGTAGCCCTGCGCCTCGATCTCCTTCCACGGCGCGTCGAAGCGCTTGGGGCCGATGAGCGAGAAGACGTCGGACTCGCGCCCGTCCTCCCGTACGAGCGTCGCCGTGAGGCCGAGCCGGCGGCGGGCCTGGAGGTCGGCCGTGAACTTGAAGACCGGCGCGGGCAGCAGGTGCACCTCGTCGTAGACGATCAGGCCCCAGTCGCGGGAGTCGAAGAGCTCCAGGTGCGGGTAGACGCCCTTCCGGCGAGTGGTGAGCACCTGGTACGTGGCGATGGTGACCGGCCGGATCTCCTTCCTCGTACCGCTGTACTCGCCGATCTCGTCCTCGGTCAGCGACGTGCGCCTGACCAGCTCGTGCTTCCACTGGCGGGCGGAGACGGTGTTGGTGACGAGGATCAGCGTGGTCGCCTTGGCCTGGGCCATCGCCCCCGCGCCGACCAGCGTCTTCCCGGCGCCGCAGGGCAGCACGACGACGCCGGAGCCGCCGTGCCAGAAGCCCTCGACGGCCTGCTGCTGGTACGGGCGCAGGCTCCAGCCGTCCTCGGCCAGGTCGATCCGGTGCGCCTCGCCGTCCACGTAACCGGCGAGGTCCTCGGCCGGCCAGCCCAGCTTGAGCAGGGTCTGCTTGATCTGGCCGCGCTCCGAGGGGTGCACGGCGACCGTGTCGGGGTCGATCCGCGCCCCGACCAGCGGCTGGACCTTCTTCGAGCGGAGGATCTCCTCCAGGACCGGGCGGTCGGTGGTGGTGAGCACGAGCCCGTGGGTGGGGTGCTTGCTGAGCGTGAGCCGCCCGTAGCGCGCCATCGTCTCGGCGACGTCCACGAGCAGCGCGTGCGGCACCGGGTACCGCGAGAACTCCACGAGCGCGTCCACGACCTGCTCGGCGTCGTGCCCGGCGGCCCGCGCGTTCCACAGCCCGAGCGGCGTCACCCGGTACGTGTGGATGTGCTCGGGCGCCCGCTCCAGCTCGGCGAACGCCGCGATGGCCCGCCGGCAGGCGTCGGCCTGCGGGTGGTCGACCTCCAGGAGGAGCGTCTTGTCACTTTGGACGATGAGTGGACCGTTCACGTACCTGCTTCCCCTTCCGCGCGGCCGGACTACCAGGCCAAACATCCAGTCTGCCTGATGGACGCGGAAGACGGGCCGCCGCAGAAGGCGGACTACCCCGCCGTCGTCCGCACCAGCGGGCTGTGGCCGATCGCGTTGTGGACCGTGAAGCTGACCGCGTCCGGGCGGTAGCGGTCGTCGGACCACTCCACCGGGCGCCCGTCGTGGGTCGTGGTCACGCGCCGGACCCGGAGCAGCGGGCTCGTGCGGCGGACGGCGAGGAGGCCGGCGTCGCGGGCACCGGCCGAGATCGCGTCGATGACGTGCTCGCCGTGGGCGAAGACCAGGCCCGTGTCGTCGTAGAGGCGCTGGGTGACGGAGGCGCACTCGGGGTCGATGGCCTCGACGGCGGGGGAGATCCAGTCGGCGTAGACCGTGCGCTCGACCAGGACCGGCTCGCCGTCCAGGCCGCGGACGCGCAGCACGTTGAGGACCGGGGTGCCCTGGGCCAGCTGGAGGCGGGCGGCGTCCTCGGCGGTGGCCGGGCGGTACTCCTGGGCGACCACATGGCCGGTGGCCGTACGGCCCATGGCCTGGGCCCACTGGGCGAAGCTGCGCAGCTCGGCGAAGCTCTGGCTGCGGCGCGGGGCGAGGACGACGCGGCGGGCGCCCTGGCGGGAGCCGATCAGGCCCTCGGCGGTGAGCGCGGCGACGGCCTGGCGGACGGTGCCGCGCGAGACGCCGTACCGCGTGGCGAGCTCGGTCTCGGCGGGCAGGTGCGCGCCGACCGGGTACTCCTCGCGGTGGATCGCCCGCCGGAGCTCCGCGGCGATCTGCTCGTGGCGCGCGGTCATCGTTCCCCCAGGTGGCATCCGGTTCCGCCGACTTCGGTGTGCGGCGTCTGTGTACTGCGTCTGTGTACTGCGCCTGCGTAGCGCGTCTGTGCACAGCGTGTGTGCAGTGTGATCAGCGTAAACCAGGGTTCGAGTGGCTGGAAACAAGCGCGAACAGGCGTGAACAGGCCTGATTGTGCAGGGAATAGCGGGTGTCCGTTCGGTCTCCGTTCACCTTCAGGTCATCGGCGCCCGGCGTACTGGGGCCAACTTGTTCAGACAAGTTGTCGACACGCTGTCGCCCCCGACCTTTCTCCCCGACCCTCCTGGAGAAGCCGTGCCCGTCCCCGCGACCCTCCCGAGAAACGCCGTCCTCGGCGGTTCCCTCGCCGTCCTGGCCGCGCTCGCCCTCAGCGCCTGCGGTGCCGCCCCCGACACCACCTCGGCCGACGGCAAGAACGCCGCCACCGCCACCTCCGCCGCCGACTTCGGCGGCATGGACAAGCTGGTCGAGGCCGCCAAGAAGGAGGGCAGGCTCAACGCCGTCGCCCTTCCCCGCGACTGGGCCAACTACGGCGCCCTGATCGACGGATTCCAGCAGAAGTACGGGATCAAGATCGTCGTCGACAACCCGGACGGCTCCAGCCAGGAGGAGATCAGCGCCGTCACGACCCTCAAGGGCCAGGACCGCGCCCCCGACGTCCTCGACCTCGGCCAGTCCTTCGCGCTGAGCGGCGCCCAGCAGGGCCTGTTCGCCCCGTACAAGGTCGCCGGCTACGCCGACATCCCCGACGGCCAGAAGGACGCCCAGGCCCGCTGGTTCAACGACTACGGCGGCTACGTCTCCATCGGCTGCGACACCAAGCGCGTCAAGAACTGCCCGACCACCTTCAAGGACCTGCTCAAGCCCGAGTACAAGGGCCAGGTCGCGCTCAACGGCAACCCGACCAAGTCCGGCTCCGCCTTCGGCGGCGTCTACGCGGCGGCCCTCGCCAACGGCGGCTCCCTCGACGACATCCAGCCCGGCCTCGACTTCTTCGCCGAGCTGAAGAAGAACGGCAACTTCAACCCCGTCGAGTCCACCCCGGCCACCGTCGAGAAGGGCGAGACGCCCATCTCCATCGACTGGGACTACCTCAACGCCGGGTACGCCAAGGAGTTCAGGACCAAGGGCCTCGACTGGAAGGTGTCCGTCCCCACCGACGGCCGCTACGCCCAGTACTACTCCCAGGCGATCAACAAGGACGCCCCGCACCCGGCGGCCGCCCGCCTGTGGCAGGAGTACCTCTACAGCGCCGAAGGCCAGAACCTCTGGCTGAAGGGGTACGCCCGCCCGGCCATGATGGTCGCGATGGAGAAGGCCGGCACCCTCGACAAGGACGCCGCGCTCCAGCTGCCCGCGGTCTCCGGCGTCCCCTCCTTCCCGACCGAGGCCCAGCAGGCCAAGGCCAAGCAGGTCCTCGCGCAGGGCTGGGGGAAGGCCGTCTCCGGATGACCCAGCCCGCCTCCGCCCGTCCCGCCCCGGCCCGTACGGGCGACGCCGAGCCCGCCCCGGCCGCCGCCGCCCGTACCGGCGCCGAGGGGACGGCCCCCACGCGGACGGCACCGGCGTCCGCCGCTTCCCCCGGTTCCGCGGTCTCCACCGCGCCCGCGGGGAAGCGGCGGCGCCGCACGCCCGCCTGGCTCGCCGCCGTCCCGCTGCTCGCCGTCACCGCGCTCGCCTTCGGGCTCCCGGCCCTCGCCATGCTGACCGGCGCGTTCACCGTCAAGGACCAGACCACCGGCGCCACGTCGTACGGCCTGGGGAACCTGACCGCCTCGCTCCAGGGCGCGTACCTCACCGCCCTGCTCGGCAGCGTCAAGCTGTCCGCCGTCTCCGCCGCCATCGGCGTGGTGGCCGGGCTGCTGCTCGCCCAGGCCGTGGTGACCTCCCGCTTCGAGGCGCTGAAGCAGGCCGTGCTCACCGCCTCCGGCGTCCTCGCGAACTTCGGCGGCGTCCCGCTCGCCTTCGCCTTCGTCGCCACCCTCGGCAACGCGGGCTTCCTCACCCAGCACCTCGGCCTGACCGAGCTGGGCTGGACCCTGTACGGCTTCACCGGCCTGACCCTCGCCTATCTGTACTTCCTGATCCCGCTGATGGTGCTCACCATCACGCCGGCGCTCGAAGGACTGCGCGTCCAGTGGCGCGAGGCCGCCCGCAACAACGGCGCCACCGCCTTCCAGTACTGGCGGCACGTCGCGCTCCCGGTGCTCACCCCGTCCCTGCTCGGCGGCTTCGTGCTGCTCTTCGGCAGCGCCTTCGCCGCGTACGCCACCGCCGCCGCCATGGTCGGCAGCTCGGTCCCGCTGATCACCCTGCAGATCGCCGACGCGCTCGCCGGCAACGTCATGGTCGGCCAGGAGAACGTGGCGCTCGCGATGAGCCTGGACATGGTGCTCGTCGCCGGCCTGGTGATGGCCGTGTACCTGCCCCTGCAACGACGGAGTGCCCGATGGCTCGCCTGACCTCGACCCTGCGGGTACGGCCCGGGCGCGGGCTCGTGCTGCTGCTCGCGGCGGTCTACTTCCTGCTGCCGCTCGCCGCCTCCGTGATCTTCACGATCGACGTGCCGGGCGAGGGCCTGACCTTCGAGGTGTACACGAAGATCATCGGCGCCGAGGGCTTCGTCCCGTCGCTGCTGCTCTCCCTCGAACTCGCCGCCGCCACCATCGCCCTGGTGCTGCTGCTCATGCTGCCCGCGATGGTCGCGCTGCGGCTCGGCGCGCCGAAGCTGCGGCCGGTGGTCGAGATCGTCTGCTCGCTGCCGCTGGTCGTCCCGCCGATCGCCTTCGTCGCCGGCATCGCCTCGGTGCTCACCTGGGGTCCCGAACACCTCTCGCGCACGCCGCTGTTCCAGACCTTCGTGGCCATCCAGAACCCCGACTTCCCGTTCGTCCTCGTCCTCGCCTACACGGTGATGGCGCTGCCGTTCGTGTACCGGGCGCTGGACGCGGGCCTGAGGGCGATCGACGTGCCCACCCTCATGGAGGCCGCCCGCAACTGCGGCGCCGGCTGGGCGCGGGCGCTGGTCACGGTCGTCCTGCCCAATCTGCGCGGGGCCCTGCTCAACGCCTCGTTCCTCACGCTCGCCCTGGTGCTCGGCGAGTTCACCGTCGCCCAGATCCTGAAGTTCCGGCCCTTCGCCGTCTGGATCGTGGGCGTGGGCGGCTCGCAGGCCCAGATGTCCGTCGCGGTGTCCGTGCTCAGCCTGTTCGTCACCTGGCTGCTGCTGCTCGGCATCGCCTTCCTCGGCGCCCGTTCCGCCACCCCGACCTCCTCCTCCGAGAAGTGACTGAAGAGATGACCGACACCGCAGCCGCCCTTTCCCGGGCATCGAAGACCGAATCGGCCGCCACCGTCGAATTCCGGGGCCTGCGCCGCGCGTTCGGCACCACGGTCGCCCTCGACGGACTCGACCTGACCGTACGGCCCGGCGAACTCCTCGCCCTGCTCGGCCCGTCCGGCTGCGGAAAGACCACCGCCCTGCGGATGCTGGCCGGCTTCGAACACCCCGACGCCGGTGAGATCCTCGTCGACGGCGAGGACGTCACCCGGATCCCGGCCCACCGCCGCGACGCCGGCATGGTCTTCCAGTCGTACAGCCTCTTCCCGCACCTCAGCGCCCTCGACAACGTCGCCTTCGGCCTGCGGATGCGCAAGGTGGGCTCGGCCGAGCGCCGCGCCCGGGCCGGCGAACTGCTCGACCTGGTCGGCCTCGGCGACAAGACCGGCCGCTACCCCCACCAGCTCTCCGGCGGCCAGCAGCAGCGCGTGGCCCTGGCCCGCGCCCTCGCCCTGCGCCCCCGCGTCCTGCTGCTCGACGAGCCGCTCTCCGCGCTCGACGCCAAGGTGCGGGCCACGCTCCGCGAGGAGATCCGCCGCATCCAGCAGGAACTCGGCATCACCACCCTCTTCGTGACGCACGATCAGGAAGAGGCGCTGTCCATGGCGGACCGGGTCGCGGTGATGCACGGCGGGCGTCTGGAGCAGTGCGCGCCGCCCGCCGAGCTGTACGGGCGGCCCGCGACCGCGTTCGTCGCGGAGTTCGTCGGCACGATGAGCCGCATCCCCGGAGACCTCGACGGCAGCACCGTCGAGGTACTCGGCCGGCGGCTGCCGGTGGACGGCGAGGCGCCCGCCGCCACGAAGGACGTGGACGTGCTCGTACGGCCGGAGGACGTGCGGGTCACGGCCGAGAGTGACGGGGCGACGGGCGGCGGCGACGGGGCGACGGGCGGGGGCGGCTCGGCCCGCGTCGTCGCGACGGCCTTCCTCGGCGCGACCACCCGGCTCACCGTACGGATCGAGGGCGGCCTCGCCGACGCCACCGAGGTCAAGGCGGACCTGGCCACGCACGAGGCCGCCGCCTTCGCCGCGGGGGATGCTGTGACGGTGACCCTGCGGGAACGCCCGGTCCTCGTCGCCGCACGCTGATCACGCTGATCGCCGCCTGCGACCGCTGATCGCCGCCGGCCCGAAGAAAAGAGAAGGAAGTACGTGAACCCGGAACGCCCGCTCCACGCCGTCCTGTTCGACATGGACGGCACGCTCGTCGACACCGAGGGACTGTGGTGGGAGGCGGTGGAGCAGGTCGCGGGCCGCGCCCTGACCGAGGCCGACCGCCCCGACGTCCTCGGCCGGCCCGTCGAGCACACCGCCGCCTGGCTCGCCGCGGGGGAGGGCGCCGAGAACGGCCGCGACGCCGGCGAGCTGGCGGCGGAACTGCACCGGGAGTTCGCCGAGCGGGTACGGGCCGGGGTCGTGCCCCGGCCCGGGGCGCTCGACCTGCTGGCCGCGCTGGCCGACGAGGGCGTCCCCACCGCCCTCGTCACCGCCTCGCCGCGGGCCGTCGCCGACACCGTCGTCGCCGCGCTCACGGCCCTCGGGGCGCCGGGGTTCGCGGTCACGGTCACCGCGGACGACACCGGGACGACGAAGCCCGAGCCGGAGCCCTACCTCGCCGCCTGCGCCGCCCTCGGCGTCGAGCCCGCGCGCTGCGTGGCCGTCGAGGACACCCCGACCGGTGTGGCGTCGGCGGAGGCGGCGGGCTGCGCGGTGCTCGCGGTCCCGTCGCTCGCCCCGATCGCCCCGGGCCCGGGGCGGACGGTGCGAGAGGCTCTGACGGACGTCACGCCGGCCTTCCTCGCCTCGCTGACCCGGCGTCAACTCACCGTGATGAGCTGGAACCTGTGGCTCGGCGGCTGTCTCGTCGAGGACCACCGGGCCAAGCAGCTCGCCGTCATCCGCGCCTCCGGCGCCGATGTCGTCGGCTTCCAGGAGACGGGGCAGCTCGCGACCCAGGAGCTGGCCGCCGCACTCGGCTGGCACCACCACGCGGCCGGCGAGAACCTCGGCATCCTCAGCCGCCACCCGATCACCGCCCGCCTCGGCGACCCCGAGGTCGGCTTCTACGGCGCGGCGGGCGTCCGCGTCCTCGTGGACCTCGGGGACGGCGAGCGCGAGGTCGACGTCTGGACGGCGCACCTCCACTACACCCCGTACGGGCCGTACGAGTCCGCCTTCGACGGGCTCCCGGCGGACGAGCTGATCGCCCACGAGGAGATCCGGCTCGCCCAGATGCGGGACACGCTGGCCCGTATCGCGAAGGAGGCCGGGGACGAGCGGCCCGTCGTCCTGGTCGGCGACTTCAACGCGGCCTCGCACCTCGACTGGCCGGACGTCCCCTGGCCGGTGACGAAGGCCGCCGAGGAGGCCGGCCTGCGCGACTCCTACCGCGAGGCCCACCCCGACCCCGTACGCGACCCGGGCCACACCTGGTCCCCGATCCACCCCGTCCACCCGGAGGAGGGCCCCCACGCGGGCGCCCCCGAGCCCCAGGACCGCATCGACTACATCCTCCACAACACCCGCGGCCTGCGCGTCCTCGCCTCCCGCACCCTCGTCACGGGCACCCCGTCCCCGTGGCCGGACGTGGCGGCGAACGAGTGGCCGTCGGACCACGCGGCGGTGGTGACGACCTTCGCGCTCTAACTCTCCTCCTCCGCCAGCTCCGCCACGCCCGTGATCCGGTGCAGCGGATACGTGCGGACCTCGTCCGCCGTGTGGTCGTAGCCGGTCACGAAGCCGCCCTCCACCCGCACCGGGGCGATGACGCGCTGGCTCGCCGCGCCCTCGGCGTTGACGTAGCCGATCCAGACCGCCGAGCCGGTGAGGGCGGCGGCCTGGACGGTGGCCAGGGTCTCGGCGGGGGAGGTGCGGGGGAGTTCGCCGGCCGCGAGCGGGGGAGCGGCCGGGGATTCCTTGCGGACCGCCGTGGCCGCGTGGTCGCCCGCGCGGATCGCCCGGACCGCCGCCTTGAGCAGGGTCGCGTCCGGCGCGGGCGGGCCGTCGGGGACGGGGGCCGGGGCGGTGCGGGGCGGGGTGCGGTAGGCGTCGGTGCGGGTGATGAGGACATCGCCCTCGGCGGACTCGGCGGCCGGCGCGTACCCCATCGCCCGCAGCCCCTCCAGGAGCGAGGCCGGGTCCGCCTGCGCCGCGAGGACCGTCGGGGCGAGGCGGCGCAGGCCCAGGGCCGCCGCGCGCCGGTCGGCGAGGATCTCGCCGAGCACGGTGTCGTCGTCGCAGCGCACGTACGCGGACGCCGCCCCGACCCGCAGATGCCCGTGGCGGCGCGCCATGTCGTCGATGAGGTACGAGAGCGGCTGCGGCACCGGCGTGCGCGAGTGCGCGGTGAGGAAGCCCTTGAGGTCGGAGGCGGTGCGCCCGGCGTCGAGCGCGCGCCGTACGGACGCGGGCGTGAAGCGGTAGACGGTCGCGCCGCCCTTCGACTCGACGTCCGCGAGCACCGCGAGGGTGTCGGCGAGCGGGCGGCGCAGCGGCCCCGGGGCGACGGCCGTCAGGTCGGCCTGGAGCAGTACGTGGTCCACGGCCTCGGGCAGCAGCGGCGCGAGCAGCGTCGCCGCGCGCGAGGCGGCGACGGCCGGCTCGCAGTCGTGCCCCTGGAACGCGTCGTCCGCGGCGGCCTCGGCGAGCGGCAGGTTGAGCAGGGCGCGGGCGGGCGTGGCGAGCGCGCCGCGGCCGGTGATGCCGAGGAGTTCGGCCTCGTCGAGGGTCCATACGGCGAGCTGCTCGCGCAGGTCGGCGAGGGCGGCGCCGGCGGTGGTGGCGCCCCGGCCGGCGGTGGCCCCGGGGCCCTGGCCCGTACCCGGTCCGCTCGGGCCGCTCGGGCCGCTCTGGCCGGTCGGTCCGGTCGGCCCGCCGGGGGTCGCGCCCGCGGCCGCGCCGCGCAGCGGCCGGTCCCAGCGCAGCCGGGCGAGCAGCGCCTCCCGGTCGGCGGCGGCGCCCGGTGGCAGCGAGGCCTGCAGGGCGAGCACCCGGAGGCGTACCTCCGGGGCCTGCGCCCGGTCCAGGCCCGGTCCGAGCGCGGACAGGGTGCGGCCCTTGGCGTCCTGGCCGCCGACGACACCCGCGGTGCGGGTCGCGGCGAGCCACGCGGCCGCCAGCCCGGCCCAGCGTTCGGCCGGCGGCAGGTCGAGCCAGTCGTCGTACGCGGGCGTCGGCGCGTACCGCTCGTCCGCCTCGCCGTCCGAGGCGAGCAGCCCCGCCGCGTGCACCAGCTCCAGCCAGAAGGCCGCCGTCGGCTCCGGCACGTCGAGCGCGGCGGCGGTGCGCTTGAGGTCCCGTACGGACAGACCGCCGGCCCGCAGCACCTGCGGACCGCCCTGGTCCCAGGACTTGAGCAGCTCCTCGACGGTCGCCAGCGCGGTGTGCGCCTGTCCGGCCGCCGCGTTGTCCACGACCTGTGGACGGTACTCGCGCGCCGCCGTCACCTCCGGCGCCACCGGCTCCGGCACCCGGTGCGCCCGCCCGCCGCGCAGATGCAGCGCCGCCTCGCGCGGCAGCACCACCGTCCGCGCCGACACCGGAAGCAGCAGGCCCCGGTCGCGCAGCCAGCGCACCGGCGGCGCCGGATCGGCCGTCACCTCCCCGTACGGTGGCCCCCACACCAGCCGGTCCAGGACCGCGAGCGCGTCGGGCGGCGCGGTGTCGAGCAGCGCCGCCATCCTCGTACGGTCCGTGAACAGCCCCGTCAGCGCCGCGACCGCCGACACCGGGTCGTGCGTCGCGGGCAGCCCGGCGGTCGCGATGATCTCCTGGACGCGGCCCGGCGACATCCCGGCGGTCGCCTCGGCGACGCTCGGGCCGAGGCCGGTGGGGGAGGGGTGCTGCGGCGAGGGCGCGAGCAGCTCGCGCGCGGTCCGCACCAGCCGCAGCCGCTCGTCGTCGCCCCACAGCAGCGCCTGCTCGCGCAGCACGGAGACCGCGCGCGGCAGCGCCTTCTCGATCTCCGCGTCGATCTCCGTGGCGCTCCCGTCCCCGGTGAGGAGGGCGAGGAGTACGGGGTACGGGGCGGGGTCCGGGGCCACGGCCAGCGCCTCGGCGGCCTGGAGCGCGAACCTGTCGAGCCGTTCGAGGGCCCGGACGACGGACGCGCGCGTCCCGGCCCGGGTGGCCAGCTGGGTCAGATCGTTCGGCACCGGCGAGAGCAGATCCGGCCGGGCCCGCAGCAGCGCCGCGAGCGCCTCGTCCCCGCCCGCGCGCAGCGCCTCCGCGAGGGTGCGCGGCGCGGTGCCGGCGCCTGTCCCGGCGCCTGTCCCGGCGCCTGCTCCGGCGCCTGTCTCCTTGGGCACGTGCGCCTCCCGGTCGCGCTCACCGATCCCACCGACCTCACCGATCCCCATCCGCACCACGTTAGCCCCTGCGCAGGCGCTACCGTCATGCCGTGGGGATCGAGAACGACCGGTTGGTCTTCGACTATCTGAGCCGGATCGGGGACCTGGCGCAGCAGCGCCAGGTGCCGGCGGCCGAGCGCCGCGAACTGGTCACGGGCCTGCGCGACGAGATCGAGCGCCGGCGCGCGGAGCGGGGCGAGGGGGTCCGGGGGATCCTCGGGGACCTGGGTACGCCGGACGAGGTGGTGGGGCGCGTGGTGCCGGGGCCGAGGGCGGGGGCCGAGGCGCAGGCCGAGGCTTCGGAGCCGCCGATTCCGCCTCCGGCCCGGTCGGCGCCGGCCCGGGCGGTCCCGGTGCCCCGCGCCGGTGACTGGTGGCACGGCGACGCCGCGGACGAGGCCGACGCCACCGGGGCCGTGCCCGGCTTCATGGGCGGCGTGGAGATCCCGGAGATCCTGAAGCCCCCGCCGGAGGAGCCCGAGGACGGAGGATCGGGGGACTCGGAGTCCGAGGACCCGGAAGCCCCGGACGGATCCGACCCCCGCGGCCGCCTGTCGCGCCTCCGCGGCCTGCGCCTCGGCAGCCCCCTGCTCCTGTTCGCGGCCGCGCTGCTCCTCCTGGGCGTCGTCCTCGGCCACCCGGTCCCGGTGCTCGCCGGCTGGCTCCTCGCCTACGCCTCCCGCGAGCGCCGTGTCGCCGCCCTCGCCCTGCCCGGAGCGGTCGCCGCCGGCGGCGCGATCTGGCTCTGGGGCCGCGTCACGGGCCGCTGGGGCGCCCCGATCCCCCCGGGAGAGGAAGCCCTGGGCGCCGCCCTCTCCGCCACCTGGCCCTGGACCCTCCGCACCGCCGCGATCGCCTCGGCGCTGTACCTCCTGTGGCGCTCGCGCCGCTCGTAGAGCGCGCCTCCGGCGTGCCCTCCGGCTCAGGGACGGGGGCGGGGGTTCACGACGTCGGCGAAGGGGATCGAGGCATCGGCAAACACGGTGAACAGGTCGTAGCGCCGGTACTCCCGCTGGGTCTCCTCGTCCTTCAGGGCCCCCTTCCCCCTGAACGTCGAAATGGAGGCGCCCCAGGCGGAGCCGTCCGCATCGAGAGCCCACCACGAGGTCACGTAACGGGGCTTTCGCGTCACGGTGATCACGTTGGTGCTGTAGGCCACCGGCGCGTGGTACACGAGGAATTCACCGCATTCCTTCGGGGGGCAGTAGAACCGCGACTCCTTGTCCCACGAAAACTCTGCGACTCCGAAGGTGTCCAGATCGACCGTTCCGCGGTCCTTCCTCATGACCATGGCGTCGACAGAGGCCTCCAGCACGTCGTACTTCGCCCCCCTGGGAACCTCGACCATCTTCTGCTCGGTGTATTCCTCGCCCGGATCGAACCAGTTCCCGGGGCCGGTGAAAGGGCCGGTGCCGAGGACAGTCCAATCGAGGGACTCGACGTGGCGGGCGGCGTCGCCCTCCCCTTCCAGCACCTTCCGGCGGTCCCGCAGCTCGGTGCTCTTCCCGACGTACTTCCCCGTGCGCCCGTACACCGTCCAGCCGCCGGCGAGGGTGTACAGGGGGACCGACCCGCTGTTCTTCAGGTGCAGCGTCACGGGGATGTGGACGACCGGCTGTTCCAGGTCCGTCCGCGGAGTCCCGTACCGGATCTGCAACGCCAGGTTCGTCGGCGCGGCCGTCGGCTGGTACAGGGAGGAATAGGCGAAGTTCACCCCTGCCAGGATCGCGGTGATCGCCACCCCCGCCGCGATCTTCGTCGGGTACGGAGTGCCCCGCCAGACCTTCTCCCGGACGACCACCCACAGCGCCCACAGGGACCAGAAGAAGTGCGGGAAGAACGCCAGCGTGTACGGCGTGGCCTCAGCCTCCTGGAACCACAGGAAGACCAGCAGGGACGTGACCGTCAGCGCGATGAGGACACCGAGGAGGACGACGGCCCCCGAGATGCTCAGGCTGCGTTTGCCCCAGTAGTCGAAGGCCGCGATGGCCGCCGCCCCCTCGGTCAGGCCCCCGAGGATGAACAGGAAGCCTGTCATCCGCCCCGCGAACGTCATCGCGTCGAAGGCGTCCGGAACGCCGATGACGATCAGCAGGGCCATGCACGCCACCAGGCCGAGCGCCATGAACCCGATGGTCGCGCGTCGGCGCCCCGCGTGGTCGGGCCACACGTCGCTGCCGCCTCCGGCCCAGCACACGGCGGCCCTGTCGTCGAGATCCAGGTCCTTCGGGCAGCCGTGGCGGCGGAGAACGTCTCGCAGCTCTCGGAGGGACCAGACGCTGTCCACCGTCTCCGTGCCGATGCGCACCTCGCGCAGGCCCCGGCTGTCCGGCGGACGCACCGTGACCCTGGTCCGGCGTTCCATGTCCCCAGACTCGCGCCGGTCCCGGCGTCACGCAGGCGGTGTTGCCCCGTTGGAGTTCAGGTCGGCCGGAAGGTCGTCCCGTAGGTCGTCCCCCAGGTCGGGAGGCTCCTCCGCCGGCTCCGACCACGGCGCGCCCGGCACCACCAGCGGGGAGCCCGTCACCGGGTCCGGGACCACGACCGAGTGCAGGCCGAAGACCTCCCGTACGAGCTCGGCCGTGACGATCTCGCCCGGGGCGCCCTCGGCGACGACGCGGCCGGACTTCATCGCGACCAGGTGGTCGGCGTAGCGGGCGGCCTGGTTGAGGTCGTGGAGGACGAGGACGACCGTGCGGCCGCGGGCGCGGTTGAGGCGGCGGACCAGGTCGAGGACCTCGACCTGGTGGGCGATGTCCAGATAGGTGGTGGGCTCGTCGAGGAGGAGCAGGTCGGTCTCCTGGGCGAGGGCCATCGCGATCCAGACCCGTTGACGCTGCCCGCCGGACAGTTCGTCCACGGACCGCCGGGCCAGCGCGGTAACGCCGGTGCGTTCCATCGCGTCGACGACCGCCCGCTCGTCCGCCTCCGACCACTGCTTCCACCACGCCTGGTGGGGCTGCCGGCCGCGGGCCACCAGGTCGCCGACCGTGATGGCCTCCGGCGCGACCGGGGTCTGCGGCAGCAGGCCGATCTTCTGGGCGATCCGCTTCGTCGGGAGCTTCGCCAGCTCCTCGCCGTCGAGCAGGACGGCGCCGCTCCGCGGCTTGAGGAGCCGCCCGAGGGCGCGCAGCGTGGTCGACTTGCCGCACGCGTTCGGCCCGACGATGACCGTCACCCTGCCGTCGGGGATCGCCAGGTCCAGCTCGTGGACGACGGTCCGCTCCTCGTACGCGAGCGTCAGCTCACGGGTCCTCAGCCTGCTCAACGCCCACCTCCGGCGCGCGAACCGCGCACGATCAGCCAGATCAGATACGGGGCGCCCACCGCCGCCGTCAGAACACCCACCGGCAGCTCGGTGGGCGCGAAGAGCCGCCGGCCCAGCGTGTCGGCGAGGACCACGACCACCGCGCCGAGCAGCGCCGAACACAACAGCGGGATCTGCGCCGTCCGGGTGACCCGGCGCGCGGTCTGCGGCGCGAGCAGCGCCACGAAGTCCACCGGCCCGGCGACCCCCGTCGCCACCGACGCGAGCACCACGCCCACCGCCACCAGACCCAGCCGGACCCGCCCGAGCCGTACGCCGAGCGCCGTCGCCGTGTCGTCGTCGAGCGCCACCGTGCGCTGCGCCCGCGCCGCCCACAGCACCGCCGGGAGCATGACGAGCAGCGTCCAGCGCAGCGGCGCCGCCTCCTCCACACCCCGCCCGTTGAGCGAACCGGTCATCCAGATCTGCGCCTGCTGGGCGACCAGGTAGTCGCCCTTCGTCATGAACAGGTGCGTCAGCGAGCGCAGCGCGATCGCGCAACCGATGCCGATCAGCACGAAGCGCGTCGCGTGCAGCCCGCCGCGCCACGCGCACACGTACACGAGCCCGGCCGCGAGCAGCCCGCCCGCGATCGAGAGGTACGGGACGACGCCGTACGAGGCGAGCCCGAAGGTCATCGCGGCGACCGTGACCGCCCCCGCGCCCTGGCTGATGCCGATGACGTCGGGGCTGGCGAGGGGGTTGCGGGCGACGGTCTGGATGAGCGCGCCCGCGATCCCGAACGCCGCGCCGACCATCAGTCCGGTCTCCAGCCGCGGCAGCCGCAGCTCCGCCACGACGAACGAGTCCGCCGCGCCGACGAGCACCTTCACGACCTCGGCCGGGCTCACGAACCGCTCGCCGACGCACAGCGACACGACCGAGACGGCGGCCAGGAGGACGAGCAGGGCGGTGGCGGCGACGGCGGAGCGCCGGTGCACGAGGAAGGACGCGCGCCCGGCGCGTACCAGGTCATGGCCGTACGGACGGGTCGGACGGGTCTTCGAGCCGCTTGCGGTCGTCATGCCGGCACCGCCTTCCGGCGCACCAGCGTCACCAGGAACGGCACGCCGATCAGGGCCGTCACCACACCCGCCGGGACCTCGCCCGGCGGGAACAGGATCCGGCCCAGCACGTCCGCCACGAGCAGCATCACCGGCCCGATGAGCGCCGCCGTCGGCAGCAGCCGGCGGTGGTCGCCGCCGACCACCGCGCGGGCGATGTGCGGTACGGCCAGGCCGACGAAGGCGATCGGCCCGGCGGCCGCGACCCCCGCGCCGGTCAGTACGGTCGCGCCGACCCCGCCCACGATCCGCACGGTCGCGACCCGCTGCCCGAGCCCCTTGGCGACGTCCTCGCCGAGCGCGAGCGCGTCGAGCCCGCGCGCCACGGACAGTACGAGCAGCGCGCCGAGCAGCAGGAAGGGCCAGATCTGCCCGACGACCTCGGCGTCCCGGCCGTCGAGCGAGCCGATCTGCCAGAACCGGAACTCGTCGAGCGCCGAGGCCCTCGTCGTCAGGACGCCGGTGGTCACGGACAGCAGCAGCGCGTTGACCGCCGCCCCGCCGAGCGCCAGCTTCACGGGCGTCGCGCCGCCCCGGCCGCCCGACGCGACCGCGTACACGGCGACGGACGCGAGCGCGGCCCCCGCGAAGGCGAACCACACGTACCCGGTGAGGGTGTGCACCCCGGCGAAGGAGAGGGCGAGGACGACCCCGACCGAGGCGCCCTGGCTGATGCCGAGGACGCCCGGGTCGGCGATCGGGTTGCGGGTGATGCCCTGGAGCGCGGTCCCGGCCAGCGCGAGCGCCGCGCCGACCATCAGACCGATCACCGTGCGCGGCACCCGCAGTTGCCGCACCACCTCGGCGTCGTCGCCCGTGGCACCGTGCAGCAGCGCGTCGAACACGGTGGCCGGGGGGATCGCGCGGGCACCGACCGCGAGACTGAGCAGGACCGCGACGAGCAGGGCGACGACGGCCGCCGTGGTCGCGGCGACGCGCCGCGCGGCGCGGCGCGCGGCGCGTCGGGAGCGTATGGCGGACATGGACACCCATCGGCTCTGGTTTGGTAAGGCTTCGCTAAGTGGTTCCGCTCAGTGTAGACAGCAGCGATTTCGCCACCACGGGCACAATGGCCGGTATGGACACCCACAGAGCCGCTCCCACGGTCGGCTTCGACCTCGACCTGACCCTCCTCGACACCCGTCCCGGCATCAAGGCCGCCTTCGAGGTGTTCTCCGCCGACGTGGGCGTCCCGATCGATGCCGACCTGGTCGTCAGCCGGCTCGGCCCGCCGCTGGCGCGGGAGCTCGCGCACTGGTTCCCGGAGGAGCGGGTTCCGGAGATGGTGGTGCGCTACCGGGAGTTCTACGGGCAGTACGCCATCGAGCCGACCGTCCCGATGCCCGGCGCGAGGGATGCGATTCAGGCCGTTCGTGACGCGGGCGGCCGGACCGTCGTCGTCACCGCGAAGAACGAGCTGCACGCCAAGCAGCACCTCACCCACCTCGGCATGGAGCCCGACGCCGTCGCCGGTGAGCTGTTCGCGGAGGGCAAGGCGGAGGCGCTGCGCGCGCACGACGCCGGGGTCTACGTCGGCGACCACGTCGGCGACGTGCGCGGGGCCCGTACCGCGGGCGCCGTGTCGGTCGCCGTCGCCACCGGCCCGTGCAGCCCGGAGGAACTGCGGGCGGCCGGCGCGGACGTGGTCCTCGCCGACCTGACGGACTTCCGCCCCTGGTGGGAGCGGTACGTGGCGGACTACCGCGGCTGAGCGGCCGCCGCGGCCGCCGCCTGCACGGCCCGCGCGCGGCGCCGCTGGGCCCCGATCGAGCGGAGCACTCCGGCGGCGGCGATCAGGAAGCCGACGCCCATCAGCATCGACACGAGGTACGCGACCGTCGGGAACGGATCGGTCCCGAGAAGCAGCGGAGCCACCGTGACCAGGGTCGCGACCGCGCCGACCATGAAGACGATCGCACCGGCGCGGACGAGTCCGTCACCGGGCGCACTCTCGTCAGACGCCCGTCCGGAGCTGTTCACGGGGCCTCCACGTCGGTTGGTGTGCATGTGCTGCGATGGTGTGAGTGTGATGGTACCGGCGCGTGAGACTGCCGCCACGCTTGCCTTCGGCATTGCGGGGACAGACCCTGACCGCCACATGGCAATCAGATGGGTGTGGACGACCGCTGCGTATCCGGCCGCCGCATTGCGTGTTGTGCTCGCGGAATTCCCGAATCCAATCCGCGCTGTCGTCTCGTTGGCTTGCGAGCAGCAGGCGGAGGATTTCCGCAACGCAGGAGACGACCTCGCGCACTCAACGGCTGAAACGGCGTGTGTGTTCTGGCGCGTGTGGGTGAGTACTACGGGCTGCGGTGCGGATCGATGGCGGGGCGAACGGAATGGCCGGGGTCGAATGTGTGACCTCTTCGGTGTGTGGTCGTTGAGGTGGGTGACGGGGTTCGATCGGGTGGGGCGCGGGGGTGAGGGTATGCGTGAGTTGTCGGCGCCGTTCGTTGCCCTGGGCCCTTCGGGGGTGTCGATCCGCACCCGCCTGAAGTGCCTGACGGCTGGGGACGAAGAGGTGCTGCGTCTGGTCGGTGCGCATTTGGG
Source organism: Streptomyces sp. NPDC048623 (assembly GCF_040650755.1). Classification (NCBI taxonomy): domain Bacteria; kingdom Bacillati; phylum Actinomycetota; class Actinomycetes; order Kitasatosporales; family Streptomycetaceae; genus Streptomyces; species Streptomyces sp. NPDC048623. The sequence goes on from NZ_JBEZHV010000001.1 coordinate 258,967, forward strand.
AACGCTGGCCGGTCGTGATCTGAGGCGGCGGTGCACTGAGGGACTGGAGCATTCGGCGGAGACGTGGGCAGCGCGGAAACGGGCGTTGACCGGGGAGTCGTCGTCGCGCTGGGCCGGGTCGATCACGAGGGCCACTCATGATCAGTGGGCGCTGTCCCGTAGGGTCCAGCTCGCCCACATCCAGGGGCTGGAGGCGGATGTCAGGACAGTCGCGCACCGGTTGTCCCTGCCGGTGGGAAAGAAGGGCTCGAAGCGGGCTCCGGGTGGCTATCGCACTCGGCAGGAGTGGTTCGTCAAATCCCGGCGTCTGGGCGTGCTGGAGGACCGGCTGGAGCGGATACGGGCCGACTGGGGGGCCGGTCGTGTCCGGGTCGTGCGGGGTGGCAAGAAGCTGGCTCGTACCCGTCACCATCTCGACGCCGCCCAGCTCACCGAGACGGAGTGGCGACAGCGGTGGGAGGCTGCGCGCTGGTTCCTGGCCGCGGATGGTGAGACGGGCAAGCGGTACGGCAACCAGACCATCCGAGTCACCCCCGACGGAGAGGTGTCGCTCAAGCTCCCGGCCCCGCTGGTCCATCTCGCCAACGCCCCACACGGTCGGTACGTCCTCACTGGCACCCTGGTGTTCCCCCACCGGGGTGACCAGTGGGCCGACCGTGTGGCCGCGAATCGCGCGGTCGCCTACCGCATCCACCACGACATTGAGCGCGGACGCTGGTACGTCACCGCCTCCTGGACGATCCCGCCGGTCAGGACGGTGCCGCTGGATGCGGCGCGGGCGGGCGGCGTGATCGGGGTGGACACGAACGCCGACCACCTGGCCGCCTGGCGGCTCGACCAGCATGGCAACCCGTGCGGCGAGCCGCGCCGTTTCTTCTACGACCTGTCCGGACCTTCGTCTCACCGCGACGCCCAGGTCCGGCATGCGCTGACCCGGCTTCTGCACTGGGCTCGGGGGCGCAGCCTCACGATCGCGATCGAAGATCTCGACTTCCAGGCGGAGAAGACCCGGGAGAAGCATGGCGGGCGTAAGCGGTTCCGGAAACTGATCTCCGGCATGCCGGTGGCGAGGCTGCGGGCCCGGCTGGTGTCCATGGCTGCCGAACTCGGCATCACCATCGTCGTCGTGGACCCGGCGTACACGAGCAAGTGGGGCGCTGAGCACTGGCAGAAGCCCCTCACCAGCAAGAACAGGAAGACCACTCGCCACGACAGTGCTGCCGTGGCGATCGGTAGGCGCGCCCTCGGGCACCGTATCCGGCGACGGACGGCACCGCCCCGCGACGACCAGAGCGATCGTCGCGGGCATCGGACCGCCCAGGCCGGATGCCAAACCCGAGGACGTGAGGAAACCCGCCCCCGTATTCCCGGACCACGTACACGATGCGTGCCGCCGGACGCGGAGCGAAAGCGGGCGACCAGGGCACCCAACACCGTTCGGGATGCCCGCAGTGACCAGGAATGGATCCAAGACCCACTCCTGCTCGCTGGATAGGAACGGTTTCGTTACGCATTCGGCCACGGAGTCGGGCCACAGCGTCTCTGATCAGCTGAGTTTCCATCACTAGAGATCCGGAGGGGAATGGGACAGCCTGATGCGCCGCGGTGACACCCGCGTACGGTGGCGGCGTGACAACCGAAGACCTGGGGCGGACCCTGCGTCGTCTGCGCCGTCTGGCGGGACTGACGCAGGAAGAACTGTCGGAACGTTCGAACGTGTCCGTGGACGTGATCCGTCAGCTTGAGCAGAGACGGAAGCACTCGGCACGTCTTCCCACCCTCCACGCCCTGGCGAACGGGCTCGGCGTGGAGCTGACGACGCTGTTGGGGGACCCTCCGGCGGTCTTGTCCCAGGGGGAGGGCGACGGACCCAAGTTCGTGGCGATGCGGCGTGCCATCATGCCCGTGCTTGGGGGGCCCGAGCCGCGACCGCCGGCCTCCGACTTCTCCTTGGACTCCCTGAGGGAGCAGATCGCGGACGGTTGGACCCGCTATCACGGGGCCGAGTTCGACTCCGTGATGGATGCTCTGCCCGCCCTGATCTCCGGCGCCCGTTCCGTCACGGCCTCTGACGACCAGGACGACCGCAAGGAGGGCTTCGCGGCCCTGGGCAAGGCGCTCCAGCTCGCCGGACATGTCGCGGTGCGGATGGGAAAGACGGACCTCGCGCTGATCAGCCTGGAGCGGGCCATAGACGCAGCGAGGCAGTCCTCGAACCCGCTGCTGCTGCCCATGCTGGTGAACTCCACGGCGTGGACCTACCAGCGCCAGGGACGACTCGAAGACGCTCTGGCCATTGCTCTGCGTGCCGCTGACGACATGAAGGGCGCGGGGCTCACCGACACGGCTGACGGCCTGAAGGTCTGGGGCGGGCTGACGATGAGCGCCGCCACGTCGGCGGCAAGGAGCGGGGACTATGACCGTGCGGCGGATCTCATGGGTTACGCGGAGAAGGAGGCCGGCCGCGTCTCCAAGCTGCCGGAGGGCGGCGACAGCCGCATGGTGAGCGTGTTCAGCCCGTCGTCGGTCCGTATCGAACGGGTACGTCTCGCCGTCCAGTACGGCCACCCGCACGACGCGTTGGAACTGGCCAAAGGGATGCGGCTGAGCAAGGACACCCCGCCCTCCTGGCGGACATGGCTGCTGCTGGACGTGGCGCGCGCCCATACGGACATCGGGGATGCCGCCGGAGCGGTCAAGACCCTGGAGTCCCTGCGCAAGGTGGCGCCGACATGGATGCAGCACCACACGCTGGCCGTTGCGATCGTCCGTGATTTGTGGTCGCTCCCCAACCATCCCCCGGGGCTGCGGTCGTTGGCCGAGTTCCTGGGAGTCGTCAGTTAAGGGAGCAGAACTATGACGTTGCGTCCCTGTAAGCACTCACGCTGAGCCGATTGCATGAGTGGTCAGTGCTCCGGAGGCCGCGCGAACGGCCCCGGAGCTCGGCCGACCGCAAGGAGTCAACAGCGTGAACGCTACCGCGCAGAGCTCACTGGAACAGACCGCGCCCCTTGATGTGCAGTCGATGCGGGAGACGGCCCGACGGCTGCTGGGGGAGGACGTGGAGAGCCTGCCCGTGGAAGAGGTGGACAGCCTGACCCAGGCTCTCCGAGGGATGATCATGATCGCCATCCCCGAGGTCGCCGCAGCGGCGGACCGATACCTCAAGGGCGAGATCCCCCGCGTCTGCGCCCTGGTCGGCATCGAGGAAGCCAAGCGCCGGCTCCGGGCCCGTCCCGTCCCTGCGATGTCTCCCTGGGCGCTTCGGCAGGCCCAAAGACTCGCACGGTCCGTCATGGCGCTCACCGATCACTACGTGAACCTCGGGGGGACCCTCTGATCCACGACGGTGGGCCGACCGTCGTCGGACCCTTGAACCATGGTCTGGAAGTACCGCACCTGCTCGCCGTGGCGGGACATGCCCGCCGAACTGGGTTCGTTTCACGTCACCGTGGGCCAGGCCGGTGACGCACCAGCCTTCTCGGCGGTCATGGCCGGAATCCGGGTGGCAATGCGCACCGACAAGCTTGCCCTGGCCTACCCGGCGGCCCTGCACCTGGCGGCTGTCTTGATCTGGGCTCGTCGCTGAGCTGGGTGATCACGACGGCTCGTGCACGACCAGGCGCGAGTGGCGCCCCGCGAACGAGCTGCGCAACGCCCGTGCCTCGCGGTTCCGTGCAGCGAAGACTCCGTGCTTGTCCACGTGTATGACCAGGACGTTGTAGCTGTCGATGACCCCGGAGATGCCTCGTGTCTGGATGGTGTCCCGCCAGGCATCCGTGTTGCGGCCGAACCACTCTGGCAGTCCGCAGGGCTCGGTGACGGCGTCCCAGAAGTCATCGAGCGTCTCGATCGACCGCCCCCGCAGGTCAACCACCAGTTCCGACTCTGTTTTCCTGGCCATCGCAGCAGAATAGCCACCCCTCACCCAGCAGGGCGGCGGTCCGAAGAGCCAGGCTCTAGGGGCGGGATTAACCCTGTCTGTCCCGGGGGAGAGCCCCAGTAAGGTGGGCGAGGGCATTTCCCCCGGCGCCCTGGAGTGTCCGGGACCGATAGAGGGAGCGTGTGCTTTGCCGACTGGCAAGGTCAAATGGTTCAACAGCGAGAAGGGCTTCGGCTTTCTCTCCCGCGACGACGGCGGCGACGTCTTCGTGCACTCGTCGGTGCTGCCCGCCGGAGTCGACGCCCTGAAGCCGGGGCAGCGCGTGGAGTTCGGCGTCGTCGCCGGGCAGCGCGGTGACCAGGCGCTTTCCGTCACGGTCCTCGACCCGGCCCCGTCCGTCGCCGCGGCGCAGCGCCGTAAGCCCGACGAACTGGCGTCCATCGTGCAGGACCTCACCACGCTCCTGGAGAACATCACGCCGATGCTGGAGCGCGGCCGTTACCCCGACAAGGCGCACGGCAAGAAGATCGCGGGCCTGCTGCGGGCGGTCGCCGACCAGCTCGACGTGTGAGTCCTCGACGTGTGAGCCTGTGAGTCCTTCCCGTCCGCTTACGGGAAACGGAGCGCGTCCGGGCCGAGGGGCGGGACGAGTCCCTCGGCCGCGGCGCGCGTGAGCAGGCCGCGTACCGCCGCGTACCCGTGCTCGCCGAGGTCCGCGGTGAACTCGTTGACGTAGAGACCGATGTGCTGATCGGCCACCTTCGGGTCCATCTCCTGCGCGTGTTCGAGTACGTACGGGCGCGAGACGGACGGGTCGTCCCAGGCCATCCGCACCGATGCGCGCGCCGACTCGGCGAGCCGCCGCAGCAGGTCCTCGCCCAGCGAGCGCTTGGCGACGATCGCGCCGAGCGGGATGGGCAGGCCGGTGGTGTGCTCCCAGTGCTCGCCCATGTCGGCGAGCGCGTGGAGCCCGTACTCCTGGTACGTGAATCGGGCCTCGTGGATGACGAGCCCGGCGTCGACCTTGCTGTCCCGCACCGCCGGCATGATCTCGTGGAACGGCAGCACGACCACCTCGCCGACCCCGCCCGGGACGCTGTCCGCCGCCCACAGCCGGAACAGCAGGTACGCCGTCGAACGTTCGCTCGGCACCGCGACCGTCTTCCCGGCCAGGTCCGCCGCGTCGCCCGCCTCCCGGGTCAGCACCAGCGGCCCGCAGCCCCGCCCCAGCGCGCCGCCGCAGGGCAGCAGCGCGTACTCGTCGAGGATCCACGGCAGCACCGCGTACGACACCTTCAGGACGTCGTACGGAGCGTCGCCGCGCTCCGCCCAGCCGTTGGTCAGGTCGATGTCGGCGAAGGTCACGTCGAGCCGCGGGGCGCCCGGGACCCGGCCGTGGGCCCATGCGTCGAAGACGAAGGTGTCGTTCGGGCAGGGGGAGTAGGCGATCTTCAGCTTGGGGTTGGGGCCGAGGTGGGGGCTGGGGCTGGGGCTGGGGCTGGGGCTGGGCATGACGGGAACTCCGAGTCCACGAAAACGGTGCGGCTGAGCTGCTGGAAGGCGCCCCGCAGGGCGCCCAGGGCCTCGCCGATCCGCCAGGCGGCACGGTCGCGCGGGCCGACGGCGTTGGACACGGCCCGCACCTCGACGACGGGCACGCCGTACGCGGCGGCCGCCTCGGCCACCCCGAAACCCTCCATCGCCTCGGCGACGGCCCCCGGATGACGGGCCGCCAGCTCGGCGGCCCGCGCGGCGGTGCCGGTCACGGTCGACACGGTGAGCACCGGCCCGGTGACGGCGTCCGGGAGTGCGCCCGCGATCCGGTCCGTGAGGGGCTTCGCCACCGGGTGCGCGGAGCGCCCGAAGCCGAGCTCCTCGACGGAGAGGTAGCCGGTGGGGGTCTGCGCGCCCAGGTCGGCCGCGACGAGTGCGTCGGAGACGACGACGGTGCCGACGGGGGCGTACGGGAGGAAACCGCCGGCGATCCCGGCGGAGACGACGAGGCCGTACGGGTGGTCCTGGGCGGACGCGAGGGCGGTCGCGGTCGCCGCGGCGGCGGCCGCGGGGCCGACGCCGCCGGCCAGGACATCGACGAGGACGTCCGCGGTGCCGTGGCGGCGCAGGGTGTGGCCGCCGGGCAGCGGGAGGACGGTGTCCGTTCCGGGGTACGACGCGAGGCCGGCGGCGACGGAGTCCGCCTCCGCCGCCACGGCCGTCACGATCAGGATCCGGTGGGTCACCGGTGGATCAGGAGTCCTTCTTCTTCAGCTCGAAGTGCCAGATGCCCTTCACCGTCTTGCCGGAGTTCTCGACGATCGTGACCTGCGTGTTGTCGGTCGTCTCGCCCGTCTGGGTGGAGAAGAAGGCGCTGGCCGGGATGGTCCGGTACGTCTTCTTGAACGGCTCCGGCTCGGCCGCCTGGCCGCCCAGGAAGATCGTCCAGCCGTTGTCGGCGATCTCCGGGTCGACGCCGAAGCGGATCTTGTCGGACGGGTCGACGGAGATGGAGTGGTCGGCCTTCTCGTTCAGACAGGTGGCGATCTGCTTCGGCGGCAGGCCTTCCTTGTCGTCGGAGTAGCAGGCGGCCTCGGAGTTCACCGACTTGGACCCGACCGTCACGGTCGCAACCGGGGTCGGCTTGTCACAGGCGGAGAGGACGAGGAGCCCCGCGGAGACGGCCCCGAGGGCCACGGCGGCCCGGCGGCGCTTACGGGTGAGGAACGCAACGGTCATGAGCCGAAGGCTATCGGGCCCCCGCCGTCCTGCCACGCGGGGGTACGGCGTGCCGCGCCATGCCGCACAGATGGGGCCCTACCGTCCCCGTTGTGGGCATTCGTCCCGCTGGGCGCGGGGGTCCCCCCAGGGCGAAGCCCTAGGGGGCGGGTGGGCGACACGGGACGGCGCCCCTGCGGGCGCGTTCCGCACCTGCGCCTGGACCCGCACCCGTACGGACCCGCACCGTCCAGGCCAACCGCTACGCGACCTTCGCCTTCTCCGCCCCGCCCTTCCGCCCCGGCTTCCGCGCCTCCGCCAGCAGGCCCCGCACCGCCAGCAGCCACCCCAGCGCCAGGATCCCCGACGCCACCGCCATCCCCAGCGTCCCGTTCAGCGGCAGCGCGATGCCGATCCCGCCGCCCACCACCCACGCCATCTGCAGCGCCGTCTCCGAACGGGCGAACGCCGAGGTCCGTACGAGCTCCGGCACGTCGCGCTGGATCAGCGCGTCGAGCGACAGTTTGGAAAGGGCCTGCGTCAGGCCCGCCACCGCGCCGAGGACCGCCACCATCAGCCCCCCGAAGAAGATCGCCGTGCAGATCGCCGTGGCGAGGACGATCGACAGCATCGTGGCGATGATCACCTCGGGCCCGTGGCCCCGTTCCTTGAGCGCCGAGCCGACCGCCGTCCCGCACGCGTTCCCCGCGCCCGCCGCCACCGCCACCATGCCGAGCGACACCGCCGCGCTCTGCCCGGGCAGCGGGTGCACGCGCAGCAGGAAGGCCAGGAAGAAGATCAGAAAGCCGGACAGCATGCGCTGCGACGCGTTCGCCTGGAGGCCGTGCAGGACCGCCGGGCCGACCGTCCGCAGGCTCGGTTTCTTCTCGCCGTGGGTCAGCAGATGGGCCCGCCGCTCGCCCCTCGCCGAGTCCACCTTGTGCGGCATCCGCAGCGCCCAGTACGTACCGAGCAGGAACAGCGCGCACGCGCCGTACAGCGGCCAGCCCGGCCCGATCGCCTGCAGCCCGGCGCCGATCGGCGCCGCGATACCGGTCGCGAGGAGGCCCGCCAGCGTCACCCGCGAGTTGGCCTTCACGAGGGAGAAGTTCGGTGGCAGCAGGCGCGGCACGACGGCGCTGCGCACCACCCCGTACGCCTTCGAGGCGACCAGGACGCCGAGCGCCGCCGGGTAGAGCTGGATCCCGCCCGTGGCGACCGCGCCGGACATCAGGACGGCCAGGACCGCCCGGGTCAGCATCGCGCCCGCCATCGCCGCCCGCCGGCCGTGCGGGATGCGGTCCAGGAGCGGGCCGATCACGGGGGCGAGGAGGGTGAACGGCAGCATCGTGATGGCGAGGTAGAGCGCGACCCGGCCGCGCGCCTGGTCGGTCGGGACGGAGAAGAAGACCGTGGTGGCGAGCGCGACGGTGATCATGACGTCGCCGGCGCCGTTCACGGCGTGCAGCTCGATCAGCTTGCCGAGCCCGGACTCGCCCGCCCCGTGGGCGTGCGTGGCCTTCCTGATGCCCTTCGCGGTGCCCGTGAACGGCAGGTGCAGGGCGCGCCCCACCTTCCGGCCCGCTCGGCTGAGCGGCCCGGCATGATCGTGGGATCGTGCGGAAGACCGTGCGGCTGCCACTCCGTCATAGTGCCCCACGCGGACGCTCGGCGAACCGTTGGCGGGGTTCGTCGGCGAGGCGCGACCGGCCCGGGGCGGGTCTCGGAGCGGCCCCGGTGCCGCACCGGCGCGGCCTGTCGGGCCCGTCGGAAGGCGTGCCGACGGGCCGCCGCGCGTCCGCGATACGGGCCACTTGGGCCGGGCAGGTGGGATGAGCGCTGCGAACGGGGTAGCGTGCGTTGCGCGCCACCGGCGGACGTTCTCGGCCGCGCGCCTCTTCGGCATCCCGCAGAATGGATGACGAAAGGTGTGCCCGAGACGCGCGAGAAGCACGAGAGACATGCCGGGCGTGGACGTCGATGCGGCCCTCTGGTCCGCTCCTCCAACGCCCGGGACTTCGCTCCGGCTGCTCGCTCGCGCTCCTCGGCCGGCGCACCCGTGAGACGGCGTAGGAGAGAAGCGAGACCTGTGAGTGCTGCGAGTGCTGCGACGACGCGAAGCCGTACCCCGCGAGCCACGCGTACCCCCGACCGCCTGTGCGCCGAGGCCGTAGACCTCGCGAGGGAGGCCGCCGAGGAGGCTGCCTGGCCGGGTGTCGTCGGCGAACACGTGGAGGTCGTCGCCGAGGGCGACCGGGTCGTCACGCACTTCTTCGAGGCGAAGGAGTCCGGCTACCGGGGCTGGCGCTGGGCCGTGACCGTCACCCGGGCCTCCCGGGCCAAGAACGTGACGCTTGACGAAACCGTCCTGCTGCCCGGCTCCGAGGCGCTCCTCGCGCCCGAGTGGGTGCCGTGGAGCGAGCGGCTGAGGCCGGGTGACATGGGGCCCGGGGACCTGCTGCCCACCGAGGCGGACGATCTGCGCCTGGAGCCCGGTTACTCGGGCGAGGACGCGCCGCCGCCGAACTCCGCCGTCTCGGAGGAGATGGTGGACCACCTCGACGAGGAGGACGCGGAGCTCACCTCGCGCGCCCGGTCGCGCGGCGCGATCGCCGCCGTCGCGGAGGAGCTCGGGATGCGGCGGGCGCGGGTCCTGTCGCGGTACGGGCTGCACGTGGCGGCGGACCGCTGGGACGAGGCGTTCGGCGCGAAGACGCCGATGGCGCAGGCGGCGCCCGCGACGTGCCAGTCCTGTGCCTTCCTGCTGCCGATGGCGGGCTCCCTCAAGCAGGCGTTCGGCGTCTGCGCGAACGAGTTCTCCCCGGCGGACGGCCGGGTCGTCTCGCTGTCGTACGGCTGCGGCGGCCACTCGGAGGCGGCGGTCATGCCGAAGCCCCCGCGCCCGGCGGCGCCGGTCCTGGACTCGATGGCGGCGGACGAGTTCCCCCTGCGCCCGGCCAAGGACTCGGGCTCGACGACCGAACCGGACGGCGTGTCGGAGGACCTGGGCCACTCGTAGGGCACCCCCTCCGGGGTGGGGCGGGCCGCGCCACCCCGCTGCGCACGGTACCTTCGGGCACCGGCCGGGGTTCGGAACCGGTCGGTACCTTCGAAAAGCACCGTCCCGCAGAGTGGAGTCAGGCGTGAGCGTCAGCGTCAGGACGTCGACCGACGGAACCGACCCCTTCGGTACCGCACGGCTCCGCAGAGGCGTGCTCGACGCGTGGGCCGCCGGGCCCGCCCGGTTCCGGGAGGACGCCAACGCCGAGGAGGACCTCGTCCTCGGCGGCTACCGCGACCGCCTGGTCGTCGAGCTGGCGCAGAACGCCTCCGACGCCGCCCGCCGCGCCGCCGTCACCGGCCGCCTCCGGCTGACCCTGCACCCCGCCGGCGCCGACGGCCCCGCCGTCCTCGCCGCCGCCAACACCGGCGCGCCGCTCGACGCCACCGGCGTGGAGTCGCTCTCCACCCTGCGTGCCTCGGCCAAGCGCACGGAGCGGGACACCGATGCCGACACCGGCGCCGTCGGCCGCTTCGGCGTCGGATTCGCCGCCGTGCTCGCCGTCACCGACGAACCCGCCGTCCTCGGCCGCCACGGCGGCGTCCGCTGGTCCCTCGCCGAGGCCCGCGAGCTGGCCGCCGACGTGGCCCGGCACAGCCCGGGCCTGGGCGACGAGCTGCGCCGCCGCGACGGCCACGTACCGCTGCTGCGCCTTCCGCTGCCCGCCGAGGGCACCGCGCCCGATGGCTACGACACCGTCGTCGTCCTGCCGCTGCGCGACGCCGCCGCCGAGGACCTGGCCCAGCGGCTGCTCGACTCCGTCGACGACGCGCTGCTCCTGACCCTGCCCGGCCTGACCGAGGTCGTGGTCGAGACCGAGGCCGGCACCCGTACCCTCAGCCGCGCCGAGCGCGACGGCTACACCCACATCGCCGACTCCGTCGAAGGAACCCGCCGCTGGCGCACCGTCAGTCACTCCGGCCCCCTCGACCCCGCCCTGCTCAAGGACCGCCCCACCGAGGAGCGGCTGCGCCCGCACTGGTCGGTCACCTGGGCCGTACCGGTGGACGCGGACGGCGCGCCGCAGTACCCGCGCACCGCGCCCGTCGTGCACGCCCCGACCCCCACCGACGAGCCGCTCGGCATCCCGGCGCTGCTCATCGCCTCGTTCCCGCTGGACACCGCGCGCCGCCACCCGGCGCCCGGGCCGCTCACCGACTTCCTCGTCGACCGCGCGGGCGAGGCGTACGCGGAGCTGCTCGCCGACTGGGAGCCGGTGGCCACCGGCACGCTCGACCTGGTGCCGGGCCCGCTCGGCAAGGGCGTCCTCGACGGGGCGCTGCGCGGCGCCGTACTGGAACGCCTGCCCCGGGTCGCGTTCCTCGCGCCCGCCCTCGCCTCCGAGGAGCTGCCCGCGCTGCGCCCGATCGAGGCGGAGGTCGTGGAGGGCGCGGGCGCCGACACCGTCGCCGTACTCGCCGAGGTGTTCCCGACGCTGCTGCCCGCCGGTCTGGAGCGCCGGGTCGAGCTGCGCACGCTCGGCATCGGCCGGCTGCCGCTGACCGAGGCCATCGACCGGCTCGCGGGCGTGGACCGGGCGCCGGAGTGGTGGTGGCGGCTGTACGACTCGCTGGCCGGGGTCGACCCGGACCGGCTGACCGGCCTGCCGGTGCCGCTGCTCGGCGACACCCGGACGGGCGCCGCGTACCCGGCCGGCGACGAGGAGGGCGCGCCGCAGGCCGCCGGGGTACGCACCACCATCGGCCCCCGCCAGGTCCTGCTGCCCCAGGAGCACACCCCCGTCGACCTGGCCCGCCTCGGCCTCAAGGTCGCCCACCCGGACGCCGCCCACCCGGTCCTGGAGAAGCTGGGCGCCGTGCCCGCGACGCCGCGCGCGGTGCTCACCACCCCGCAGGTGCGGGCGGCGGTCGCCGGCTCGCTCGACGCGGGGGAGATCTGGGACGAGGACGCCGACGCCCTGGACGCCGACGAGCTCGCCGAGACCGTGCTCGCGCTCGTACGGGACGCGGACCTGGCGCCCGGCGACGAGCCGTGGCTGGGCGCGCTCGCGCTGCCCGACGAGGACGGCGAGCTCGCCCCGGCGGGCGAACTCGTGCTTCCGGGCTCGGCGTTCGCCTCCGTGATGCGCGAGGACGAACTCGCCTTCGTGGACGCCGAGCTGGCCGAGCGCTGGGGCGAGCAGCCGCTCGCCGCGTGCGGGGTGCTCGCCGACTTCCAGCTGGTACGGGCCGCGGACCTGGTCCTCGACCCGGACGAACTGGAGCCGCGCGAGGGCGACTTCGCCGAGCCGGACGACGCGGGTCTGCTCGACGCCGTCGACGTGTGGTGCGAGGACGTCCTCGACCGCCTGCCCGAGACTCCGGTGCCGCCGGTCGCGACGGAGATCGTGGCCGTACGGGACCTGGACCTGGTCGACGACGACGCCTGGCCGCGCGCGCTCGCCCTCCTCGCCAAGCCGCCGCTCCGGGACGCCCTGACCCAGCCCGTACGGGTGCTGCTGCCGGACGGCACGACGGACACCGTCCGCTCGTACACCGCCTGGTGGCTGCGCGACCACCCCGTCCTCGACGGGCGGCGGCCCGCCGGTCTGCGCGCCGCCGGTACGGATCCGCTGCTCATCGGCCTGTACGACTCCGCCGACGCGACCGGGTTCGAGGACGAGCAGGTGCTGCGGGCGCTCGGGGTGCGTACCTCGGTGGCCGCGCTGCTCGACGAGCCCGGCGGCGCCGCGGAGCTCCTCGGCCGGCTCGCCGACCCGTCGCGCGAGGTGTCCGGCGCCCAGCTGCACGCCCTGTACACGGCCCTGGCCGATCTCGACCCCGAGCAGGTCACGCTGCCCGACGAGCTGCGGGCGGTGGTGGACGGCGAGCTGGTGGTCGTCGACGCGGCGGACGCCCTGGTCGCCGACGCGCCCGACCTGCTGCCGCTGACAGGCGGCCTCCCGCTGCTCCCGGTCGCCCCGGCGCGGGCCGCGGAACTCGCCGAGCTGTTCCAGGTCCGGCGGCTGAGCGAGGCGGTCACGGCCGAGGTCACCACGGTCGGCGAGGAGCACGAGGTCCCGCCCTCGGTCCACGCCCTCCTCGGCCCGGCCACCCCCGCCACGTACGTCGAACACGAGGAGCTCCGCGCGGCGGGCACCGAACTCGACTGGCGCCGCACCCCCGACGGCGTCATCCATGCCGCCACCCTGGAGGGCGTCGCCGCCGGCCTGGCCTGGGCGGCCGACCAGTGGCCCCGCCGTTTCGAGGTCGCGGCGCTGTTGGAGGACCCGTCGAGGACGGCGGAACTGGCGCGGGACCGCTGGTTCGACTGACCGGGTCCGGTGAGGCGGCCGCTCCAGGGCGGCCGCCCCCGGGGATACGTCTTGCCAAATAGTCTGCGCGCAGATAATCTCTACGTAGAGCAAGTCACGGAGACGACGTACAAAAAACGGGAGACCACCATGTGGACGTACGAGCACTCTGTCGAGACCGACGCCGCCCCCGAGGCGATCTGGCGCCTGTGGGCCGACGTGGAGAACTGGGGCACCTGGAACGCCGACATCGCGAGCATCGCGATCGACGGCCCCTTCGTGCCCGGCGCCCGGATCGAGATGACCCCGGCCGGTGACGACCCGGTGCACCTGGTCGTCACCGAGACCGTCGACGGTGAACTGTTCGTGGACGAGGCCCGGTTCGGCGGTCTCGTGCTGCGCACCGAGCACTGGATCGAGCGCGGCGAGAAGCTGCCGACCCGCGTGACGTACCGCATGCGGATCACCGGCGACGGCGTCGCCGAACTCGGCCCGCAGATCGGCCCCGCCGTCACGGGGGACTGGCCCGAGACCGTGGCCGCGCTGATCGAGCGGGCGCGGGGCTGATGGCCCTCGGCCCGGGGGAGAGTCCCGGTTTCCTGCTCTGGCACGCCACGCTGCGCTGGCAGCGCGACGTCGCCGCGGCCCTGTCGCCCCTCGGGCTCACGCACGTGCAGTTCGTCCTGCTCGCCTGCACGTGGTGGCTGAACGGCCGCGGCGAACGCCCCAACCAGCAGACCCTGGCCCGCCAGGCCGGCACCGACGTCAAGATGACCTCGCAGGTCGTCCGGGCCCTGGAGGCCAAGGGCCTGATCGAGCGCGAGACCGACCCCACCGACACCCGCGCCAAGCGCCTGCGCGTCACCGAGCCCGGCGCCGTCCTGGCCCCCCGCGCCATCGAGGCCGTCGAGTCCGTCGACGCCCGCTTCTTCGAACCGGTGGAGGTGGGGGAGGCGGTGACCCTCCTCGGCCGCCTGGCCCGCGTGGAGGAGGCCTGAGGGGGTGGGCGCCGCGCTGTTCCCCGTAGCCCCGCGCCCGCGGGGCGGTGCCCGCCCACACGGAGGTGACGCGTCAGCCGGCCGAGGGCCTGCCACCGCCCTCGCCCCGCCCCGCGACCACCACGCCCGCCGCCCACAGCAGCCCCGCGATCACGGCCGCGCCCGGCTCGTGCGGGCCCTGGATCGACCAGGCCCACCACTCCGGGGTGTTGTCCTCCGCCACGCCGAGGAGCAGGGTCGGGCCGAAGGTGCCCAGGGGGAGGAGCCAGGACAGGCCCGAGCCGAAGAAGCGGGCGCTGAGGACCGCGAGGCCGAGGTGGCCGATCGCGTTGCGGGCGGAGGCGGTGAAGACCTCGGGCGGGGTGCCGGTGAGAAGCGGCAGCGCCGCGAGTCCGACCGCGAGCAGCGTGAGGGCGAGGACGTGGAGGCGGCGGAACAGGTGCATGGGGCGGGCCGAGAGGTGTTCCAGGTCCGCCTGCGGAGTGTGCAGGGTCGTGCCGAGGACCACGGCGTACGCGACGGGCGCGACCGCCGCCACCGGCACGCTGAAGTCGACCAGGTGGCGGAAGTCGGGGAGTTCCACCCGCGACCGGGTGAACACCGCCGTCGCGACGGCCAGGACCAGCGCGGTCGCCGCCGCCGCGGGCACCCCGCGGCTGCGGGCGAAGGCGAGGGCCGGGCGCACCGGGCGGTCGGGCCGGCCCGCGCGGCCAGGGCGGTCCGGGTCGGTCGCGCTCACCGGGCCGCCCGCATCCGTCCCGCTCACCGGGGAGCGCCGGGGAGCGTCGGTACGGGGGCGCAGGTGCCGGCGGCCGCCGCGGCGGCGGAGAGCCATCGGTCCTGCTCGGCGGCCGGGGCCTTCCGGACGCGTTCGACGGCGTCGGAGAACTGCTCGCCGTAGTACGGCACCGGCAGCCCGGCCCGGGACCGCAGCACCGCCTGCACCAGGAAGGTGTCGGGGTAGCCGCCGGAGTCCGCGAGCAGATGCGGCGCGCAGCCCCGCGGCGGCTCCGGGAGCGAGGTGTCGAGCATCGACTCGGTGAGTGTGCGGCGGTCCACCAGGGGCCGGTAGACCGGCAGTTCGGCGGACCCGCCCCCGGGCGCCCGCAGGCCCGTCTCGTAGAACTCCCGCCGGAACCCGGGCAGTCCGGCCGTCGCCCGGTCCACGACCCGCGCCGCCGACTCCGCCTCCGGCAGCAGATGCCGGTCGGCGGGCCACAGACACGCGGTCGTACGGCCCTGGGTCACGCAGGCGGCCTCGGCCGGCTGGGGCGCGCGGGTCGCCCAGAAGGGGTCGGGGTCCGGCGCGCGGAGGCTGAGCAGCACGCCCGCGGCGGTCAGCGCCACCACCACGGGTACGGCGAGGACCGCGCCCGGGGTGACTACCGCGCGCCGTACGAGCGCGGGCAGGGCGAGCAGTACGAGGGCCGCCGCCGCGCACCACGCGGCGGCGACGAGCAGCCGGAAGGTGTCGGGCCGGAAGGTGACGTCCCAGTGGTCGTCGATGGCCGGAAGGAGCCGCCCCACGGAGAGCCCAGGCGCGAACGCGAGGACGACGAACGCCCCGTACCAGAACACGCCCATCGCAGGGGCGACGATCCGCGACGGCAGCAGGGTCCCGGCGGCGACCCCGGCGGCGATCTGCAGGCCGGTCATCGCGACGGCGAGGACCAGCGGGCTCCACACCGGCTCGGTGACCTCGCTGACCCCGGCCGTACGGATGAAGGCGACGGCGGTCATGACGGCGTACACCGCCACCGACCACAGCCAGGCCGCGCCCCACAGGAGCAGCGCCTGCGACCAGCCGCCACGGGGGGTCGTGTCCGCCCACGCGCTCGTACGGGTGCGGTGCGCGCGGCCGGCGCTCCAGGCCGCGGCGGCGCTCATGAGCGAGCCCATGACGATGACGCCGAAGACCTGGACCTTGATGCTCGCCTGGTTCCACCAGCCGATCCAGTCGCTGGTCGCCGGATCGGCGGAGGCCAGGTACCAGACGCCGGCGGCCGCGGCGAGCGCGGCGACCCTGCCCGCCTCGCCGCGCCGCATCTCGTGGCCGAGGACGCGGATCACACGCGCACCCCGCTCTGCTCCACGACGGCGAGGTAACCGGCCTCCAGAGCCGGCCCGTTGACCTCCGTGCCGCTGCCCCCGCACAGCTCGGCCGCCGTGCCGCTGAAGCGCATCCGCCCCTCCAGGAGCACATGGATGCGGTCGCAGACCTGGGCGACGTCCTCGGCGAGGTGGGTGCTCATGACGACGGCGGCGCGTTCGCCCAGGTCCTGGATGAGGGCACGGAAGCCGACCCGCTGGGCGGGGTCGAGGCCGACCGTCGGCTCGTCCAGCAGCACGAGCGCGGGCCGGTTGACCATCGCCTGCGCGATGCCGGCCCGCCGGAGCATCCCGCCGGACAGGGCGCCCATGCGCTGGTCCGCCTGACGTTCCAGGTCCACCAGGCGCAGCACCTCGCGCACCCGGTCGCGCCGCTCGCCGCCCGGCACCTTGCGCAGCCAGGCGGCGTACTCGACGAACTCCCGTACGGTGAACCGCGGATAGTGCCCGAAGGCCTGCGGCAGCACCCCGATCCGCTCCCGCACCCGAAGCGTTGCGGCCCGCCCGCGCACCGGCTCGCCGAGCAGCCGGACGGTGCCGGCGTCGGGCCGGCGGGCGGTGCTCAGGAGCGAGAGCAGCGTGGTCTTCCCGGCCCCGTTGGGCCCGAGGAGGGCGGTGACGCCGGAGTGGAACTCCGCGTCCACGCCGTCGAGGGCGGCCACGCCCCGGAACCGGACCGTGGCGCCCTCGACCGAGGCGGCGGGCTCGGACGGTGCGGTGACGGGCTGTGCCGGGGCGGCCGGCGCCGGGGTGGCGCCGGCCGGGTCGTTCTCCGTGTGGTCGGACACGTCTTCCTGTTCCTGACCAGTTCCCAGTGGGTGGTGTCTGGTGCGCGGTCGCTCGGTTCTCGTGCTCAGTTCTCGGCGGCCACGAACCCGTAGGCGCGGCTGTTGGGGATGCCGGCCCAGGTGGCCTTCGTGTAGTACTTGCCGCCCGTCGTCGTACCGCCGTAGGAGCCGCAGCCGTAGCCGGAGCGGTAGCTCCGGGACGTGGAGGCGATCTGCGGGTCGGGCATGAAGGACTTGTCCTGGTAGACGTACGCGCTGAACGTCTTCAGGTCGGACGAGGGCACGTCGCCGCAGGCGCGGGCATGGCCGGAGCCGGGGCCGTTCCAGCGGTCGCCGTCCTCCTTGGAGCCGGAGGTTGCGATGGAGAACGGCAGCCGGCTGTTGGTGATCTCGCCGGCGACGGCGACACCGGCGGGCAGGGCGAGCACGGTGGCGAGCCCCAGGGCGGCTATCCGGGTACGGGTGAGCTTCATGAAATTGTTCCCCCTTGCGTGGTGGTCTGCAGGTCGTCTGCAGGGGTCAGCTGCATGACTGCGTCGCCATCGCTACGGCTTGGTCATTGCGATAGCGATGGCGTGACAGTAACGCGCCACTGATCACGCGGGACGTGGCGGGGGTCACAATCGCCGGGAGTGGGCCGAAAGTCGTCGTAGGGGCCGGAACCGGCCGCCGCGGCCCCGCTCTTACGGTCGGCCTTACGGTCGGCCTTACGGTCGGCGGGCCGGCAGGCCCATCGGGTTGGGGAAGGGGATGGTCCCCGAGCCGAGGACCTCGTCCGCCACCGCGCCGAGGAGTGCCGCCGCCCGCTCGGCCTCGGCCGGGGTGAGGGCGGTGCGGTAGGGGCGTACGGCGAGGGTGTCGGTACGGGACTCGATGTGGGCGCGCAGGGCACGGGCCTCGGCGGTCGGGGCGCCGGTGGTGTCGAGGAGGCCGCGCGCGGCGAGGCGGGCGGCGGCGGCCCGCCAATCGTCCTCGGACCAGCCGCGGTTCTCGCGCAGGGTCCCGGGCGGTACGCCCTCGGCCGCAGCGAACAGGACGTGCGCCTCGCAGCCGTCCAGGCCCTCCGCCGCGAGCACGGCCACATGCCCGTCGCCGCGGTGCTCGCGCAGCGCGGTCGTCGCCTGCCACAGGGCGCCGACCGGGTCCTCGGGCGCGGGTACGTCGCGGTTCGCGGCGAACAGGGGCCGCCCGGCCCCGTCGGCCACGCCCACCACCCGTCCGAGCAGCGGTACGAGCTCCGCCGCCGCCCCGGCCGCCGACGGCGCGACCCGCCGCAGCGCCGCCGTCGCCCCGGCGGCCCGCGCCCGCAGTACTGCCTCGGGCGCCGCGAACGTCCACGCGTCCGGCACCGCCCGCCGCACCATCGCCGGATGGAAGTTGTAGAACGCGGCCTCCACCACCCCCGCGGCCACAGCCCCCAACGGCGCGGCCCGCGCCCCGAAGTACCCCATCCAGAACCCCCGCAGCCCGACCTCGCGGTTCGCCTCCCGGCACTCGCCCGCGAAGTACGTCACGGCATGCACGGGCTCCATGACCTCCCAGACGCGCCGCGCGAACGCGGGTTCCTCGATCTGTGGTCGGTTCATGCCGGCGTCAGCGCCCCCTCCCGCACCTCGCACACCGCCGTCTCAAGGTCGTCCAGGCCGCTCATGGTGCCACCTCCTTACGGATTTGCTTGACTCAGTACTTGCCTCAAGTCAAGGATTTTGCGCAGACACCCCACACCCCGGCCCCGCCCTCCGTCACGCCGGGAACCGCCGCCCCACCCACCGCCACGCGAACTCCAGGACTGCCGAGCCCGCCGCCGCGATCGCGACCGCCGTCCACGGCATCGTCACGCCGACCAGCTTCAGGGCGAAGAAGTCCTGGAGCCACGGCACGACGAGGACGAGCAGGAAGGCGCCGCCCATCGCCGCGACCAGGGCGATCCGCCACCAGGTGTAGGGGCGGGCGATGATCGCGAGGACCCACATGGAGACGAGGAAGAGGGTGAGGGTCGCGGCGCTGGTCTCGGCGTCGAGGGCGCCGGGGCCGGTGTAGTGGTGCCGGGCCAGGAGGTACGTGGCGAAGGTGGCCGCGGCGGCGATCGTGCCGGCGGGGATCGCGTACCGCATCACCCGCCGTACGAAGTGGGGCTTGGCGCGCTCCTTGTTGGGGGCGAGGGCGAGGAAGAAGGCGGGGATGCCGATGGTGAGGGTGGAGAGCAGGGTGAGGTGCCGGGGCAGGAAGGGGTACTCGACCTGGCTGACCACCACCAGGATCGCGAGCAGCACCGAGTAGACCGTCTTCGTCAGGAAGAGGGTCGCGACCCGGGTGATGTTGCCGATCACCCGGCGCCCCTCGCCGACCACCGACGGCAGCGTGGCGAAGGAGTTGTTGAGCAGCACGATCTGGGCGACGGCCCGGGTGGCCTCCGAGCCGGAGCCCATGGACACACCGATGTCCGCGTCCTTGAGCGCGAGGACGTCGTTGACGCCGTCGCCCGTCATCGCGACCGTGTGCCCGCGCGACTGGAGCGCCGCGACCATCTCGCGCTTCTGCTGCGGAGTGACCCGGCCGAAGACCGTGCCCGCGTCGAGGGCCTTCGCCATCTCGTCCCGGTCGGCCGGGAGGGTGCGCGCGTCCACGGTGTTCTCGGCGCCGGGCAGGCCGAGCTTGCCGGCGACGGCGCCGACCGAGACCGCGTTGTCGCCGGAGATGACCTTGGCGGTGACGTTCTGGTCGGCGAAGTACGCGAGCGTGTCGGCGGCGTCGGGCCGCAGCCGCTGCTCCAGGACGACGAGCGCGGACGCCCGGGCGTCCTTCGCCACGTCCGGGGAGTCGAGTTCATGGGCGGTACGGGCGAGCAGCAGCACCCGCAGACCCTGCTCGTTGAGCCGGTCGACCTCCGCGAGCGAGGCGTCCCCGGCCGGGAGCAGCACGTCGGGCGCGCCGAGCAGCCAGGTCGAGCTCTCGCCGTCGCCCTCGCTGAACGCCGCGCCGCTGTACTTGCGCGCCGACGAGAACGGCAGCGACTCCGTGCACCGCCAGTCCACCGAGTCCGGGTAGGCGTCGACGATGGCCTGGAGGGAGGCGTTGGGCCGCGGGTCGGACTCGCCGAGGGCGCCGAGCACCTTGCGTATGTACGCCTCGTCCGCGCCGTTCAGCATGCGCAGCCCGGTCACGTCCATGCCGCCCTCGGTGAGGGTGCCGGTCTTGTCGAGGCAGACGACGTCGACCCGGGCGAGGCCCTCGATCGCGGGGAGTTCCTGCACGAGGCACTGCTTGCGGCCGAGCCGGATCACGCCGATCGCGAAGGCGACGGAGGTGAGGAGCACGAGCCCCTCGGGGATCATCGGGACGATGCCGCCGACGGTGCGGGCCACGGACTCCTTGAAGTCGTTGTCCTTGACGACGAGCTGGCTGATGACGAGCCCGAGCGCGGTCGGGACCATCATCCACGTCACGTACTTGAGGATCGTGGAGATGCCGGTGCGCAGTTCGGAGTGGACGAGGGTGAAGCGGGAGGCCTCCTCGGCGAGCTGCGCGGCGTAGGCCTCGCGGCCGACCTTGGTGGCGGTGAAGGCGCCGCCGCCGGCGACGACGAAGGAGCCGGACATCATCCGGTCGCCGGGTTTCTTGACGACGGGGTCGGCCTCGCCGGTGAGCAGCGACTCGTCGATCTCCAGGCTGTCGGCCTCGGCGACGACGCCGTCGACGACGACCTTGTCGCCGGGGCCGAGTTCGATGAGGTCACCGAGGACGATCTCGGAGGTGGAGATCTCGGCGGCGGCGCCGTCCCTTCGCACCGTCGGCTTGGCCTCGCCGATGACGGCGAGTCCGTCGAGGGTCTTCTTGGCGCGCAGCTCCTGGACGATGCCGATGCCGGTGTTGGCGATGATCACGAAGCCGAAGAGGCTGTCCTGGATCGGCGCGACGAAGAGCATGACCACCCACAGCACGCCGATGATCGCGTTGAAGCGGGTGAAGACGTTGCCGCGGACGATGTCGGTGGTGGAGCGGGAGCTGCGGACGGGGACGTCGTTGACCTCGCCGCGGGCGATCCGCTCGGCGACCTCGGCGGCGGTGAGACCGTGCGGCCGGTGCACGACGGTGTCGCTCGTCACGGGATCGGCCCCGGCCCGGGCCCCGGGCTCGCCTCCGCCGTCCGTGTCGATCTTCGCCCGCTGAGTCATGTTCTCGACGGTACGGCGGGATGGGGCGCCTCACCCGCCGAGCGGCCCGAAGATCAGACCGGGGGAGGAGCGGAATCGTCCCCGGGTGCTACGGGGATGCCCTAGGGGGCGTCCGTCCCCTGCCCCTGCCCCTGCCCCTGGCGCTGCGCCGCGTGCCGCTTGAGCGCCGCGTCCCGCTTCCGTACGTACCAGATGCCGATCAGGCCGAGTCCGGCGCCGGCCAGGCAGGTCCACACCCACCAGGTCAGATCCCGGTCGGCGAACCAGCCGTAGAACGGGATCTGGACGAGGAACAGGACGAACCAGAGGATCGTGCCGCCCGTGATGGTGGCGACGACCGGCCCTTCGAGGGGCTCGGGTGCCTCGTGCTTCGGTGTCCACTTCGCCATGGGAGGCAGTCTAGGCGCCTGGTTCCGGGGTCTACGCGCGGAGATGGACTCCCGCTCGTTCATGTGTTCATACTGAAACGGTTTGCCTATGGCGGGTTTCCTTCGTATGAACCGCCAAACGGAATGGAAGAATCCATGACTACCACGGCCCCCGCCAAGGCCACCACCCCGGAGCCCGCTGATTCGCAGCCCACCGCTCCGCGGCAGCCCGCCTCCGGCTTCGACCGCTTCTTCAAGATCTCCGAGCGCGGCTCCACCGTCGCCCGCGAGATCCGGGGCGGCTTCGCCACCTTCTTCGCGATGGCCTACATCATCGTGCTGAACCCGATCATCCTCGGCAGCGCCCAGGACATGTACGGGCATCACCTCGACAACGGCCAGCTCGTGACCGCGACCGCCGTGACGGCCGCCTTCTCGACCCTCCTCATGGGCGTCATCGGCAACGTGCCGATCGCGCTCGCCGCCGGTCTCGGCGTGAACACGGTCGTCGCGCTCCAGCTCGCGCCGAAGATGTCCTGGCCGGACGCCATGGGGATGGTGGTCCTGGCCGGCATCGTCGTGATGCTGCTGGTCGCCACCGGTCTGCGGGAGCGCGTGATGAACGCGGTCCCGACCGGTCTGCGCAAGGCCATCGCGATCGGCATCGGCCTCTTCATCATGCTGATCGGCCTGGTCGACTCGGGCTTCGTCTCCCGGATCCCGGACGCCGCCCACACCACCGTCCCGCTGCAGCTCGGCGGCAACGGGCACCTCATGGGCTGGCCGGTGCTCGTCTTCATCCTGGGCGCCCTGCTCACCCTCGCGCTGATCGTCCGCAAGGTGCCGGGCGCGATCCTGATCTCGATCGTCGTGATGACGGTGCTCGCGGTGGTCGTCAACGCGGTCGCCGACGTCCCGTCCTGGGGTCTGACCACCCCGGAGTGGCCCGGCAACCCGGTCGCCAGCCCCGACTTCGGTCTCTTCGGCCAGTTCAGCCTGTTCGGCGGCTTCCACAAGGTCGGCGTGCTGACCGGTGTGCTCTTCGTCTTCACCGTGCTGCTGTCCTGCTTCTTCGACGCCATGGGCACGATCATGGGTGTCGGCGACGAGGCCAAGCTGATGGACAAGGACGGCAACTTCCCGGGCATCAACAAGGTCCTGCTGATCGACGGCGTCGCGGTCGCCTCCGGCGGTGCCACCTCGTCCTCCGCCACCACCTGCTTCGTGGAGTCCACGGCCGGTGTCGGCGAGGGCGCGCGCACCGGTCTCGCCTCGGTGGTGACCGGCGGTCTGTTCTCGCTCGCGCTGTTCCTCACGCCGCTCGCCACGATGGTGCCCTCGCAGGCGGCGACCCCCGCCCTGCTGGCGGTGGGCTTCCTGATCCTGGCCGGGTCGGTCAAGGAGATCGACTGGAGCGACTACACCATCGCGATGCCGGCCTTCCTCGCGATGATCATGATGCCGTTCACGTACTCGATCACCAACGGCATCGGCATCGGCTTCATCAGCTTCTGTGTGCTGCGGCTCGCCGCGGGCCGGGGCCGCGAGGTCCCGGTGGCGATGTACGTCGTGTCGGCGGTGTTCGTCTTCTACTACGCGATGCCGGCGCTGGGCCTGACCTGATCGCGGGGCGCGTCGGAGGCCCCGTAGAACTTCTCCGTCTCGTCGACGGCGGTCTTGAACCGTTCGTCGAAGTCTTCGCGAATGAGCGTCCGGACGACATAGTCCT
This sequence comes from Streptomyces sp. NPDC048623, assembly GCF_040650755.1. NCBI lineage: Bacteria > Bacillati > Actinomycetota > Actinomycetes > Kitasatosporales > Streptomycetaceae > Streptomyces > Streptomyces sp. NPDC048623. The sequence continues at coordinate 282,043 of NZ_JBEZHV010000001.1, forward strand.
GGACGCTCATTCCGCGTTTGGCGGCGTGTGCGCGGAGCCGTTCGAGCAGCTCTCCGTCGATGCGCAGGCTGAGCACGGTCGAATCCATGCCCGTCAGGTTCGCGCCAGGGAAGGCCTTCGCGCGTCATTTTCCGGACCACTCTCACTCATTTGGGTGATGGATTGTGGCGGAAGGTTTTCGATTGGTCTTTAGAGAGAGTAATGAGTTACGCTAAGGACATGCCTGACCTGTCCCCCGGCACCGCCGACGCCGCGGCCGTGAACGCGCTCCGCAGCGCCGTCATGCGTCTCGGCCGACGCCTCAAGCACCAGCGCGTCGACGAATCGCTGAGCCCCACCGAGATGTCGGTGCTCGGCACGCTGTCGCTCTGCGGCTCGGCCACCCCCGGTGAGCTGGCCCGCAAGGAGCACGTCCAGCCGCCGTCGATGACCCGCATCGTCGCGCTGCTCGAAGCGAAGGGCCTGGTCCGGCTGGAGCCGCACCCCGACGACCGCCGGCAGAAGGTGGTCAGCCAGACCGAGCAGGCCGAGGCCATGCTTGAAGAGTCCCGCAACAAGCGGAACGCCTGGCTGGCCTCCCTCGCCGAGGGTCTGGACGAGGACGACTGGGCGAAGCTGCGCGCCGCCGCCCCGGTCCTGGAGAAGCTCGCCCACCTGTAGACCCGAGGCGCCAAGGAGGCGACGCACTTTGAGTACGGGACCCGGAGCAGACTCCGCACCCGTCCATCAACCCACCACCGACCCCCGCCGGAGCAAGGGGACCTTCTCCTCGCTCGCGATCCGGAACTACCGGCTGTTCTTCAGCGGAGCGATCGTCTCCAACACCGGTACGTGGATGGCCCGGATCACCCAGGACTGGCTGGTCCTGAGCCTCACCGGCTCCGCCGCCGCCGTCGGCATCACGACGGCGCTCCAGTTCCTGCCGATGCTGCTCTTCGGCCTGTACGGCGGCGTCATCGCCGACCGCCTCCCGAAGCGGCCGCTGCTCCTGGTCAGCCAGGCCGCGCTCGGCCTGTGCGGACTGACCCTCGCCGTCCTCACCCTGACCGGACACGTCCAGGTCTGGCACGTCTATCTGATCGCGTTCCTGCTCGGCATGGTCACCGTCGTCGACAACCCGACCCGGCAGTCCTTCGTCTCCGAGCTGGTCGGCCCGGCGCAGCTGCGCAACGCGGTCTCGCTGAACTCGGCGAACTTCCAGTCCGCCCGCCTGATCGGCCCCGCCGTCGCCGGTGTCATGATCGCCTCGATCGGCAGCGGCTGGGCGTTCCTGATCAACGGCCTGTCCTTCCTCGCGCCGATCACCGCGCTGCTGCTGATGCGGACGAGCGAGCTCCACAGGGTGGAGCGCGTACCGCGCGCCAAGGGGCAGCTGCGGGAGGGCCTGCGGTACGTGGCCGGGCGGCCGGATCTGATCTGGCCGATCGTCCTGGTCGGCTTCATCGGCACCTTCGGCTTCAACTTCCCGATCTGGCTGACCGCGTTCTCGGGGCAGGTCTTCCATGTCGGCGCCGGTACGTACGGCTTCCTCAACACCCTGATGGCGGCGGGCTCCCTTGTGGGCGCGCTGCTCGCCGCGCGGCGCGCCTCGACGCGACTGCGGATGCTGGTGATCGCGGCGGGCGTGTTCGGCGTCCTGGAGGTCGCGGCGGCGCTGTCCCCGTCCTTCTGGCTGTTCGCGCTGCTGCTCGTGCCGATCGGCATGATCGGCCTGACGGTCAACATCAGCGCCAACTCGGCGGTCCAGATGGCGACGGACCCGGAGATGCGGGGCCGGGTGATGAGCCTGTACATGATGGTCTTCGCCGGCGGCACCCCGATCGGCGCCCCGCTCCTCGGCTGGGTCACCGACACCTTCGGCCCGCGCGTCGGCTTCGCGACCGGCGGCCTGGTCTCCCTGGCCGCGGCGGCGGCCATCGGCCTGATCCTGGCCCGGGTGGGCGGCCTGAAGCTCTCGATGCGCTGGCACCACGGCCACCCGAGCGTGCGCTTCGTGCCGAACGAGCGCCAGGAGAGCCTGGCGACGGCGGCGTAGTCCCGGCGTAGCTCCGTTGTGGGCCAAAGGGCGGACCGGCCTGTCGAGGCCGGTCCGCCCTTTGGCGTATCCGATGTGCGGTCCCGCATCGATCTGTGCATTCGCCGGACGAATGGTGAAGATCCTGTGTACGTTGAGCGCCGCTCGAGCACCCGGAGTCACCTCCGGGGCCTATCGGAGTCACAGGAGATCCCCCTTGCGCAAGCGCTCCACCGCCATAGCCGTCGTCCTCGCCGCCGGCGCCCTGGCCGCCCTCACCACCGCACCGGCCCAGGCCACCGAGTACTCCTCGGCCCTGAAGATCAAGGGCGTCCAGTACGACGCCCCGGGCCCGGACTCCAACCGGTGCTCCGGTGGCAACACAGCCGCCGAGTACGTCACGATCAAGAACTACTCGCGGACCGCCACGGTCAACCTCAAGGGCTACGTGGTGAAGGACGCGGTCGGCAACTCCTACACCTTCCGGTACAACCACTACCTTCAGCCGGGCGACTACGTGCACCTGCGCGGCAACTACGGCACCGAGTCCGACGCCAAGAACGTGGCTTACCGCAACAACTGCAACTTCATCTGGAACAACGACCGCGACACGATCAAGCTGATCAAGCCGGGCGGCGCCTACGCCGACACGCACGCCTACACCAAGGCGGCCAACGACCGCGACGGCAACGGCTACATCACCTTCCACGGCTGATCCGGCCGGGTGCGCTTGAGCGGCGGGTCAGACCCGGCGCTCAAGCACCTGCCCCGGCCAGTCGCCGACCGAGAAGGCCTCCGTGCGGGTGAAGCCCTGGCGTTCGTAGTAGCGGACGAGCCGGCCCTCGCTGCCCGCGAAGCAGTCGACGCGCAGGAGCGAGACACCGGCCCGGCGGGTCTCGTCGGCGGCGTGGGCGAGGAGGGCGGCGCCGACGCCGTGGCCGTGCCGGCGTCCGTCGGTCGCCAGGTAGCGCACGTACTGCTCCGGCTCGTCCGCGGGGGCCACGTACGAGCCCGGGTGCGGCGTGAGGGTCAGCGTCCCGACCGGGACCCCGTCGATCTCGGCGATCCACGGGGTGCCCTCGGTCACGAGCCGTTCGATCGCCTCCACGGTCTTCGGCCGGGCGCTGAACGGCTCGGTGCCCCACTGGGCGGTGATGCCCCGCTCGTTGAGCCAGACGACCGCGCTGTCGAATATCGCGAGCATCGCGGGAACGTCCGCCGCGCCACCCTGCCGGATCCTGATCATGGTGTCCATCCGTCCGAGGCTAGTGCCTGCCACACTCGCCCTATGAGGCTTTTCGCTGCCGTCGTCCCCCCGCCCGCGCAGCTCGCCGAGCTCGCCGACGAGGTCGACCGGCTCGCCCACGTGCCCGGCGCCGACCGCCTTCGCTGGACCGCCCGGCCCGGCTGGCACTTCACGCTCGCGTTCATGGGCGAGGTCGACGAGGAGCTCCTCCCGGACCTCCGTGCCCGCCTCGGCCGCGCCGCCCACCGCACCGCGCCCTTCCCGCTGCGCCTGCACGGCGGGGGCCACTTCGGCCGGGCGGTGCTGTGGACGGGCGCGGCGGGCGGCCTGGACGAGGTGCGGCTGCTCGCCGAGCGGGCGGACGCCGCCGCCCGCCGGGCCGGCGTCCCGATGGACGAGCACCGCGCGTACCACCCCCACCTCACGATCGCCCGCTCCCGCTCCTCCCACACGGACCTCCGCCCCTTCGTCACCGCTCTCACCCCCTTCGAGGGCACCCGCTGGCAGGTCACCGAGCTCGCCCTGGTCCGCAGCAACCTCCCCGGCGGCGGAACCCCGGGGCAGCAGCCGCGGTACGAGACGGTCGATGCATGGCCGCTCGGCGGTGCGGGTTAGGCTCGGTGGGTGGATCCGAAGACCCGTAACACGATCATGGCCGCCGTACTCGTCCTGATGTTCGCGATCATCGCGGTGGCGTCGGTGGTGGGCCGGTAGTTCTGCGGCCGGGTCCGTGACGCTGCGTCCGCGCCCCCTTGCCTGGAGTGCGCTCCAAGCAGTTGGCTTGATCCCCATGGACATGGAGTACACGCAGCTCGGACGTACGGGACTCAAGGTCGGCCGGCTCGTTCTCGGGACGATGAACTTCGGGCCGCAGACGGACGAGGCCACCAGCCACGCGATCATGGACGCCTCCCTCGACGCGGGCCTCAACCTCTTCGACACGGCGAACGTCTACGGCCAGACGGCGGGCAAGGGCCGTACCGAGGAGATCATCGGCTCCTGGTTCGCCAAGGACCCGGCGCACCGCGACAAGGTGGTCCTCGCCACCAAGGTGTACGGGAACATGGCGGCGGGCACCGGCCCGGTCTGGCCCAACCACGACAAGCTGTCGGCCGTGAACATCCGGCGGGCGGTCGAGGCCAGCCTCAGGCGGCTCGGCACGGACCACATCGACGTCTACCAGTTCCACCACATCGACCGCCTGACCCCCTTCGCCGAGATCTGGCAGGCCGTCGACACCCTGATCCAGCAGGGCAAGATCCTCTACGCGGGCTCGTCCAACTTCCCCGGCTACAAGATCGCCCAGGCGAACGAGGCCGCGGCCCGGCGCGGGATGGTCGGCCTGGTGAGCGAGCAGTGCCACTACAACCTGCACGAGCGGCGCGCCGAGATGGAGGTGATCCCGGCGGCCCGGGAGTACGGGCTCGGTGTGATCCCGTGGTCGCCGCTGGCGGGCGGTCTGCTCGGCGGGGTGCTCCGCAAGGAGGTCGAGGGCGGCCGCCGGGCCGGCGGCCGTACCGCCGAGCGGCTCGCGGACCCGGTGGAGCGCGCCCGCGTCCAGGCGTACGAGGACCTGCTGGCCAAGCACGGCCTGGACCCGGCCGAGACGGCTCTGGCCTGGCTGCTGACCCGCCCGGGCGTGACGGGCCCGATCATCGGCCCGCGCACCCCGGAGCAGCTGACGGGCGCGCTGCGGGCGCTGGAGCTGAAGCTGAGCGAGGAGGTCCTCAGCGGCCTCGACGAGATCTTCCCGGGCCCGGGCCCGGCGCCGGAGGCCTTCGCCTGGTGAGTGCCGCCCGACGGCTCACACCCCGCCGAGCCAGCTCGTCGCGTCCAGGCGGAAGGCGGTCTCGGCGGGGACGACCGTGCGCAGGGCGTCCTCCAGGCCGCGGAGGCGGTCGGGGCCGAGGCGGGCGGCCCAGTCGGCGCGGAGCTGGTCGAAGACGGCGGCCGAGCGGGCGAGGGCGTCGATGCCGTACGGGGTGAGGCGGACGAGTTTGCGGCGGGCGTCGCCCGGGTCGTCGGCGCGTTGGGCGTAACCGAGGGCGAGCAGCCGGTCGACCGTCTTGCCCGCCGCCTGCTTCGAGACCCCGAGCCTGCGCCCGATGTCGCTGGCGGTCGCCCCGTAGGGGCTGGCGGCGATGGCCTGGAGCGCGAAGCCGTGCGCCGGGCGCATCTCGGGGTGGCCCTGGGCGGCCAGTTCGGCGTGCAGGCGGTCGATGAGGGTCCGGAAGCCGGCGAAGAGGAGGAGGGGCAGCTCGAAGCCAGGGGTGTCGCCCGGGTCGCCGGGATTCCCCTTGCCTCGATCGACAACCTGGTTTACGTTTTCCTCGTCGGCATGGTCAACCATGTTGTCCATCTTATCGCCACTCGCCAGGGGGACCGGACTGTCATGACACTCGACCTCTCCACCCGTATGCAGCGCGCCGCCGCCCAGCTCAAGGAGACCTCCCCGCACACCCTCGACGGCTTCCTCAAGCTCAACGAGATCTTCGAGTCGACCACCCTCGACCCGCACTCCCGCGAGACGGTCATCCTGACCGTCGCCGCCCGCAACCAGTGCCACCTGTGCATCGACATGCACGAGGCCAAATTCTCCGCCCTCGGCCCGGCCCCGTCCGCCGAACGCCTCGACGCCGTACGCCGGTTCACCCTCCAGGTGCTCGCCGCGTCCGGCGCGGTCTCCGACGCCGAGCTCGACGCCTTCCTCGCCCACGGCTACACCCGCCAGAACGCCCTCGAAGTCGTCCTCGGCATCGGCACGTACACCGTCTCCACCTTCGCCAACCGGCTCACCAGGGCTGCCTAGGGGTCCCAGGGATCCCAGGGGTCCCCTACGGATACACGTACGGGCCGCCCACACCCCACGCCTGGTGCAGCGCGTCCGCGAAGGCCGCCGCCAGCTTGTGCTCGCCCGTCGGACCCGGGTGGGTGCCGTCGTACGTGTCCGCGTGGATGTCGTACGACTCCGGGATCGTCGCGAGGAGCAGCGGCGAGGCCGCCGAGTCCAGGTCCGCGACCGTCTTCGCGAGCAGCTCGTTGAAGCGGGCGCACTCGGCGGCGAAGGGCGCGTCGTACTCGGCCCGTACGTTCGGGATGACCGGCAGCATGACCGCCCGGACGTGCGGGTTCGCGGCGCGCGCGGCGCCCAGGAAGGCGCGCACGTTGTCCGCCGTCTGGTCGCTGTTGGTGTAGAAGCCCAGATCGATCAGGCCGAGCGAGATCAGCAGCAGATCCGCGCCGGTCGCGGTCACCGTCTCCCCGATCAGCGGCGCCATGTGCAGCCAGCCCTCGCCCCAGCCGGCCAGATGGCGCCGGGCGGCCGCGGGAAAGGCCGGGTCGGCGTACGCGCCGGAGGTCGCCGCGTCCTCGGCGGGCTCGTACAGCGCCGTGCGCGGGCCGGTGATCTCGTACGAACCGGCCCCGGGCAGCACGGACTCCAGGTGCTGCCACATCCGGTACCGCCAGGTGAAGTCGCCGGCGCGTCCGATGGTCATGCTGTCGCCGACGAACAGAAAACGCATGGCGCTCATTCTCGCCGAGGCCGTTGACGTCCGGCGACGTGACCCCGGACACCCGGGAGACAGAGGCGACCTGTGCGAGCCCGTCCCGGCGGCCCGTGGCAGGCTGGAGGGCATGCGATCTGCTGTGACGCGCGCCCTCGGGGCGACGGCCCTGGGGGTCACCGCCCTTGTCCTGCCGCTGGCCGCCGCTGTCCCCGCCGTCGCGGCCGATGCCGATCAGGGCTTCACCATCCAGGATCCCCGGATCACCGAGTCCAGCGGGCTCGCCGCCAGCCGCGCCCACCCCGGGATCTACTGGACGCACAACGACCAGGACGCGCCCCTGATCTACGGCGTCGACTCCCGTACGGGGGAGACCGTCGCGACCCTGACGATGAAGGGGGTCGGCACGCCCCGGGACATGGAGGCGATCTCCGTCGGCCCGGACGGGGACATCTACGTCGGTGACATCGGGGACAACCTCGACGGCTCCTGGAACCACGTCTGGATCTACCGCTTCCCCGAGCCGAAGGAACTGCGCGACCAGACCGTCCGGGCCACCCAGTACGACGTGAAGTACGCCGACGGGCCGCGCAACGCCGAGGCGCTGATGGTCCATCCGAAGACCGGCCGGGTCTATGTCGCGAGCAAGAAGGAGAACGGCGCCGGCCTCTACGCCGGCCCCGAGCGCCTCGACCCGACCCGGACGAACGTCTTCCACCGCATCGGGGACGTCCCCTGGGTGACGGACGGCGCCTTCTCGCCCGACGGCACCCGCCTCGTGCTCCGCGGCTACTTGATGGCCAAGGAGTACGCGTGGGAGGGCGGCCGCCTCGCCGACGACGGCACCTCGGTCGGCGCGCCCTTCCAGGGGCAGGCGGAGTCGGTGACGTACACCCCGGACGGCTCGGCCTTCCTGTTCGGCGCGGAGGGGAAGGACAGCCGGGTGGTGCGGGTGGAGCGGGCATCCGGGCCTTCGTCGTCTTCGTCGCCTTCGTCGGCGAAGCCGACCGGGGCGGCGCCGGGCGGCACGCCCGAGTCCCCGGCGGCCCCCGCCGACGGCGAGACCGGGAAGGGCAGCGCCACCGTCGGCTTCCTCGTCCTCGCCGGCGCGGCCGTCCTCGTGGTCGGCCTCAAGCGCGTCTTCCGCAAGAGCTGACCCCTGGGGGACGCCAGAGGGCCCCGCACCGGACACGGCCGGTGCGGGGCCCTCGTACTGCTGGAACCGTTACAGCTGGCCGATCACGTAGTCGATGCACGCCGTCAGCGCGCGCACGTCCGCCGGGTCGACCGCCGGGAACATCGCGATGCGCAGCTGGTTGCGGCCCAGCTTGCGGTACGGCTCGGTGTCCACGATGCCGTTGGCGCGCAGCGCCTTGGCGACGGCGGCCGCGTCGATGTCGTCCGAGAAGTCGATCGTGCCGATGACCTGCGAGCGCTTCGCCGGGTCGGTGACGAACGGGGTCGCGTACTTGGACTCCTCCGCCCAGCCGTACAGCGCGTCCGAGGACTCCTTCGTCCGGGACACGGCCCAGTCGAGACCGCCCTGGCCGTTGATCCACTTGAGCTGCTCGTTGAGCAGGAAGAGGGTCGAGAGCGCCGGGGTGTTGTACGTCTGGTTCTTCAGCGAGTTGTCGATCGCGGTCGGCAGGCTGAAGAACTCCGGGATGTGCCGGCCCGACGCGTGGATGCGGGCCGCGCGCTCCAGGGCGGCGGGGGAGAAGGCCGCGAGCCACAGACCGCCCTCGGCGGCGAAGGACTTCTGCGGGGCGAAGTAGTAGACGTCGGTCTCGGTGATGTCGACCGGCAGACCGCCGGCGCCCGAGGTCGCGTCCACGAGGACCAGCGCGCCCTCGTCGGCGCCCGCGACCCGCTTCAGCGGGGTGGCGACACCGGTGGAGGTCTCGTTGTGGGTGAAGGCGTAGACGTCGACGCCGGCCTCGGCCACCGCCTCCGGGTGGGTGCCCGGGTCGGCGGAGATCACGGTCGGCTCGGCCAGCCACGGGGCCAGCTTCGCGGCCTTCGCGAACTTGGACGAGAACTCGCCGAAGGTGAGGTGCTGCGACTTGTTCTCGATGAGACCGTGCGTCGCGATGTCCCAGAAGGCGGTGGAGCCGCCGTTGCCCAGGATCACCTCGTAGCCCTCGGGCAGCGAGAAGAGGTCACGGATCCCGGCACGCACCTCGCCGACCAGGTTCTTGACCGGAGCCTGGCGGTGGGAGGTACCGAGGAGAGAGGTGCCGGTGGCGGCCAGGGCGTCCAGCGCCTCCGTACGCACCTTGGAGGGGCCCGCGCCGAAACGGCCATCGGCGGGCTTCATGTCAGCGGGAATCTGGATATCGGCCACGAGGCGGAGCGTATCGGTTCGGGCGGATCGGGGCAGAGGCATGTCCGCCGGATGAGACGAAGACTGAGACACTGGGTAGTCGTGGGATCACACGAAGCACGTACGGGAGCGCGTACGGGAACGGGAAAGAAGGGCCGGTCGGGCAGGTCGGGCACGTCGGGCGCGAAGGCAGGCCCGGAGTCCGGGCCCGCCGGAGACCTCGCGGCGGCACTGCGCGCCGCCGTCGCCGACGCCGGCGACGTGGACTTCTCCGTCACCGCCCGCGCCCTGACCTCCATGGACGCCTCCAACTACCGGCGGGTCCCGCTCGGTGTCGTCGCCCCGCGCGACGCCGGTGACGTGGTCGCCGCGCTCGCCGTCTGCCGTGAGCACGGGGTGCCGGTGGTCGCGCGCGGCGGCGGTACGTCGATCGGCGGGCAGGCCACCGGAACGGGTGTCGTGTTCGATTTCACGCGCCATATGGACGGCCTCGTGTCCCTCGACCCGGAGGCGCGGACCGCCGTCGTCCGGCCCGGGCTCGTCCTCGACCGGCTGCGCGCGGCGGCCCGCCCGTACGGCCTCACCTTCGGCCCCGACCCGTCCACGCACTCCCGCTGCACCCTCGGCGGCATGATCGGCAACAACGCGTGCGGCGCGCACTCCGTCGCCTGGGGGACGACGGCCGACAACGTGCGCGCCCTCGACGTCGTCACGTACGACGGGCGGCGGCTGCGCGCCGGGCAGGACGGGCAGGGCGCGCCCGCCGGACTGCGGGAGCTGGTCGGACGGCATCTCGCGCTGCTCCGGACGGGCTATCCGGCGGGTCTTCCGCGCCGGATCTCGGGTTACGCGCTCGACGCGCTGCTGCCCGAGCGGGGCGCGGACGTCGCCCGGTCCCTCTGCGGCAGCGAGGGCACGCTGGGCGTCGTCACGGAGGCCGAGGTACGGCTCGTGCCGCTGCCCGCCGAGCCGGTGCTCGTCGTCCTCGGGTACGCGGACGAGAGCGCGGCCGCCGACGCGGCGGCGGGCCTGCTGCCGTACGGTCCGCTGACCGTGGAGGGCATGGCCGCCGATCTCGTACGGGGGGCCTCGGGGCTTCCGAAGGGCGCGGCCTGGCTGTTCTGCGAGGTGGACGGGCCGGGCGCGGCACGGGAGTTGGCGCGGGCGGCGGACGCGCTCGACGCGGTCGTGGTGACGGACCCGGCCGGGCAGCGGGCGCTGTGGCGGATCCGGGAGGACGCGGCGGGGACGGCGACCCGGATGCCGGACGGCGGGTCGGCCTGGCCGGGGTGGGAGGACTGCGCGGTGCCGCCGGCCCGGCTCGGGGCGTATCTGCGGGAGTTCCGGGGCCTGCTGGCCGAATTCGGCCTCCGGGGGATCCCGTACGGGCACTTCGGTGACGGCTGCGTGCACGTACGGATCGACTTCGACCTGTATTCAGGCGACGGGGTACGGGACTTCCGCCGGTTCTCCGAGGCGGTGGCCGATCTCGTCGTGGCCCACGGGGGCTCGCTCTCCGGCGAGCACGGTGACGGCAAGGCGCGGGCGGAGCTGCTGCCGAAGATGTACGGGGACGAGCTGGTCGGGCTCTTCGGCGCGGTCAAGGACCTGTGGGACCCGGACGGCGGCCTGAACCCGGGGATGCTCGTACGGCCCGAGCCGCTGGACTCCGGGCTGCGGTTCGAGGGGCTGCCGGTCGTGGGCCCGGTCGCGGACCTCGGGCGGGAGGCGGCGCGGTGCGTCGGGGTCGCCAAGTGCCGGGTGGAGGGCCCGAGTTCGGGGCCGGGCGTGATGTGCCCCTCGTACCGGGCGACGGGCGAGGAGGAGCACTCCACGCGCGGGCGGGCACGACTGCTGCACGAGATGGCGCTCGGGGAGCTGATCACCGACGGGGAGCGGTCGGAGGAGGTGCGCGAGGCGCTCGATCTGTGCCTGTCCTGCAAGGGCTGTCGCAGCGACTGTCCGGTGGGCGTCGACATGGCCGCGTACAAGTCCCGTTTCCTGGAGGGCCATTACGCGGGCCGGCCGTGGCGGCGGCCGCGCTCGCACTGGACGATGGGCGGGCTTCCGCGCCTTCTCGACCGGTTCGGGACCGGTCTCAACGTGGCGATGGGCCTGCCGTTCGCAGCCCGCCTCGCGGGGGTGGCGCCGGAGCGGGAGTTGCCGAGGGTCGCGGAGCGCTCGTTCGTGTCGTGGTTCGGGGAGCGGGCCTCCGGCCGCCCGCCGGCGCTGACGCTGTGGCCGGACACCTTCACCGACCATCTCGCCCCGCAGGTGGGGGCCGCGGCGGTACGGGTCCTGGAGGCGGCCGGCCTGGGGGTGGCGCTGCCGCCGGGGAAGGTCTGCTGCGGGCTCACATATGTCTCGACGGGGCGGCGCGGCGCGGCGCGCCGGGTGATGCGCCGGACGCTGGACGTGGTGTTCGGTGAGCTCGCCCCGGATCTCCCGGATCTCCCGGATCTCCCGGATCGGCCGGATCTCCCGGATCTCCCGGATCTGCCGGTGGTGGTCCTTGAGCCGTCCTGTGCGGCGACCCTGCGCACCGATCTGCCCGAGCTGCTGCCGGACGACCCTCGTGCCGCCCGACTCGCCGCCTCCGTACGGACGTTCGCGGAGGCCCTGGAGGAGCTGGCGCCCGGCTGGGTCCCGCCCCGCGCGGACCGCCCCGTCACCGGCCAGACCCACTGCCATCAGCACGCGGTGCTCGGAGACGCGGCCGACCGGCGGCTACGGCAAAGGGCGGGCCTGGAAGGGGAGCTGGCGGGAGGCTGCTGCGGTCTCGCGGGCAACTTCGGCTTCGAGCCGGGGCATCAGGCGGTGTCGGTGGCGTGCGCGGAGGACCAGCTTCTGCCCGCGCTGCGGGCGGCGCCGCACGACGCGGTCGTCCTCGCGGACGGTTTCTCCTGCCGAACGCAGATGGCGCACCTGGCACCGGAGTACCACGTGCGCCATCTGGCGGAGGTTCTTGCGGAGGAGCTGGACCGGTAGCGGCCCTTCGCAGGGCTACCGCGCGTCCTTGTCGAACGTGGCCGTCGACCAGAAGTAGCCGAGGACCGCGAGGCCGACGCACCAGCCGACGGCGAGCCAGCCGTTGTGGCCGATCTCGGTGCCGAGGAGCAGTCCGCGCAGGGTCTCGATGGCCGGGGTGAAGGGCTGGTACTCGGCGATCGGCTGGAACCAGCCCGGCATCGCGTCGACCGGGACGAAGGTGCTGGAGATCAGCGGCAGGAAGATCAGCGGCATGGCGTTGTTGCTGGCGGCCTCCGCGTTGGGGCTGATCAGGCCCATGCCGACGGCGATCCAGGTGAGCGCCGTGGCGAAGAGGACCAGCAGGCCGAGCGCGGCGAGCCATTCGAGCGCCGAGGCGTCGTGGGAGCGGAAGCCGATGGCCACACCGACGGCGCCGACCAGGACCACGCTGACCACCGACTGCAGCACGCTGCCGACGACATGCCCGACGAGCACCGAGCCGCGGTGGATCGCCATGGTGCGGAAGCGGGCGATGATGCCCTCGCTCATGTCGTTGGCGACGGAGACCGCGGTGCCGATCGTCGTACTGCCGATGGTCATGAGGAGCAGACCGGGCACGAGGTAGGCGATGTACCGCGCTCTGTCGGCGCCGCCGCCGCCGATGCCCGCGCTCATGGTGTCGCCGAAGATGTAGACGAACAGCAGGAGCAGCATGATCGGCGTGAGCAGCAGGTTCAGTGTGAGGGACGGATAGCGCCGGGCGTGCAGGAGGTTGCGCCGCAGCATGGTGGAGCAGTCGCGCGCGGCGAGGGACAGGGTGCTCGTGCTCATCGGGCGTTCTCCTCGGTCGGGGTGTGCTGGGAGGGGATTTCCTGAGCCGTGCTGCTGGTCAGGGCGAAGAAGACGTCGTCGAGGTCGGGGGTGTGCACGGTGAGTTCGTCGGCCTCGATGCCGGCGCCGTTCAACTCGCCGAGCAGGGCGTGCAGTTCGCGCTGGGTGCCGTCGCTGGGGATCTGCAGGGTGAGGGACTCGTCGTCGCGCGCGGCCCGGGACAGGGCGATGGCGGCCGCCCCGTACGCCTCCGGGTCGGTGAAGCGGAGCCGTACATGCCCGCCGGGCACGATCCGCTTCAGCTCCTCGGCGGTGCCCTCGGCCACGATCCGGCCGCCGTGGAGCACGGCGATCCGGTCGGCGAGTTCGTCGGCCTCCTCCAGGTACTGGGTGGTGAGGAAGACCGTGACGCCGCCGGAGACCAGTTCCCTGATGATCTGCCACATGTCGTGGCGGGAGCGCGGGTCGAGTCCGGTGGTCGGCTCGTCGAGGAAGATGATCCGCGGGCTGCCGACCAGCGTCATGGCGATGTCGAGGCGGCGCTTCATGCCGCCGGAGTAGGTGGAGGCCGGCTTCTTCGCGGCCTCCGTGAGGTCGAAGCGCGCCAGCAGGTCGGTGACGACCTGCCGTCCCTCGCGCTGGGAGAGGTGGTGCAGGTCCGCCATGAGGAGCATGTTCTCCTCGCCGGTGATCAACCCGTCGACGGCCGAGAACTGCCCGGTGACGCCGATCGCGGCCCGTACGGACTGCGGGGCGGCGGCGAGGTCGTGGCCCCCGACGCGGATCGGGCCGCTCGCGGGGTCGGGGGACACGAGGGTGGAGAGGATCTTGACCGCGGTGGTCTTGCCGGCGCCGTTGGGGCCGAGCAGGGAGAAGATCGTGCCTTCCGGGACGGCGAGGTCGATCCCGTCGAGGACGGTCTTGTCGCCGTAGGACTTGCGCAGTCCGTTCGCCGCGATGGCCAGGTCGGTCATGGTGCGTTCTCCTTCGGGGTCCGGTCTCAGAGGCTGCGGGCGGTGATGTCGCCGTGGGAGGTGGTGGCGTGGACGGTCAGCGCGGAGGCGGCGCCGTCGCTGTTCCTGAGGGAGTTGTGGATCCGGCCGTACGAGGTGCCGGCGTCCAGCGAGGCGGAGACCCCGCGGGCGGCGCCGACGGTGATGTCGCCCTTGCCGGCGCGCAGGGAGACGGCGCCCCGGACGGCCTCGGCGATGTGGAGGGCGCCCATCTGGGTGCTGATCTCGGCGTCGCCGCCGAGGCGTCCGACGGTGATGTCGCCGGCCTGGAGGGCGATCCGCGCGCTCGCGGCCTCGTCGAGCTTGACCGGGCCCTGCGCGGCCTCGCAGGCGACGTCGCCGAGGCGGCCGACACCGCGCAGGTCGAGCGCGGCGCCCTTGGCGTCGACGCGGGAGCCGGCCGGCAGCTGGACGGTGACCTCGATCGAACCGGACGGGCCGAAGGCCTGGTTCTTCCCCTGGGGGCCGGTGATCCGCAGGACCCCGTCGGCGAAGGAGACCTCGGTCTGCTCGGCGGCCTTGACGTCGCGGCTCTTGCCGGCGTTCTCGGGGCGGACCTCGACGGTGGCGTCGGAGCGGTCGGCGGCGATGAGGCGGACGTGGCCGGCGGGGACGTCGAGGACGACGGAGACGGGGGTGGTGGTGGCGAACTTCTGCATGGTGAGCTCCTGGGTTCGTGTGGTGCGTTTCTGTTTTCTGACATGGGAAACGCTACGTTGCGTTCATGGTTGCGGCAACAGGCTTGTTGCCGTGAATCCCAGTAATTGCAGGCCAGATGGGCTAAATCATTGCAACGACTCTGACGTCTAATGCAACGTCAGGAGCGGGGTGCGTTGCAATGAGGTGAAGGTGAACGCTAAGGTGGGCTCACCACGGAGCGGGACGGGTACGAAGGAGGCAGGACATGCCGGGAGGCAGGCTCACCCAGCAGGAACGTCAGCAGATCGCCCAGGGTCTGGCCGACGACCTCGCCTACGCGGAGATCGCCCGGCGCCTCGACCGCCCCACCTCGACCGTCACCCGCGAGGTCATGCGCAACGGCGGCCCCGCCGGCTACCGCGCCGACCTCGCCCAGCGCGCCACCGGCCACCGCGCCCGGCGCGGCCACCCGCCGGCCGCCGCCGCGCCGCGCGACGCGCGGACCGCGCCCGAGCAGCCGTACGGCCGCGACGCGGCGGAGGTGCGCGCGTACGAGGAGACCTTCACCGCCGTCCTCATGGCCTCGGGCATGAACCGCATGTCGGCCCAGATCCTCGGCCGCCTGCTGCTCAGCGACACGGAAGGCATCACCGCGGCCGAACTCGTCCAGCACCTCCACGTCAGCCCGGCCTCCGTCTCCAAGGCCGTCGCCTTCCTGGAGGAGCAGGGCCTGGTGCGGCGGGAGCGCGACGAACGGCGCCGCGACCGCTACTTCGTGGACGCCGACGTCTGGTACGAGTCGACGATGGCCAGCGCCCGCGCCAACACCCGGCTCGCCGAGACGGCACGGGAGGGCGTCGGCGTCTACGGCGCGGGCACCCCGGCGGCGGCGCGCCTGGAGAACATCGCGCGCTTCCTCGACTTCATCTCGGAGAGCATCACGAGGGCGGCGGAACAGGCGCGGGACATCCTGTACGCGCAGCCGCCGCAGGCGCAGCCGCAGCCGCAGCCGCAGGAGGTGCCCCCGTCGGAGGGGGAGCGGTAAGGCCCCCGGCCGTGGGGACGAGCGCGGTCACGTGGGGCGACCGGAGCATAGGGCGCCCACCCGGCGCCACGCCCCAAGGCTCCGGCCGAGCCCAAGCGGCGGGCACGGACGCGGTGACAGGATGACCGCATGGAGACGAATCGGCTGTGGACGGGCCTTCACGACGACCTGTCGGCGGCGAAGGCCCGGGTGTACGACCCGAGTGGCTTCGTCTGCTCGCTGCCGGTGCCCGAATCGGAGAGCGCCGAGTACGCGGCGTGCGCGTTCACGGTCGATGGCCGTTCGGTCCGGTTCCGCGTGGGCAAGACCACCCCGACGAAGGTGGGTCAGTTCGTCACCGTGTGGCAGCGGTCTGCTGAAGGGCCGATCCGGCCCTTCGACGCCGACGACGGGGTGGACCTCTTCGTCATCAGCAGCCGCGACGACACCGGTTTCGGGCAGTTCGTGTTCCCACGCGAGGTGTTGTGCGAGCACGACATCGTCTCCCGCGGCGGCTGCGGAGGGAAGCGCGGCTTCCGCGTCTATCCGCCGTGGGTGACCACGACCAACCGGCAGGCCCGCAGTACCCAGCGATGGCAGGTGAACCACTTCCTCGACCTCGGCCGGAACACACCCGCAGACCTGACGCGCGCCCGCACCCTCTACCACCCACAGGCACCCCTGCGAGCCGGGGCGTCCGGCCACTGAGTGAACGGGCTCCTCCGCTCAGGAGCCCTGGCGGCGGACCATCTCGGCGATCCAGTCCGGCGCGTAGGGGGAGGTGCAGCCGGGGGAGGTCGGGTAGTCCTTCAGGACCTCCAGGCGTTCGCCGATGGCGACGGCGCGGGCGCGTAGCCCGGCGTGTTCGATGCCGATCTGGGCGAGGGTGGTGTTCATCGCCCACTGGAGGCGGTCGGGGGCGTCCTGCATGTCCGCCTCGATGACGTCGAGCAGCCTCGGCAGATCGAGACCGGCCGGCCTCTTCGCGACGCGGTCGGCGGTCAGTGTCCACCCGGCGGCGGCCGCCACCGGATCCGGGTCGGCGGACCACGCCACCCGCAGCTCCTCGGCGTACGGGCTCTTCTTCACCACGTTCCCGATGAGCCAGTCCTGCACCTTGGGCGTACGGGCGGTGCGCAGCATCCCGTCCAGCTCGTCGCGTCCGAAGTCCTTCGGCCGGCAGATCAGCAGCGCGAGCAGCTTCGCGGCGGTGTCGTCCGTGGCCCAGAGCTCGCGTGCGAGCTCCTGCTGCGTCTTCAGGCGTTTGGCGAGCGCCCGCAGCTTCCCGAGGTTCACCCCGTGATCGTCCCCGTGCCGCTCGTTCACGGCGCGCGCCTTGGGATCCTCCAGGGCGGCCAGCTCGGCCATGACCTCGTCCACGTCCACGTCCCCGCCGGCCTCCTCGCCTCACTCCACCGCGCGCGCCCTCCAGCGTACGGAACGGTGCGCCCTTACCTCTCTGGCGTCTCAGGGGTGAACAGCTCCTCCACACGCGTGGCGGTGGCCGCCCGGTCGAGCCACAAGTCGAGCGTCCCCAGGTCGGTGCACTCGGTGATCCGGCCGGCCGCCTCCTCGGGGACCTCTACACCTCGGGCCGCGAGCACGCGCAGAACGGCTTCCGACAAGGCCTCCGCCTTGCCCTCCGCCTTGCCCTCCGCCTCGCCATCGGCCTTGCCCTTGAGGTATGTCTCCTCCACGAGGGTGCCTCGGCCGGGGAAGTAGCTGACCGTAGCCATGAGTTTCCTCCAGATGTCCCTGGCCAGGGTGTCGCCCAGGCCGATTTCCATGAATTCGGAGTAGTACGAGATGGAGTCCCGGTCGGCCGACCCCAGCGCCGTCGCCAGGGCATCCAGTATGGCCGGAGCCTCCGGACTCCTGCCATGAGTGAGGGCCGAGAAGGCCGTCATGGCGAGGTTCTGGACCGCCACGGCGGGATCGGTGATGATCGGCACGTTGTCGGGGCCGAGGACGAGCGGATGAACGCTGATCGCCGTCCAGTCCCTGTAGCCACTGCGGAAGGGCCCGGCGGCCCACCGCGCCGTGGCGGGGTCCTGGCAGACCACGAGGAGCAGCACGGGAAGGCCGTGCTTCGCGCCCAGATATCCGAGGTAGTACGTCCAGCTCGACGCCTTGTCCGGGTCCCGCCTGCCCTGGGCCTCGATGGCGAGGAGGAAGCCGTCGCCGTCGGGCGGCTCGACGCGCAGGACGCTGTCCACGCGGCGTTCCAAGGGGCGGATCTCGGTGGTGTCGGGGGTGAGGACCTCGACCTTCGCCGCGGCCGGCAGGGGTACGCCGAGGAGCCGGAAGACCGGCGACAGTAACTCCGGACGGTCTTGGAAGATCCGGTGCGACGCTTCGTGCGGTGAGCTGACCATGCCGTGAACGTAGGGCGCGGCCCTCACTTCGCGCTATGCATCCGGCATATGACTACCCGTGTGGTGATCTTCGCTCTCCCGTACGATCTCGCGCGCCAGCGCGAGCAGCGCCGCCGTTGCCGGGTGCGGGGCCGCCGGGCGCCAGGCCAGGACGACGGGGAGGGGCGGGGCGTCGCGGAGGGGGCGGTAGGTGACGCCCGGGTGGGGGTGGAGGGCGGCCGTGGAGGCGGAGGAGACGCCGATGCCGCGGCCGGCGGCGATGGCGGCCAGCCAGTCGTCGGTGTTGGCGACCGTCAGGGTCGAGCGGGGGCGCTGGTCCGGCGGCCAGAGGTCGAGGGTCGTCGTACCGGAGACCGTGTTGAGGACGGCCGTCTCGCCCGCCAGGTCCGCGAGGGCGAGCTCCGCGCGCCCGGCCGGTGCGCTGTCCGCCGGCAGCGCCGCCACCCGCGCCTCCCGCAGCAGCTCCTCCGTCGCCAGGCCCGGCACGTCCACCGGCCCGCGCAGCAGCGCCGCGTCCACCTCGCCGCGCAACAGGCCGGCGGTGCGGTCGTCGATGCGGAGGAGTTCGAGCGGGGTCTCGGGATGCTCGCGCCGCCAGCGGCGCAGCAGGGGAGTGGTGTACGGGCCGAAGGCCGACCACGCGTGCCCGAGCCGCAGCGGCCGGTGCCGCAGCCGCCCCGGATCCACCGCCGCCTCGAACGCGGCTACCGCCGCCGTCGCCCGTTCCCGGAACGCCCGCCCCTCCGCCGTCAGCGCCAGATGATGCGTCGAACGGTCCACCAGCCGCGCCCCCAGGTGTTTCTCCAGGGCCGCGAGCGTCCGTGAGACCGCGGGCTGGGTGAGGTGGAGGCGGGCGGCGGCCCGGGTGAGGTTGCCCTCCTCGGCGATGGCGAGGAAGCAGCGCAGATGGCGGACCTCGATGCTGGTGCGGCTCATGCGTGCGGAGCATAACCGCAGCGCAATCGGCATTTCCGGTGCCGCGCGGAGGCTCGTAGCGTGAAGCGGAGGGAACCGTACCGGGGAAAAGGGTTCTGCGCCCGAGCCGGTGGTCCATTACTCTGGACTCCAAGGTTCAGTACTGTGGACTTCCCCTCACGCGCCAGGACAAGGAGCACGCCGGTGGACAGCCCGGTCAAGGACATAACCGCCGGCCCTGTGGCAGCCGCCCCGGCACCCGCCGCCCCGGCCGCGCCCCACGCACCCCGGGCGGCCACCGCCCGCCCCGCCCGGTCCACCCGCCTCGGCCCCGTCGCCCTCGTCGTCGCCGGCGGCCTCTCCGTCCAGTTCGGGTCCGCCGTCGCCGTCCTCCTCATGCCCCGGGCCGGCGCCCTCGGTGTCGTCACCCTGCGGCTCATGCTCGCCGCGCTCGTCCTGCTCGTCGTCTGCCGCCCCAAGGTCCGCGGCTACAGCCGCGCCGACTGGGGCACGGTGCTCGCCTTCGGCGCCGCCATGTCGGGGATGAACATCCTCTTCTACCTCTCCGCCGAGCGGATCCCGCTCGGCGCCGCCGTCACCTTCGAAGTGCTCGGCCCGCTCGCGCTCTCCGTGTTCGCCTCCCGCCGTCTGATGAACCTCCTCTGGGCCGGACTCGCCCTCGTCGGCGTCGCCCTCCTCAGCGGCCTCGCCGGCGGCGGTGGCGGCGGCGGTGGCGGCGGTCTCGACGGCCTCGATCCGGTCGGTGTCGTGTGCGCGTTCGCCGCCGGCGCCATGTGGGCCACGTACATCGTCTTCAACGCCCGCACCGGCCGCCGCTTCCCGCAGGCGGACGGACTCGCGCTCGCGATGGGTGTCGGCGCGGTCATCAGCCTCCCCTTCGGCATCGTCTCGGCGGGCGACAGGCTGCTCGTGCCCTCGACCATCGGGCTCGGCCTCGCGGTCGCGCTGATGTCCTCCGTGCTGCCCTACACCCTCGAACTCCTCGCCCTGCGCCGCCTCCCCGCCCCCACCTTCGCCATCCTCATGAGCCTCGAACCGGCCATCGCCGCCACCGCCGGCTTCCTCGTCCTCCACCAGTCCCTCGGCCTGACGGACGCGCTCGCCATCGCCCTCGTCATCGCGGCGAGCATGGGCGCGGTACGGACCCAGGTCGGCGGCCGCGCAGGCGATTAGCCAGAACAACTCGGTGGCGGGCGCGGGCCGTTGCGTACCACGATGCGGGCATGACCGCACGCGAATTCGAATCCCGCGAGACCGACGAGACCGACGAGACCCCCGAGCGCTGGACCGTGGCCACCGTCTACCCCGACATGTGGGCCGACCCCGACGACGACCCCCGCGACAAGCAGGGCCCCGGCCCGGACGGGGAGCTCGCGACCCTGCAGGACTTCCTCCGCGACTACCGCCTCACCCTCCGCATGAAGTGCGAGGGCCTGGACGCCGAGCAGCTCGCCCGCCGCTCCGTCCCGCCGTCGACCATGTCGCTGCTCGGCCTCGTACGGCATCTCGCCGAGGTCGAGCGCGACTGGCGCGGCTGGCTCGGCGCGGACCGGCGGATGCCGAAGCTGTACGGGGCGCGGGACGCCGATTTCCACGGTGCCGTCGCCGACCCGGCCGTGGTCGAGGAGGCCTTCCGTGACCTGGAGCGCGAGCAGGCCGCCACGGACGCCGCCCTCGCCGAGTACGCCGACCTCGGCGAACGCGTCGGTCCGGACGAGATCGCGATCCGTGAGCTGATGGTGCACCGCGTCGACGAGTACGCCCGTCACTGCGGGCACGCGGACCTGCTGCGCGAGTGCGTCGACGGGCGGGTCGGCCAGTAGGGGTCAGGCCCGCAAGGGCGCACGTGAGGAGGGCCGGGGGCCGGCACCCCCCGGCCCTCCGGCGTTCCCCCCGTTCCCCGGCCCTCCGGCGTTCCCCCCGTTCCCCGGCCCTCCGGCGTTCCCCCCGTTCCCCGGCCCTCCGAAACCGCCCGCAAAATCTAAAGCAAGCACGCTTGATTGTTTCTGGCCCGGCTGCCATGCTCCTCACGCACCTCCGTGACCCGCCCGTCCCCCGAGGGGAGCGCACCGTGTCCGACCCCGCCGTCGTCCTCGCCGACCTGCGTGCCGAGAGTGAGGAAGTCGACGCCCTGGTCAGGGAGTTGACCGACGAGCAGTGGGCCCTGCCCACGCCCGCCCCGCGCTGGACGGTCGCCCACCAGATCGCGCACCTCGCCTGGACCGACGACGCCGCACTGCTCGCCGCGACCGACCCCGAGGCCTTCGCCGCCGAGACCGAGAAGGCGCTCGCCGCGCCCGACCGCTTCGTCGACGACGGCGCCGAGGAGGGCGCGGCCCTGCCGCCCGCCGAACTCCTCGCCCGCTGGCGCGAGGGCCGGGAGCGACTCCACCAGATCCTGTCCGAGGCGCCGCCCGGGACGCGTTTCCCCTGGTACGGGCCCGCCATGAGCGCCGTCTCGCTCGCGACCGCGCGCCTGATGGAGACCTGGGCACACGGCCAGGACGTGGCCGACGCCCTCGGAGTCGTACGACAGCCGACCGCCCGGCTGCGGCACGTGGCCTGGATCGGGCTGCGGGCCCGGGACTACGCGTACCTCGTGCGCGGGCTCACCCCGCCCGCCGAGCCCTTCCGGGTCGAACTCACCGCGCCGAGCGGCGAGTCGTGGACGTACGGCCCCGAGGACGCGGCCCAGAGGATCACCGGCCCCGCGCTCGACTTCTGCCTGCTCGTGACCCAGCGCGCCCACCGCGCCGACACCGCGCTGACCGCCGTCGGCGCCGACGCGGAGGAGTGGCTGGGCATCGCGCAGGCCTTCGCGGGCCCGGCGGGCCAGGGCCGCGCCGCCAAGGGGGACGCGTGAAGAGCGTCCTGCGGATCGGCAACGCCTCCGGCTTCTACGGCGACCGCTTCGACGCCGTGAAGGAGATGCTCACCGGGGGAGGGGACGAGGGGCGCCTCGACGTCCTCACCGGCGACTACCTCGCCGAGCTCACCATGCTCATCCTCGGCCGCGACCTGCTCAAGGACCCCGCCGCCGGTTACGCCAAGACCTTCCTGCGCCAGATGGAGGAGGGCCTCGGGCTCGCCCACGAGCGCGGCACCCGGATCGTCGCCAACGCGGGCGGCCTCAACCCCGCCGGACTCGCCGACGCCCTGCGCGCCCTCGCCGCGAAGCTCGGCCTGCCGCTACGGATCGCCCACGTCGAGGGCGACCGGCTGTCGGCCGACCAGCTGCCGGCCGGCGGCGACGGCGTCCTCGCCGCCAACGCCTACCTCGGCGGCGCCGGGATCGCCGCGTGCCTGGCCGCCGGCGCGGACGTCGTCGTCACCGGCCGGGTCACGGACGCGGCGCTCGTCACCGGGCCCGCGCGGTGGTTCTTCGGCTGGGGCCCGCAGGCGTACGACGAACTCGCGGGCGCGGTCGTCGCCGGGCACGTCCTGGAGTGCGGCACCCAGGCCACCGGCGGCAACTACGCCTTCTTCACCGGACACGACGTACGCCGCCCCGGCTTCCCCGTCGCCGAACTCCACGCCGACGGCAGCGCGGTCATCACCAAGCACCCCGGCACCGGCGGCCTCGTCGACCTCGGTACGGTCACCGCCCAGCTCCTGTACGAGACGGGCGGCGCCCGCTACGCCGGGCCCGACGTGACCGCCCGCCTCGACACCGCCCGGATCACCCAGGAGGGCCCCGACCGCGTCCGGATCGACGGCGTACGGGGCGAGGCCCCGCCCCCGACGCTCAAGGTGGGGCTCAGCAGGCTCGGCGGCTTCCGCAACGAGGTCGTGTTCGTCCTCACCGGCCTCGACATCGAGGCGAAGGCGGAGCTGGTCAAGGCGCAGATCACCGACGCGCTGGAGGCGAACGGCGCCACGTCGGCGCCCGGCGAGGTGCGCTGGGAACTCGCCCGCACCGACCGCCCGGACGCCGGCACCGAGGAGACCGCGAGCGCCCTGCTCCGCCTCGTCGTCCGCGACCCCGACCCCGAGAAGGTCGGCCGCACCCTGACAGGGGCCGCGATCGAACTCGCCCTCGCCTCCTACCCCGGCTTCCATGTGACCGCCCCGCCGGGCAAGGGTGCCCCCTACGGGGTCTTCGACGCCGTGTACGTCCCCGTCGGCGAGGTCCCGCACACGGCGGTGCTCCCCGACGGGACCCGCGCCCCCGTGCCCGTACCGCCGACGACCCGTGCCCTGGAACCCGTACCGGAGCCGGACCTGCCGCCGGCGCCGCCGCACGGGCGGCCGACGCGCAGGGCCCCCCTCGGCCTCGTCGCCGGAGCCCGCAGCGGCGACAAGGGCGGGGACGCCAACGTCGGCGTCTGGGTGCGCACGGAGGCGGAGTGGCGCTGGCTCGCGCACACCCTCACCGTGGACACGTTCAAGCAACTCCTGCCGGAGACCGTCGACTTGCCTGTCATCCGGCACGTCCTGCCCAATCTGCGCGCCCTCAACTTCACCGTCACCGGGATCCTCGGCGAGGGCGTCGCCTCCCAGGCCCGTTTCGACCCCCAGGCCAAGGCTCTCGGCGAGTGGCTGCGCTCGCGCCACCTCGACGTACCGGAGGATCTCCTGTGACCGTGCTCGCCTCCGCCCTCGACACCGGCGGACCCGACTACGCGGCCCACCGCGCCGCCATGCTGGAGAAACTGGCCGCGCTCGACGCCGAGCACGCCAAGGCGCTCGCGGGCGGCGGCGAGAAGTACACGGCCCGGCACCACAAGCGCGGCAAGCTGCTCGCCCGCGAGCGGATCGAGCTGCTCGTCGACCCCGACTCGCCGTTCCTGGAGCTGTCGCCGCTCGCCGCCTGGGGCAGCGACTATCCCGTAGGGGCGTCCCTGGTGACGGGCATCGGGGTCGTCGAGGGCGTCGAGTGCCTGATCACCGCCAACGACCCGACCGTGCGCGGTGGCGCGTCCAACCCGTGGACCCTGAAGAAGGCCCTGAGGGCGAACGAGATCGCCTTCGCCAACCGCCTCCCCGTGATCTCGCTCGTCGAGTCCGGCGGCGCCGATCTCCCCTCCCAGAAGGAGATCTTCATCCCCGGCGGGGCGCTCTTCCGCGATCTGACCAGGCTCTCCGCCGCCGGCATCCCCACGATCGCGGTCGTCTTCGGCAACTCGACGGCCGGCGGCGCCTACGTCCCCGGCATGTCCGACCACACCGTGATGATCAAGGAGCGCTCGAAGGTCTTCCTCGGCGGCCCGCCGCTGGTGAAGATGGCGACGGGGGAGGAGAGCGACGACGAGTCCCTCGGCGGCGCCGAGATGCACGCCCGCACCAGCGGGCTCGCCGACCACTACGCCCTGGACGAGCCCGACGCGCTGCGCCAGGCCCGCCGGATCGTCGCCCGGCTCAACCACCGCAAGGCGCACCCCGATCCGGACCGCTGGACGGTCGAGCCGCCGAAGTACGACGAGGACGAGCTGCTCGGCATCGTGCCCGGCGACCTCAAGACCCCGTTCGACCCGCGCGAGGTGATCGCCCGGATCGTCGACGGCTCCGACTTCGACGAGTTCAAGCCGCTGTACGGGACGAGCCTGGTCACCGGCTGGGCACGGCTGCACGGCTACCCGGTGGGCATCCTCGCCAACGCGCAGGGCGTGCTCTTCTCCGCCGAGTCCCAGAAGGCCGCGCAGTTCATCCAGTTGGCGAACCAGCGCGACATCCCGCTGCTCTTCCTCCACAACACCACCGGCTACATGGTCGGCAAGGAGTACGAGCAGGGCGGCATCATCAAGCACGGCGCGATGATGATCAACGCGGTCTCGAACTCGAAGGTCCCGCACCTCTCCGTCCTCATGGGCGCGTCGTACGGCGCCGGGCACTACGGCATGTGCGGCCGCGCGTACGACCCGCGCTTCCTCTTCGCCTGGCCGAGCGCCAAGTCCGCCGTCATGGGCCCGCAGCAGCTCGCGGGCGTGCTGTCGATCGTCGCGCGCGCGTCGGCGGCGGCGAAGGGGCAGCCGTACGACGAGGAGGCGGACGCCGGGCTGCGCGCGCTGGTCGAGGCGCAGATCGAGAGCGAGTCGCTGCCGATGTTCCTGTCCGGGCGGCTGTACGACGACGGGGTCATCGACCCGCGTGACACGCGCACGGTCCTCGGCCTCTGCCTGTCCGCGATCCACACGGCACCGGTCGAGGGCGCGCGCGGCGGCTTCGGCGTCTTCCGAATGTGAGGCCTGAGCTGATGACCGAGCAGACCACGACCGAGCTGACCGCGACCGACCTGACGGCGACCGAGCCGGCCATGACCGAGCAGACCATGACCGACCTGACCGCCACCGACCTGACCGCCACCGAGCCGACGTCCAGCGGTGGAGGACCGATCTCCTCCGTCCTCGTCGCGAACCGCGGCGAGATCGCCTGCCGCGTCTTCCGCACCTGCCGTGACCTGGGCATCGCCACCGTCGCCGTGTACTCCGACGCGGACGCCGGCGCCCTGCACGTACGGGAGGCGGACGCGGCCGTACGGCTGCCGGGGGCGACGCCCGCGGAGACGTATCTGCGCGGCGACCTGGTGGTGAAGGCGGCGCTCGCGGCGGGTGCCGACGCCGTGCATCCCGGCTACGGCTTCCTGTCCGAGAACGCGGACTTCGCGCGGGCGGTGACCGAGGCGGGCCTGGTGTGGGTCGGGCCGCCGCCGGCCGCGATCGAGGCGATGGCGTCCAAGACGCGGGCGAAGGAGCTTCTCGGCATCGAGCCCCTGACGGCGGCCGAGGTCACCGAGGCCGATCTCCCCGTCCTGGTGAAGGCGGCGGCCGGCGGTGGCGGCCGCGGCATGCGCGTCGTCCGCCACCTGGGCGACCTGGAGGGGGAGTCGAAGGCCGCCTCGGCGGAGGCGCTGAGCGCCTTCGGGGACGGCGAGGTGTTCGTCGAGCCGTACGTGGAGGACGGCCGGCATGTCGAGGTGCAGGTCCTCGCCGACACCCACGGCACCGTCTGGACCCTCGGCACCCGCGACTGCTCCCTCCAGCGCCGCCACCAGAAGGTCATCGAGGAGGCCCCGGCGCCCGCCCTTCCGGCCGCGCTCGTGGACGAGCTGTACGAGCGGTCGGCTGCGGCCGCGAAGGCCGTCGGCTACGTCGGCGCGGGCACGGTCGAGTTCCTGGTCGCGGACGGCCGGGCGCACTTCCTGGAGATGAACACCCGCCTGCAGGTCGAGCACCCGGTCACCGAGGCGGTGTACGGGATCGACCTCGTTGCCCTCCAACTGCGCGTCGCAGAGGGCCGGATGCTGCCCTCCGACCCTCCGCCCGCCCGGGGGCACGCCGTCGAGGCCCGGCTCTACGCCGAGGACCCGGCCGGCGGCTGGACCCCGCAGACCGGCCCGCTGCACGCCGTCGACTTCCCCGCCGGACCCGGCGTGCGCGTCGACACCGGCTATGCCTCCGGCGACACCGTCGGCGTCCACTACGACGCCATGCTCGCCAAGGTCGTCGCCCACGCGCCCACCCGCGCCGAGGCCGTCCGCCTCCTCGCCCGCACCCTGGAACGGGCCCGGCTCCACGGCCCCGCCACCAACCGGGACCTGCTCGTCGCGTCCCTCCGGCACCCCGACTTCACGGCCCCGGCCCGTCTCGGCACCGGCTTCTACGACCGGAATCTGGAGGCCGTGGCCGCGCCGCGCGCCGGGGCGGAGCAGGCCGCGGTGGCGGCGGCGCTCGCGGAGGCGGCCGGTCACGCGGGCCGCTTCGGGGGCGGTTGGCGGAACGTGCGCTCGCAGGACGAGACGAGGACGTACGAGGGGGCCGGGGGCGCCGGGGGCGCGTACGAGGTCCGGTACCGCCCGACCCGTACCGGCGGCTACGAGGTCACCGCCCCCGAGGGGGTGGTGTGCGTGTCCGCCGCGCAGGACCGCGTACGCCTCGAAGCCGACGGTGTCGTACGGGACTTCGACGTCACCCGCTACCCCGGCGGGGTCGTCCACGTCGGCCCGCACCGCCTCGCCGCCCGCCCCCGTTTCACCGACCCCACCGAACGGCAGGAGCCGGGCTCGCTGCTCGCGCCGATGCCCGGCACCGTCGTCCGGATCGCCGACGGTCTGGCCGCCGGCGCCCGGGTGGAGGCCGGGCAGCCCCTGCTGTGGCTGGAGGCCATGAAGATGGAACACCGGGTCACCGCACCCGCCTCCGGCACGCTCACCGCGCTCCACGCCGCTCCCGGCCGCCAGGTCGAGGTCGGCGCCCTGCTCGCCGTCGTATCGCCCGCCGCCGAATCGTCGGCCGTCGTATCGCCCGTCGACGTATCGACCGAAGCCCAGGAGGAAGACCCCGTATGAGCAGCAGCCTCATCGAATCGGCGGAACTCACCGCCCTCCGCGCCGCCGTCTCCGCCCTCGGCCACCGGCACGGCCCCGGCTTCGACCGGGCCACGCTCTGGGCGGAGGCCGGCAAGCTCGGCTACCTCGGCGTCAACCTGCCCGAGGAGTACGGCGGCGGGGGCGGCGGCATGACCGAACTGTCCATCGTCCTGGAGGAGGCGGGCGCGGCCGGGGCCCCGCTCCTCATGATGGTCGTCTCGCCCGCGATCTGCGGGACGGTGATCGCCCGCTTCGGCACGGAGGAGCAGAAGCGGGCGTGGCTGCCGGGCCTCGCGGACGGCTCCCGCACCATGGCCTTCGGGATCACCGAGCCCGACGCGGGCTCCAACTCCCACCGGATCACGACGACCGCCACGCGCACGGAGGAGGGCTGGGTCCTCAACGGCCGGAAGGTCTTCGTGTCGGGCGTCGACATCGCCGACGCGACGCTGATCGTCGGCCGTACGTCCGACGCCCGCACGGGCAACCTCAAGGCCTGCCTGTTCATCGTGCCGCGTGACACGCCGGGCTTCGGGCGCCGCCACATAGAGATGGAACTCGACGCCAACGAGAAGCAGTTCGAGCTGACCCTCGACGACGTGCACCTCCCGGCGGACGCGCTGGTGGGCGACGAGGACGCGGGCCTGCTCCAGCTCTTCGCCGGGCTCAACCCGGAGCGGATCATGACGGCCGCCTTCGCGATCGGCATGGGCCGCTACGCCCTCGCGCAGGCGGTGAAGTACGCCAAGGAGCGCCAGGTCTGGAAGGCCCCGATCGGCGCCCACCAGGCCATCGCCCACCCCCTCGCCCAGGCCCACATCGAGCTGGAACTCGCCCGCCTGATGATGGCCAAGGCCGCCGCCCTGTACGACGCGGGCGACGACCTGGGCGCGGGCGAGGCGGCCAACATGGCGAAGTACGCGGCCGCCGAGGCCTGCGTGAAGGCCGTCGACACCTCCGTCCACACCCTCGGCGGCAACGGCCTCACCAAGGAGTTCGGCCTGGCCCGCCTGATCACGGCGGCCCGGGTGGCCCGGATCGCCCCGGTCAGCCGCGAGATGATCCTGAACTACGTGTCGCACCAGACCCTGGGGCTGCCCAAGTCGTACTGAACCCGCACGATCCTGGGGTCCTCGCGCTTCTCGGGCAGGGCGGCGACCTCGTCGATCCACTGCCGGACCTTCGCCTCGAAGTCGGCCTGGCCGACCTCGTGGTGTGCGGCCGTGTAGCGCTCGTAGGGCGGCTTCTCGGCCCATCTCTTCTGGAAGAGGGCCGCCTTGCGGACGAAGATCTCACAACCCACCGCGTTGGAGTGGAAGTTGACCTCCAGGTGCTGCGGGCGGTCCGGCCCGGTCACGGCGAGCGTGTCGATGAGGCGGAAGCTCTGCCGCAGGTAGAGGAAGTACTCGGTGCGCGGAATGCGTTCCGCGTAGTCGACCTGTGCGCTGCTGCAGGTGTAACCCGCGGCGGCGAAGGCGTCGAGGACGGTCTCGTGCAGCGGCGTCGCGCCGATGCGCAGCGGGTCGCTGTCCGTCCGTTCCTCGATCCCGTCGGACTCCACCTCGGTGTACACGGCGAGCCGCACCCCGTCGAGCCGCTTCCCACACACCTCGGAGACCGGGCTCTCCCACCTCAGCCGGTACAGGAGCGGCACCCGCCGTTCCTGGCCCTTCTCCACGGTGAAGTCGCTGCTCGCCCAGAATTCCGCGAACGCGTCGCCCGACTCCGTGTCCACCTCGGCGTTCTTGCCGAGCGCGGGCGAGGCGTTGACGACGACTTTCACCTTCACGGCCCGCACGCGCACGTCACGGTCGGGCGCGCGCAGCACGATCTCCCCGCGCAGCAGCCCTCCCGGCTGCACCGGCTCGTCCGGTATGACGGTGTCGACCCACAGCGGAATCCCGCTGCCGCCCCCGCCCTTGCCCCACAGTCTCTTGAACACCATGCGCGCAGGCTAATCGCCCGAACGCGCATGCGAGGGCTGAATGTGCTGTTCGTCCTGGCGCCCGCGGGGCTGGGCGGGGCTGGGCGGGGCTGGCCGGGCCGGGGCTGGGCGGGCCGGTCGATGCGCGGCGCTCACCCGATCCGTACCGTCCGCGCCCACTCCGGTGGCGTGTCCGGGACGTAGCCGTCGTCGCCCGGGCGGAGGCGGTAGTACGGGCGGGGGAACAGGCCCACGACGGTGCGGCAGGGTGGGGCGGTGGCGGGCCAGGGGGTCTGGCCGTCGGTGAGGACGACCACGACGTCCGGGCGGGGGTGGGTGCGCAGGGCGGCTCTGAAGCCGGTGCGGAGGTCGGTGCCGCCGCCGCCGATCAGGGGGATGCCCTCCGCCGCGCACAGCGGGTGCGCGATGCGGGCGGCGACGTCGCAGGACACCACGCGGACGAGGTCGCGGCGCCCGCCGACCGCCCGGGTGATGGCGACCACCTCCAGGAGCGCGCTGCCGAGCTCGGCGTCGCTGACCGAGCCCGAGGTGTCGATCACCACCGAGACCCGGGGCGGCCGGCGCCGCAGGCTCGGCAGGACGGTGCCGGGCAGGGCGACCGAGCGGCGCGAGGGGCGCCCGTAGCTGTGGTCGTCGCCCGAGCCGCTCCCGCCCACCGCCGCGCGGATCGCCGAACCCAGCAACTGCCGCCACGGCTGCGTCGGCTGGAACGCCTCCTCCGCCCAGCGCCGCCAGCCCGCCGGCTCGCTCCCCGGCCGCCCGGTGAGCGCCTGCGCGACCCGGAAGCGCACGGCGTCCTGCTCCTGCGCGCTCAGCCCGTCCGCGTCGTCAGGACCCAGGTCCCACTCCCGTTCGAGCCCGTCGGCGCCGCTGCCGCAGTCCAGCCACAGATGCAGGCCGCCCGGCAGCGACTCCAGGCGGATCCGCCGTACGTAGTCCTCCATCAGCTCGTCCTTGGGCACGTTGAGCAGCGCCGGGGTGACCACCCCCTCCGGTTCGTCGAGCCCGTCCCCATAGATGTCGTCGTTGATCTCGCAGTCCGCGGCGATGTTGAGCCGCAGCCGGTCGGCGGGCCCGTCGAAGCCCTCCCGGCGGGCGAGCCGGTCGCCGCGCCCGTGGTGGTCGCGGATCAGATGCGCCACCTCGTGCACCCACACCCCGGCCAGCTCCTCGACCGGCGTGCGCGCCACGAAGCCCGGCGAGGCGTAGCACCGCCAGTACCGGTCGACCGCCATCGTCGGCACCCGCCGCGACTCGACCACGCGCAGCGCGAACAGCGCCGTCGCGAGGTACGGGCGGGCCCGGACGGCCCGCAGACGCGCGGCGTACAGCTTCTCCCGGTCGAGCGGGACACCCGTATCAGCGGACACGGGGGTGGGGGCCGGGGCGCTCATCGCGCCGCACCCGCCGTCACGCGGTCCGCGCGCCGCGACACGTCCACCACACCCGCGAGGCGTTCGATCGCCGCCGGCACCTCCCAGTCCTCGCGCCGCAGCGCGGCGAGCGTCGTGGCCGGTACCACCACCAGGTCCGGCGCGCCCGTCTCTGCCGCCCGTACGAGGAGCTCCCAGGCCGCGTCCCAACGCGCCTGCTCCGGCCGGGCGTTGACCGCGGCCACCACGCCCTCCAGGGCCGCCTGGCGCCGGTCCCCGCGCTCCGGCAGCTCCGCGCCGAGCGGATCGGCGAGCAGCGCCTCGGGGTCGGGCAGGTCCATCCGGTCGATCCAGGCGAGGAGTTCGAGCCCGGGCCCGTCGCCGACCGTCCCGCGCACCAGCTGCGCGAGCACGTCCCGGGTGGACCCGGCCGCCGTCGCGAACGCGATCAGCGACAGCGCCATGTCCCAGCTGCGCGGCGACGGCCACGCGCCGCCCTTGCCGGCCTCGCTGTTCGGCAGCCGGTGTACGAGGGTGGGCCGGGCGGCCAGCAGCCCGGTCACCGCCCGCCGCGCGAAGTCCACCGCCTCCGGCAGCCGCCCGGGGTCGAGCCGGGGCAGCGTCGCGCGCGGCCAGGTGCCGCCGAGGCCCCGTACCACCACCTCGTGGTCGTGCGCCCAGTGCAGATGCACGAAACGGTTCGCGAGCGGCGCGCTCAGCTCCCACCCGTCGGCGGCCGAGGCCCGCGGATTGGCGGCGGCCACGATCCGTACGCCGGAGGGCAGTCGGAGCGAGCCGATCCGCCGCTCCAGGACGAGGCGCAGCAGCGCCGCCTGCACGGCGGGCGTGGCCGTGGACAGCTCGTCCAGGAACAGCAGCCCACGCCCGGCCCGGACCAGCCGCACCGCCCAGTCCGGCGGCGCGAGGGGCACACCCTGCTCGGCCGGGTCGTCGCCGACGATCGGCAGACCGGAGAAGTCGGACGGCTCGTGGACGCTCGCGATCACGGTCGTGAGCGGCAGGTCGAGCGACTCGGCGAGCTGATTGAGCGCGGCGGTCTTGCCGATGCCCGGCTCACCCCACAGCAGTACGGGCAGGTCGGCGGCGACGGCGAGCGTCAGGGCCTCCAGCTGGGGGTCGGGGCGGGGCTCGGTGCGGGTGTCGCGGAGGAGGGCGAGGAGGTCGGTGGCGACGTCCATCTCCGAAGGGGCGGCGAGCAGGACGGATGTGGTCATAAGGGTCACCGTGGTGTGTGAGGAGGGAGGGGGGAGGGGAAGGGGAGGGCGCGGGTGTCCGGCCCGGGGCCGGCGCGGCCGGGCCGGTCGGGCGGGGCCAAGCCAGGTCGGTCGGGCAGGTCGGGCTGCGTCGGCTGCGTCGGGCCGGGTGAGGTCGGGCCGGGCGGGTCAGCCAGGCTGGTCAGGTGGGCTCAGGCCGGGTCGGTCTGGCCGGGTCAGGTCGGGTCGTCGGACCAGTCAGGTCGGTCGGGCCGGGTCAGGTCTGTGAGGTCGGTCGGGCCGGTCACGTCGGCTCAGGTCAGCCGGGCGGGTCAGCCAGGCTCAGGTCGGTCGGGCCGGTCACGTCGGCTCAGGTCAGCCGGGCGGGTCAGCCAGGCTGGTCAGGTCGGCTCAGGTCGGTCAGGCAGGTCGGGTGAGGTCGGGCAGGTCGGCCAGGCCGGTCACGTCGGCTCAGGTCAGCCAGGCCGGTCATGCCGGGGCCGGTCGGCTCAGACGCTGAAGGCGTGGCGTGGGTGCGGGCGTTCGTGTGGATCGAGGCGCTCGCGGTGGTCGAAGAGGCGGCGGGGCGGCGGCGGGCCGGCGAGGCCCGCTCGGTAGAGCCCGTACGCGAGACGCTCGGCCTCCACGCCGAGCAGCGCGCCGCGCAGAGGACCGTCCCGCAGCACCGCCGCGGGTCCGAGGAGGCCCTCGACGACGGCCAGCGCCCCGGCGACGTCGCCGTGCGCGATCCGGTCCCGTACCCCGTCGAGGCAGTCCGGGCGCCGGTGGGCGTCGTCGATCGCCTGGAGGCAGGGCAGCGGGGGGCCGGACAGCGCGAAGAACAGCTCCTCGCGCCGTACCTGCGCCGGATCGTGGTCGAGCGGTGCGAGTACGCCGTCGACCAGGGCGATCCGGTGCCGGGCGCCGCGGCACTCCACGATGCGCGGCGCGTTCGGGTCGTCCGGGACCCGTACGGCGGGGGCGGCCCCCGGTGCGAGGGCGGCCGCCACCAGCGGGTGCAGCCGCCCGGGCGAGACGGCCCCGGCCCGCAGCAGCTCCAGGTCGGGTGGCAGCCAGGTCGCCGCGTCGGGCAGGAGCGGGAGGCGGCTGCCCGAACCGCCGTCGGGATCGCCTCTGGGGTCGCCGTCGAGGTCGCCGACGTCGAGGACCAGGCGCCGCTCACCCGCCCGTACGGCCACCGCACCGGCCGCCCGCCCCTCGGCCGCGAGCAGGATCCGGGCCTCGGCCGCCCAGCGCTCGGTCTCCGGCAGCGGCGGACGGCCGGCCCCGGAGCGTTCGCGCAGCTCACCGGCCCGGCGGGCGTCCCACAGATGCCGGTGCAGGTCGAGCCGGAAGCGCCGGCTCGGCCGGGGATGCGGATGCAGGCCGTCGTCGTCCCAGGCCGGGTCCACCCCGTCCCACAGGGCGAGCCCGAGGCGCTGCCCGCCCCCGGCCCAGGCCGGCGGCGTGCGCACCACGAGGTGCAGGGGCGGTCGGCCCGCGGGGAGTTCGTAGCGCGCGAGCGGGACCGTGAGGCCGGGCCGCAGCAGCCCGTCCGGGGCGATCCGCGGCATGTGCCAGCGCAGCAGGTCCGGCGCCAGGTGGCGCAGGTCCGCCCGTACCCGGGTGGCCAGTTCACGGCCGCGGACCCGCGCGAGGTGCTTGAGGTCCAGGTCGACGTCGAAGCCCGCGGCGGCGCACGCCCCGGCCCAGTCGCCGCGCAGGCGACGGGCGGTCGCGGTCTCGATCATGGAGGCCGGCACGGCGAACTCGCGCACACGCGGCCAGAAAGCGGGGAAACGGGTTTCACCGTTCGCGATGTGAGTGGGCATCAGCACTCACCTTGCGCGGACGGGACCCCCCATCTGAGAGCAGAATGAGTCGTCATCGCGCCGATCGTAACCACAAGCCGACCGGCCCCGCCAGGGCAATACGCGGCGGAGCCGAATCATGCATGCACGCTTGATTGTTTCCCGTACTGCTGCCAAGGTCTGCCCAGGTCTCCCCACAACGCACGCGCACAAGCCATCCTGTCGCCACGCCACCAACCACCCAGAGTCAGGGGACGCGCACGCATGGTGTTCCGCAGCGAATTCGCCGACGTACCGGTCGTCTCCCGTCCCATCCACGACACCGTCCTCGGCCGCGCCGCAGAGTTCGGCGACCGGCCGGCGCTGATCGACGGCACCGGTGGGGACGGGGCGGCCCTCACCCTCACGTACGCGCAAGTGGACGCGTTCCACCGGCGCGTGGCCGCGGGCCTCGCCGAGGCCGGCGTGCGGAAGGGCGACGTGCTCGCCCTGCACAGCCCCAACACCGTGCTGTTCCCGGTGGCGTTCTACGCCGCGACGCGCGCCGGGGCGTCCGTCACCACGGTGCATCCGCTCGCGACGCCGGAGGAGTTCGCCAAGCAGCTCCGCGACTCCGCCGCGCGCTGGATCGTGACGGTGTCGCCGCTGCTCGCCTCGGCCCGCGCCGCCGCCGAACTCGCGGGCGGCGTCGAGGAGATCCTCGTCTGCGACACCGCGCCGGAGGGGGACGAGACCCGCTCCCTCCAGTCCTTCCTCGCCTCCACCGCGCCCGAGCCGCACATCGCGATCGACCCGGACACGGACATCGCCGCCCTCCCGTACTCCTCCGGCACCACCGGCGTCCCCAAGGGCGTCATGCTCACCCACACGTCCATCGCCACCAACCTCGCCCAGCTCGAACCGCTGCTGCCGATGGCCCCCGGCGACCGCATCCTCGCCGTACTGCCGTTCTTCCACGCGTACGGCCTGACGGCGCTGATGAACGGCCCGCTGCGGCTCGGCGCCACCGTCGTCGTGCTGCCGCGCTTCGAGCTCGACACCTTCCTCGCCGCCATCGAGAAGCACCGCATCAACGCCCTGTTCGTGGCGCCGCCGATCGTCCTCGCGCTCGCCAAGCACCCGGCGGTCGCCGACTACGACCTGTCGTCCCTGCGGTACATCGTCTGCTCCGCCGCCCCGCTCGACGCGGCGCTCGCGCAGGCGTGTTCGGCGCGGCTCGGCCTGCCGCCGATCTTCCAGGCGTACGGCATGACGGAGCTGTCCCCGACCTCCCACCTCGTCCCGATCTCGACCGAGAACCCCCCGCCGGGGACGGTCGGCAAGCTGCTGCCGTCGAGCGAGATGCGGCTCGTGGCGCTCGACGACCCGGCGAAGGACGTCGCGGCGGGCGAGGAGGGCGAGATCGCCCTCCGCGGGCCGCAGGTCATGAAGGGCTATCTGGGGCGCCCGGAGGCCACCGCGGCGATGATCGACGAGGACGGGTGGCTGCACACCGGCGACATCGGGCGGGTGGACGAGGACGGCTGGCTGTACGTCGTCGACCGGGTCAAGGAACTGATCAAGTACAAGGGCTTCCAGGTGCCGCCGGCCGAGCTGGAGGCGCTGCTGCTCACGCACGAGGGCATCGCCGACGCGGCCGTCATCGGGGTCGTGGACGGGGACGGCACGGAGGTGCCGAAGGCCTTCGTGGTGCGCCAGCCCGCGGCGCCCGGGCTCAGCGGCGAGGACGTGATGGCGTACGTGGCCGAGCGGGTCGCCCCGTACAAGAAGATCCGGCAGGTGGAGTTCATCGACACCGTGCCCCGAGCGGCGTCGGGCAAGATCCTGCGCCGGGAACTGAGGAACCGCGCATGAGCCTGCTCCTTACGACATCCGACCGGGGCGTCACCACCCTCACCCTGGACTCCCCGGCCAACCGCAACGCGCTCTCGGCGCGGCTCGTGACCGAGCTCGCGGACGCGCTGACGGCGTGCGGCAAGGACCCGGGGGTGCGGGCGGTGGTCCTGACGCACACGGGGGGTACGTTCAGCGCGGGCGCGGACCTGAAGGCGCCGCCCGGCCCGTACGCCTTCGTGGACCTGCTGCGGCAGATCGTGGAGCTGCCGAAGCCGGTGGTGGGGGTGGTGGACGGGCACGCGCGGGCGGGCGGTCTGGGGCTGCTCGGCGCGTGCGACGTGGTCCTCGCGTCGGAGGGCTCGGACTTCGCGCTCACGGAGGTACGGATCGGGGTCGCGCCCGCGGTGATCTCCCTCACCCTTCTGCCGAAGCTGGAGGCGCGGTCGGCCGCCCGCTACTACCTGACGGGGGAGCGCTTCGGTACGGCGGAGGCGCGGGCGATGGGCCTGGTGACGGGGCCGGCCGCGGACCTGGACGTGATCCTGGACGGCCTGCGGCAGGGCTCCCCGCAGGGCCTGCGGGAGGCGAAGCGCCTGGTCACGGCTAGAGTCCTGGACACCTTCGAACGCGAGGCGGAGGAGCTGGTGCAGCTGGCCGCCTCGCTGTTCGCCTCCGCCGAGGCGCGCGAAGGGATGACGGCCTTCCTCGAACGACGGGACCCTTCGTGGCGACTGTGACCGGCTCCGGCCCTGGCTCCGGCTCCGGCCCTGGCTCCGGCTCCGGCCCTGGCTCCGGCCCCAAGCAGGACCGGAGCCGGGCCACCCGGCAGCGGCTCCTGGAGGCGGCGGTGGCCTGCCTGGCCGAGCACGGCTGGGCGGGCTCCACGGTCGCGGTGGTGGCCGAGCGCGCGGGGGTGTCCCGGGGCGCGGCCCAGCACCACTTCCCCACCCGCGAGGACCTCTTCACGGCGGCGGTCGAGTACGTGGCGGAGGAACGCTCCCAGGCCCTGCGCACCATCCCCACCCAGGACCGCCGGGCCGTCGTCGCCGCCCTCGTCGACCTCTACACCGGCCCCCTCTTCCGCGCCGCCCTCCACCTCTGGGTCGCCGCCTCCAACGAGGAGCAGCTCCGCCCCCGCGTCACCGAACTCGAGGCCCGCGTCGGCCGCGAGTCCCACCGCATCGCCGTCACCCTCCTCGCCGCCGACGAGGCCCGCCCCGGCGTCCGCGAATCCGTCCAGGGCCTCCTCGACATGGCCCGCGGCCTGGGCCTCGCCACCCTCCTCACGGACGACCGCGCCCGCCGCGAACGCGTGGTGGCCCAGTGGGCGAAGCTCCTGGACGAGGCCCTGGGCTGACACCGGAAGCCGTCCACAGGGGCGCCGGGACCTACAGGGGCGCCGGGACCATGACCGGCGTCACAGCGCTCGCGCCCCGCCCCGCAGTACGCTTGTCGCATGCTTTCGCTCGTACGTCGCCGCCACGTGGACTTCCTCCGCGTCGCGAGCATGGGCTGTCCCGGCCACCGCTGAGTCACCGACTCACCACCGACCCCGGCACACCCACACCCACCGCCCGGACCCGCCGCACCACCCCCGCGGCGTACCGGGCGCCGTACACCCCCTGCGGACGCACACCATGAGTGACCCCTCGAACGCCTTCGTCGCCTCGAAGCCCTCGTACCCCTCCCAGCTTCCGATCGTCGACCTCTCCGCCGCCGACCGCGGCCCCCAGGCCCGGCGGCTGCTGCACGCGCAGCTGCATTCCGCCGCCCATGACGTGGGCTTCTTCCAGCTCGTCGGGCACGGCGTGACGGAGGCGGAGACCCGCGCGCTGACCGATGCCATGCACGCGTTCTTCGCGCTGCCCGAGGCGGAGCGGCTCGCGCTCGACACCACCAACTCGCCGCACTTCCGGGGCTACACCCGGATCGGCGACGAGCGGACCGCCGGGGCGCGGGACTGGCGGGATCAGCTGGACATCGGGGCCGAGCGGCCGGCGCATGTGCCGGGGCCGGGGGAGCCCCCGTACTGGTGGCTCCAGGGGCCCAACCAGTGGCCCGGCGCGCTGCCCGAGCTGCGGCTCGCCGCGCTGAACTGGGTCGAGCGGCTCAGCGGCGTCGCCGAGCGGCTGCTGCACGAGCTGCTCGCCTCGATCGGCGCCCGCCCCGACTTCTACGACGCCGCCTTCGGCCCCGGCGCCCACCCGCACCTCAAGCTGGTCCGCTACCCGGGCAGCAGCGGCGACGCGGGTGACGCCCAGGGCGTCGGCGCGCACAAGGACTACGGGTTCCTGACCCTGCTCCTCCAGGACCAGGTCGGCGGGCTGCAGGTGCTGCGGGAGGACGGGATCTTCCACGACGTGCCGCCGCTGCCCGGCGCGTTCGTCGTCAACCTCGGCGAGCTGCTCGAAGTGGCGACGAACGGCTATCTCGTCGCCACCAACCACCGCGTCGTGTCCCCGCCCGGTGCGACGGAACGGTTCTCCGTCCCGTTCTTCTACAACCCGCGGCTCGACGCCCGGATCGTCCCGCTGGACTTCCCGCACGCCTCCGCCGCGCCCGGCGTGACGGCCGACCCGGCGAATCCGCTGTTCGCCGAGTACGGCCGGAACGAGCTGAAGGGCAAGCTCCGTGCCCACCCCCTCGCCGCGGCCCGCCACCACGCGGACCTGCTCAGCGAATCCGGTGCCGGTCAGCTCGCGATGTCGGAGTAGCCCTCGATCTCGCGCGGGTCCCGCTGGCCGGGACCCGTGTAGCGGGCCGACGGGCGGACGAGCCGCCCCGTGCGCTTCTGCTCCAGGATGTGCGCCGACCAGCCGGCCGTACGCGCGCACGTGAACATCGACGTGAACATGTGCGCCGGGACCTCGGCGAAGTCGAGCACGATCGCCGCCCAGAACTCGACGTTCGTCGCCAGGACGCGGTCGGGGCGCCGGTTGTGCAGCTCCTCCAGGGCCGCCTTCTCCAGCGCCTCCGCCACCTCGAAGCGCGGCGCGGCGAGCTCGCGCGCCGTACGGCGCAGCACGCGGGCGCGCGGGTCCTCGGCGCGGTACACGCGGTGGCCGAAGCCCATCAGGCGCTCGCCGCTGTCGAGGACGCGCTTCACGTACGCCGTCGCGTCACCCGTCCGCTCGATCTCCTCGATCATGCCGAGGACGCGGGACGGCGCGCCGCCGTGCAGCGGGCCGGACATCGCGCCGACGGCGCCGGACAGGGCCGCGGCCACGTCGGCGCCGGTGGAGGCGATGACGCGGGCGGTGAAGGTGGAGGCGTTCATGCCGTGCTCGGCGGCCGAGGTCCAGTACGCGTCGACGGCCTTGACGTGCTTCGGGTCCGGCTCGCCGCGCCAGCGGATCATGAATCGCTCGACGACGGACTGCGCCTTGTCGATCTCGCTCTGCGGCACCATCGGCAGGCCCTGGCCGCGCGCGGACTGCGCGACGTACGAGAGGGCCATGACGGCGGCGCGGGCGAGGTCGTCGCGCGCCCGCTCGGCGGAGATGTCGAGGAGCGGTTTGAGGCCCCACACCGGCGCGAGCATGGCGAGCGCGGACTGCACGTCGACCCGGATGTCACCGGAGTGCACCGGGATCGGGAACGGCTCGGCGGCCGGCAGGCCCGGGTTGAACGCGCCGTCGACCAGCAGGCCCCAGACGTTGCCGAAGGAGACGTGACCGACGAGATCCTCGATGTCGACCCCGCGGTAGCGGAGGGCGCCGCCCTCCTTGTCGGGTTCGGCGATCTCCGTCTCGAACGCGACGACTCCTTCGAGCCCCGGTACGAAGTCAGACATGAGGCGGCTCCTCTGCTGCGCGGAAGGATGACCATCCGACGATCTGATCGATGATCAATCATCCCGGTGGTCGATTGGCGGGACGGAACAGCGTCCAGCGGATGAGTCTGTACGGTTCCGATGATGCGGGGAAGCGTGACATCCGGCACACTGCGCCGATCCGGCGACGGAGGATTAGCGGCACGGAGTGCCGGGCAGACTGGGGTGCCACAGAAGGGCCTGCGCCACCGCCCACGGGAGGCACTACGGCAGGATGGGCCCCGTGACCGACGCCCAGGATCATCCTCACGCCGCACATCCGCATGCCGCACACCCCCACGCGGCCCATGCCCGCGCCGCTCTGGCCGACGCCCTCGATCCCGCCGACATGCGCGAGGTGTACCGGACCATGGAACTGACCGTGGACGACCTCGCCCCCGAGCCGGTCGAACAGTTCGCCCGCTGGTTCAAGGACACCGCCGCCAACCCGGCGATCCACGAGCCGAACGCGATGATCGTCTCCACCGCGACCCCCGACGGCCGCCCCTCCTCCCGCACCGTGCTGCTCAAGCACTACGACGAGGCCGGCTTCGTCTTCTTCACCAACTACGGCTCCCGCAAGGGCCGCGAGCTGGCGGCCAACCCGTATGTCTCGCTGCTCTTCCCCTGGCACCCGCTGGCCCGCCAGGTCATCGTCACGGGCCGCGCCGAGCGGGTCGGCCGGGACGAGACGGTGGCGTACTTCCGCACCCGTCCGCACGGCTCCCAGCTCGGCGCGTGGGCCAGCCGGCAGTCCACGGTGATCGAGTCGCGCGCCGAACTCCTCGCCCGCTACGAGGAACTGCACACCCGCTACCCGGAGGGCGAGCAGGTGCCGGTGCCGCCGGAGTGGGGCGGCTTCCGGGTGGTCCCGGACGCGGTGGAGTTCTGGCAGGGCCACGAGAACCGCCTGCACGACCGGCTCCGGTACGTGGCCGAGGCCGGGCCCGGGGGCGAGGCCGGGGCCGGGGCCGGATCCGGGGCCGAGGGCGTGTCCTGGCGGGTCGAGCGGCTCTCGCCCTGAGCCGGGCCGGACTTCACGGTACGGGGACTCATGGTGCCTGGACTCACGGTGCCTGGACTCACGGTGCCGGGAACCGGGCGGCCAGACGTGCCATCCCCCGTTCCAGCTCCCGGCGTGCGCCGAACGGTACGAGCGCGGCGCGCCCGGGCACGCGTACACCCCCGGTGAGCGCCACCCGCGTGCCGCCGCCCTCCTCCGGCGCGGCGGCCATGCCGACCACCAGGAACCGGCTCTGCAGCCAGCACCAGCCGGGCCGCAGCACTCCGTGGAGCCGGGCGCGCATCCCGTAGCGGCTGCGGGCGAGGGCCTCGACGCGGTCGCCGTTGACGCGC
Source organism: Streptomyces sp. NPDC048623 (assembly GCF_040650755.1). NCBI lineage: Bacteria > Bacillati > Actinomycetota > Actinomycetes > Kitasatosporales > Streptomycetaceae > Streptomyces > Streptomyces sp. NPDC048623. Next base: position 322,571 of record NZ_JBEZHV010000001.1, read on the forward strand.
AGCACGCGCACCGACCGCATGTCGGGCTGGACGCCACCGAAGCCGTCGAAGCCGCCTTCGAGGTCGCTCATGACAGCCCACACGGCGGCGGGGTCGGCGGGCAGCACCCGCTCGACGAGGCGCGCGCCGCGCACGGCGCCGGCCATGACGCGCAGCCGCCGCACCGGGTCGAGAACATCAGCGGGGATGTCATCCGTCATGCGGACCACGCCTTTCGGAAGCTCTGCCGGGCCCGGTGAAGCCGGGACTTGGCGGTACCGGCGGGAATGCCGAGGACGGCCGCGGCGGCCTCCTCGTCGAGCCCCTCGACGTCCCGGAGCACGAGTACGGCCCGGTGCTCGGGGGACAGCCGGGCGAGTACGTCCCCGATGTCGGCGGCCAGCTGCGGATCGCCCCGCTGCGGCACCTCGGCGAGCACGTCCGTCGCCGGCCGTTCCCGGGCGGCCCGCCGCGCCACCCGTACCGCCTCGCGTACGGCGATCGTCCGCACCCAGCCGTACAGCGTCTCCGGTTCGCGGAGTCTGCGCAGCGAGCGGAAGACGGCGAGCAGGGCCTCCTGGGCGGCGTCGGGGCCGTCGTCGAGGGCGATCGGTCCGCACACGCGCGTGACGTACGGGGCGAGGTGGTCGAGGAGTTCGTGCAGGGCGAGGGTGTCGCCGCGCCGGGCGGCCCGGGCGAGCGCGACACCCCGGTCCCTCGGACGCGGCTCAGCGCCGGAGTTCACGCGCCACCGCCCCGCCGAGTGCGAGACACAGCGGTGTGTACGCGAGCGCGTTCAGCCACGGGAACACAGCCCCCGCCCCGTCCTTTCCGGCGACGATCCAGACGACCCCGACGGCGCCGCGCAGCAGCAGCCCGCCGGCGAACACGGCGGTCCCCAGCTGGGCGAGCCGCGCGAACCGGCCCGCGAGCCCCCACGCGTACGCACCCACGCACACCGCCCCCACACCCTCCATCGCGGCGAGCGGCAGGACGACCGCGGGCCCGAAGGAGACCACGCTCCCCAGGACCGCGAGCGAGAGCCCCCGCTCGTCGCCCGCGGGCCAGACGGCCCCCGTCGCCCAGTACACATGCACGAGCGCGAGCACCCCGAGCAGTACTGCCCCCGCTCGCGCGGCCCTGCGGTTGTCCACCACGGTTACCTCCCCGGTCGAAGTCGACACCCGGAGTCGACACCCGAAGGAGGAGGCGAGCACGAGGAACGTTCCCTGTGACGCGCATCACGACATTCGACGCTCCCGGAAACGCAGACGACCCGTGGGCCTTGGTCCCGTCCGCCTAGGTTCGGACGGGAGCCGGCCGGACTGACCGGCGGCCCACGGGTCGGGTGACTGCGATGGTGTCGGCAGAAGGTCTGCCAAGGTGCACAAGAGTGCGACGGCAGGCCTTAGCCCGCAGCCACCTCGCTGGTCCGGTAAGAAATCACTTCCGGATCACCTCCTTTCATGCGTGGCACACACGATACGAACGCCGCCCCGGGCACTCAACTGATTAATCCGGCTTCATCCCGCCAGGTGTAGGTGAACCCGTCGGCCCGCTGGAGCAGCCTCAGGTTCTCGTGGGACACGTTGAACCGGCCGAGGGGCGTGGCGACGCTGTGCCGACCGGTACTGCGGACCGCGACACGGCCGGTCCAGACCCCCGACCAACGCCCCGCCGGCACAGTGGCGCGCACGAGATCACCGCTTGCGCACGCACGGGCGACGGGTCGCTGTGGCTCGTCGACCGGCGGGACGAGGGCTCGGGCAGGGGGCCTTGTTCGTTTCCGTGGTGCGACGATTTCGTCGAAGCCGATGTGCTCTGCGTCACGTTCCAGTTGAATGAGCCCAGTTGAACGAGGCCAGGGGGGTGCCCGCATGAGTGGCTCTGCGAGTGACACGGCCGATGTGGCGAGGATGCCCGGGATGCCCGGGTCCGATCTCCTCGCCGCCTTGCTCGACGGGATGGACGCGGCGCTGTGCGCGCTGGATGCCGACGGCACCGTCACCCACTGGAACCGGGAGGCCGAGCGGATCCTCGGCTGGTCAGCCGGGGAGGCGGTGGGGCGGCGCGGGTTCGACGGGTGGGCGGCGCGGAGTGCGGACGCCGAGGACATCGCGGGGCGGCTGCGGCGCGCCATGACCGCGCCGGGGCGGCAGGTGCACGAGTTCGCGCTGCTGCGGAAGGACGGCGGGCGGGTCCTGGTCCGTACCCAGACGGCGGGGGTGCGGGGCGCGGACGGGAGCCCGGCGGGGGTGTACTGCGCGTTCAGCGAGGTGCACGTACAGATCGACCTGGAACGCTCGCTGGCGGTGAGCGAGGCGCTGTTCGCGGACGCGGCCTGGGGTGTCGTCCTGGTCGACGTGGACCTGCGGCCCGCCGTCGTCAACGGGTACGCGGCGCGGGCGCTCGGCGCGGCGCGGGCCTCGCTGCTCGGCCGTCCCCTCGGCGAGGTCCTCACCCACGGCGTGGAGGAGCTGGAGAGCGCCCTGCAGCACGTCCTGGCGGCGGGCTCCCCGGCGGAGCCGGCCGACGTGTGGGTGACCCTGCGCGGCCCGCGCGGTGAGCGCGGCGAGCGCCGTCGCTGCTGGCGCTGCGGTTTCGTACGGCTCGCCTCGCCGCTCGCGGAGGGGCCGGAGCCGGTGCCGCTCGGGGTGGCCTGGCTGTTCCAGGACGTCACGGACGACCGGCACGCCGCGCAGGACGCCGACCGGCTGCGGTTCCGCTGGAGCCAGCTGCACCGGGCGAGCGCGGCGGCGGCGGAGGTGGAGGAGCCGCTACGGGCGGCCGCCGTGCTGCTCGACTTCGCCCTGGCGGGCTTCGCCGACCACGTCCTGGTGGACCGCGCGACCCCGGACGGGCGCCTGGTCCGTGCCCTCGCCACCCCGTCCGGCGCCCCGGGCCCGGTCGCACCGGTCGCCACCGGCGGAATCCCGCTCCGTTACGGCCCGGCCCACCCCGCCCTCCGGGCCCTGACCCGCCCGGGCGCCACCCGCACCAGCACCACCCCCGGCACCGACCGCCTCTGGCCCGCCGACGCGGCCCACGCCCTGTGCCTTCCCCTCCGCTCCCGCGCCCGCACCTTCGGCGTCGCCACCTTCCTGCGCTCCCCGTCCCGCCCCGCCTTCGCGCGCGAGGACGCGGTCTACGCGGAGACGGTCGCCGCGCAGGTGGCGGCGGCGCTCGACGGGTCGGGGGAGTGGGGCCGTACCTGACGGACCGGACCTGACGGAGTCGTACGGCCCTGTCCCGCTTCAGCGGCAAGACCTCAGTGGCGGAAGAAGATCCGGTCGCGGTACTCCGTCATCACGCGCCCGTTCCACTCGTGGCCGCCGTCCACGTTGCCCGAGCGCAGCAGCGGCGGCTCGATGCCGAGGCGGACCATCTCCTCGGCGGCCGCGGCCATCGTGGCCTGCATCAGGGCGCTGGTGACGACCGTCGAGGCGGGGGCGAAGGGGGCCTCGACGGCCTCGTGGGTGAGCTCGGCGTCGCCGATCGCGATCTTGGAGTCGAGGACGATGTCGCAGTGGTCCTTGAGGTACGTCCCCGAGACGTGCCGGGACCTCGTCTCCGTGGCGTACGCGACCGAGGTCACCCCGATCACGGTCAGGCCGAGGGCGCGCGCGTTCATCGCCATCTCGACCGGCAGGGCGTTGCGGCCCGACAGGGAGATGATGATCAGGACGTCGCCGGCCCGGGCCGGGGAGGAGTCCAGGACCGCGCCGGCCAGGCCGTCGACCCGCTCCAGGGCCGAGCCGAGGGTCGCGGGCATCACGTCGACGCCGACGACGCCGGGCACGGCGAGCAGGTTCATCAGGGCCAGGCCGCCGGCCCGGTACACCACGTCCTGGGCGGCGAGCGAGGAGTGCCCCGCGCCGAACGCGAACAGCCGGCCGCCCGCGGCGACGGCCTCCGCGATGGCCGTGCCCGCGGCGGCGATGTCCGTCGCGTCCTCGTCCCGCACCTTCTGGAGCAGGCCGATCGCGGCGTCGAAGAACTGTCCGGCCAGCTTGCTCTCGCCCATGGCGGCGGCTCCTTCTCGTCGTGGTCGCGGATCACCGTGCGGTCTGGACCATTGCTCTGTCAATACCGCGTCGCCCCGACGCGTCCCGGTTGTCGGTGCGATGCGCAAGAATTGGTGCAGGGCCAGCGCACGACTCATCGAGGGGCACGTATGTCCGGACTGATCGACACCACGGAGATGTATCTCCGCACCATCCTTGAGCTCGAAGAGGAAGGTGTGGTCCCCATGCGCGCCCGGATCGCCGAGCGGCTGGACCAGAGCGGTCCGACCGTGAGCCAGACCGTGGCCCGCATGGAGCGCGACGGCCTGGTGGCCGTCGCCAGCGACCGCCACCTGGAGCTCACGGACGAGGGCCGCCGCCTGGCCACCCGGGTGATGCGCAAGCACCGGCTGGCCGAGTGCCTGCTGGTCGACGTGATCGGTCTGGAGTGGGAGCAGGTCCACGCCGAGGCCTGCCGCTGGGAGCACGTGATGAGCGAGGCCGTGGAGCGCCGGGTCCTCGAGCTCCTGCGCCACCCCACGGAGTCGCCGTACGGCAACCCGATCCCGGGCCTGGACGAGCTGGGCGACAAGACCGAGGCGGAGTCCTTCCTGGACGACTCGATGGTCTCCCTCGCCGACCTGGAGGCCGGCGGCGAGGCGAAGACGGTGATCGTGCGCCGTATCGGCGAGCCCATCCAGACGGACGCCCAGCTGATGTACACCCTGCGGCGGGCCGGCGTGCAGCCCGGCTCCGTGGTGTCGGTGACGGAGTCCCCGGGCGGCGTCCTGGTCGGCAGCAGCGGCGAGGCGGCCGAGCTGGACGCCGACATCGCGGCCCACGTCTTCGTCGCCAAGCGCTGAGCCCCGGCGCCCCCTTCCGTACGCGGGGCGCCTCTCGTGTCCGTACGAGGGGCGGGCGCTTCTCGGCGAGGGGCGCTTCCCCGTGCGGGGTGCCCGGCGCCATCTCCGGCGAGGGCGCCCGGCGCGCCCCCTGCCCGCCCCGGCGCGTTGACGCGCTCCGTTGACGCGCCCGGTTCACGCCGGGCCCGTTTTACGGCGGAATCGCCACGCGGCGGCGCCCGCCGTGCCACGCTGGTGCGATGAGGGTCGTCGCCCATGAGACGAGCAACCGGACCAGGGGCCGGGGCAGGGGCCGGGGCAGGTCCTGCCCGACCAGGTCCTGGACGAGGGACCACACGAAGAACCCCGGCGCCCGCAGGCGCCGGGGTCCGTCCTCCCCTGTGCTGACCCGGAGCCCCGAGCTCCCAGGGTCAGTCCCCTCGGACCGTTTTCCCCGAGCGGTCCGCCTCCCGCTGAAGATCTCCCCTCGGCCACAGCCGTCAATCCTTGAGCCCTGTCACTCGAACGTGGGGTGTTGAGCGGCAGAAGCGCATTTTCGAATACAGGTTCGATAGTCTGGCGCAGTTCCACGGGAAAGAGGGGGTGCCGAGCAGCATGGTGCGACGACTCGACGTCACGGGAGCCGACGGCGTACGCCTGGCGGCCTGGGACTTCACGGAACGGACCGCGCCACAGGCCGGGCCGGGCGTGTTACTGCTTCACGGGCTGATGGGCCGCGCCTCCCACTGGGCCCCGGCGGCCCGCCGGCTCTCGCCGCGCCACCGCACGATCGCGCTCGACCAGCGCGGCCACGGCGCCAGCGACAAGCCCGCCGCGGGCCCCTTCACGCGCGAGGCGTACGTCTCCGACGCGCGCGCCGCCATCGAACAGCTCGGCATCGGCCCGGTCACCCTCGTCGGGCACTCCATGGGCGCGCTCACCGCCTGGCAGCTCGCCGCCGAGCACCCCGACCTCGTCCACGCCCTCGTCATCTGCGACATGCGCGCCTCCGCGCTCGGCGCGGCCTCGCAGCGCGAGTGGCAGGACTGGTTCCGCCGCTGGCCCACCCCGTTCGCCTCGCTCGACGCCGTCCGCCGGTGGTTCGGCGAGGACGACCCGTGGGTGGAGCGCCCCAACCCCGCCCGCGGCGCCTTCTTCGCCGAGGTGATGACCGAGCGGCCGGACGGCGGCTGGGGCCCGGTCTTCGACCCCGCCCAGATGCTCACCTCCCGCGAGACCTGGGTCCACGACGCCCACTGGGACTCCCTCGCCCAGGTCCGCTGCCCCACCCTCGTCGTCCGCGGCCTCGACGGCGAACTGGGCCGCGCCGAGGCCCAGGAGATGGTCCGCGTCCTCCCCCGCGGCGCCTACGCGGAGATCCCGGACGCGGGCCACCTCCTCCACTACGAGCACGCCGACGCGTGGTGGGACGCGGTCGCCCCGTTCCTGAGCGGCGTCCTCACGTCGTGAGTGGCGTCCTCACGGCGTAGGAGAGTCCGCCCGTACGGACGCCCAGATGCGGTCCGACAGGACCCGGGTCGCCTGGCCGAGGTCGATGTCCTCCGGGGTGGCCAGCCAGCGGTGCGCGGCCACCGCGACCGGGCCGACGACCAGGACCTCCAGGAGCGGGCCGGGGAGCGGGGCGATCTCGCCCGCGTCGACCCAGCGCCTCAGGTGGTCGGCGACCCGGGGGAAGTGGTCCGGTTCGACGCCGCGGGCCCGGTCGGCGTCGACGGCCAGATAGCTGGAGTACGCCGAGCCGTGCAGGTAGCGGGCCACGGCCGGGTGCGCCTCGATGAAGCGCAGATACGTCGTCACGAAGGCCCGGATCCCGGTCCGGGCGGTCCGGGCCCGGTCGTGGGCGGCGAGGGCCTCCGCGTACGTCTGCTGCAGACAGTGGCCGTACAGGGCCGCCGCCAGGCCGTCGAAGCTGCCGAAGTGGTGGTACAGGCTGCCGAGGCTGACCCCGCTCGCCTTCGTCACCGCGTTGACGGTGAACCCGGCCTGCCCGGACGTGGCGAACACCTCCAGTGCCGCGGCCAGGAGACGTTCGACGGTGGCCTCGCCACGGGACTGCTTTGCCATGCAGGGAGTATAGGCAGGGGTGAACAACTCGAACATTTTTCTAGAAACATTCTCCAGAATGAGGGCCTCCTGCTCCATACTGCGGCCATGGATGATCTGTTGATGAAGCTTGTCTCCGCGGCCATCATGGGCGGGTTGATCGGCCTGGCGGGATACGCCGGCGCCGCGCGCCGCCGCCGGCAGGCCGCCCGCGCCGAGGCCACCGGGACCTCCACGGAGGACCCCACCCAGGCGCTGCTGCGGCACGCCGAGCGAGCCGACCGCGAACGGGACGAACTGGCCTCCCAGGGGCGCTTCACCGACGCGCTCGGTCACGCCCAGGAGGCCGTCGACCACTGGACCGCCCTCACCCAGGCCCGCGTCGGCCGGTTCCAGGGCGAACGGCAGTCCGCCCTGCGCCGCCTCCAGGAACTGCGCACCCGCGCCGGTTCGGCCTGAGCGCGGCTGAGGGTACGGGTGCGGACCCGCACCCTCAGCCAGGCCCGCGTCAGCGGGCGGCGGTGACGAAGGCCGCCCAGGCGGCGGGGGAGAGGGTGAGGGAGGGGAGGGCGGTGTCCTTGGAGTCGCGGACGTGCACGGCGTGGGGGCAGGCGGCGACCTCGACGCAGTCGCCGCCCTGCTCGACGCTGTACGAGGACTTCGTCCAGGCGACGGCAACTTCTACGCAGGCGTCGAGCTGCTCGCCGCTGTGGCTGCTCTTGAACCAGTTGAGGTCGTTGCTCATAGCTTGTCCGCCACCTGTTCGATCCATCGTGCTGATTCTTCCGACGAGAGCGCCTGGGCTCGCAGAGTGCCGTAGCGAGCGAAGGCATCCCCCAAGTCGGGCTGCTCAGTGAGAAAGTACCTGCCGCTCTGCCCCTCGACATACACGAGTTGATTCTCGCGACGCTCGGTCTCCAGCATGATGTACGAGCCGCTGAGGCCGGCATGGACTTCCAGATCCTCCGGCATGACCTGGATCTCCACGTGCCGCATTCGGCCGACATCAAGGATGTGGAACAGGTTGTCCTTGAGGACCTGCGGACCCCCGATGGGGCGGGTGAGCACGGTCTTCTCCAGGACGAAGCTGACGAGCGGCGCGGGCTTGCGGTGGAGCACCGCATGTCTGGCCATACGGGCCTCGATCATGGTCTCGCGCTCGCCGTCCTCCCACGGCGGGATGGCGCAGTTGAACACCGCTCGCGCGTACTCCGGCGTCTGCAGCAACCCCGGGATGACGCGGTTCTCGTACGCGGAGATGGCGACGGCCTTGGCTTCCTCCTCCAGGTAGTCCTCGAACCAGGCCGGTACCGCGCTGAGCGGCACCTCCTCCGCGACTTCCATCAGTGCACCTTGTGCACCCAGCGTGTCGTCCGCGATCGGGACGAAGTTCCCCCTCGCGCGGCGCTCGCCGCGCTCGATCATGGCCACCTGGGACTTGGAATACCCGGTCGCCGACCCCAGCTTCTCCTGCGAAACACCCGCCCGCTCCCGGTAGAAGCGCAGCAGTCTTCCGAAGGCCTTCGCAGCCCCTGGGCTCGCCTTGCTCACACCCGACCTCCCTGATCTCACAGTCCGCCACAAACGTCCTGTGGCGCTGGTCACAAGTACAGCCGGGCCGCCAAGCTGGCCGCATGAATTCGCGCAAGTCGCTTGACACGATGCCCCCATGGGTACCCGCGACCGGCCACGCCCTCCGGCATGTCGGCGTCCACTTCGACGCCGTCCGCATCGCCGGGTTCCTCGGGGAGGACGTGGCGTACCGGCTCATGGAGTTCACGGACTTCAGCGCCGGGCCGATCGTCCGCGCGGCGAACGGTCCGACGTACCACTACTTCCTGCTCGCGCCCGGCGCAGCCGCCGCGCGCGCGTGGCCCGCGCCGGCGCGGGCGCTGGGCCGGAGCGGGGGTGCCGTCGGTGGGGAGGCGTTCGTCGGGATTCCGGCGTTGTACGGGGTGACGTGGCCGCTCGACTGGCGGTCGCGGCCGACCGACACCGACCCCTTCGTGGAACCGGCCCTGCTCCACGCGATGGTGGTCAGGGCCGTCGGGTGAGACCGCTCAGCCCAGCTTCTTGACCTGGGCGTCGATGAGTTCCTTCGGCGGCTCGACCGGCTTCTTGTCGTACGGAGCCGTGATGAACAGGGCCGCCGTGGAGCCGCGGCGCACGACCGTGAAGTAGCTGCCCGCCGAGCCGGCGCTGGACAGGTGGAAGGCCACCGCCTCGTCGCCGGCGTCCGGGGCCTTGAGGGGCTTGACCGTCGTGCGGGAGGGGACACCGCCCTCGAACGCCGTGCACTTCTCCAGGGCGGTACGCAGGTTGCCCAGGAGCTTCTCGGCGTCGGACTGCTCGTACGAGAGCAGGACGATGGTGAAGCCGGAACCGTTGGTCTCGCCCATCATGCTGAGCGCGATCTGGCCCTTGGCGGCCTTGGGTGCCGGGGTCTTGCTCGGGATGTTGATGTCGTAGATCGGCTGGCAGTCGGCCGGGGACGTCTTCAGGCTGTCCCTGGGGCTGACCGGCCAGTCCTGGAACATGTAGCCGCTGATGTCGGCGAGGTTCAGGAGCGCCGTGGACAGCTGGGCGTCCGTGAGCGGGGGAGCCGCGGGCTTGCCGGGGTCCGTCTTCGGCTTGCCCTGTCCGCTCTGCCCGTCCTGCCCGTCCTGCCCGGCGCCGGTCGTCGCCGAGGCCTTCGGCCCGGCCGACGCACCCGCGTCCGTACCACCGCCACCACACCCGGCCAGCAGAAACGCCGCCAGAACCGCCCCCAGGGCTGCCGATCTTCGCACGCCAACTCCCCCTGCTCGTCGCCTATTTCAGGATTCGGAGGGTGATCCTCGCATGATCGGTCGCACCCGGCAAAGGTGAGGCTGGTCATATCCGTGCCGTTTTCGGTTCAACCAAGTACACGATGCGGAGGGGGAGTTGACGGCGAGCCGAGGCCCGTCAGAACGCGAAGACCGAGCCCTCGCCCGTCGCCACGCGCAGCTCGCACTCGTTGCCGTAGCGCGCCGACCAGCGGACCCGCTTGCCCTGCCAGACGCCGTCGCCGGTGACCGTGACCGGGTCCCACTCGCGGGTGCAGGGGCGGTGGCGGGAGACGACGCTGAGGCGGGTGAAGTCGCCCTTCACCTCGGCGAGTTCGCGGCAGGCCTCGACGGGGGCGGGGTGGGTGCCGGAGGGGGCCGGGGTGCAGGCGAGGGTGACGGCGCGGATCGTCGTGGCGGTGCGAGGGTGCTCGCCCTTGCCGACGGTGAGGACCAGCGCGGTCGGTGCGTAGAGGCCGGGCGTCATGGCGGTGGCGGTGACGGGAGCGGTGGCGGCGGCGGTCACGGGTTCGGCGGTGGCCGAGCCGGTGAACGCCGTGGTGACCAGGGCGAGGCCGGTCGCGGTGGCGAACACGGTGGCGCCGAGCGGTCGGAAGTAGCGCACGGGGACTGTCCCTTCACGGGGGATCGGGGGATGCGCGCCGGCTCGGCCGCGTTGGTCGGGCGCGGCGCCCGCCGGCTGCGGTCCGGAGTCTTGTCGACGCGGAGGGTGATCGCACATCCGGCCGCAAGAATCCGGCCGCACGTGTGTGCGAGCCCTCAACGCCCGGTTACTGAACGGTCATTCGGGCAGTTGGCAGGCGGTGTTCCGGTACGCCGCCGGGCCGTGACCCGCCGCCCGCGCGAGCCGCGCGCCCGGTCCGTACAAGCCGAAACAATCCGCTGACCTGCACCGATCCCGTAATCGTCCAGGCTTGGACCAGTCGCCCGCCCCCATGATCGTCCGGAACCGCCGCCCCCGGAACGCCGTGGGGCCCGGTCCGTCGTTCCGGACCGGGCCCCACGCCACGCGCGGCCGCGTACGACTCAGCCCTTGCTGACCGCCGCCAGGATCTCCGGCAGGCGCTTCGCCACCCGCGGCGCCGCCAGCTTCAGCCCGCCCCAGACCATCAGGGCGGCGTAGAGCGCGCCGCCCGGGAGCAGCAGCCACAGCGCCGACTCCTGGTCCGTGAGGTGCAGGACGAGGTTGGCGACGAGCACCGGGGCGCAGAGGACCGCCGCGGAGAGCATGCCGCCGAAGATGGAGATCCAGGCGAGGCCGGCCTGGCCCGGTGCGACGTTCTTGTACGCGCTGTCCTGCGGGATCGAGTACGGGAAGTTCGCCGAGGCGAACGCACCCGTCGCCATCATCGCGCCGAGCAGCGCGAGCGCGGTGCCGAGGGCCTCGGGGAAGGAGCCCCACTCGCCGAGGACGGAGGCCGTGGCGACGAGCACGAGCAGCGTGTACGGCACCGTGATCAGGAGCAGGGCGAGGGCGCGGGCCCGCAGTTCGGCGTAGGCGTCGGCAGTCGTCGAGATGGTCTGGGCGACCATCCAGAAGGCGGAGGTGTCCTGGCCGAACTGGTTGTACATCTGCACGCCGAGCATGCCGGAGGCGAAGCACGCGAAGTACAGCGAGCCGGTGCCCTGGATCGCGTTGAAGAGCGGGACGATCGCGCCGATCGCCAGCGAGGTCACCCACGCGCCCTTCGTCTTCGGGTCGCGCCAGATGTAGCGCAGGCTGCGCTCCATCACGGTGCCGGTGCGCCCGCCCGGCAGGATGCGGCCGAGGAGGCCGGAGGAGGACTTGTCCTTGGCGCCGGCATCGGAGGCGGCGCCGATGGTGGAGCCGTCGGGCTCGACCATCAGGCGGACGAGCGAGCGCTGCCACCAGCGGAGGAGCCCGGCCAGCGCGGCGGCCGTGAGCAGGAGCTTGGCCGCGGCGACCGCGTAATCACCGGTGCTCGCCGCGTCGATCGCGGAGACCGCGGACGCGGGCGGCAGCCAGCCGACGACCTCGGCGGCCGGTTCGAGGGTGGAGAGGCCGCCCCCCGACTGACTGAGCCGCTGGGCGCCGAAGTTGACCACCTGCACGCCGACCGCGATCACCAGGCCGGAGAGCACGGCGAGGTCGCGGCCCTTGCGCGAGGTGAGGAGCCGTACGTTCGCGGCGGCCACGGCCCGCGAGAGCGCCACGCAGCCCACCACGAGCAGCGGTACGGCGAGCACGGCGGCGCCCACCCCGGCGGCGCCGTGCGCGAGCGCGAGGGCCGAGCCGGTCGCCAGGCACAGGGTGAGGACCGGGCCGACGCCGACGAGCGAGGCGACGAGCAGTGCCCGTACCAGCGGCTGGGGCGCCAGCGGCAGCATCGTCAGGCGCGAGGGGTCGAGGGTCTCGTCCCCGCTCGGCACGAACAGCGGCATGACCGTCCAGGCGAGCGCGAGGACGCCGGCGATCAGCACCGTGACGGTGGCGGCGTCGGTGTGGCCGCGCAGGAGCAGGAAGGCGAGCATCATGCCCGCGGCGAAGAACAACGCCACGACGATCGACGCGACGTAGGCGGCGGTGCGGCCGCCCGACTGCTTCAGGCCGTTCTTCAGGAGCGACAGCTTGAGCCGTACGAAGACCGAGGTCAGCGACGGAGCCTCGGCCGCGGGGGACAGGGTCGTCATCGGGGCGAACCGCCGCCCAGCCAGTCCAGCGACGCGCCCGCGTCCCGCCCGTTCGCGCCCACCAGCTCCAGGAACGCGGCCTGGAGCGACGGCGCCTCGCCCCGCACCTGGGCGAGCGGGCCCTGCGCGCGGATCTGGCCGGCGGCCATCACGGCCACCCAGTCGCACAGCGACTCCACCAGCTCCATGACGTGGCTGGAGAAGACGACGGTGGCGCCGGATGAGGTGTACCGCTCCAGGACCCCGCGGATGGTCTGCGCCGACACCGGGTCGACGCCCTCGAACGGCTCGTCCAGGAACAGCACTTCCGGGTTGTGGAGCAGCGCCGCCGCGAGACCGATCTTCTTCCGCATACCGGTCGAGTAGTCGACCACCAGCTTGTGTTGCGCGCCGGTCAGGTCCAGTACGTCGAGCAGCTGCGCCGCGCGCTTGTCGACCTCGGCGCCGGGCAGACCGCGCAGCCGCCCGCTGTACGCGAGGAGTTCACGGCCCGAGAGGCGCTCGAAGAGCCGCAGTCCCTCGGGCAGGATGCCGATCCGGGCCTTCACCTGGGCGACGGACTCGGGGTCGGCCCACACGTCGTGGCCGGCGACCCGGATCCGGCCGGCGTCGGGCCGCAGCAGACCGGTGATCATCGAGAGGGTGGTGGTCTTGCCGGCGCCGTTCGGGCCGACGAGACCGATGAACTTGCCCGCGGGCAGGACGAGATCGATGCCGTTGACGGCGATCTGCTGTCCGAAGCGCTTCCAGAGCCCCTCGACCTGAACGGCGGGCGGCGCACCGTGCCCGTGCCCCGGTGCGTCGCCCGCCGTCGTGCCCGTCGTCTCGCCCGCCCCCGCGAACTGTCCCTCGTATGCCCGGTCAGGCACCATGCTGCGTCAACCCTTCGGTTGTCCCCGTGTAGTCGGAAACCACCTTACGGCTGAGCGCGATCGCGCCACATGGCAAGGACCACGCCATGATCGGCCCCGCAGATTGCCGGAACCGGGCAGCGGACCCGCCCCTGTGCCCGCTACCCCTTGCGCGCCCGCGCGTCCGCCGCCTCCCGGCCGCACGCGTACGCCAGCGCGCTGATCAGCTCCTCCGCGTCCGGCAGCCAGCGGTTCGCGGCCGTGGGCTTACGGGCCCACTGCACCGCCCCGCTGCCGCCGACCCGGGTCGGCGGGCCCGCCACGTAGAAACCCTCGCCGCGCGTGGTGAGATCGATGGAGGACGGCACCCAGCCCAGCTTCCGCACCAGGTCCGGCACCTTGACCGCGGCGCCCGGCAGCACGAAGAAGAACATCCGGCGGTCGGGCGTGCAGGTCACCGGGCCGAGCGTCAGATCCATCCGCTCCATGCGGGCCAGGGCGAGGAAGCCGGCCGACTCGGACACCTCGATCGCGTCGAAGGTACGGCCGGTGGGCAGCAGGATCGACGCCTTCGGCTGCTTCGACCACATCCGCCGCGCCCCCACGGCGCTGCCCGTCGCCTGCGTCGACCAGTCCGGGCGGGCGGGGTGCGCACCGGGCGCCGGGCACTCGTCCGCGCCGCAGGAGCAGCGCTCCCTGCCCTCGACCGCCTCCAGCCAGGTCCCGGGGAACACGTCCCAGTGCCGCTCTTCCGCGTACCGCACGGCGTTGTCCAGCAGCAGCTCGCCCCGCTGCTTGGGGATCTGTGCGGCTTCCGTGACTCCCATGGTCTCTTCCACGTCGAACACAACTCCCCACGTCACCAGGGGTTACGGGCGCCGTGGACAGCGGTGTGGCGCATCGATCCTGCATGCGGGGCGCACGGGTGCACGGGCGGGGGCGCGCGTGGGGCCGGGGAGCGGCGGGCGGGTATCCACAGGTGGGGGGCGTCGGAGCCGTGCCGCGCTGCGGCCGGTTGTCGGCCGACGTGTCCGGTTTCGCGTGTTCACATCTGCATTGACCGGATATTCGCCGGGCAGTGATCCAGCCAGTCGCAGAGGGCACCCGGCTCACCGCACTCGCTCATCACACCGGCCTCAGGGGGTAGTCACATGGCAGCCAGGCCACTCGTCGCCCGCCAGCCCAACGAACGGCTGCAGGCGCTCATCCAGGAGGCCGGGTGCTCCAACGCCGGCCTCGCCCGCAGGGTCAACATGGTCGGCGCGGAGCGCGGCCTCGATCTGCGGTACGACAAGACGTCCGTGGCGCGCTGGCTGCGCGGGCAGCAGCCGCGCGGCCGGGCGCCGGGGATCATCGCCGAGGCCCTCGGCCGCAAGCTCGGGCGCACGGTGACCATCGACGAGGTGGGGATGGCCAACGGCCGCAATCTCGCCTCGGGGGTCGGTCTCCAGTTCGCGCCGACCGTGCTCGGGGCGATCGAGCAGGTCTGCGAGCTGTGGCGGAGCGACGTGGGGCGGCGGGACTTCCTGTCCGGTACGACGGTCGCCGCGTCGGCGCTCGTCGAGCCCAGTCGCGACTGGCTGATCACCGGCACCGACCCGCAGGTCGCGCGGCACGCGGGGGCGCGGGTCGGGCTCTCGGACGTCGCGGCGGTACGGGCCATGACGGCGGCCCTGGTCGACCTGGACCGGCAGTTCGGCAGTGGGCACGTGCGGCCGGTGGTCGTCCACTACCTCAACAGCGCGGTGTCCGGGATGCTGTCCGGCTCGTACCGGGAGGCGGTCGGGCGCGAGCTGTTCGCGGCGGTCGCGCGGCTGACGGAGCTGGCCGGGTACATGGCCGTCGACACCGGCCAGCCGGGGCTCGCCCAGCGCTACTACATCCAGGCGCTGCGGCTCGCGCAGGCCGCGGGCGACCGGGCGTACGGCGGTTACGTGCTCGCCGCGTCCATGAGCCATCTCGCCGCGCAGCTCGGCAACCCGCGGGAGATCGCGCAGCTCGCGCGCGCCGCGCAGGAGGGCGCGCGGGGGCAGGTGCCGCCGCGGGCGCAGGCGATGTTCCTGGCGGCGGAGGCGCGCGGGCACGCGCTGCTCGGTGACGCCCGGTCCTTCGCGCAGGCCGCGGCGCACGCCGAGGAGGTCCTGGAGCGGGCCGATCCGGAGGCGGGCGACGACCCGGCCTGGATCGCCCACTTCGACGAGGCGTATCTGGCGGACGAGCTGGCGCACTGCCACCGCGACCTGGGCCAGGCCCGCGAGGCGGCCGCCGCGGCCGAGCGCTCGCTCGCCGGCCACCCCGAGTCCCGGGCCCGCCGCCGCGCCATCGGCCTCGCCCTGCTCGCCGCCGCGCAGGTCCAGCAGCGCGAGGTCGAGGAGGCCTGCCACACCGCCGGCCGCGCCCTCGATCTGCTCGGCACCCTCCGCTCCAGCCGCGGCGCGGAGTACCTCGTCGACCTGCGCGAGCGCCTGGAGCCGTACGCGGCGGAGGCGGCGGTCCGGGAGTTCGGCGCGCGGCTGGATCTGCACGCGGCGTGACGGGGGAGGGGGGTACGTCACACCTCTGTCACACGCGTGTGCGGGCGCGGGGGCGTAGCCGGTAGCGTGGGCCGACGATCGCGTAGGCCCATCAGCTAGGTCCATCAACAGGAGTCCCGGTGACGCACAGCGGACAGGGGCCGGAGCAGCAGTATCCGGCCGCTCAGCCCCTCCCCCCTGAGGTGACCCCTGGTGGCCACTCCGATGCCCAGGCGACGCAGTACCTGCCGCCGGTCCCGCCGCAGGCCCCGCATGCCGCGTACGGCTACCCGCAGCAGCAGCCCCCGGCGCAGCCCCAGCCCCAGCCGGGGTACGGCTACCCGGGCCCGGACTCGCAGGCGACGCAGTACATAGCGCCCGTGCCGCCGCAGGCGCACCAGGCGCACCAGGCGCCCCCGGCCCAGCCGGACCAGGCCACGCAGTACCTCCCGCCCGTCCCGCCGCAGCAGGCGCCGCAGGAGGCCGCGACCCAGTACATGGCGCCGGTGCCGCCGCAGGCACCGGCGGGCGAGCGCCCGCCGCTCGCCGACTTCGACAACCTGTTCCGCAGCGACACCCCGAACCCGGCCCCGCAGCAGGCCCCCGCGCCCGGATACGGGTACGGCTACCCGCAGCAGCCCCCGGCGCCGCAGCACCAGCAGCCGTACGGCTACGAGCAGCAGGGCGGCCCGTACCCGCCGCCGCAGCAGCAGGGGTACCAGGGCGCGTACCAGGACGCCTACTACGACGACGAGCCCGAGCCGCCGCGCCGCAAGTCGCCGGCCGCGCTGATCGCCGCCGTCGTCATCGGGTGCGCCGTGGTCGGCCTGGGCGCGGGCGCGCTGCTCAGCGGCGGGGACGACGACAAGAAGGACGACGCGGGCGGCAAGGGCGGCCAGAACGTCGCCGCCGGCTCCGCCGCGCCCTCCGCCCAGTCGTCCGGGGAGCCCGCCGCCGACCCGGCCAAGGCGCAGGCCGAGGCGCTCGACAAGCTGCTCGCGGACAGCAACAGCAGCCGCGACTCGGTGATCTCCGCCGTCGCGTCGATCCGGCAGTGCCAGAACCTCGACCAGGCGGCGAGCGATCTGCGCGCCGCGGCCCAGCAGCGGCGCGGTCTGGTCACCCGCCTCCAGGGGCTGACCATCGACAAGGTGCCGGACAACACGGCGCTCTCCGCCGCCCTGGTCAAGGCCTGGAACGCCTCGGCCGCCGCGGACACCTTCTACGCCTCCTGGGCGGACCAGGCGAAGAGCAACGACAAGGTCTGCAAGGGCGGCCACGCCAAGCACACCGGCGCGGCCAACGAGGGCGACAAGAAGAGCAACGAGGCGACCGCCGCCAAGAAGGAGGCGGCCGGGCTGTGGAACCCGACCGCCGCGAAGTACTCGTTGACGAAGCGCACCTACACCCAGCTGTAGGCGAGCCGAGGGAGGTACCTGGCCGTCACGGCGCGGCCAGGACCGTGTCGCCCACGTCGACGAAGCCCGGCTTCTGCGCGACCAGCTGCCCTTCCCGTACCACCTGGAAGGTCACGTCGTGGTTGACGATCCGGGGGAAGTCGCGGGCGCCGAGCAGGTCGTCGTAACGCCAGCGCAGCGGGGGCGTGAGGCCGCCGGTGTCGATCTTCTCGCCCTGGTCGAGGGCGTGGCTGATCTGCAGCGGGGTGACCTTGTCGCTGTCGAGCCCCTCGACGACCTGCTTGAGCACGGTGTACGCGATCCAGGTGGTCTGGACGCCCGCGTCGGTCGGGTCGACCCGGTTGTCGACGAAGGCGTGCTCCTTGATGACCTTCCGCATCGGGTCCCAGGCCTTGTCGTCGGCCGAGGGGTACCAGCCGGTGACGTAGGCGCCCTCGAAGGGGCTGTGCGCGCCGCCGGTGCGGTCGATGAGCGGCTGTCCGACGCTGCCGAGGACGGACGAGATCCGGACGGCGCCGTCGTCGCTCTTGTCGCTCTTCCCGCTCTTCCCGCTCTCCGTCCCCTCCTGCGCCCCGCCCTGGCCGGGCAGGCGGCGGAAGGAGTCGAAGAAGGTCTGGGTGCGCTCGCCGAGCACGGCGGTGACGCATCCGTCGTCGGACCCCGCCTTGGTACGGGCCCGGGTGGCCGGCTGGGTGTACTCGGCGGAGTCCTCCTGAGCCGGGATGTCGACGGCGCTGCCGTGGCTGGCCTTGCGGAGGCCGGAGTTGAGCAGGTTGAGCAGCCGGTCGCCGGCGATGGTGTCGGGGCGGACGAGGGAGACCTTGCGGCAGCTCTCGGCGAGCTGCAGGCCGTGCCCGGCGATCAGCGAGGCCTGGCCGCCGTTCACGGGGTAGGAGAGGGTGCTGGCGAACTCGTCCTCCGAGATCCCGTAGCCGCCGATGTACGGGATGCCGGCCGACTCGAGCGGGGCCATGAAGGCCCGCCCGAACTGGCTGTACGAGCCGACGACGGCGACGGCGCCCTCGTGGACGGCCCGCCGGGCGCAGGCGGCGGCGCCCGCGTTGGTGTTCTGTTCGTTGCAGGTCAGGACGCGCAGCTCGTGCCCGTCGATGCCGCCGTTGGCGTTGACCCAGCGGGCATAGGCCTGGGCCATGGCGGGCATGCCGGGCATGTTGGTGGCGCGGGTCTGGTCGGGAGCCCAGGTCATGACGGTGACGGGCTCCCTGGAGCCCCCCGTGGCCCCAGGGAGTACGCCGCAGCCGGCGAGCAGCGACGCTGCGGCCGCCGCTGTCGTGACGTACGCGAGAAGGGAAGGAAGTCGCCTACCGGTCATGGGCATGCACAATTCCGCCCCATGGGTAACGCGACAGTGAGCGAGAATCAACGGCGGGTGACGTGAAGGTGAATTACGGGGGCCGCTCGGTTCCGGATTCGAGGGAACGTACGATCGAACGGTGTCCGGTAGCACCTCCCCCAGCACCTCCTCTTCGGTGAACTCTTCCCGTCGCGGCCGTCGCTCCTCCACCATGGGCGGCATGCCGCTCAACGACATGCCCTGGTGGCGCTGGCGCGCCAATGTGCGCTCGGCGCTGCACATGCTCTCGGACCCGGGCTTCCACGAGACGACCTGGCTGGCCGGCCAGGACGGGTACGGCGACGTCACCGACGCCGTCTACCGACTCGTGGAGGACACGTGGCTGGACAGCTGGTCAGCGGAGAAGTACGTGGGAACGATCTTCCGCGACTCCGGCGAGGCCGCCCTCGTCGACGTGGCCGTGCTGCGGGTGCTGCGCATCATGCACCAGGTGGGCGCGGACGCCCATGTGTCCGCGTTCATGGAGCACCACGCCTGGCCGGAGGCGGTCCGGGCGGCGCGCGAGGCGCACGTACGGATGGCGACGGCGGACGGGGAGGACCCGGACGAGCCGCCGCGCTCGCTGGAAGTGCTGCGGATCATCACGCGGTCCGCGTGACGCGGTCCGCCTGACGGGGTCCGCCTGACGGACGTGGTCCTGCCCGCACGCGCGCGTGTGGCAGGCTGGGCGAATGACCGACCAGTACGTCCTCACCCTCTCCTGCCCCGACAAGCAGGGCATCGTGCACGCCGTGTCGAGCTACCTCTTCATCACCGGCTGCAACATCGAGGACAGCCAGCAGTTCGGAGACCGTGACTCCGGTCTCTTCTTCATGCGGGTCCACTTCTCGGGCGAGGCCCCGGTCACCGTGGACAAGCTGCGGGCGAGCTTCGCGGCCGTCGGCGACGCCTTCGAGATGGACTGGCAGATCAACCGGGCCGACGAGCGGATGCGGGTCGTCCTGATGGTGTCGAAGTTCGGGCACTGCCTGAACGACCTGCTGTTCCGCTCGCGGATCGGGGCGCTGCCGGTCGAGATCGTCGCGGTGGTCTCCAACCACACCGACTTCGCCGAACTGGTCGGCTCGTACGACATCCCGTTCCGGCACATTCCGGTCACCAAGGACACCAAGGCGGACGCGGAGGCGGAGCTTCTGGAGCTGGTTCGCGAGGAGAACGTCGAGCTGGTCGTCCTGGCCCGCTACATGCAGGTGCTCTCCGACGACCTGTGCAAGCAGCTCTCCGGCCGGATCATCAACATCCACCACTCCTTCCTGCCGAGCTTCAAGGGCGCCAAGCCGTACCACCAGGCGCACGCGCGCGGCGTGAAGCTCATCGGCGCCACCGCGCACTACGTGACGGCCGACCTCGACGAGGGCCCGATCATCGAGCAGGAGGTCGAGCGCGTCGGCCACGAGGTGACCCCGGACCAGCTGGTGGCGATCGGGCGCGACGTGGAGTGCCAGGCGCTGGCACGCGCGGTGAAGTGGCACGCGGAGCGACGGATCCTCCTGAACGGCCGCCGGACGGTCGTCTTCGCGTAGGCGACTGCCGGGCGCCCGCCGGGCGCCCAGCCCCTACATCCGGCTCAGCGACGCCGCCGCGAACAGGACGTCCCGGATCGCCTCGCGGTCGCCCTCCTGGCCCGCCGCCGCGTCCTGGGGCGGGATGTGGCCCGCCAGGAGCTGGCAGAACTCGACGCCGTCCATCGCGACCTGGGCCACCGTGTGGTCCGGGGAGCCGAGGGCGGCGGGGGAGTCCAGGGCGATGTACCAGTGGCCGCCGCCCGCGCCCTCGATCTCCAGGTGGAGCGAGCGGCCGGGCGCGCCGGCCGTGACGAGTTCGCGGGGCGGGCCCGCGAGGCCGGTGCGGCGGCGGTCGGCGAGCGCCGCCGGGAGCAGCCGGGCGGCCAGGTCGATCATGCCGTGCAGATGGCTGCCGCTGGGCGGGTCGTACGGATACGCCACCGCGTTCGCGATGTCGTCCGCGTGCCGCCAGCACTCGAAGGCCCGCTCCAGGAGCGAGTCCTTGAGCGGCATCGCGAAGTCCCCGTAGGTGACCGTGAGGTCCGCGACCCCGCGCCCGGCGAAGGACACCGTACGGATCAGGGTGTGGCTCTGGTCGCGCCACGGCTCGCGGATCGCCATGGTCGGCGGCCGGCCCGCGCTCGCCCAGTACGCCTCGGTCCGCTCGGTCGGCGCCAGCTCGCCCACGCCCGCGCCCAGCGGGTCGTCGAGCCCGAGCGAGGCCGCCACCAGGCCGTCCACGGCCAGCAGATGCCCGATCACCCCGGCGACCGTGGTCTTCCGGCTCACGGCGCGCTCGTCCTCGTACCACCTGAGCCGTACCGGAGCGTGCCACTCCGACTCGCCGATGTCGCGGAGCAGCGCGTCGAGCCGGGCGGTCTCGGCGTCGTACGGAGTCGCCCACGCCGGTACGGGGATACGGGCGGGGCGGCGGCCCAGACAGTTCTCCAGGACCCGCGAGCGCAACAGCGGGTCGAGGTCCAGATCGCGCTCGGCGTGCAGGAGCCCGACGGCGTCGCGCAGCCGCAGCGCCTCGTCCGCGCACGGGGCGCACTCGGTGAGGTGGGCCTCGACGGCCCGGGTCTCCTCGGCCGAGCACGCGGACAGCGCCCACGCGCCGAGGAGCGACTTCAGCACGCGGTGGGGCAGTTCGAGGACGGGCGCGGTCTCCTCCGGCTCCGGCGCGGGAGCCGCTTCCCTGAAGGGCTCGGCGTACGTGTCCGCGAACCCGTCCGTGAAACCGTCCGCGTACGGCGCCGGTTCCGGCTCCGGGTTCGTGCGCGGGTCCGCGAACGGCGAGGTCAGGTCCGCGTGGTCGTCCGCCGAGCGGCGCGGGCCCGGTATGCGCGGCGCCCGTGCGACCTCCTCGGGCTCGTCGTTCGCGCCGCTCACAGCGTCCGCCCGTAACTGCCGCCGCCCGGCGGTGAGGAGCCTTCCAGGGGACGGGTGTGGGCGGACGAGAGCAGCTGGAGCCCGAGCCGCAGCCGGCGCCGCGCCTCGTCCTCGGTCACCCCGAGGTCGGCCGCCGTCTGCCGGTAGTCGCGGCGCTGGAAATACGCCAGTTCGAGCGCCCGGCGCAGCGGCGTCGGCATCGATGTCACGATGTAGTCGGCGCGGGCCGCGACCGAGGCCCGGCGCACCTTCTGCTCCAGCTCCTCCGCCGTGCCCTCGCCGGTCTCCGCGTACGCCAGGGCCTCGGCCTGCCGCAGCCGGTGCACAGCCTGCCGCTGGGCGAGCCGGGCGACCCAGGCGCGCATGCTGCCCTGCTTGGGGTCGAACGCGTCGGGGTTCTCCCAGACGTAGCCGAAGACCTCGCGGGTGACCTGGTCGGCGGCCTCGTCGTCGTCGAGCACCCGGTGGGCCAGGCTGTGCACGAGCGAGGCGAACCTGTCGTAGAACTCGCCGAGGGCCGCGGCCTCGCCGCGCGCCAGCCGCTGCTGCATCCGGCGGTCCCAGCGCGGTGGTGCGTCCTTCGTCGCCATGCGACACCTTCCCGACCCGACTTCCGAACTCCAAAGTAATGCGCCGGGGCCCCGGCGCACGATGCTTTGCGGCAAGTGTGCTCCGGACGGTTCCGGCGGATGGTAAGGAAAGCGACAACCCTGGAAACCCGGGTTTCAAGACGCTGAGCCGGGGCAGCGGGAGGGGACAGGAAGGCCTCCCTCCGTTTGCCGTCTGAAAGGCGCCGCTCGTGACGATCCAGGTCGACGAGGACGAGCAGGAACCGTGGACCGTGCTGCGCATCAGCGGGGAGCTCGATCTCGTGACCTCCCCGCTGATCCGCAGACGCCTCCACGCGGCCGTGGCGGGCGGCCGGCGCGACGTCGTCCTCGATCTCTCCACGGTCCGCTTCTGCGACTCCAGCGGCGTCGGCGTACTCGTCGCCGCCCGCCGTCTGATGCGCTCCTGCGGCGGCCGGCTGCGCCTGATCCTGCCCGCCCGCGGCGCGGAGGACGGCGCGCACGTCAACCGCGTCCTCGCCGCGCTCGGCGTCCGCCGCCTCTTCGAGGTGTACGCGGACGTGCCCGCGGCCCTCGACGAGACGGCCGTGCCGCTGTCGGCGTGACCGTGTGAATCCTCCTGAAGTCGTACGGAAATACGGAAAGTTGGCCCGATCGTAGATTCCGTGCATGACGAGACAGGCAAACGGGATGCTCACGGGCCCACGAAGGCGACCCGTACGGTCATCGGGACACTGGTGGCGGTCGCCGTCGCCGCGCTGATCCTCGCGGTGCTCTGGGCGCTGGACTGGCCCAGGCAGCTGTTCGTCGGCTATCTGGCGGTGAAGATCGGCCTGAAGGGCGGTGTCGCCGCCTTCGCCGGAATCGTCGCGCTCGTCGCCTGGTGGCGCGAGCGGCGCGCCGGGCGCCGGGAGGCGCAGCCGGCGGGCGAGGACGCCGACAAGGCAGCTGATGAGGGCGCCGACAAGGACGCCGACGAGGCGGCCGGCGAGGCCGTCACGGACTGAGTACCGCCCGCCTGGCCGGGCTTACGCGTACCGCTCGCGCAGCTTGTACTTGAGGACCTTCCGCAGCGTCTCGTTGCGCGGGAGGGCCTCCACCACCTCCAGTTGCTCGGGCAGTTTGAAGACCGACAGGCCCGCCTCGCGCAGGAAGGCGGTGACCTCGTCCAGGGCGAGCGGCTCGGCGCCGGCCGGCTGCTCGATCACCGCGCACACCCGCTCGCCGCGTTCGGCGTCCGGCAGGCCGATCACCGCCGCGTCCCCGACGCCCGGGTGCTCGTGCAGCAGGTCCTCGATCTCTTTGGCGGAGATGTTCTCCCCCTTGCGGATGATGATGTCCTTGAGCCGCCCGGTCAGCACGAGATGTCCGTCGGCGGTGAGATGCCCGACGTCGCCGGTGATGAGGAAGCCGTCCGCGTCGAACGCGGCGGCGGTCTGCGCCGGGTCGAGATACCCCCGGCACACCGCCTCCCCGCGCAGCCGGACCTCGCCGCCCTCGGCGATCCGTATCTCCATCCCGGCGGGCGGCCGCCCCTCCGTCGTCGCCAGGTTCTCGGCCGTGTCGCCCGGGTCGCCCATGGTGATCATCGGGACCTCGGTCATGCCGTAGCCGTGGGTGAGCTGGCAGCCCAGTTCGCGGACCACCGCGTGGTAGACCTCCGGCGGCTTGGGCGCGCCGCCGCCCGCGAGCAGCCGCAGGGTGGGGATGACCGGCTCGCCCGGCCGCTTGCGCTGCTCGGCGAGGAACATCGAGTAGAAGGCCGTGGAGCCGCCGGCCACCGTGACGCCGTGCCTGCGGTACTCGGCGAGCGCCTCGGGCAGCGCGAACTGCTCGAACATGACGGCGGGGAACCCGTACAGGAGCAGCATGACCGTGTAGTCGGGGCCCGCGATGTGCGCGTACGGGAAGGCCATCGAGCCGACGTCCTCGGCGCTCAGGTGCAGCGCGTGGGCGAGGCAGGAGCCGCCGGCGATCAGCGAGCGGTCGGTGTGGAGCACGCCCTTGGGGTCGGAGGTGGTCCCCGAGGTCCAGTAGATCCAGCGGACGGAGGTGCCGTCGGCGGGCGGGGGCGGCAGCAGGGCCGGGTCGCCCTCCGGGAGGCTCGCGTACGCCTCGAAGACGCCGCGCGCGCCGAGCCGCCGGGCCATCTCCGTGTGGTCGAACCCGCGCCACACCCCCGGCACGGCGAAGAACTCGGCCCCGGACTCGCGCAGCGCGAAGCCGACCTCCTTGTCCCGGTAGAACGGGATGACCGGGGTCTGTACGGCCCCGAGCCGGGCGAGCGCGAAGGACAGCACCGCGGTCTCGATCCGGGTCGGCAACTGCCACGCGACGACCGTCCCCGGCCGCACGCCCCTCCCGTACAGCCCGGCGGCGCACCGCTCGGCCCGGTCGCGTAGCTCGCCGAAGGTGAGCACCCGGTCGCCCTGGAGGAGGACGGGACGGTCGGGGGTGAGGGCGGCGCGGCGCTCGACGAGCTCCCAGAGGGTGCGGGAGGCGCCCAGGGCGTGTGCGGTTTCGGTCATGACCACTCCCGGTAGCTGACTGTCCGTCAGATCGTGCGGAGAGCGTAGAGGGGTGGTCCTTGTCGGTCCAGGGGTCCGGGACTAGCCTGATGGTCGCGTCCAAATCTGACGGTCCATCAGAAACGCGAAACGCGAAACGGGAAACGGGATCCTTGGAGGGGTCATGGCGGAACTGCCCCGCATCATCAGCGTCGACGACCACGTGATCGAGCCCGCGCATCTCTTCGCGACCTGGCTCCCCGCCCGGTACCGCGACCGGGGGCCGCAGCCGCTCACCGCCGGGATCGGCGAGCTCGCGTACATCGGCGGGAAGTACCAGATCACCATGGACCCCGACGGGCCGCCCACCGACTGGTGGATCTACGAGGACCTGAAGTTCCCGTACAAGCGCAACATCGCCGCCGTCGGCTTCGACCGGGACGAGATGACCCTGGAGGGGATCACCCGCGAGGAGATGCGGCGCGGCTGCTGGGACCCGAAGGCGCGTCTCGCCGACATGGACCTCAACCATGTCGAGGCCTCGCTCTGCTTCCCGACCTTCCCGCGCTTCTGCGGGCAGACCTTCGCCGAGGCGAAGGACAAGGAGGTCGCGCTCGCGTGCGTCCGCGCGTACAACGACTGGATGGTGGAGGAGTGGTGCGGCGACAGCGGCGGCCGGCTGATCCCGCTGTGCATCATCCCGCTCTGGGACATCGACCTGGCCGTCGCCGAGATCCGGCGCAACGCCGCCCGCGGGGTCCGGGCCGTCACGTTCTCCGAGATCCCGACCCACCTCGGGCTGCCGTCGATCCACTCCGGCCACTGGGACCCGTTCTTCGCCGTCTGCCAGGAGACCGGGACCGTCGTCAACATGCACATCGGCTCCAGCAGCCAGATGCCCGCCGCGTCCCCCGACGCCCCGCCCGCCGTCCAGGCCTCGCTCAGCTTCAACAACGCGATGGCCTCGATGATGGACTTCCTCTTCTCCGGCGTCCTGGTGAAGTTCCCGCGCCTCAAGCTCGCGTACAGCGAGGGCCAGATGGGCTGGATCCCGTACGCCCTGGAGCGCGCCGACGACGTGTGGGAGGAGCACCGGGCCTGGGGCGGGGTGCGCGACCTGATCCCGGAGCCGCCGTCCACGTACTACTACCGGCAGATCTTCTGCTGCTTCTTCCGCGACAAGCACGGCATCGACGCGATCGACGTCGTCGGGCGGGACAACGCCACCTTCGAGACCGACTACCCGCACGTCGACTCGACCTTCCCGCACACCAAGGAGATCGCCCTCGACCACGTCAGGGGCCTCGACGACGAGACCGTCCACAAGCTGATGCGCGGCAACGCCATCCGCATGCTCGGTCTCGGAATCGTCTGATGGAGCTCACGTACACGGAGGAAGAGGAGGAGTTCCGGGGGCGGCTGCGGGAATGGCTCGCCGCCGAGCTCCCGACGCTCCCCGCCAGGCCCGACCCGCTGGACTGGCCGGGCCGCCGCGCGTACGACTGCGGCTGGCAGCGGCGGCTCTACGACGCGGGGTACGGGCACGTCCACTGGGACGCGTCGCCGACCCAGCGGCTGATCTTCCTGGAGGAGACCGAACGGGCCGGGGCCCCGTACGTCGGCGCCAACTTCGTCGGCCTCCTCCACGCGGGACCCACCATCGCCGCCGAGGGGACGGAGGAGCAGAAGGCCCGCTGGCTGGAGCCGGTCCTGCGCGGCGACGAGGTGTGGTGCCAGGGCTTCAGTGAGCCGGACGCCGGCTCCGACCTGGCGTCCCTGCGCACGCGGGCCGTCCGGGACGGGGACGCGTACGTCGTCACCGGGCAGAAGATCTGGACCTCGCACGCCGAGGCCGCCGACTGGTGCGAACTTCTCGTACGGACGGACCCGGAGGCCCCCAGACACCGCGGGATCAGCTGGCTCGCCCTGCCGATGTCCGCGCCCGGGATCACCGTACGGCCGCTGCGCACCCTCGCCGGGTCGGCGGAGTTCGCCGAGATGTTCCTCGACGAGGTGCGGGTGCCGGTCTCCTCTCGCGTCGGGGCGGAGAACGACGGCTGGCGGGTCACCATGGTGACCCTCTCCTTCGAGCGCGGCACCGCCTTCGTCGGCGAGGTCGTCGCCTGCCGCCGCGTCCTCGGCGAACTCGCCCGCGAGGCGCGGAAGAACGGGCGCTGGGACGACCCGGTGCTGCGCCGCCGGCTCGGCCGCCTCGGTGCCGAGTTCCAGGCGCTCTGGCGGCTGACCCAGTGGAACGTCAGCGAGGCCCAGGCCACCGGCGGCGTCCCCGGCACCGGCGGCTCGGTCTTCAAGCTGCGCTACTCGCACGCCCGCCAGGAGCTGTACGACGCGGCCGCCGCCGTCCTCGGGCCGGACGCGCTCGACCTCGGGCGCGACTGGAACCTGGACCGGCTGTCCTCGCTGTCGTACACGATCGCCGCGGGCACCTCCCAGATCCAGCGGAACATCGTCGCCGAGCGCATCCTCGGCCTGCCGAAGGGGCGGTGAGCCGACACCGTGGACTTCCGACTGACCGAGGACCAGCGGGCGCTGAAGCGGGGGGTACGGGAGCTCCTGGACCGCCGTTTCGGGCGCGAGGCGCTCCGGGCGGCCGTGGACGCCGGCTCCCTGGACCGCGCGTTGTGGCGGGAGCTCGGCGCGGCCGGGTTCTTCGCGCTGCGGCTTCCGGAGGAGGCGGGCGGGGCCGGGCTCGGCCTGCCCGAGGCCGTGCTCCTCTTCGAGGAGGCCGGGCGCGCGCTGCTGCCCGGGCCGCTGATCGCCACGCACCTGGCGGCGGGGGAGGTGCCGGGCGCGGCGGAGGGGGACGCCGTGGTGACGGCCGTGGACGGCGGGAGCGGGGTGGTGGAGTGGCTGGACGCGGCGGACGTGGTGCTCGGCGACGCGTCCGGAGCCGTACCGCTGCGGTCCGTCGACCCGCTGACGCCGCTGCACCGCGTGCGTCGGGCGGGTGCCGTGGGAGAGCCGGGACCGGACCTCGTCGTCCCGGTCTCCTCCCTCTCCTCCCTCTCCTTCCCCTTCTCCTCCCCCTTCTCCTCCCTCGTCTCGCTCCTCACCGCCGCCGAGCAGCTCGGCAGTGCCGCCCGCAGCACCGAACTCGCCGTCGCCCACGCCCGTACGAGAGAACAGTTCGGGCAGCCCGTCGGCGCCTTCCAGGCCGTCAAGCACCTGTGCGCCGGGATGCTCGTACGGACCGAGCTCGCCCGCGCCGCGGTCTACGCGGCGGCCGTCACCGCCGACCCCGTCGAGATCGCCGGCGCCCGGCTGCTCGCCGACGAGGCAGCCGTCGCCGGCGCCCGGGACTGCCTGCAGGTGTACGGCGGCATGGGCTTCACGTGGGAGGCCGACGTCCATCTGCATCTGAAACGGGCCTGGGTACGGGCCGAGCGCGGCCTCGGCGGCGCGGCGGCGGAGGAGCTGGTGGCCGCGCGGCTGTGGGGCGACAGCTGATCGAGGGGTGACGTGACCGTACCTGTGACGTCACTCAGCGTCGATACCGTGTTGTGTCCTTCGCGGGGGTGGTCACGCGCCGGAGTCGGGTGTCCGCTCCGGTACGCTCCGTTGAATGCGAGTGCTTGTGGGCCCGGGGCGTGCCGGTGCCGCCGACGCGGCGGCTCCGCGGCCGGGAATGTCCGCGGCCCGGGCAGGGTTCAGCGCCCCGCGTTCGACTCCGCGCGGCGTGCGTCGCACAGTATGGACCACGCGTACTCCTTCGCGCTGGAATATGCCCGAAGCGCTTGTTGCCGTGACTGTACGTCAACCATGCTGTCTCACAAGGGAATCACGTTCCGTAAAGGTGTGTCCGCCGGTTCGGATGGTGTGAACGGTGCAGGTGCTTCAGGTGCAGTTGGAGGTCGGGCCCGACCCGGCCGAGGTGGGGCGGGCCCGGCGTTGGGCGCGCAAGCGGCTGGCCGGGTCCGGCATAGGGGACGACGAGCCGCTGGCGGAGACGCTGGTGCTGCTCATCTCCGAGCTGGTGACCAACGCCGTGGTCCACACGGGATGTCCGGCGGTGCTGCGGATGCTCTTCGGCGGGGGCGGGGTGCGGGTCGAGGTCGCCGACACGAGCGACCGGCCGCCGCGGCCCCGGCGCGCGGAGGGCGAGGACACCAACGGGCGCGGCCTGGAGCTGGTGGACGGCCTCGCCGACCGGTGGGGCTGGCAGCGCGAGGGCGCGGGCAAGAGCATCTGGTGCGAGGTCGACCGGGCGGCGGCGCCGGGCGCCGGACCGGGTCAGCCCGATCGGGTGTCACCCTCCTGGGTGCGCTGTTGACGGTTCGTGGCGAATTGATCACCCTTGGGTGAGCGATTCGTTCTGTGAGGGGAGTCGAGGGGCCGTGCCGTGCCCCTCGGTGAGCGCGGGTCGTGACGGGTGGCGGCGGCGGTCGTGCCGTGCTCGGGGCGCGCGCGAGTGTGCCGCCACCCGCGATCCATCCCGTCCGGGAGACGGGTGATCCCTTCTAGAAGACGGCCACGGGTGCCACGGGTGTGCCCGTGCCGCCGACGAAGGGCTCGGGCATCGCGGCGAGCAGGAACGTGTACCGCCGCTCTTGTGCACAGGTTGTGGACAACTCTTCGAGGTTCCAGTTCTGGCCCTGGAGCATGCCCATCTCGACCAGGTCGAGGGCGTGCACCGGCATCCACAGGTTCTCGATCTCCGGCGGGAAGATCTCGAAGGTGAGCGTGTCGTCGGCGACCGCCGCCACGTCGTGGGCGTGGAACCACGCGGGGGTACGGACGGACAGGCCGGGCGACGGGAACGCGTAACCGTGCCGGTCCCCGGCCAGATAGACCTGGATCTGCCCGGTGCGTACGAGCACGATGTCGCCGGACCGGACCGTGACCCCGCCGAACTCGGCCGCCTCGTCCAGGTCTTCGGGGGTGACCGCGTGGTCCCCGGGCAGCCGGTCCACCCCCTTGGCCGCCGCCACGTCGAGCAGCACCCCGCGGCTCACCAGGTGCCGGGCGGTGTGGATCCCGCTGAACTCGGAGCGCCCGTGGGCGGTGACGGTGGTGGCGGGGCGTCCGTTGTAGATCCGGCCCGAGTGCGAGGCGTGGGTGAGGGCGTCCCAGTGGGTGCCGGCCTGGAGGCCCATGGTCACGGCGTCGTCGCTGGTGGCGACCGTGCCGGGGCCGAAGAGCTCCTGGTTGACCTGCACCATGACGTGCAGCGGGTTGACCCGGCCCGGGATCACCCCGCTCTGCACGCCGTCCTGCTTGAGGTCGACGGCGAGCGGGACGCGCCGGCCGGTCCGTACGGTCGCGGCGGCCGCCCGTACCACCTCGTCGGTGATCAGGTTGAGGGTGCCGATCTCGTCGTCCTGACCCCAACGCCCCCAGTTGTTCACGCGCTTGGCGATCTCGTGGAACTCGGGAGGAAGGGCCGAAGGGGGTGTCGGGGGAAGTGACATCGGGCGCCTCCGGGGTCTTGTTCTCCGGTATCTGACGGGTCGTAGAATCCTGCTGACGCACGAATCTAACGGACCGTCAGAAAGCGCGGGAAGGGGCCGGGCGTGGGGAACTTCTTGGCAGGGAAGGTCGTCGCCGTCACGGGCGCGGGGCGGGGGATCGGCCGTGCGGTCGCCCTCGCCTGCGCCGCCGAGGGCGCGAAGGTCGTCGTCAACGACTACGGCGTCTCGATCGAGGGCGGCGAGCCGACGAGCGCGGTGGCCGAGGCGGTCGTCAAGGAGATCGAGGCGGCGGGCGGCGCGGCGGTCGCCGTCGCCGACGACATCTCGACCATGGCGGGCGGGCAGCGCCTGGTGGACGTGGCGCTCGCCGAGTACGGCAGCATCGACGGTGTCGTGTGCGTGGCCGGCATCCTGCGCGAGCGGATGCTCTTCAACATGTCCGAGGAGGAGTGGGACCCCGTCGTCGCCACCCACCTCAAGGGCACCTTCACCGTCTTCCGCGCCGCCTCCGCGGTGATGCGCCGCCAGGGCTCGGGCACGCTCATCGGCTTCACCAGCGGCAACCACGCGGGCTCGGTCGCCCAGGCCAACTACTCCGCCGCCAAGGGCGGCATCATCTCCCTCGTGCGCAGTGCCGCGCTCGGCCTGCACAAGTACGGCGTCACGGCGAACGCCGTCGCCCCGGTCGCCCGCACCCGCATGTCCGCCAACGTCCCTATGGAGCTCAAGGAGATCGGCGAGCCCGAGGACGTCGCCGCCCTCGTCGTCTACCTGCTCTCCGACCGCGCCAAGGCCGAGAAGATCACCGGCCAGGTCTACACGATCGCCGGCCCCAAGATCGCCGTCTGGGCCCAGCCCCGCGAACTCCGCGCCGCCTACACGGAGTCCGGCACCTGGACCCCGGACCGCATCGCCGACGTCCTCCCGGCCACGGTCGGCATCGACCCGATGCCGATGCTCCAGCAACTGGAGGAAATGTCCCGAGCGGCGGCCCGGGGCTCGCGCCCGAACGCGTAGGGGGGTGCGGGCGCATGTTGCGGACGGGGGCGCGCTCGCGGCCGGGCGCCGTGCGGCGCGGGCGTGCGCCGTGTCCGGCCGGGTCAACCCGGGCGGGGGACGTTGTTCGGCCGGCCCGCGTCAGCGGGCCCGGCGCCCGCGTCGAGCCCGCCCCGCCCGGGGGCGGCCCGGGCCCCTGCGGGCGGGGCCGGGACGTGTCTGGTCCGGGGGTCGCGGGCTGCGCCCGGCCCGCCCGGGGCGACCCGCACCGGGCCGCGTCAGCGGGTCCGGCGGCCGCGTCGAGGCGGATCGTGCCGGGCGCCGTTCAGCCCTGCCCGGCGGCAGCGGGGCGCGGGGGTGTACTGGCGGGCACCCCCGCCGTGTCTGGCCCGGGGCGACCCGCACCGGGCCCGCGTCGAACCGGCTCGTGTCGTGCGCCGTTCAGCCCTGCCCCCCGTATCAGCGGGGCGCGGGCCGCGGCCCGCCCGCGCCGGACCTGGGCGGCGCCCCAGGTGTCGCCTGCCTCACCAGTCTCGTCAGAGTTTCGGGAAGGGGCGGGGTGGGGGAATTCCCCAGGCCCCGCCCACGACGGAGGTGCATGCACATGAGAGGCGTCGTCTTCGACGGCAAGGAGGTCCGGGTCGTCGGCGATCTGGAGGTTCGGGAGCCCGGGCCCGGTGAGGTGCTCGTCGGGATACGGGCCGCCGGGCTCTGTCACAGCGACCTGTCCGTCGTGGACGGGACCATCCCCTTCCCCACGCCCGTCGTCCTCGGCCACGAGGGCGCCGGGGTGGTCGAAGCCGTCGGACCCGGCGTCACGCACGTCGCGCCCGGTGACCACGTCGCCCTGTCCACCCTCGCCAACTGCGGCGCCTGCGCCGACTGCGACCGGGGCCGGCCCACCATGTGCCGCAAGGCCATCGGGCGGCCCGGCCGGCCGTTCTCCCGGGCCGGGACCCCGCACACCCGGCTCTTCCAGTTCGCGTCCAACTCCTCCTTCGCCGAACGGACCGTCGTCAAGGCCGTCCAGGCCGTGCGGATCCCGGAGGACATCCCCCTGACCTCCGCCGCCCTCATGGGCTGCGGCGTCCTGACCGGCGTCGGCGCCGTGCTCAACCGCGCCAAGGTGGCGTACGGCGAGACCGTCGTCGTCATCGGCACCGGCGGCATCGGCCTCAACGTGATCCAGGGCGCCCGGATCGCGGGTGCGCGCACGATCGTCGCCGTCGACACCAACCCGGCCAAGGAGGAGACGGCCCTCCTCTTCGGCGCCACCCACTTCCTCACCTCCGCCTCCACCGACTCCGTACGGGACGTGCTGCCCACCGGCGCGGACCACGTCTTCGAGTGCGTCGGCCACACCGGCCTCGTCCGCACCGCGATCGACCTGCTCGACCGGCACGGCCAGGCGATCCTGCTCGGCATGACCGCGCCCACCGCCGAGGCGAGCTTCCCGCCCGCCGCGATGTTCCTGGACAAGTCGATCCTCGGCTGCCGCTACGGCTCCTCGCGCCCGCAGAAGGACATCGCCCTCTACGCCGAGCTCTACCGCTCCGGCCGCCTCCTGCTCGACGAACTGGTCACCGCCACCTACCCGGTGGAGGAGTTCGCGCGGGCGGTGGAGGACGCGGAGCAGGGGAAGGTGGCGCGGGGCGTGCTCACGTTCTGAGGGATCACGCGCCGGTTCGAGGGATCAGCTACCGGCTTCCCGCGCGCGGTACGCCTCCACCGTCCGGGCCAACGCCTCCTCGTACGGCGTCGCGACCGCGCCGAGCCGCTCCCGGATGAGGCCGGCGTCGACCACGAACGGCTCCGCGAACTCGTAACGCATCTCGATCAGTTCGCGCACCGTCCGGTTCACCGCGCCCATCACGTACAGGGCGGCCGTCGGCATCCGGCGCAGCCGGGCGGCGCCGGGGCGGCCGGTGGCGCGGTGGGCCAGGTCGACGAGTTCGCGCGTGGTGCGGGTGTGCGGGTCGTTGGGGAGGTGCCAGGCGCGGCCCGGGGCGTCGGGGTGGCGGCCGAGGAGGACGAGCGCCTCCGCGATGTCGGGGATGAAGGTGTACGTGTGGGGCTGGTCCGGATCGCCGAGGACGGTCGCGGTGCGCCCGGCGAGGAGCGCGGGGAAGACCAGGTCGCCGAGGTTGGACTGGGCGCCGCCGCGCGGCCCGAAGTAGTCGGAGGCGCGGCCGATCGCCACCTCCACCCGGCCGGCCTCGTGCGCCGCCAGCAGATCCCGGCGCATCCGGCCCCGGAGCCGGCCCTTGCGGGTGGTCGCGGCGTCGGGGCTCTCCTCGGTGAACGGGCGGCCCCCGGGCGGGCCGTAGCTGTAGACGTTGTCCATCGAGACCAGGCGGGCGCCGGCCGCCTCGGCCGCGGTGAGCACGGCGTCCTGGAGCGCGGGGAACTCCTGCTGCCAGCGGTGGTACGGCGGGTTGAGCGCCTGGTAGACGACGGCCGCCCCGGCCGCGACGGCGGTGGTGAACGCCGGGTCGGCCGCGTCGCCGGCGACCACCTCGACACCGTCGGGGACGTCGGCGCGGCCGGACCGGTTGACGACGCGGACGGACTCGCCCTCGCGCACCAACTCCTCGGCGACGGCCGTGCCCACGGCGCCGGTACCGAAGATCACATGACGGGGCTGGGCGGTGTGCTTCATGCGTCGACCTCGTGGTGTCGGGTTCGGAGTGTCGGGCTTGTGGCGGCGGGCCCGTGGCGGCGGGAAGGACCTCCCCGCCACAGTACGAGGCCCGGGAGGCCCAGGCCCAGGTCCAGAAGGCCCGGAGGGCTCAGCCCGCCACGCCCGCCACGCCCGCCGCGTCCCGGAAGGTGCGCCGGTACGCCGTCGGCGTCACCCCGATCGCCGCCTGGAGGTGCGTCCGCAGCGACTGGGCGGTGCCGAAGCCCGCGTCCGCGGCGATCTGGTCGACCGGCAGGTCGGTGGACTCCAGCAGGTGCCGGGCCCGCTCCACGCGCTGCTGCGTGAGCCACTGCCCGGGGCTGACGCCGACCTCCTCGCGGAAACGGCGCGTGAAGGTCCGTACGCTCATCGACTCCCGTACGGCCAGATCGCGCAGCTGGATCGGCTCGTGGAGGTGGGCGAGCGCCCAGGCCCGGGCGGCGGTCGTGGTCGAGGAGCCCGGCTCGGGCAGCGGCCGGGCGATGTACTGCGCCTGCCCGCCGTCCCGGTGCGGGGGCACCACCGTGCGGCGGGCCACGTCGTTGGCGACGCCCGTGCCGTGGTCGCGGCGCACGATGTGCAGGCACAGGTCGATCCCGGCGGCCACGCCGGCCGAGGTCAGGACGTCCCCGTCGTCGACGAAGAGCACGTCCGCGTCGACCCGCACCCTCGGGAAGAGGCGCTGGAAGTGGTCGGCGGAGGACCAGTGCGTGGTCGCCGGGCGCCCGTCGAGGAACCCGGCCGCGGCGAGCACGTATCCGCCGGTGCAGATGGAGACCAGACGGGTGCCGGGCCGGATGTGGGCGAGGGTGGCGGCCAGCTCCTCGGTGAGCCTGCCCTCCTCGTACACCGGCCCCAGCTGGTACGAGGCGGGCACGACCACCGTGTCGGCGGTGGCGAGCGCCTCCGGGCCGTGCTCGACGTGGATGGAGAAGTCGGCGTCCGTCTGGACCGGCCCGGGGGCGGGCGCGCAGGTGACGATCTCGTACAGGAGCCGCCCCTGCGGGTCCTTGGCGCGGCCGAAGATCCGGTGCGGGATGCCGAGTTCGAAGGGGAGGAGCCCGGGCAGGGCGAGGACGGCGACGCGGTGCGCCCGCATGGGGGATCCCTCCGTTTAACGTTAAATCACTGGTGGTCCAGACCACATTGCTGATACGTGTCTGTGTTCGTGACGGACAACATGTACAAGTCTGAGGCCGCCGGCCGGATTCCCGGAGCGGCCGGAGCGGCCGGAGCGGCCGGAGCGGCCGGAGCGGCCGAAGAGCCCGGAGCGGCCGAAGAGCCCGAAGGGGCCGAAGAGGCCGAAGAGGCCGAGGAGGCCGGAAGGGCCTCTGCGCCGGCCGGGCCGCCGGCCGCCCTCTGGAACCGCGACTTCCGGCTCTTCTTCGTCGCCCGCGCCGCCGGCGTCCTCGGCGAGGGCATGGTCCCGGTCGCCTTCGCGGCCGGACTCCTCGGCGCCGGCCATCCCGGTTCCTCCGTCGGCTACGCGCTCGGCCTCTGGACGGCCGCCTTCGCCGTCTTCGTACTCTTCGGCGGCGTCCTCGCGGACCGCTTCACCGCCCGCCGGATGATGATCCTCGCCGATCTGCTCCGCCTCCCCGGGGCGCTGCTGCTCGCGGTCACTTTTGCGCTCGGCAGCCCGCCGCTGTGGGCGGTGTACGTGCTGTCGGCCGTCGCCGGCGTCGGCGCCGCGCTGTTCCAGCCGGGCGTCGCGTCCACCATCCCGCGCATCGCGCCGGACGTGCAGCGCGCGAACGCGGTCCTGCGGGTGGTCGAGGCGCTGATGACCATGGCGGGCCCGGCGCTCGCCGGTCTGCTCGTCGCACTCTGGAACGCGGGCGCGGCCTTCGCCGTCAACGCCTCGACCTTCGCCGTCAGCGCCGTCTGCTTCGTCCTCCTCCGGGTCGCCCCGATACCGTCCGACGACGCGCCCCGCGGCTCGCTCCTCTCCGAAATGGCCCTCGGCTGGCGGGAGTTCCGGGCCCGCAGCTGGCTGTGGGGGGTCATCGCGATCTGGACGGTGTACGGCCTGACGGTCGCCGGGCCGATGGTGCCGCTCACCGCGAGCCTGATCACCGAGGAGTACGGCTCCGCCACCTACGGCGTCCTGATGGCCGTGAACGGCGCGGGCAGCGCCGTCGGCGGCCTTCTCGCGCTCCGCATCCGCCCGGTGCGCCCGCTCGCCGCCGGCGCGGTGGCGCTGCTCGGCCTGCCGGTGAACCTGCTGCTGCTCGGGATCGGGGCGCCGGTGCCGCTGCTGCACGCGGGCGCGTTCGTGGGCGGTGCGGCGTTCGCGTTCTGGCTGGTGATGTGGTCGACCTCGGTGCAGACGCATGTGCCGCAGGACGCGCTGAACCGGATGCACGCGTACGACGTGGCCGGATCGCTGCTGATGATGGGCGTCGGCCGGGCCCTATCGGGGCCGGTGGCGGCGGTGGTCGGCACGGAGGAGGTGCTGTTGGCGGGTTCGGGGATCGCGGTCCTGGTGGTGGCGGCGCTGCTGGTGGTGCGCCCGATCAGGACGTTGCCGAGAGTATGAGGCTCGTTGGCCCGATCCTTTGGAAAGCTGTCATTCGGGCCAATGGCAGGGGAGGGGCCCGCTCGGGATGCTGGGTGACGTGACCCAGACAACCGAGCCCCTCGCCACCGCACCCGCCCCTCCTCGGCGCCGTAACCCCGGTACCCCTCGCATCCACCGCGCGTGGTTCGTCGCGGCCGTCGCCTTCGTCACGATCATCGGCGCGGCGGCCTTCGCCTCCCTCCCCGGGCTGCTCATCGAGCCGCTGCACGGCGAGTTCCACTGGTCGCGGGGCACGATCGGCTTCGCGGTGTCGGTCAACCTCGCGCTGTACGGCCTGACGGCGCCGTTCGCCGCCGCGCTCATGGACCGGTTCGGCATCCGGCGGGTCGTCGCCGTCGCCCTCACGGTCATCGCGGCCGGGTCGCTGCTCACCGTATGGATGACGGCGGCCTGGCAGCTGATCCTCTTCTGGGGCGTGCTCGTCGGCCTCGGCAGCGGATCGATGGCCCTCGCCTTCGCCGCGACCGTCACCAACCGCTGGTTCACCGCGCGGCGCGGCCTGGTCACCGGCATCCTCACGGCGGCCGGCGCCTCCGGCCAGCTGATCTTCCTGCCGCTCCTCTCGTGGCTGGTCGAGCACCACGGCTGGCGCCCGGCGGCCGTGACGGTGGCGCTCGCCGCGCTCGTCGTCGTCCCGTTCGTGTGGCTGCTCCTGCGCGACCACCCGGCGGACGTCGGGCTCGCCCCGTACGGCGGGGAGTACGCGGAGAAGCCCGCGCCCGTCACGGGTGCCGCGCGCCGCGCCGTCGCCGTCCTCTTCAAGGCGGCCCGCACCGGCCCCTTCTGGCTGCTCGCCGGCACCTTCGCGATCTGCGGCGCCTCGACGAACGGCCTGGTCAAGACCCACTTCGTGCCCGCCGCCCACGACCACGGCATGCCGGTCACGGCGGCGGCCGGACTCCTCGCGGTCATCGGCGTCTTCGACGTCGTCGGCACGGTCGCCTCCGGCTGGTTCACCGACCGCTTCGAGGCGCGCCGTCTGCTCGCCGTCTACTACGCGCTGCGCGGCATCTCGCTGCTCTTCCTGCCGATGCTGCTCGCCCCGGCCGTGCACCCGCCGATGCTGTTCTTCATCGTCTTCTACGGCCTCGACTGGGTCGCGACCGTCCCGCCCACCATCGCGCTGTGCCGCGAGCACTACGGCGAGGACAGCGCGATCGTCTTCGGCTGGGTCCTCGCCTCCCACCAGGTCGGCGCCGCCGCCATCGCCTTCGCGGGCGGCCTGGCCAGGGACGTCTTCGGCTCGTACGACGTCGTCTGGTACGCCTCGGGCGCGCTGTGCGCGGCGGCGGCGCTGATGGCGCTGGTGATCCGGCGGCGGCCGGGGGTCGCCATGGCGTAGGCTGCGGGGCCGGAGGGGATTTGAATGCGTTCAGAACGGCTGTTGCGTCTGGGGGACCGGCTCGGCGCGATCATCATCGTGTCGATGACGGTGCTCGGCATCGAGGTAGTGATCGGCGCGACCGTGCTGTTCATGTGGAGCCCGAGCCTGACCTACACCCCGGGGACGATCTTCGCCCTGCTGCTGCTCGTGCCGGTCTCCGCGGTGGCCGGCACCGCTGTCGGGGCTCTGCTGTCGGTCGCCGTGGTGGCGCCGCTGCTCATGCTCGCCGACTGGACCGGCCGCCGGATCGAGGGGCGCGCGTCCTGGTACTGGGTGCCGGCGGTGACGGCCGCCGTCACCGTCCTGCCGGTCCTCGGCGGGGCGGCGGAGCTGGGGGCCGGGCCGCTGTGGAGCCCGGTGTGCTGGCTCGCGGCCACGGCGGGACTCACGGTCCCGGCCCTGGTCTCCCGTCGACTGCTCCTCACGGACCGTCCGTACGTCAGCGGCGGCGCGCTGTTCGGCTGGGTGGCGCTGTACGGGACGCTCGCCCTCGTCACCGCGTTCGCGCTCACCGGCTTCGCCCTGTGGGCAGGGGTCGGCGACGAGCCGCCTCGGTCGAACACGGTGCAGTCCGCCGGGACCTGGACCGACGGCACGGCGGGAGGCCGACCCTGACCGGGAGCGGTTGCCTTCAGCCGGCCACGCGGTCCGCGGGCTCGAACCCGACACGCAGACGCATGCCCAGGGCTGCCGCCAGGCGTTCGAGCATGGGCAGCGTCGGCATGGTGCCACCGGCTTCGAAACGGGCGACGGCGGGCTGCTGGAGCCCGGCCGCGCGGGCGAGCTGGGCCTGCGTCATGCCGAGCTCCTCGCGCCGCTCCCGCACGGTGTTGCCCAGCTCGAACCGGATCCGAGCGGCCTCGTAGGCGGCTCCGGCCTCGGGGTCGCGCAGAGCGTCCTCCCGCAGCTGGGCCCAGTCTCCGCGGCTGGTCATCGAGTCACCCCTCGTCGACGGTGTGCTGTTGCGCGACGCATCGGCCCCAGGCGCGGACGGCGCGCTCGATCTCGGCCGGCTCCCGTTGCCGGGTCTTGCGGAAAGCGGTCAGGAGGATGATCCGCCGTTCCGGCGCGATCCAGTACGTGATGCGCATCGCGTCGCCGTCCAGGTGGAAGCGCAACTCCCGGACCTTGCCGGACAGTTGCCGCGTGTACGGCTCGCCCAAGTGGACCCCCTGGTCCGACAGCAGGTCGATGTAGAACGCGACCGTACCGCGATGGCCAGGGCTGAGCCCGAGGAACCACTTCTCCACCTCCGGCTCGACTTCAACGCTTCCCCACGACATAACGTGGACGTTATAGACAGCCTAGTCCTGCGGGAGCCGTTCCGCTCAGGAGTACCCGAACGGGTGGCGCGGCCACAGGGGCTCGCGGGTGGGTCGCGTCCTAGCCCGCGAAGCGCCCGAACCGTCCGCGGTGGAACAGCAGCGGGTCCCCGCCCTCGGGCCCGTCCGTCGCGTCCAGGGCCGTCACCCGGCCGACCACGATCAGGTGGTCGCCGCCCGTGTGGACCGCGGTGATCTCGCAGTCGATCCAGGCCGGGGCGCCCGTGAGGCGCGGGGAGCCGGTGGACGGGGCCGGGGTCCAGGTGACGCCCGCGAACTTGTCCGCGCCGCTGACCGCGAACGCCCGGCACAAGGCGCCCTGGTCGGCGCCGAGGACGTTCACGCAGAAGCGCCCGGCGCGGGCGATCCGGGGCCAGGTCGTCGACGTACGGGCGACCATGAAGGCGACGAGCGGCGGGTCGAGGGACAGGGAGGCGAAGGACTGGCAGGCGAAGCCCGCCGGGCCGTCCTCGTCGAGGGCCGTCACGATCGTGACCCCGCTCGCGAAGTGCCCGAGCACCCGCCGGAACTCGCCCCGGTCGACGGGCATCCGCTCGCCCTCCCGCACCGCCCGCAGCGCCGGGCGGGGCAGGGGCTCCACGGCCGTGGGCGCCCCGGCCGACCTGAGGTATCGGACGGCGGCGGCGGCCATCCCAGCGTGTCCCATCATGTCGCCCATTGAAGCTGACGCACCGTCAGATGAGAAGAGCCCTGGCGACTTCTACCGGCCCTCGTACGACGGCGACCGCCGTTCCACGAACGCCGCCACCCCCTCCTGCGCGTCGCGTGTCGTCATGCACAGTTCCTGGGCCGTCGCCTCCGCCGCGAAGGCGGTGGCGCGGTCGGTGTCCAGGGAGGTGTTGACCAGGTGCTTGGTGAGGGCGAGGGCGCGGGTGGGGCCCTGGGCGAGGCGTTCCGCCCACGTGCGCGCGGTCTTCTCCAGGTCCTCCGCCGGGACGACGCGGTTCACCAGGCCCATCGCCCGCGCCTCCGCCGCCGGGAGTGTGTCGCCGAAGAACATCAGCTCCTTCGCCCGCTGTGGGCCGACGAGCCGGGGCAGCAGATACGCGCCGCCGCCGTCCGGCACGATCCCGCGCCGGACGAACACCTCCACGAACGTCGCGGACTCGGCGGCGAGGACGAGGTCGCACGCGAGGGCGAGATGCGCGCCGAGGCCGGCCGCGGTGCCGTTGACCGCCGCGATGACCGGCTTCTCGCAGTCGAGGACGGCGGAGACGAAGCGCTGCGCGCCCCGGCGGATCATCCGGGTCACGTCACCGGGGACGCGGTCTCCGGACTGCGGCCCGCCCCGCAGGTCCGCGCCCGCGCAGAAGCCCCGGCCGGTGGCCGTGATCACCACCGCCCGGACCGCCGGGTCGGCGGACGCCTCGGCGAGGAGCGCGATGATCCGCTCCCGCTGGTCCCAGGTGACCGCGTTCATCGCCTCCGGGCGGTTGAGCGTGATCCATGAGACGCCGTTCTCGGCGGAGTGCAGAACGTCCGACACGCGAACCCCTTCGACTATCGGCAGACCGCGAGCGCGTCCAGGGCCACCGCCCCCTGCCCCCGCGGCAGCACCATCAACGGATTGATGTCCAACTCGGCCAGCTCGCCGTCCAGTTCGAGCGCCATGCGCTGCACCCGCAGCACGACCTCCACCAGCGCGTCCACATCCGCCGCCGGCGCCCCCCGCACCCCGTCGAGCAGCGCCCGCCCGCGCAGCTCGCCGAGCATGTCGCGGGCCTCCCGCTCCCCGAACGGCGGTACGCGCACGGCCGCGTCGTTCAGGACCTCCACCAGGACCCCGCCCAACCCCACCGTGACCGTCGGCCCGAAGAGCCGGTCGTGCGTCACGCCCACCACCATCTCGACCCCGCGCCCGACCATCTGGCACACCAGGATGCCGTCCAGATCGATGTCCTCGTAACGGGCGATGTCGGTCAACTCCCGGTAGGCGTCCCGCACCTGGCTCGCCGAGGTGAGCCCGACCTTCACCAGACCGAGCTCCGTCTTGTGCGCGAGCTGCGGGCCCGAGGCCTTCATCACCACCGGGTAGCCGACCAGGCCCGCCGCCCGTACGGCCGCCGCCGCGCTCGTCACGAGCTGTTCGCGCGGCACCCGTATCCCGTACGCGCGCAGGAGCTGCTTCGCCGCGTGCTCGCTCAGCCGGGTGCCGGGGCGCATCAGGGCCTGCGCCTTGCGGAGCGAGGGGGACGGGGTGCGCGGGGCCTCGTCGAAGGGGGAGCGGTAGCCGGTGGTGAAGCGGTGGTGGTCGAGGTAGGCCTTGACCGCGCCGATGCAGTTGCCGAACGTACGGAAGGTGGCGACGCGCGACGAGCCGAGCAGGGTCGTACGGTAGGCCTCCTCCGTCCCGACCGGCGAGCCCCACACCACGCACACCAGCTTGTCCGTCTGCTCCGCCGCGTCGACCAGATCCCGCGCGAGCCGGTCGCTCATGGGCGGGAAGGGGCCGGTGATCGGGCAGATGAGCACCCCGACCGCCGGATCGGCGAGGATCGCGTCGATGATCTTCCGGCCGCGCCAGTCGCCCACCGGGTGCCCGCCGTTGTCGACCGGGTTGGCCACGCTCAGATACTCCGGGATCCACTGGTGCAGCTCGTCCTGCCGGGCCTGCGACAGGGCGGGCAGCCGCAGGCCCGCCGCCGTGGCCAGGTCGGAGAAGTGGGCCCCCGTACCGCCGGAGATGGAGTAGACGACGACCCCCTCCGCCACCGGCTTGCGCGCCCGGGCGAGCAGCGCGGCCGTGTCCTGGAGCTGGTCGAGCCCGTCGACCCGGATCACCCCGAACTGCCGCATCGCCGCGTCCACGACCTGGTCGGCGCCGGTCAGCTTCCCGGTGTGCGAGGCGGCCATCCGCGCCCCGGCCTCCGTCCGGCCGACCTTGACCGCGACCACCGGCACCTGGCGGCGCGCGGCCCGGTCGGCCGCGAGCAGGAAGGAACGCCCGTCCTTCAGCCCTTCCACGTAACAGGCGATGGCCCCGACCTCGGGCCGGTGCGCGAAGTACGAGATGAAGTCGGCGGCCTCCAGGTCGGCCTCGTTGCCGGTGGGCGCCCAGTGCGAGAGCCGGACGCCCAGCTCCTGGAGGGTGAAGACGGGCCGGCCCTGGTGCCCGGACTGGGTGATCAGGGCCACCGCCGGTCCCTCCAGGTCCTCGCGGAAGCGCTCGAAGGCGTTGAGGTTGGTGTTGGGGCCGAGGAGCCGGATCCCGGAGCGGGCGACGGCGGCCGCGAGCCGCTCCTGGGCGCGGGCGCCCGCCTCCCCGGTCTCGGCGAAGCCGGACGCGAAGGCGACCGCGAACCTCACCTTGGCCGCGGCGAGTTGCTCGACGACGGGGAGGGGATCGCCGACGAGGAGGACGGCGAGGTCGACGGGCTCGTCGAGGCCGGCGAGCCCGTCCACGGACGGCACGCACGGGATCCCGAAGACGGCGGTACGGGTCGGGTGCACCGGCACCACCCGCGCCCCGACCCGCCCGGCCCAGTCGAGCAGCTGCCTGGTGATCCCGGTGTTCGGCCGCCCCTCGGTGTCGGACGCCCCGACGACGGCGACCACCTGGGGCCGGAAGAACCGGTCGAGCTCCGGCACCGGCGTGTGCAGCGGGCGTCCGCTGACGTCCGTGTCGCCCTCGACGGCGGCGACGCCGTGCACGACGGTCCGCCCGGGTTGCTCGCCGCAGGCGTCGACCCGGGCCCGGAGGCCGGTGGTGAAGGTCCCGTGAGTCGATCCCAGCATCGTTCCGCACCGCCCATCCCGAAGACCGGACCACCCGTCCCGTGGGGTCCCGGCGCTATCTGACGATGAGTCAGATTATTACTCAACTGACGGTGAGTCAGGAATAGGTCGTACGGCGGCCCTTGGGGAAGCGGGGCGGGGGCGGGGGCGGGGCGGGGGCGCGCCGCCGGGCGAACCGTTCGGGTGTCACGGGTGTCACGGGTGCTCGGGCGAGCCGCTTCCCCGGTCGGTCAGCAGTGCCTCTGCGGCGGCCGTCGCCACGACCTCGGCGACTGTGGACAGGGCGGGCGAGTCCAGCTTCCACTGCTGCCAGTACAGCGGGACGTCCATGGGCCGCGTCGGCGCCAGTTCCACCAGCCGGCCGGAGCGCAGGAGCGGCTCCGCCTGGGGTTCGGGCACCATGCCCCAGCCGAGGCCGAAGGCCACCGCGTCCCGGAACCCGTCGGACGTGGGCACCAGGTGGCGGATGCGACCGGCGCCGGAACGCCCCCGGGTGAGGGACCGGACGAAGGCGTCCTGGAGGCCGTCGCGCCGGTCGAAGGCCACGGTCGGTGCCTCGCGCAGGTCCTCCGGCAGGGGCCCCCGGAGATGGCGGGCGGCGAACTCGGGTGCGGCCACCGCCCGGTAGCGGGCGAGCCCGAGCCGCCGTACCGTGCAGCCGGCCACCGGGTCGGGCGAGGAGGTGACGGCCGCCATCACCTGGCCCTCGCGCAGCAGGGCGGTGGTGTGCGCCTCGTCCTCCCGGTGGAGCTCGAAGCAGATCGGCGGGTCCTGCGGGACCCGGGTGAGCGCGGGCAGGAACCAGGTGGCCAGGGAGTCGGCATTGACCGCGATCGGGATCCGGACCGGGCCCCGCTCGGCCGCCAGGCCCAGCTCGGCGCGGGCGTCCCGTTCAAGGCGTGCCAGCTGGCGGGCGAACCGCACCACCACCTCGCCGGACTCGGTGGGGCGCACCGGCTTGGTGCGCATCAGCAGGACCCGGCCGGTGCGCTGCTCCAGCGCCTTGACGCGCTGGCTGACGGCCGAGGGTGTCACGTGCAGGGCGGCGGCCGCGGCGTCGAAGGTGCCCTCGTCGACCACCGCGAGCAGCGTCCGGACCTGGTCCAGGGGGAGCTCGTCCATAAGTGGGGCTAAGGGTACTTAAGAATCTTTAGCTGTTCTCATCATGGCGTATTCCTTACGGTCGACGTCATGACCAGCAGCATCCTCGCCGCCCTCGTCGCCGGATTCGGGACCGGACTCTCCCTCATCGTGGCCATCGGCGCCCAGAACGCGTTCGTCCTGCGCCAGGGCGCCCGCGGTCACGCCGTCCTCGCGGTGGTCGCGATCTGCGCCGTTTCGGACGCGGTACTGATCGCACTCGGCGTGGCGGGGGTGGGCGCCGTGGTCACGGCGTGGCCGGCGGCGCTGACCGCGGTGGGCCTGGTGGGCGGGGCGTTCCTGCTCGGCTACGGCCTCCTCGCGGCCCGGCGCGTCCTGCGCCCGGATCCGGCCGCCGCCCTGACCGCAGGCGGACCGGAGGCCGGCTCGGCCCGCCGGGCGGTCCTGACCTGCCTGGCGATGACGTGGCTGAACCCGCACGTGTATCTGGACACCGTGCTGCTGCTCGGCTCGCTCGCCTCCGACCGCGGCGACCTGCGCTGGGCCTTCGGCGTGGGCGCGGCCCTGGCCAGCCTGGGCTGGTTCTTCGCCCTGGGCTTCGGCGCCCGGCTGCTGAGCGGCGTCCTGTCCCGGCCGAAGGCCTGGCGCGTACTGGACGGGCTGGTCGCGGCGACCATGCTGGCCATGGGCGGAATGCTGGTCGCGGGCGCCTGAAGCGGTTGCGAAAGGTCAGGGCCGGGCAGGTCGGGGCTGGGCTGGCCGGGGCGGGCAGGTCG
Source organism: Streptomyces sp. NPDC048623 (assembly GCF_040650755.1). Taxonomy (NCBI): domain Bacteria; kingdom Bacillati; phylum Actinomycetota; class Actinomycetes; order Kitasatosporales; family Streptomycetaceae; genus Streptomyces; species Streptomyces sp. NPDC048623. Next base: position 367,095 of record NZ_JBEZHV010000001.1, read on the forward strand.
GGGCGGGCAGGTCGGGGCCGGGGTCGGTGGAGGTCGCGATCGGTGGGGGGCGAGGTGCTGCAGAGGAGGGGGCGCCCGGGCGCCGCTACGCCGCCGCCTGCTTCGCGATCCGCCGCGCGATCCTCTCCGCGTCCAGCGCCATCTCCCGGAACATCCCGCTGATCGGGTTCGTGAACCCGGTGAAGTACAGCCCCGGCGGCAGCGCCTTGCCCGTGACCGGGCGCCCGCGCTCGTCGAGCACCCCGAGGTGCCCGAGCAGCGGCTCCAGGGCCCGGCGGTAGCCGGTGGCCGCGACGATCGCGTCCGGGGCGAGGCGGGTGCCGTCGGCGAGGACGACCTCGGAGCCGTCGAAGGAGGCGACGGCGGCGACCGGCTCGACCGTGCCCGCCTTCACGGCGGCGACCAGGCCGACGTCCTGCACCGGGATCGCCCCGGCGCGGACGCGCGAGTAGAGGCCGCCCTGGGGGCGGGGCATCCCGTACGCGGAGAGGTCGGCTGCCATGAAGCGCCCGAGCAGTCCGGTCAGCCCGTCGACCAGGCGTACGGGGAGGCGGCGCACCAGGATGCCGCTGCGCTGGGTGGGCCAGCCGAGGGTGGAGCGGCGCACGATGTACGGGGGAGTGCGCACCGCGAGGCGGACGCGCGCGGCGCCGCCCCCGGCGAGGTCGGCCGCGATCTCGGCGCCGGTGTTGCCCGCGCCGACGACGAGGACGTCGCGGCCCTCGTACGGCGTGGGGTTCCGGTACGCGCTCGCGTGCACGAGCTCCGCCTTCGCGGTGTACGTCTCCAGGCCGGGCCAGTCCGGAAGGCGGGGCGTGTGGTTGAAGCCGGTGGCGACGACCACGGCGGAGCCGACGAGCCGCCGCCCGCCGGTCGCGTGCAGGACCCAGCGCGCCTCCGGGCCCTGCGGGCCCTTCGCCTCCGCGCCTTCCGCTTCGGCGCGCTCGACGCGGGTGACCTCCACCCCCGTCACGATCTCCAGGTCGTGGAACTCGGCGTACTTCTCCAGGTAACGCACCACGTCCGCGCGGGCCACCCACCGTCCGAAGGAGCGCGGCATCCGGAGCCCGGGCAGTGAGGAGAGGCGCCGGGTGGTGTGCAGCCGCAGGCGGTCGTAGTGGTGGCGCCAGGAGTGGCCGACGGCGTCGGCCTTCTCCAGGACGACGGCCCGTACGCCCCGCGCGCGCAGGGCGGCGGCGACGGCGAGGCCACCGGGGCCGGCGCCGATGACGTAGACGGGGTGGGGCTGGGGGGTGACGGTCATGACTGCTGAGCGTAATGACGCGTACACGCCGTGGGTCTCGGTCAAGAGGGAGTTCGGTTGCGAATCGATCACGCCCGCAGAGGTCTTGCGAAGAACCATCGACATCCGGTGAACTGACGGCCTGTCAGATTTCATGTCGGATGTCATGTCGGATGTCATCTCAGATGTCATGCCGGATCTCATGTCGGATCTCATGTCCGCCTCGGCGGACCGAGGGGCGGGCGGGGCACATGCGGACGATCTGGCTCACCGGCGCCGAATGGCTCGCCGTCCTGCGCATCGGCCTCGGCCTGTGGTGGCTGGAGAGCTGGCGCCACAAGGACAAGAAGGGCTGGTTCGAGCGCGGCACGGGCATCGCCTGGGCGGCGGACGTCGCCGGGAAGCACCGATGGGAGGCGGTACGGAGCGGCTTCCGGACGGTCGTCGCGCCGCGCCCCAGGCTCATGGCGTACGTGGTCGTCTACGCCGAACTCGCCCTCGGCCTCGGGCTGATCACCGGCCTGCTGACCCCCGTCGCGCTCGTCGGCGGGCTGCTCCTCAACCTCCTCTACCTCACGCTGATGATCCACGACTGGGCGGAGCAGGGGCAGAACGCGATGATGGCGCTGATCTCGCTCGTCGCCCTCTTCACGATGTCCTGGCAGACCTGGTCCCTCGACCATGCGATCGGACTCTTCTGATGACGGCTGTGCCAGAGGTAGACGCCTTCACCCGGCCCTACTGGGACGCCGCCGCCGAGGGGCGCCTCCTGCTGCGCCACTGCACCGCCTGCGACCGCCCGCACCACTACCCGCGCGAGTTCTGCCCGTACTGCTGGAGCGAGGCCGTCGAGTGGCGGCGGGCGGCGGGCCGCGCGGTGCTCTACACGTGGTCCGTGGTGCACCGCAACGACCTGCCGCCCTTCGGCGACCGCGTGCCGTACGTCGCGGCGGTCGTGGACCTCGCCGAGGGCCCCCGGATGATGACGGAGATCGTCGACTGCCCGGAGACGGACCTGCGGATCGGGATGGACCTGGAACTCGCCTTCCGGCCGGAGGGCGGGAGCGGCGAGTTCCAGGTCCCCGTCTTCAGGCCCCTGCGCCCCCGCTGACCCGCTCGACGGGGATCCACAGCTGGGAGTCCGTCTCCGTGCCGATCGCCACCGGCTGGGTCTTCAGGAGCTCAGGACCCGGCCGGCTCGCGTACGGGTTGGACGGGAACCACTGCGTGAACACATCCCGCCACAGCTCCTGGAGGGCGAGCGGATAGGGGCCGTGGTTGTCGAAGACCGCCCAGGTCCCGGCCGGTACGTCGAGGACGTCGAGGCCGTCGAGGCCGTCGAGGTCCTCCGTCGGCACCGCCTCGGGGCCGGTCGCGACGCCGATCCAGTAGTCGACCTCGGCGCCCTCCTCACGGCTCTCGGTCAGATGCTGCACGGCCGACAGGACCCCCGCGGGCTCCCGGTCGGACAGCTCCTTCATCCGTACGATCGCCTCCATGCCCAGGCTCTCCACGTGCGCGGCGCCGGCCTCGTTGACGCCCTCGTGGACGAGTGGGATCCGGGCCTTCCGGCCGGCGATCCGGAACGCTTCCTTCTCGACGATCCGGTACTGCATGCTGCTGCTCCCTTCGACGACGACCCGGAAGGACATCCGCGGCTGCGAGACGAGCGCGGCGCCGGTGCGCCGGGCCTCGCCCGGCCCGATGCCGTGCACGGAGCGGAACGCGCGGGCGAAGGCCTCGCCCGAGCCGTAGCCGTACGACACGGCCACATCGAGCAGGGTCCGCTCGCCGGACAGCACCTCGGCCCCGGCCAGGGTCATCCGGCGCCGGCGCACGTACACCGACAGCGGCATCCCGGCGAGCGCCGAGAACAGACGCCGGAAGTGGTACTCCGAGGTCGCCGCGATCCGCGCGGCCTCGGCGACGTCCACGTCGTGTTCGGCGAGATGGCGCTCCACATGGTCCAGCGCCTTGTTCAGCCCCTCCAACACGGCCATCCGCCTTCCGCCCTCTGTGTCCTTCCACCCCTTGTGGGGTGTGTCCACCGTAGGAAGGGCCGGCCTCGCAGCACCCGACGATCGATGCCGGGAAAGGTCGGGTGCGGGTCTTGGGCCCTACGGGTCGCCGCTTCTTGCGGGTTTCTGGTGCGGCCGCCCTCTTTCCGAGTGTGGCCCCCTCCACCACCGCGTCAAGGGCGCCTTCGGCGTCGCGATGCGATGGCCTTCGGCCACCCTTGACCCGGCGCCTCCGGGGTCCTTTTCACACTCGGAGGGCGGCCGGGGGCGGGGCCGCGCGGATCGGTCCGGGTAGCCGTCCCCGCCGTGGGCGGGTGGCGGGTGAGTGGGTGGGGGCTCGGTTCGCGGCGGGGCGGGCGGGGTCGTGTCCGTTGTTGGGGGTGCGCGGGAGGGGAATGGGGCGGCCGTTCCCGGCTCGGCGGCCGACCACCGCCGTCGGGCTGGGGCGCATGCCCCGCTGGTCACGACCGGTGGGTGGTGCGAGCCCTTGGGCCGCCATCGACCCCATCAGACCGCCACCGGAGTCACAGCAGTCCCATCCGCCCCACCCGTGAACAGGGATGGCGGGCTTTGCACCGCCCAGCAAGGGCAGGCGAGGGGCGCGGGCGGGCGAAGTCGGGAATCCCGGAGCCGGAGCGGGGGAGGAGGCGCCTCCCTCGTCACACGAGTGCACGGGGGCCCCATTCCGGGCTCGGGATTCCCTACTTCGTCCGCCACGATCGAGTTCGTCTGCCGGTAATCGGCCCGGAAGGGGTGTCTGCTTCGTGACCTCGTCGTTATCCACGGCGTATCGATCGCCGGGCACGCACCCGGTCGATGAACGTCCCCGGGCGACCGCAGGTCGCCGAAGAAAGGTTGGACCCATGAAGCCGCTGAAGGCTGCCGCTGTCGTACTCGGATCCCTCGCCGTCGCCGGTGCCGTTGCCCCGGCCGCGAGCGCCGCGCCCCTGCCGTTGGGGACGGTGACGAACGCCCTCGGCAGTGTCACCGAGACCGCCGGCGCCGACGGTGCGACGACCTCGGGCCTCGGTGGCCTGACGAACCTCGGAGGCGCCCTGCCGACCTCGGGTCTCTCGACCCTCGGCGGGCTGCCGCTCGGCGGCTGAGTCCCGCAGCGCGGTTCCACGTCGGGAATCCCGGCCCGGTTCGGGGCCCGTGTGACGAGGGAGACGACCACGGGCCGGGGATCCCGGCACGCCCGCCCGCCCCGCCGGGCGGCGCAAACTGCGAAATCCCCGTCCCTGGGTGGGGCGGGTGAGACGGCTGTGACTCCAGTGGTGGTCCGTGGGTGTCGATGCCGCCCCAAGGCCGCCCGCGACCGTCGTCTGTCCTTGCGGGGCGGTGCAAAGCCCGCCATCCCTGTTCACGGGTGGGGCATGTGGGACTGCTGTGACTCCGGTGGCGGTCTGATGGGGTCGATGGCGGCCCAAGGGCTCGCGCGAGCGGAGCCTGCCTGCCCGCGACCCTCGCCTGTCCTTGCGGGGCGGTGCAAAGTCCGCCATCCCCGTCCCTCGGTGGGGCATGTGGGACTGCTGTGACTCCGGTGGCGGTCTGATGGGGTCGATGGCGGCCCAAGGGCTCGCGCGGGCGGGGTTCGCACCGCCCACCGGGAGTGACCAGCGGGGCATGCGCCCCGGCCCGATGACGGCCGTCAGCCGCTGAGCCGGGCCAGGCCGCCCCATTCCCCTCCCGCGCACCCCGGACCGGCGGACACGGCCCCGCCCACCCCCGCCGCGAACCGGGCCCCCACCCACCGGCCGGCTGGCTCCCTCCGCTCGGGAGCGATACCCGGGCCTACCCACCCACCGGCCTTCCGGCCGCCTACGGCGCCCGGGAACGACAACGCCCCCGCGCGGCCGGGCCCCCCGGGCCGCCCTCCGAGTGTGAAAAGGACCCCGGAGGCGCCGGGTCAAGGGTGGGCGCAGCCCATCGCGAAGCGACGCCGGAGGCGCCCTTGAGGCGGTGGTGGAGGGGGCCACACTCGGAGTGAGGGCGGCCGCACCAGAAGCTCACCAGCAACGGCCACCCGTAGGACCCGCCCACGCCAGGATCTCCGGCGCCGCCTCCGCCAGCGTCCCGAAGTGCCGGTGCGAACCCTCCGCCGCGTCCGCCGCGTCCGCCGCGTCCGCCGCCTCCGCCGCAGTGTTGACGGTCCAGACGGTCATCCCGGCCGCGCGCCCCGACCGTACGCCCGAGGGCGCGTCCTCGATCACCAGGCAGTGGGCGGGGTCGGCTCCGAGGATCTCCGCCGCCCGCAGATACGGCACGGGCGACGGCTTGCCCTCCGCCACGGACGCCGCGTCCACGACGACCTCGGGCATGGGGAGGCCCGTCCGCTCGAACCGCCCGCGCACCCGGTGCTCGTAGTTGGACGTGACGAGCGCCCAACGCCCGGCGGGCAGCGCCTTCAGGAGCTCGGCGGCGCCGGCGAAGGCCTCGTACACCCCCGTCCGTACGTCCTCGTCCTCCAGCGCGTGCAGCAGCGCCAGGCACTCCTCCGGATCCGCCTCCGGCGCGACGGCCGCGAACGTCTCCACCGGCCGCGTCCGCAGCGCGACGGCGTACACCTCGGCCCCGTCGAGCCCATGCCGCTCGGCCCACGCGTGCCAGACGCGCCGCTGGTTCTCGACGGCGTCCATCAGGGTGCCGTCGACGTCGAAGAGTACGAAGGTGTTCTCGCTGGTCACGCGCCAGAGGCTACGCCGAGCCGGGCGCCCGTCGGCCACTTCGTGGGCGTAAATGCGATGACCTGCGGGGAGCGGACCTGGCAGGGTCCTTCGCATGTCCAACGACATCGCCTATCCCGTCTTCCGTACGCCCGACCCCGCACTCGCTCTGGCCACCGCCCGCCGGCTCATGGAGTTCGGCCGATGCGAGCACTCCGACGTGTCCGTGTACGCCGAGCTGCCCTCGGTCGCGGAGGTGCGGAGGGTGGCCGAGGCGCTGCCCGAGGGGTGGTTCCGGGGGCGGGAGGGGCGCGGGGAGTCCGGCTGGGAGTTCGAGGGCGTGCCGTTCGACGAACAGCCTCCGCTGGTCATCGGCGTCCAGGCGGCCGGCCTGCCCGCCGACCCGGCCGCGTACGAGGGGCGGCTGCCGGTGGAGTTCGAGCAGTTCGACCTTCCGGTCGGCAGCATCGAGGACGCCTTCACCGCCGCGATCGGTCCGCACACGGGCGAGATCAACTGGCAGTCCCTGTCCTGGCCGGACGCGCCCGAGGCGGGCTTCTACGGTGAGTCCAAGCACGCCGAGGTGACCCTGCTCTTCAACACCCGCGACCGCGAATACGCAGAGCCCGCCGACGACCACACCGTCCTGGTGCACGTCCGCAGCACCGTCCACGACGGCGTCCAGACGCGCGAGCCCTACGCGCACTGGCTCGCCGCGCAGGTGGGGCTCGCGATCATCGGGCCCGGGCAGCGGATCTGACCGGGCTGCCGCTCAGCCCGCCGCCGCCCGCTCCACCACGCCCCGGACGTACGCCGCCTGGCCCGCGTGCTGGTTGTCCTCGGCGACGACGCTGATGAGGCGGACGCCGAGGGTGACGTGCGGGGTCCAGCGGGTGTCCACGACGCGGTCGAGGTCGGCGTCGGTGAGGGAGGCGAGGTGGGTGAGGCTGCGGGCGTGGACGGCGTCGTAGTACGCCAGGAGCAGCTCGCCGGGGGCGCGGACGGCGGCGACCTGGGCGGAGGAGTGGCCGAAACCGGTCGCGTCCTCGGGGAAGGGGAGGCCGAAGCGGCCGGAGAAGCCGTCGGACGTCCAGACCTGCTCCGTGTCGAACGCGTCGGCCATGTGGTCGTCCTGAATGCGGGTCAGATGCCAGACGAGCCAGGCGATCGAGTTGGCGTCGGGGTCGACGCGGGCGGTCAGCTCGTCGTCCGACAGTCCTTCGACGGCCTCGTGCACGGCCTCCCGGACTCGGTCGAACGCGTCGGTCAGAAGCTCGGCGCTGTTCATGGCGTCACGGTACGCGGTCAGGCGCGTTCGTAGTGGTAGCCGTCGCCGTGGGCGGGGCCGACGTCGTGGGTGAGGCCGGTCGGCACGGCGAGGAGGAACGCGGACGCGTCGCCGTTGGTGCAGGACGGATAGGAGCTGGACCTGGCCTGGTCCAGGATGGTGGTGCCGAGGTTGATGCGCTTGCCGCCGTCGGTGATCGAGACCAGCTTGGCCACGTGCTCGCAGTGGGCGCCGTTGATCTCGGTGATCATCCTGGCGGCGATCTGGCCCGGGGCCACCCGGTAGATGTACACCGTCTTCGGCTGGCCGATGTTGTACGGGCTCGTGTACGACCAGGTGCCGACGAACGCCGACGGGACCTGGCCCGTGCTGCTGGGGGCCGTGGTCTGGGGCGCGGTGGTGGCGGGTGGCCTGGTCGTCGTACCGCCGCCGCCCGACGACGTCGTACCGCCGCCGCCCGAGCTCGTCGAGGAGCCGCCGGAGGAGCCGCCCGAGGCCGAGGAGCCGCCGGAGGCCGTGCCTCCGCCCGCACCCCCGCCGCTCGCGTCGGCGGGGGGCCGCCCGGCCGGGGGCGGGGCCTGGCCGGGCGGGGGAGCGGACGTGGGGCCGGTGGTGGTGGCCGGCGGGGTGCTGGAGGGGCCGGTGGTGCCTGTGGCGCCGGTGGTCGTGCCGGGCGTGGTGGTCGTGGCGCCCGGGGCGTCGTGGGCGGCCTGGAGGTCGCGCTGGCGGGCGTTGTCGTCGATGAGTTTCACGACCGTGCCGCTGACGCCGAGGACGACGAAGACGGCCGCGACGACGGTCCAGATCCGGGAGGCGCGGCGCGGCTCGCGGCGTACGGCGACGGGGGTCGCGGCGACCGGCTCGGCGGTGCCGGGGGCGCCGGGGGCAGCCGTGGCCCCCGTGCCCCCCGTGGGGCCCGGGGCCTGCGGGCGCAGCCCGACCGTCCCCGTGTCGGGTCCTCCGGCTCCGGCTCCGGCTCCGCCGCCGTCCGCCGCGCCCGCCGCGTCCGCCGAGCCCGCCGCACCCGCCGCGTCCCGCCCCAGCTCCTGCGTCAGTGCCTCGATGTCGAGCAGCCGGGCCGCCTGCCGGGCGAGGCGTGCCACCAGCTCGGGCGGCAGCCAGGTCCCGCCCGCGGCGGCCGGGCCGCGGCCGGACTCCTCGCCCGGCAGGGCGGGGTCCGCGAGGAGGGCGGCGATGGCGGGGCGCTCGGCGGGGTCCTTGACGAGGCAGCGGGCGAGGAAGGCACGCAGCTCCTCGGACTCCACCCGGTCGAGCTCCGGCTCGCCCTCCACGATCCGGAACATGATCGCGTGCTGGTTGCTGGCGCCGTGCCCGAAGGGCAGCCGCCCGGTCGCCGCGTACATCAGGACGCAGCCGAGCGCGAACACATCGGCCGCCGGGCCCAGGGCCTCGCCGCGGACCTGCTCGGGGGCCATGAAGCCGGGGGAGCCGACCACCATGCCGGTGCTGGTGAGCAGCGACTCGACGGAGGGTTCGAGGGCGCGCGCGATGCCGAAGTCGATCACCCTGGGGCCCTCGACGGTGAGCATCACGTTGGACGGCTTGAGGTCCCGGTGCAGGATGCCGGCGCCGTGGATGCCCTGGAGGGCCCGCAGCAGGCCGAGCGCGAGCGCGAGGACCGAGTCGGCGGGCAGCGGCCCGTGCTCCCGTACCACCTGCTCCAGGGACGGCCCGGGCACGAAGCCGGTCGCCACCCAGGGCCGCTCGGCCTCGGGGTCCGCGTCGAGGACGGGCGCGGTGTAGTGCTCGCCGACCTTCCGTACGGCCGCGATCTCGCGCCGGAACCTGGCCCGGAACTGCGGGTCCTGCGCGTGCTCGGCGTGCACGACCTTGACCGCGACGGTCCGCCCGCCTCCGGAGCGCGCCAGGTACACCCGGCCCATCCCGCCGGACCCGAGGCGCCCGAGCAGCCGGTACGGCCCGATCGCCCGCGGATCCCCGCTCCCGAGCGGCTCCATCCCGTGCCCGCTCCCGCTCCCGTTTTCGGGCGCGCGTGTCCCGTTCTCGCCGCTCATGCCGGTCCGGTCCCCCTGGTCGTCACACCTGATGCATGGTCAAGTCGAACGCGCCTCAGGGTAGATGAGGACTCGCGAGGAGGGGATGCCGGTTCCGGACGGGGGCTGGGGTCCGGGTGCCCGGGGGCTCTGGCGGCCGCGTACCTCAGCGCCCGGGGTGCGCCTTCCGCCACTCCTCCGCCGCCGCCTCCACGTCGAACGGGCGCAGGTTCAGCGGCGGACCGGCCGGGGGCCGGGCCAGGGCCTCGGCGATCTTGGTGTTCACGGCGCCGAGGATGCGGCGGAGCTGGGACTCGGAGACGGCGGTACGGGCCGCCTCGGCCGCGTCCTCGGCCTCCTTGCGCAGGGCCAGGGCGGGCGGCAGCGCGGACATGCCCTCGCGGTGCATCTTGCGCTTGATCCACCACAGCTCGTCGTACGGCACGGTGTCGTCGTCGAGGGGCTTCCCGAAGCCCTCCAGCTTGGCGAAGTCGCCGCGCTCGGCCGCCTCGCGGATCTGCTTGTCGACGAATGACTCGAAGCTGACTCCGGGCGGTTTGCGTTCGGTCATGCGTCCAGCGTACGAAACCGTGATCCCGAACCGCCGGGCGTTCCGGAAACGGGCCTCGTCCACGTGAAACGGGGCCCACAACGGGCAGGAGCCCCGCTCGTGCGCGGCGTGCGCGCACTGAGCGGGGCTCCTTGGGTACAGCTCTAGAGGATCGCGATCGTCGACCCGGGGGTCCTTAGACCGGGGTGACGTTCTCCGCCTGCGGGCCCTTCGGGCCCTGGGTGACGTCGAAGTTCACCTGCTGGTTCTCCTCGAGGGAGCGGAAACCAGACGCGTTGATCGCGGAGTAGTGGACGAAGACATCCGGGCCGCCGCCTTCCTGGGCAATGAAGCCGAAGCCCTTTTCAGCGTTGAACCACTTCACGGTTCCGGTAGCCATGAGCCCTCCTATGGGCCAAAGGGTCGCCCTGCTCCAGAACCTGCAACCAAGTCTGAAAACTACAAAAGCCTGCGGGTCACATGCTCCGCAGGCTCTGTACTGCAAGGGAAACCAAACTGCAACTTGCGTCGAGCGTAGCACGCAGCGTGCGCGAAGCGGTAGAGGGAAAGATCACGTCACTCACATGTTTGATGCGCTTCTGATGAGCTGACGCGGATGTGCCGACAGCGTGGGCCCGGTACGGCCCCGGCGCGCCCGGCGCGGACCCGGCGATGTCCATCGTACGAGACGGGTCTAGCCTCGCGATGTGGACAATGCAACCGATGACCACCAGCGGAGCCGGCCCCGGGTCGGCCACATCCAGTTCCTGAACTGTCTGCCCCTCTATTGGGGTCTGGCCCGTACGGGAACGCTGCTCGACCTGGAGCTGACCAAGGACACGCCGGAGAAGCTCAGCGAGCAGCTGGTCCGCGGCGACCTCGATATCGGTCCCGTGACGCTCGTCGAATACCTCAGGCACGCGGACGAGCTGGTCGCGCTCCCGGACATCGCCGTCGGCTGCGACGGCCCCGTCATGTCGTGCGTGATCGTCTCCCAGCGCCCGCTGGCGGAACTGGACGGCGCGCGGGTCGCGCTCGGCTCCACCTCCCGCACCTCCGTGCGCCTCGCGCAGCTGCTGCTCTCCGAGTCGTACGGCGTGTCGCCCGACTACTTCACGTGCCCGCCCGACCTCGGCCTGATGATGCAGGAGGCGGAGGCGGCGGTGCTGATTGGCGACGCCGCGCTGCGGGCCTCGCTGCACGACGCGCCGCGGCTCGGGCTCCAGGTCCACGACCTGGGGCTGATGTGGAAGGAGTGGACGGGCCTGCCGTTCGTCTTCGCGGTCTGGGCGGTCCGCAAGGACTTCCTGGCGCGCGAGCCGGAGACCGTCCACGACGTGCACCGGGCCTTCCTCGCCTCCCGTGACCTGTCCCTGGAGGAGGTCGCCAAGGTGGCCGAGCAGGCGGCGCGCTGGGAGACCTTCGACGCGGAGCTGCTGGAGCGCTACTTCCGTACGCTCGACTTCCGCTTCGGGCCCGAGCAGCTCGCGGGGGTGCGGGAGTTCGCCCGCCGGACCGGCCCGACGACCGGGTTCCCGGCGGACGTACGGGTGGAGCTGCTGCCGTCCCGCTGACGGCCGTCGTACTGACGCCGGCGGCCCTCAGGGCGCGGGGATCGGCGCCTGGAGCTGCTTGCTGATCCAGGCGATCGAGCCCGCGTCCATGCCGCGGATGTAGCTGCGCGGGTTGTGCTCGCCGTCCGGGATGACCTGCAGCCGGGACTTCACGGGGCCCTTGGTGTGGGTCCGGATGAAGGCGTTGAGGCGGGGCGCCATCCGGGTCTCCTTGCTGCCCACCTGGAAGGCCAGGAAGACCTGGTTCGCCCTGGTGTCCGGTTTCGCGCCGAGCGCCGCGGCGAGCCGCCCCGGGTCGTTCGCCCGCCGTTCCTTCTCGTGTCCCTTCCACAGCGGCGAGTCGGGGATGAGGTCCGGGCCGGAGGCGATGGCCGCCTTGAACCGGTCCGGCCTCTGCAGTACGGACTTGAGGGCCACGAAGCCGCCCGAGGACGAACCCATGAAGGCCCAGCCGTCCCGGGACGTGAACGTACGGAAATTCGCCCGGACGAAATCCGGTACGTCCTCGGTCAGCCAGGTGCCCATTCGCGGCCGGCCCGGAATATCACTGCCGTCGTAGTAGTACTTGGCGTCGGGATTGAGCACAGGCATCACGACAATGAACGGAAGGCTCTTTCCCTCCTCCGACCACCGGGCGATGCTCGACTCCAGTTCGCGGTCCGGGTTGCTCCAGTAATTCGTCGGATAGCCGTGGGCGCCGGGCAGCGAGATGAGGACGGGGAAGCCGCTGTCGGCGTACTTCGGATCGAAATACTGCTTCGGCGCCCACACCCACACCTTGCCCGTGAACCCGGACTTCCCGCCGTGGAGTTCGGTGACCCCGATCTTCGTGCCGTCGTCGAGGGTGTCGGCGGTGGTGAACGTCGCCTTCGGGCCGGTGGGGAAGACGGTCTCCGGAACCTCGGCGCCGCCGCCCCCGTGCTTGTGCTGCTGCTGCGCGATCTGGCGGTTGGCGGTCCTGTCGCCGCGCGGCGTGTCGAACGAGACCGGGCCGCCCTTGTCGGACTCGGAGGACGAGCAGCCGGTGACCAGGGCGAGCGAGGAACCCAGGGCGAGCAGGGCCGCGAGGGTCCGGGTCGGGCGGCGACGGCGTGTCATGACGTGCTCCGGGTGCGATTCGGGCGATACGGAGGATTCCGGAGGAGGAGAGGGGCATGGGAGCCGTTCGGTTGGCTCGGGACCGGTAAGAATCCGCCCGAAGCCCCTGGCGTAGGCTGGCTCGGTCCGTTCAGTACGCGTCCGCACCCCTCCGAAAGGGACACACCCGGTGACCGAGAAGGCCGACCTGCAGTCCGTTCTCGACCGCGCCGCCGCCGGTGGCCGGATCACCCCCGAGGAGGCGCTCGACCTGTACCGCTCGGCGCCGCTGCACGCGCTGGGCGCCGCCGCCGACGCCGTACGCCGGCGCCGCTACGCGGGGACCGAGCACATCGCGACGTACATCATCGAGCGCAACATCAACTACACGAACGTCTGTGTGACGGCGTGCAAGTTCTGCGCCTTCTACGCGCCGCCGAAGGACACCAAGAAGGGCTGGACCCGCGACCTCGACGACATCCTGCGCCGCTGCGCGGAGACCGTGGAGCTCGGCGGCACCCAGATCATGTTCCAGGGCGGGCACCACCCGGACTACGGCGTCGAGTACTACGAGCGGCACTTCTCGGCCATCAAGAAGGAGTTCCCGGAGCTGGTCATCCACTCCCTCGGCGCGTCCGAGGTCGAGCACATGGCCCGGATCTCCAAGGTCTCCGTCGAGGAGGCCATCACCCGGATCCACCAGGCCGGGCTCGACTCCTTCGCGGGCGCCGGCGCCGAGCTGCTCCCGGAGCGGCCGCGCAAGGCGATCGCCCCGCTGAAGGAGAGCGGCGAGCGCTGGCTGGAGATCATGGAGATCGCCCACAAGCTGGGCGTCGAGTCCACCTCCACGATGCTGATGGGCACCGGCGAGACCAACGCCGAGCGCATCGAGCACCTGCGGATGATCCGCGACACGCAGGACCGGACGGGCGGCTTCCGGGCCTTCATCCCGTACACCTACCAGCCGGAGAACAACCACCTGAAGGGGCGGACGCAGGCCACCCTCTTCGAGTACCTGCGGATGATCGCGATCGCCCGCATCTTCCTGGACAACGTGGCGCACATCCAGGGCTCCTGGCTCACCACCGGCAAGGAGGTCGGCCAGCTGTCGCTCCACTACGGCGCGGACGACCTCGGCTCGATCATGCTGGAGGAGAACGTGGTCTCCTCGGCCGGTGCCAAGCACCGCTCCAACCGCCTGGAGATCATCGACCTGATCCGCAAGGCGGGGCGGGTGCCGGCGCAGCGCTCGACGACGTACGAGCACCTGGTCGTGCACGAGGACCCGGCGAACGACCCGGTGGACGAGCGGGTGGCCTCCCACATCTCGTCGATCGCGATCGAGGGCGGGACGGCGCATCCGGAGCTGAAGCTCCTCGACGCGAACTGATCGCGGACCGCTGATGCTCACCCTGCACGCCGCCGAGGCGTCGCCCGAGACCGCCGTCCTCGTCGACGGAGCCCGCCTCGCGGCCGTCGGCCCGTACGAGGAGCTGGCCGCCGCCCACCAGGACGCGCGGCTGCGCCTGTGGCCCGGCATCCTCACGCCCGGGCTGCTCAACCCGTACGGCCCCGAGCTGCTCGAAGGGACCTACCACCCCGATCCGCGCGAGGCCGACACGTACGGCACCGAGCCGATCACGGGCGAGCGGGCGCGGGAGATCTTCCGCGCCGACCCGGTACGGCTCGGCGCCAGCGCCCGGCGCGGGGTGCAGCGGCTCCTCGCGCACGGCACGGTCGCGATCGGCGGCGAGCTGCGCGGGCGGGCCGCGCAGGACGCGGTGCGGCGGGCCGGGCTCGCGATCGGGCAGCGCCCGCCGAACCTCCCGGGCCCGCCGTCCCTGACGCCGAGCCCGCTCGTGCTGCTTCCCGCACTGGCGGCGGGCGGCCCGGCCCGCTTCGCCGTCTTCGACGTGGCCGACCGCGCGGAGCTGGTCCGCCGCGGCCCGGCGACCTGCGTGGCGACGGTCCTGGGCGGACGGCTCGTCTACCGGGCCCGCTGACCCATCTGTCCAGAGTGCCCTGCGACAATGCGGGCGTAAGTGATCCGGCCGTACGACACAAGGTGAGGCGAACACCAGTGACCCGCGCAACCCTGGACAAGCAGCCGCACGAAGTCGCCTCGATGTTCGACGACGTCGCCGCGAACTACGACCTCACCAACGACGTGCTCTCGCTCGGCCAGGACCGGCGCTGGCGCAAGGAGGTCGCCAAGGCGGTCGACGCGCGGCCCGGGCAGCGGATCCTGGACCTGGCGGCCGGCACCGCGACCTCCTCGCAGCCGTTCGCGCGCGCCGGGGCGTTCGTCGTGCCGTGCGACTTCTCGCTCGGGATGCTGCGGGTCGGCAAGAAGAACCACCCGTGGATGCCGTTCACGGCGGGCGACGGCACGAAGCTGCCGTTCAAGGACGACGTCTTCGACGCCGTCACCATCTCCTTCGGCCTGCGCAACATCCAGGACACCGACCAGGCGCTGCGCGAGCTGTACCGGGTGACGAAGCCCGGCGGCCGGGTCGTCATCTGCGAGTTCTCGCACGCCACCTGGGGCCCGTTCCGCACGGTGTACGAGGAGTACCTGATGCGCGCGCTGCCGCCGATCGCCCGCGCCGTGTCGTCCAACCCCGACGCGTACGTGTACCTCGCCGAGTCCATCCAGTCCTGGCCCGACCAGCCGACCCTCGCGGGGATGATGCAGAAGGCGGGCTGGTCGAAGGTCGCGTGGCGCAATCTGACCGGCGGCATCGTGGCGATGCACCGCGGCTTCAAGGCGTAGGCCTGGGCTCGGATCAGGCCCAGGGCCGGATCCGCCGGACAGGCCCTGGCGCCCGTACGGGCCGCAGGCCTCACCCATAGACTTCCCTCGCCCTCGTTCCTCATCACTCATTCCTCGACCCCTCGGGAGACCCCGCCGTGACCGAGCCGCAGCCCCTGTCCGAGCACAGCGCAGATGTGATCGTCGTCGGGGCCGGCCCGGCGGGTTCGACCACCGCGTACTACCTGGCCAAGGCGGGGCTCGACGTCCTGCTCCTGGAGAAGACCGCGTTCCCGCGCGAGAAGGTCTGCGGCGACGGGCTCACCCCGCGCGCCACCAAGCAGCTGGTGTCGATGGGTATCGACATCTCCGAGGAGGCCGGCTGGCTGCGCAACAAGGGCCTGCGGATCATCGGCGGCGGGGTGCGGCTCCAGCTCGACTGGCCGGATCTCGCCTCGTACCCGGACTACGGACTGGTCCGCAAGCGCGAGGACTTCGACGAGCTGCTCGCCCGGCAGGCGCAGAAGGCCGGGGCGCGTCTCCACGAGCGCTGCAACGTCGGCGCGCCGATCGTCGACGACCGCACCGGGCGGATCACCGGCGTGCACGCCAAGCTCGGCGAGGAGAAGCGCGAGGTCACCTTCCACGCGCCGCTCGTCGTCGCCGCCGACGGCAACTCGACCCGGCTCTCCCTCGCCATGGGCCTGCACCGGCGCGAGGACCGGCCGATGGGTGTCGCCGTCCGGACGTACTTCACCACGCCCCGGCACGACGACGACTACCTGGAGTCGTGGCTGGAGCTGTGGGACCGGCGCGGCCCGCAGGACCGGCTGCTTCCCGGCTACGGCTGGATCTTCGGCATGGGCGACGGCACCTCCAACGTCGGCCTCGGCATCCTCAACTCCTCCAAGGCCTTCCGCGAGCTGGACTGGCGCGAGGTCCTCAAGGCCTGGTGCGCGTCCATGCCGGAGGACTGGGGCTTCACGCCGGACAACATGACCACCCCGATCCGGGGCGCGGCCCTGCCGATGGCCTTCAACCGGCAGCCGCACTACACCAGGGGCCTGCTGCTCGTGGGCGACGCGGGCGGCCTGGTCAACCCGTTCAACGGCGAGGGCATCGCCTACGCGATGGAATCCGGCCAGATCGCCGCCGACGTCATCGTCCAGGCCCACGCCCGCGCGACCCCCGCCCAGCGCGAGCTGGCCCTGCGGAACTACCCGCAGATCCTCAAGGACACCTACGGCGGCTACTACACGCTGGGCCGCGCCTTCGTGAAGCTCATCGGCAACCCGAAGGTCATGAAGATCGCGACCCAGCGCGGCCTGACCCACCCGGTGCTGATGAAGTTCACCCTGAAGATGCTGGCCAACCTCACCGACCCGACGGGCGGCGACGCGATGGACCGCATCATCAACGGCCTCTCGAAGGTGGCCCCGAAGGCCTGATCATCCAAGGCCTGATCGTCTGAGGCCGGGGCGCGCGGCACAAGGCCGAGCGGCCCGGCGTACGACGATCGAGCTCTCAGACGTTGACGATCTTCACCCTCGGCGAGCCGGGAAGCTCCTCGGCGGCCTTGCACAGCGCAGGGATGTGCGACTTGTCGGATGTGACGAGCAGTACCGGAGGTGTGCAGAGCGCGGCCGTGGCCACCACCAGTGCGTCCACGAGGCATTCGTGTCCGTCAAGGCCCGAGACGTCCAGCAGCTTTGCCGCGGCGTCCATCACCTCGTCGCTGACCGGCTTGACGTCGAACCGGGACAGCACGAACTGGAGCCGCTGGGCGGCTTGCCCACTTCGCCGCACCTCCAAGGGCGTCAGGGCGGACAGCGCCACTCGTCTACCGCTCTGCTGGGCGACCTCGATGCGCGCCCGCATCGCCTCGTCGCCGTCGACATGCAGCGAAAGCCCTTGGGCGTCCAGGACGAGCGTGCCCTCACTCTTTGCCTTGACCTTGAGGCGCTTGCTCACCATTCCTGTTCCGCCTGCCGCAGCGCTTCGGCGGATACCGGGCCGAACGCCTTGCGGTCAGCGGCCACGACCTCGCGGAGCTTCTGCGCGGCGAGCCACTCCTCCAGGGCTTCGGCCACGACGGAGGAGAAACCGTTCTTGCCGGTACGCTCCTCGACTTCCTTGATCAACGACTGCGCAAGTGACACGGACCTCTTGCCGGCCCGCTCGGTGGACTGGTGGGTTACGTGGCTGCTCATACCCAAAAAGTAGCACCGCTGGTAGGAAAAATCTTCCGGGAGTCGTGGCCGCACAGCAGCCGTCGGCCCTCCCGACCTGGCGCGTGGTGCCCGGGTATCACCCCTGGCCCCGGCCGAACGGCCGCACGGGCTGCAGTCCCTTCGGGTCCGCCGTCCACTCGCGCCCGGAGCCGTCGAGCGGTCGCATGTGGGCCACGCGGCGGATCACCGTGCCGACCGTCCCCTTACGGCCGGTCGCCTCCCCCATGCAGCGGGTACCACGACGCGACGCTCATCTGGAACTACCACCAGATGGGTCATGAGCGGCGGCCTTGCTCTGCGGCGATCGGACTCGGCAGCCACGATCTGGGCGTGGCCGCCACGGCAGCCCACCTGTATCACGCCGGCTTCTTCCCCACCCTGGTCTTCAGCGGCGGCAATAGCCCCATCACCCGCGCCCGCTTCCCGCGCGGCGAAGCCGTGCACTTCCGGGAGCACGCGCTGAGCCTGGGGGTGCCGGACGAGGCGATCCTCGTAGAGCCGAAGGCGGCGAACACCGGCCAGAACGTCACCATCGCCGTCGAACAGGACGTGCCGGAGGATGTGTACGGCGCCTACCAGCGGCTCGTGAACTCCGGCTTCGACAGCCGCCTCATCAGCTCCTGAGAGTCTGCTTTCGAGCGGGGCCCTCGGAGGGGGATCGATGTGTCAGTGGGTGTCGCTACCTTCGGCGTCATGCCGATGGATGTGAACCCCCTGTCCGCGTTGTCGACCGAACCCAGGGGTGGTGAGAGGCTGGGTCTCACCTTGCCGCCGGGGTCGTTCGTCACCGAAACGCACTCGGGTCCTTGGCCCGAGCCCCTGCTCTGGGTTGCCGATGGGATCGCCGGTACGGCCGCCTGGGCCCAGTGCGCACCGGCTCGCGGTGGAGGGGGACTTCAGCCTGTTCTGCTTGAAGACGACGCAGGCGTTGCGGGCTGGTGGAACACGGAGCTGGACCCCGGCATGATGTCGGTCCCGGACGATCACGATGCCGAGGGCGTCCTCAGGGAGTCGTGGCACGCTGCGGTGGCGGACACGGAGGAGAACGAGGACGACGAGGGCGAGGGCGAAACCATCGCCCCGTACAGCAGCGACTGGCCCGGACTGGCCCCGCGGGGATATGCGGCGGCGGATCCGGACGCGATCGCGGCGGAAGTGGCAGCCGGTCTCGTGGAGCACCGGCTCTCGAGCCCTCGGCTCGCCCTGGCCCCCGCGGTCCGCTCCGCGGATCTTCCGGCAGCGATCGGCTGGACGGGGCCGCTCAACCACGAGAACGACGTGGCTCGCCTGTGCGCCGTACTCCGATCATGGGAGGACCGCTTCGGCGTCCGGGTGATTGCCCTCTCTTACGACCGTCTGGATCTGTCCGTGGCGGCACCCCCGCAAACCGTGGAAGAAGCCCTCGCGGTCGCCGTGGAACACTTCGCCTTCTGCCCGGACAACATCTGGCAGGGATACGAGACCTTGCGCCTCTACGCGGAGGAAGCTCTGGTGGGCAACTCTCACTGGACGTTCTGGTGGGACTGAGGCGAAGGGCCGTCGCTCCCCCGAGGAGTGACGGCCCTTCGTCGCGTACGAGTCGCCGCGTACGAGTCGGCGCGCGCGATCAGAGGATGCGCACGGCGCCCGACGGCGGGTCCCAGTCCAGGTCGCGCTCGACGACACCGGTCGACGGGTTCTGCGCGCCGACGTACTTGCCGCCGCCGACGTAGATCGCGACGTGGTACGAGCCGCTGCGCGAGCCCCAGTAGAGGATGTCGCCCGGCTGGAGGTTGCTCAGGGAGACGGCGGTGCCGCGGCTCGACTGGTCGCCCGAGATGCGGGGGAGGTCGATGCCGGCCTGGCGGTAGGCGGCCTGGACGAGGCCGGAGCAGTCCCAGGAGTTGGGGCCGGTGCCGCCCATGACGTAGGCGTCGCCGACCTGGGCCCTGGCGAAGGCCACGATCGCGGCGGCGGAGCCGGTGGCGACCTGGGAGCTGCTGGAGGAGCTCGCGACGGAGCCCGAGGAGGACGAGGACTTCGCGGAGAGGGTGGTGCGGGCCGCGGTGCGCGAGGCGCGCTCCTGGGCCTCGGCGCGGGCCTTCTCGGCCTTCTCCGCCTCGGCCTTGCGGTCGGCCTCGGCCTTGGCCTTCTTGGCGTCCTTGGCGGCCTTCTGCAGCGCGGCGTTCTCCTGGGCCGCGAGGCTCTGGTCCAGAGCCTCCTGCTGGCTCGCCTCGGCGGAGGCGGAGACGGCGCTCGCGAGGTCGGCGCCGAGGGAGCCCAGGGTGGGCATCTCGAGGGTCTTCTCGGTCAGCGGCTCGGCGGTCGCCGGGGCGGCGGCGCCGGCCACCGCGATGGTGCTGAGGACGCCACCGGCAACTCCGGCCCGGAGCGCGAGCTTCGAGGCGCTCTGGCGGGGCTTCCGGTGGCTACGTATGGGAGCGGTCTGGGACATGGGTACAACCGCTATCAGGGCTTCAGGGTTCCCTTCAAGAAACGTGGGTTGCGCCACAGTTACGTCCGGAACCTCTTAATCCGCTTATCGGGCGCCCTTATTGACGCCGTAACGGGCAAAACGGGCACGGCCCATTGGGGCCTTGATCACGGGTTTTCAATGAAACGCCCGAATTGCCCGCCGCTTACCACCTCTTCACGTCGATGGCCAAGCCCCGTTCTTCGGGAGACGGGAACGTGTGGTGCAGGTCACAGTCCGGCCACGGTCGAGCGCTCGTGAACGCGTGCACGTGACCATGCAGGGACGTTCGGCCCTCGTGCGGGTGATCATGACTGCGTTATCACCCTGTCGTGTCCCATCTCCAATTTGCGCGCGCCCCTGGGCGCTTGATAGTGCGCCACCCCTCCGACCAGCGATTTCCGGTCCGGATGTCACATCTGGTGATCGCCTGGGCGCTTCGAGTGGCAAGATCACCGCTCATCCGACTTCATGATCGTTCGTCAGGTGGCAGAGATCACAAAGTCCTTGGCGCACCCCGTGTCGCAGATCACAGAGAGGCGGGCTTAAGATACGCGGCGTCGGGCTTGTGAACTGCCTCACATGTGGGCGATCTTCTCTCGGGCCCGCAGCGGCGGAAGTCCGATGGTGCGGTCCAACGGTCAAGGACGACTGGAAGGAGCGAGGAGCGTGAATGCGTACGCGCCCATCCTCGTGCTCGGTGCCCTGGGAGCAGGGTTTGCGATCTTCTCCGTGGTCATGGCCACGCTGATCGGGCCAAAAAGGTACAACCGGGCAAAACTTGAAGCGTACGAGTGCGGCATCGAGCCCACTCCGACGCCGGCCGGCGGCGGTCGCTTCCCGATCAAGTACTACCTGACGGCGATGCTCTTCATCGTCTTCGACATCGAGATCGTCTTCCTCTACCCCTGGGCCGTCACCTTCGACGCCCTGGGGCTTTTCGGGCTCGTGGAGATGCTGCTCTTCGTGCTCACCGTCTTCGTCGCCTACGCGTATGTGTGGCGGCGCGGCGGCCTGGAATGGGACTGAGGGGCTGAGGAGCACCCATGGGACTCGAAGAGAAGCTGCCGAGCGGTTTTCTGCTGACGACCGTCGAACAGGCCGCGGGCTGGGTCCGGAAGGCCTCCGTCTTCCCCGCGACCTTCGGCCTCGCCTGCTGCGCCATCGAGATGATGACGACCGGCGCCGGGCGTTACGACCTGGCCCGGTTCGGCATGGAGGTGTTCCGCGGCTCCCCGCGCCAGGCCGACCTGATGATCGTGGCCGGCCGTGTCAGCCAGAAGATGGCGCCCGTCCTGCGGCAGGTCTACGACCAGATGCCGAACCCCAAGTGGGTCATCTCCATGGGGGTTTGCGCCTCCTCGGGCGGAATGTTCAACAATTACGCGATTGTGCAGGGAGTCGACCACATTGTCCCGGTCGACATCTATCTGCCGGGTTGTCCGCCCCGCCCCGAGATGCTGATGGACGCGATCCTCAAGCTCCACCAGAAGATCCAGACCTCCAAGCTCGGCGTGAACGCCCGGGAGGCGGCCCGCGAGGCGGAGGAGGCGGCGCTCAAGGCGCTGCCGACGATCGAGATGAAGGGTCTGCTCCGGTGAGCGACGAGACACCGAACCCCGAGAAGGAGCTCAGCGCGCAGAACCTGCCGGGCCAGCGCGGCGAGCACGGCGAGGAGGTCCGCGTCCAGCGCGGCATGTTCGGCGCCAACAACGGCGGCGACACCTCCGGCTACGGCGGCCTGGTCCGCTCGGTCCGGCTGCCGGGCCCGGCCTCCCGCCCGTACGGCGGATGGTTCGACGAGGTCGCGGACGAACTCGAGGGCGCGCTGGAGGAGCAGGGCCTGGTCCCCGAGAACGCCATCGAGAAGACGGTGGTCGACCGGGGCGAGCTCACCTTCCACGTCGAGCGCGAGCACCTCGTCCGGGTCGCCCGCACCCTGCGCGACGACCCCGCCCTCCGCTTCGAGCTGTGCACCGGCGTCTCCGGCGTCCACTACCCGGGCGACAAGGGCCGCGAGCTGCACGCCGTCTACCACCTGCGCTCGCTTACCCACGGCCGGCTGATCCGCCTGGAGGTCTCGGCGCCCGACGCCGACCCGCGCATCCCGTCGCTCGTCCCGGTCTATCCGACCAACGACTGGCACGAGCGCGAGACCTACGACTTCTTCGGCATCGTCTTCGACGGCCACCCCGCCCTCACCCGGATCATGATGCCGGACGACTGGCAGGGCCACCCGCAGCGCAAGGACTACCCCCTCGGCGGCATCGCCGTCGAGTACAAGGGCGCCCAGATCCCGGCTCCGGACCAGCGGAGGTCGTACTCGTGAACACCCCGAACGAAGCCCCCTCCCGGGAGACGACCGAGGGCAGCGTCTACACGGTCACCGGCGGCGACTGGGACGAGGTCGTCCAGTCCGCCGCCAAGGCCGACGACGAGCGCATCGTCGTCAACATGGGCCCCCAGCACCCGTCCACGCACGGCGTGCTCCGGCTCATCCTGGAGATCGACGGCGAGACCGTCACCGAGGCCCGCTGCGGCATCGGCTACCTCCACACCGGCATCGAGAAGAACCTCGAGTACCGGACCTGGACGCAGGGCACCACCTTCGTCACCCGGATGGACTACCTCACCTCGTTCTACAACGAGACGGCGTACTGCCTCGGCGTGGAGAAGCTGCTCGGCATCACCGACGACATCCCGGACCGGGCCACCGTCATCCGGGTGCTCCTCATGGAGCTCAACCGGCTCTCCTCGCACCTGGTCGCCATCGCCACCGGAGGCATGGAGCTCGGCGCCACCACGATCATGATCTACGGCTTCCGGGACCGCGAGATGGTCCTCGACCTGTACGAGCTGATCACCGGCCTGCGCATGAACCACGCGTTCATCCGCCCCGGCGGCCTCGCCCAGGACCTGCCGCCCGGCGCCGTCGACGCCGTGCGCGAGTTCGTGAAGTCCATGAAGAAGAACCTGCCGGAGTACGACAAGCTCGCCACCGGCAACCCCATCTTCAAGGCCCGTATGCAGGACGTCGGCTACCTCGACCTCACCGGCTGCATGGCGCTCGGCGCCACCGGCCCGATCCTGCGCTCCGCGGGCCTCCCGCACGACCTGCGCAAGACCGACCCGTACTGCGGCTACGAGAACTACGAGTTCGAGGTCCCGACCGCCGACAGCTGCGACGCCTACGGGCGCTTCCTCGTCCGCCTGGAGGAGATGCGCCAGTCGCTGCGGATCGTCGAGCAGTGCCTCGACCGCCTGGAGCCGGGCCCGGTCATGGTCGGCGACAAGAAGATCGCCTGGCCCGCGCAGCTGGCCCTCGGCCCCGACGGCCTCGGCAACTCCCTCGACCACATCAAGAAGATCATGGGCACCTCCATGGAGGCCCTGATCCACCACTTCAAGCTGGTCACCGAGGGCTTCCGGGTCCCGGCCGGCCAGGCCTACGCGGCCGTCGAGTCACCCAAGGGCGAGCTCGGTGTCCATGTCGTCTCCGACGGCGGCACCCGCCCCTACCGGGTCCACTTCCGCGACCCCTCGTTCACCAACCTCCAGGCCATGGCCGCGATGTGCGAAGGCGGCCAGGTCGCCGACGTCATCGTCGCCGTCGCCTCCATCGACCCCGTGATGGGAGGCGTCGACCGATGACGGAGATCCCGCTCGGGATGCCCCAGCTGCCCGCCCCCGACTACCCGGCCGAGGTACGCGCGCGCCTGGAGGAGGACGCGAAGGCGATCATCGCCCGCTACCCGGGGTCCCGCTCCGCGCTCCTGCCGATGCTGCACCTCGTGCAGTCGGAGGAGGGCCACGTGACCCGTACGGGCATGCGGTTCTGCGCCGACATGCTCGGCCTGACCACGGCCGAGGTCACCGCCGTCGCGACCTTCTACACGATGTACCGGCGCAAGGCGTCCGGCGACTACCAGGTCGGCGTCTGCACCAACACCCTGTGCGCGGTCATGGGCGGCGACGCCATCTTCGAGCAGCTCAAGGAGCACCTCGGGGTCGGCAACGACGGGCCCGATATGACTACAGCGGACGGCAAGATCACCCTCGAACACATCGAGTGCAACGCGGCCTGCGACTACGCGCCCGTGGTGATGGTCAACTGGGAGTTCTTCGACAACCAGACGCCCGAGTCCGCCACGAAGATGGTCGACGACCTGATCGAGGGCCGTCCCGTCTCGCCCACCCGCGGCGCGCCGCTGTGCACCTTCAAGGAGACCGCGCGGATCCTGGCCGGCTTCCCCGACGAGCGCGAGGGCGCCGTCGAGGCCTCCGGCGGCGCGGGCCCGGCCTCCCTGGTCGGCCTGCGCCTGGCCAAGGGCGAGACCCGGCCGCCCACCCGGATCGTCCACCCGCGCGGTGAGGCCACCAGTGAGGAGGGGGAGTGATGACGTTGGCCGCCGAGATCAACAACAGCAGCCCCGAGAAACTGCTCTCACCCGTCCTGTCGGCCTTCTGGGACCAGCCCGAATCCTGGACCCTGGAGACCTACCGCCGGCACGAGGGCTACGAGGGCCTGCGCAAGGCGCTCGCGATGTCGCCCGACGACCTCATCGCGTACGTCAAGGACTCCGGTCTGCGCGGGCGCGGCGGCGCCGGCTTCCCCACCGGGATGAAGTGGCAGTTCATCCCGCAGGGCGACGGCAAGCCCCACTACCTCGTCGTCAACGCGGACGAGTCCGAGCCGGGCACCTGCAAGGACATCCCGCTGCTCTTCGCCAATCCGCACGCCCTCGTCGAGGGCATCGTGATCGCCTGTTACGCGATCCGCTCCAGCCACGCCTTCATCTATCTGCGCGGTGAGGTCGTCCCCGTACTGCGCCGCCTGCACGAGGCCGTGCGGGAGGCGTACGCGGCGGGCTACCTCGGCAAGAACATCCTCGGCAGCGGCCTGGACGTCGAGCTCACCGTGCACGCGGGCGCCGGCGCGTACATCTGCGGTGAGGAGACCGCCCTGCTCGACTCGCTCGAAGGACGCCGCGGCCAGCCCCGGCTGCGTCCCCCCTTCCCCGCGGTCGCCGGTCTGTACGCGTGCCCCACCGTGGTGAACAACGTCGAGTCCATCGCCTCTGTTCCCGCGATCCTGAACCGGGGCAAGGACTGGTTCACGTCCATGGGCACCGAGAAGTCCCCGGGCTTCACGCTCTACTCGCTGAGCGGGCACGTCGCCTCGCCCGGCCAGTACGAGGCCCCGCTCGGCATCACCCTGCGTCAGCTGCTCGACATGAGCGGCGGGATGCGGCCCGGGCACCGGCTCAAGTTCTGGACCCCGGGCGGCTCGTCCACCCCGATGTTCACCGACGAGCACCTCGACGTCCCGCTCGACTACGAGGGCGTCGGCGCCGCCGGCTCCATGCTCGGTACCAAGGCGCTGCAGTGCTTCGACGAGACCACCTGTGTGGTCCGCGCCGTCACCCGCTGGACCGAGTTCTACGCCCACGAGTCCTGCGGCAAGTGCACGCCGTGCCGCGAAGGCACCTACTGGCTGGTCCAGTTGATGCGTGCCATCGAAAACGGGGCCGGGACCCTTGCCGACCTCGACAAGCTGAACGACATCGCCGACAACATCAACGGCAAGTCCTTCTGCGCCCTCGGCGACGGCGCCGCCTCGCCGATCTTCTCGTCGCTCAAGTACTTCCGCGACGAGTACGAGCAGCACATCACGGGCAAGGGCTGCCCCTTCGACCCCGCCAAGTCGACGGCCTGGGCGGACAAGCACCGGGAGGTGAACGCATGACGGTCACCACGTCCGCTCCCGGAGGGGGCGGGGACGCGGCCGTGCCGCCGGAGGATCTCGTCACGCTGACCATCGACGGCATCGAGACCTCCGTCCCCAAGGGGACCCTGGTGATCCGGGCCTCCGAGCAGCTGGGCATCGAGATCCCCCGGTTCTGCGACCACCCGGCGCTCGACCCGGCCGGCGCCTGCCGCCAGTGCATCGTCGAGGTCGAGGGCCAGCGCAAGCCGATGGCCTCCTGCACCATCACCTGCACCGACGGCATGGTCGTCAAGACCCAGCTGACGTCGAAGGCCGCCGAGAAGGCCCAGCACGGGGTGATGGAGCTGCTGCTCATCAACCACCCGCTGGACTGCCCGGTCTGCGACAAGGGCGGCGAGTGCCCGCTGCAGAACCAGGCCATGTCCCACGGGCAGGCCGAGTCGCGCTTCGACGGGAAGAAGCGCACGTACGAGAAGCCGATCCCGCTCTCCACGCAGGTGCTGCTCGACCGCGAGCGGTGCGTGCTGTGCGCGCGCTGCACCCGCTTCTCGCAGCAGATCGCCGGCGACCCGCTGATCGAGCTGATCGAGCGCGGCGCGCTCCAGCAGGTCGGCCTCGGCAACAGCGACCCCTTCGAGTCGTACTTCTCCGGCAACACCATCCAGATCTGCCCGGTCGGGGCGCTGACCTCGGCGGCGTACCGCTTCCGCTCCCGCCCCTTCGACCTGGTGTCGTCGCCGAGCGTGTGCGAGCACTGCGCGGGCGGCTGCGCGACCCGCACCGACCACCGGCGCGGCAAGGTCATGCGGCGGCTCGCCGCCGAGGACCCCGAGGTCAACGAGGAGTGGATCTGCGACAAGGGGCGGTTCGGCTTCCGGTACGCGCAGCAGCGCGACCGGCTCACCACGCCGCTCGTGCGCAACCCGGAGTCCGGTCACCTGGAGTCCGCGTCCTGGCCCGAGGCCCTGGAGGCGGCGGCCCGCGGGCTCGTGCGCGGCCGCACCGGTGTGCTGACCGGCGGGCGCCTCACGGTCGAGGACTCCTACGCGTACGCCAAGTTCGCGCGGGTCGCCCTCGGCACCAACGACGTCGACTTCCGGGCCCGCGTCCACTCCGGCGAGGAGGCCGACTTCCTGGCCTCCGTCGTCGCGGGACGCGGACGTGACCTGGACGGTACGGGTGTCACGTACCGGTCCCTGGAGGCCGCCCCGGCGGTCCTCCTCGTCGGCCTGGAGTCCGAGGAGGAGGCCCCCGGCGTCTTCCTGAAGCTGCGCAAGTCCTGGCGGAAGAAGGGCCAGCGGACGTACGCGGTCGCCGCGTTCGCCACCCGCGGCCTGGAGAAGGCGGGCGGCACGCTGCTGCCCGCCGCCCCCGGCACCGAGAGCGAGTGGCTCGACGCCCTCACCTCCCGCGCCGGCCTCTCGGCGGACGGCCTCGCCGCCGCCGAGGCGCTGCGCGAGGACGGCGCCGTGATCGCCGTCGGCGAGCGGCTCGCCGGCGTGCCCGGCGCGCTCACCGCCGCCGTACGGGCCGCCACCGCCACCGGCGCCCGACTGGTGTGGATCCCGCGCCGGGCCGGCGAGCGCGGCGCCGTCGAGGCCGGTGCCGTCCCCGCCCTGCTGCCCGGCGGCCGGCCCGCCACCGACCCCCGCGCGCGTGAGGAGGTCGCCGCCCTCTGGGGCGTCCGTGACCTCCCGCACGGCTACGGCCGGGACACCGGCCAGATGATCGAGGCCGCCGCCACCGGCGAACTCGCCGCCCTGCTCGTCGCCGGCGTCGACGTCGACGACCTGCCGGACCCGGCACGCGCGCGTGAGGCACTCGACGCGGCCTTCGTCGTCTCCCTGGAGCTGCGCCCCGGCGCGGTCACCGAGCGGGCCGACGTGGTCCTGCCGGTCGCGGCGGTCGTCGAGAAGCCCGGCACCTTCCTCAACTGGGAAGGACGCGGCCGGCTCTTCGAGGCCGCGCTCAAGCCCGAGCAGATGACCAGGGCGTTGGCTCCGACCGACGCCCGGGTCCTGCACATGCTGGCCGACGCGATGGACGCGCACCTCGGGCTGCCCGACCTGCGGGCGATCCGGGGCGAGCTCGACCGGCTCGGCCCCTGGACCGGCGAGCGGGCCTCCGAGCCCGCCGAGCCCGGCCAGGCCGCCGCCCGCCCCGGCGACGGCGAGGCGGTCCTCGCCGGACACCGTCTCCTGCTCGACCTCGGCCGTCTCCAGGAGGGCGACGAGGCGCTCGCCGGCACCCGGCACGCCGCCGTCGCCCGGCTCTCCGCCGCCACCGCCGCCGACACCGGCGTCAAGGACGGCGACCAGCTCGAAGTCACCGGCCCGGCCGGTGCGGTGACGTTCCCGCTGGCCGTCACCGAGATGCCCGACCGGGTCGTCTGGCTCCCGCTGAACTCCACGGGCCACGGCATCCTCGCCGACACCGGCGCCCACCCCGGCGACCTGGTCCGGATCGGCCCGGCGGTCACCACGAAGGAGGTGCAGGCGTGAACACGCTGCTCGCCGCGGAGGACCTCTCCCTGTTCGGCACGGACCCCTGGTGGCTCGTCGCGATCAAGGCCGTCTTCTGCTTCGCGTTCCTGATGGTGACCGTGCTCTTCTCCATCGTGTGGGAGCGCAAGGTCGTCGCCTGGATGCAGCTGCGCATCGGCCCCAACCGGCACGGCCCCTGGGGTCTCCTCCAGTCCCTCGCGGACGGCGTCAAGCTGATGCTCAAGGAGGACGTGATCGTCAAGCGGGCGGACAAGGTCGTCTACGTCCTCGCCCCGGTCGTCGCCGCCATCCCCGCCTTCATGGCCATCGCCGTGATCCCGTTCGGCCCGGCCGGCAACGAGGTCTCGATCTTCGGCCAGCGCACCACGATGCAGCTCACCGACCTGCCGATCGCGATGCTGTACGTCCTCGCGGTCGCCTCCGTCGGCATCTACGGCATCGTCCTCGCCGGCTGGTCCTCGGGCTCGACGTACCCGCTGCTCGGCGGTCTGCGCTCGGCCGCGCAGATGATCTCGTACGAGATCGCCATGGGCGCCGCCTTCGCCTCCGTCTTCCTCTACTCCGGGTCCATGTCGACCTCGGCCATCGTGGAGGCGCAGGCCGACCGCTGGTACGTCCTGCTGCTCCCGGTCTCCTTCATCATCTACATCGTCACCATGGTGGGCGAGACCAACCGCGCCCCCTTCGACATGCCGGAGTCCGAGGGCGACCTGGTCGGCGGCTTCAACACCGAGTACTCGTCCATCAAGTTCGCGCTGTTCATGCTCGCCGAGTACGTGAACATGGTGACCGTCTCGGCCGTCTCCACCACCCTGTTCCTCGGCGGCTGGCGGGCACCGTGGCCGATCTCCACCTTCTGGGAGGGCGCCAACCACGGCTGGTGGCCGATGCTGTGGTTCGTCCTCAAGGTCCAGCTGCTGCTCTTCTTCTTCATCTGGCTCCGCGGCACGCTGCCCCGTGTCCGCTACGACCAGCTGATGAAGCTGGGCTGGAAGGTCCTCATCCCCGTCTCGGTGGTCTGGCTGATGCTGGTCGCCACCGTCCGGGCGCTGAGCAACGAGGGCTACGAGTTCCGGACCATCGTCCTGTACGTCGCCGGGGCCGTGCTCGCGGTGCTGCTGCTGTCCTTCGTGGCGGACATGTTCCGCGACAAGAAGGCCAAGGGCGCCGCCGCGAAGGCCCCCGCCGAGGCCCGTGAGTTCGACCCGATGGCGGGCGGCTTCCCCGTACCGCCCAAGCCCGGACAGTCCCTGCCGCCCGTACCGCGGCGTCGGCCCCGCTCGGAGCGGGAGCTGATTGTCAGTGGTGGCCCCGATACTGCTACTGCGAGTGATGGAAAGGAGACGGACGGTGTCTGATTTCCAGAATCCGGTGGCCGGATTCGGCGTGACCTTCAAGGCCATGTTCAAGAAGCGGCTGACCGAGCAGTACCCGGAGCAGCAGAAGACGACGGCGCCCCGCTTCCACGGCCGGCACCAGCTCAACCGGCACCCCGACGGCCTGGAGAAGTGCGTCGGCTGCGAGTTGTGCGCCTGGGCCTGCCCCGCCGACGCCATCTACGTGGAGGGCGCGGACAACACCGACGAGGAGCGCTACTCGCCGGGCGAGCGGTACGGGCGGGTGTACCAGATCAACTACGCCCGCTGCATCCTGTGCGGACTCTGCATCGAGGCCTGCCCCACCCGGGCGCTGACCATGACCAACGAGTTCGAGCTGGCCGACTCCTCCCGCGAGAACCTGATCTACACCAAGGAGCAGCTGCTCGCGGGCCTCACGGAGGGCATGGTCGACAGCCCGCACGCGATCTACCCGGGCATGGACGAGCAGGACTACTACCGAGGCCTGGTCACCGAGGCCGCGCCCGGGACCGTCCGCCAGGTCGCCGTCTCCAAGGGGGAGAAGGGCGAGCCGGAGGAGGTGGACGCATGAGCACGGACCTCGCGGCGACCACCCTCGCCGCCTACACGACGTCCTCCGGTGAGGCCTTCCAGTTCTGGGTCCTCGGCACCGTCGCCGTCATCGGCGCCCTGTGCACGATCCTCATGCGCAGGGCCGTCCACTCGGCGCTCTGCCTCGCCGGCACCATGATCGTCCTGGCGGTGTTCTACCTCGCCAACGGCGCCTACTTCCTGGGCATCGTCCAGATCATCGTCTACACCGGCGCGATCATGATGCTGTTCCTCTTCGTGGTCATGCTCGTCGGCGTCACCGCCGCCGACTCCGTGAAGGAGACCATCAAGGGACAGCGCTGGTGGGCCGCCGCCTGCGCGCTCGGCTTCGGCATCCTGCTGATCGCCGGCCTCGGCAACGCCTCGCTGACGGAGTTCAACGGGCTCGGCGCGGCCAACGGGGCCTACGGCGGAAACGTGGAGGGCCTCGCCGCCCTCGTCTTCACCAAGTACGTCTTCGCCTTCGAGATCACCGGCGCCCTGCTGATCACCGCCGCCGTCGGCGCGATGGTGCTCACCCACCGCGAGCGCACCGAACGCGCACGCACCCAGCGCGAGCTGGCCGAGCAGCGGGTCCGGGACGGCAAGCACCTGCCGCCGCTCCCCGCACCCGGCGTCTACGCCCGGCACAACGCGGTGGACATCGCCGGTCTGCTGCCCGACGGCACCCCGGCCGATCTGACCGTGATCTCCACGCTCCGCAAGCGCGGCCAGATCCGGGACGTGTCCGGCGAGGCGCTCGCCGACCTCAAGGCGCTGGAACAGCGCTCGGCCGAACGCCTGGGGCGCAAGGCCCGTGACGGAGAGGAGGCCTCGCGGTGAATCCCGTCAACTACCTGTATCTCGCCGCACTGCTGTTCACCATCGGTGCGACCGGGGTGCTCATCCGGCGGAACGCGATCGTGCTCTTCATGTGCGTCGAGCTGATGCTCAACGCCTGCAACCTCGCGTTCGTCACCTTCTCCCGTATGCACGGCAACCTCGACGGCCAGGTCATCGCCTTCTTCACGATGGTCGTGGCCGCCGCGGAGGTCGTCGTCGGACTCGCGATCATCGTGTCCGTCTTCCGTGCCCGTCACTCGGCCTCGGTCGACGACGCCAGCCTGATGAAGCTGTGAGGGGCTGACCGTGGACAATCTCATCGCGCTGCTCGTCGCGGCGCCCCTGCTCGGAGCGGCCGTCCTGCTGTGCGGCGGACGGCGGCTCGACAAGGCCGGGCACTGGCTCGGCACCGTACTCGCCGGCTCCTCCTTCGTGATCGGCCTGGTCCTGTTCGCCGACATGCTCTCCAGGAGCGCCGACGACCGGACCCTGTACCAGAGCCTGTTCAGCTGGATCCAGGTCGGGAGCTTCCAGGCGAACATCGCCTTCCAGCTCGACCAGCTCTCGATGACCTTCGTACTGCTCATCACCGGGGTCGGCACGCTCATCCACGTGTACTCCATCGGGTACATGGAGCACGACGAGCGGCGGCGCCGCTTCTTCGGCTACCTCAACCTGTTCGTCGCGGCGATGCTGCTGCTCGTCCTCGCCGACAACTACCTGCTGCTCTACTTCGGCTGGGAGGGCGTCGGCCTCGCCTCGTACCTCCTCATCGGCTTCTGGCAGCACAAGCCCAGCGCGGCCACCGCCGCCAAGAAGGCCTTCCTGGTCAACCGGGTCGGTGACATGGGCCTGTCGATCGCGATCATGCTGATGTTCACCACCTTCGGCACCTTCACCTTCGGCCCGGTCCTGGAGTCCGCGGCCCACGACGGGGCGAGCGAGGGCAAGCTCACCGCCATCGCGCTGATGCTGCTGCTCGCCGCCTGCGGCAAGTCCGCCCAGGTGCCGCTGCAGTCCTGGCTCGGCGACGCGATGGAGGGCCCGACCCCGGTCTCGGCCCTCATCCACGCCGCGACCATGGTGACCGCCGGTGTCTATCTGATCGTCCGCTCCGCCGACATCTTCAACGCGGCCCCGGACGCCCAGCTCGTCGTCACCGTCGTCGGCGCCGTCACGCTCCTCTTCGGTGCGATCGTCGGTTGCGCGAAGGACGACATCAAGAAGGCGCTGGCCGGCTCGACGATGTCGCAGATCGGCTACATGATCCTGGCGGCCGGCCTCGGCCCCATCGGCTACGCCTTCGCGATCATGCACCTGGTGACCCACGGCTTCTTCAAGGCCGGGCTCTTCCTCGGCGCCGGTTCGGTCATGCACGGCATGAACGACGAGGTCGACATGCGGCACTACGGCGGCCTGCGAAAGTACATGCCGGTCACCTTCGTCACCTTCGGCCTCGGCTACCTCGCGATCATCGGCTTCCCGGGCCTGTCCGGCTTCTTCTCCAAGGACAAGATCATCGAGGCGGCCTTCGCCAAGGGCGGCACCGAGGGCTGGATCCTCGGCGCCTGCGCCCTCCTGGGCGCCGCCATCACCGCGTACTACATGACCCGCGTGATGCTGATGACCTTCTTCGGCGAGAAGCGCTGGCAGCCCGACGCCAACGGTGAGCTGCCGCACCCGCACGAGTCACCGAAGGTGATGACGGTCCCGATGATCCTGCTGGCCCTCGGGTCGGTGTTCGCGGGCGGCATCTTCGGCATCGGCGACCGCTTCGTGAAGTGGCTGGAGCCGGTCACCTCCTTCGAGCACGGGCACCCGCCGATCGGCGCCGGGGCGATCACCGCCTCCACCGTCGTCGTCATGCTCCTCGGCGTCGGCCTCGCCTGGCTCCAGTACGGGCGCCGCCCGGTGCCGGTCGTCGCCCCGCGCGGCTCCCTGCTCACCCGGGCCGCCCGCCGCGACCTGCTCCAGGACGACTTCAACCACGTCGTCTTCGTCCGCGGCGGCACCCACCTGACCCGCTCCCTGGTCTATGTCGACCACAGCCTCGTCGACGGCGTGGTCAACGGCACCGCGGCCTCCGTCGGCGGACTCTCCGGCCGGCTGCGCAAACTCCAGAACGGCTACGCCCGGTCGTACGCGGTCTCCATGTTCGGAGGTACGGCGGTGCTCATCGCCGCGACCCTGCTGATGAGGGCGGTGTAACGCTCATGTCTTTCCCGCTCCTTACGGTCACGGCGGCCGTGCCGGCGGTCGGCGCGGTGCTCACCGCCGCCGTCCCGGCGGCCCGCCGCACCGCCGCCAAGTGGCTGGCGCTGCTCGTCTCGCTCGCCACCCTCGTGCTCGCCGCGGTCGTCTTCGCCCGCTTCGAGCCGGGCGGCGACCGCTACCAGCTCACCGAATCGCACGCCTGGATCAAGGACTTCGGCGTGCGCTACGAGCTCGGCGTGGACGGCATCGGGGTGGCCCTGATCGGGCTCACCGCGCTGCTCATCCCGTTCATCGTGCTCGCCGGCTGGCACGACGCCGACCCGCTGGAGACCTCCTCCAAGCGGTGGCGGCCGACCCAGGGCTTCTTCGCCCTGATCCTCATGGTCGAGGCGATGGTGGTGCTCTCCTTCGAGGCCACCGACGTCTTCCTCTTCTACATCCTGTTCGAAGCCATGCTCATCCCGATGTACTTCCTCATCGGCGGCTTCGGCGACCGCGCGCACAGCGGCTCCGACGAGAACGCGGCGGCCCAGCGCTCGTACGCGGCGGTCAAGTTCCTGCTCTACAACCTGGCCGGCGGCCTGATCATGCTGGCCGCCGTCATCGGGCTCTATGTCGTCGCCGGGAACTTCTCGCTCACCGAGATCGCCGAGGCGCGCGCCAACGGCAGCCTGGAGATGGCGACCAGCACCGAGCGATGGCTGTTCCTCGGCTTCTTCTTCGCCTTCGCGGTGAAGGCGCCGCTGTGGCCGCTGCACACCTGGCTGCCCAACGCGATGGGGGAGTCCACCGCCCCGGTCGCCGTCCTCATCACCGCCGTGGTCGACAAGGTCGGCACCTTCGCGATGCTCCGCTACTGCCTCGGGCTCTTCCCGGAGGCGTCGAAGTGGGCCACGCCGGCGATCGTCGTCCTCGCGCTCATCAGCATCGTGTACGGGGCGCTGCTCGCCGTCGGCCAGCGCGACATCAAGCGCCTGGTCGCCTACGCGTCGATCTCCCACTTCGGCTTCATCATCATGGGCATCTTCGCGATGACCAGCCAGGGCCAGTCGGGCGCCACGCTCTACATGGTCAACCACGGCATCTCGACCGCCGCCCTGATGCTGGTCGCCGGCTTCCTGATCTCGCGGCGCGGCTCGCGGCTCATCGCCGACTA
Organism: Streptomyces sp. NPDC048623; assembly: GCF_040650755.1. Classification (NCBI taxonomy): domain Bacteria; kingdom Bacillati; phylum Actinomycetota; class Actinomycetes; order Kitasatosporales; family Streptomycetaceae; genus Streptomyces; species Streptomyces sp. NPDC048623. Next base: position 401,334 of record NZ_JBEZHV010000001.1, read on the forward strand.
CGGCGGTGTGCAGAAGACCGCGCCGATCCTCGCCGGCACGTTCCTGATCGGCGGTCTCGCGACCCTGTCGCTGCCCGGACTCGCCCCGTTCGTCAGCGAGTTCCTGGTCCTGGTCGGCACGTACTCCCGCTACCCGGTGGCGGGCATCATCGCCACCACCGGAATCGTCCTCGCCGCGCTCTACGTCCTCGTCCTCTACCAGCGGACGATGACCGGCCCGGTGAAGGAGGAGACCCGCTCCATGCCCGACCTGCGGGCCCGGGAGCTCGTCGTGGTCGCCCCGCTGATCGCCGTACTGATCTTCCTCGGGGTCTTCCCGAAGCCGCTGACGGACGTCGTCAACCCGGCGGTCCAGCACACCATGTCCGATGTCCAGCAGACGGACCCCGAGCCCGAAGTGGAGGCGGCCAAGTGAGCAACGCAAGCGCCACGGCTGTCCACACCCTGTGGACGACGGCCGCCGGGCCGATCGACAAGATCCCGGCACCCCACATCGAGTACACCCAGCTCTCGCCCGTGCTCATCGTGGTCGGCGCGGCCGTCGTCAGCGTCCTCGTCGAGGCCTTCGTGCCGCGCAAGGCCCGCCACTTCACCCAGGTGTTCCTGAGCGTCCTCGGCCTCGCCGCCGCCTTCGCGGCCGTCGTCGGCCTGGCCGCCGGCGGCTACGGCTCCACCAAGGCCCACATCGCGGCCATGGGCGCCATCGCCGTCGACGGTCCTGCCCTGTTCCTCCAGGGCACCATCCTGCTCGCCGCCATCCTCGCGGTGCTCACCTTCGCCGAGCGCAGGCTCGACCCGGCCGACCACGGCCACCACGTCGACTCCTTCGCCGCCGAGGCCGCCGCCGTACCCGGCAGCGAGCAGGAGAAGGCGGCCGTCAAGGCCGGCTTCACCACCACCGAGGTCTTCCCGCTGGCCCTGTTCGCGGTCACCGGCATGCTGGTCTTCCCGGCCGCCAACGACCTGCTGACGCTCTTCATCGCCCTGGAAGTCTTCTCGCTCCCGCTCTACCTGCTGTGCGCGGTCGCCCGCCGCAAGCGCCTGATGTCGCAGGAGGCCGCGGTCAAGTACTTCCTCCTCGGCGCCTTCTCCTCGGCGTTCCTGCTCTTCGGCATCGCCCTGCTCTACGGCTACGCGGGCTCCGTCACGTACGCCTCGATCGCCGACGTCGTCAGCGGCGACGTCCCCGCGATCGACCCGGCGCTCGCCGCCACCATGGGCAACGACGTGCTGCTGCTCATCGGCTTCGCCATGGTGCTGATGGGCCTGCTCTTCAAGGTCGGCGCCATCCCGTTCCACATGTGGACCCCGGACGTCTACCAGGGCGCGCCGACCCCCGTCACCGGCTTCATGGCCGCCGCCACCAAGGTCGCCGCGTTCGGCGCGATGCTGCGCCTGCTGTACGTGGTGCTGCCGGGCCTGACCTGGGACTGGCGGCCGGTCATGTGGGGCGTCGCCATCGTCACGATGCTGGGCGGTGCGATCGTCGCCATCACCCAGACCGACATCAAGCGGCTGCTCGCCTACTCGTCGATCGCGCACGCCGGCTTCATCCTGGCCGGTGTCATCGCGGCCACGCCCAGCGGCGTCTCTTCGGTGCTGTTCTACCTGGGCGCCTACACCTTCGTGACCATCGGCGCCTTCGCCGTCGTCACCCTGGTGCGGGACGCGGGCGGCGAGGCCACCCACCTGTCCAAGTGGGCCGGTCTCGGCCGCCGTTCGCCGCTCGTCGCGGCGGTCTTCGCGGTCTTCCTGCTCGCCTTCGCCGGCATCCCGCTGACCTCCGGCTTCTCCGGCAAGTTCGCGGTCTTCAAGGCGGCGGCGGACGGCGGCGCGGGCGTGCTTGTCGTGGTCGGTGTGATCTCGTCGGCCGTCGCCGCGTTCTTCTACATCCGGGTGATCGTGCTGATGTTCTTCAGCGAGCCGAAGGCGGACGGCCCCACGGTCTCCGTCCCCTCCGGCCTCACCTCGGTGGCGATCACGGCCGGTGTGGTCGTGACGCTCGTGCTCGGCTTCGCGCCCCAGTACTTCCTGGACCTGGCGAGCCAGGCGAGCGTGTTCGTGCGCTGACGCGTACGACGCTGATCCGTACGTCGAAGGGCCCGGTCTCCCGCGGTGGGGAGCCGGGCCCTTCGACGCGGGCGCGGCCATGAGGGGGCGGGGACGCGTTTATCCCGTCGCCCGGCCCGGGAGTCCGCCCTACGCTGACGCGGAATCGAGGGGGTGAGCCGATGCGGACGGAACCGGTCTGGCTGGTGGCGGCGAACGTGGTGACCTGGCGCCGGTGCGGGAGGGGCGGCCAGGAGCTGCGCAATGGCACGAAGGCGTTCCGTGGCGGGGCGAAGGTCCACGTCCTTCACGTCTACTGGGGGCCCTTCGGCGACCGGCTCACGGTGCTCGGCCGTGAGCGGCACACCAGCCGGTGGATCGTCGTCGATCTGGCGACGCGCCATCTGTACAACTTCCGGGCCAAGCAGGTGCACAGCCCGCGCGTCCTGGAGCGGCTGGCCACGACATGGTGCCGCGACGGGTTCGGCACGGAGGAGGCGGCGGGTGAGGCCGCCGGGAGGCTGGAGCGGTACGCGCGCCGGTACCGTGCCGAGATCTCACCGCACAGCCCGCACCCGGACCACTGCCTGTGCCATGTGTGCCTCACGGGAGAGGCACACATGGCGGAAGCAGCCGATCAAGCGGGGTTCGGGACGATCCGGCCGGTGACCTCGCCGAGGGCGACGCGGGTGCCGTCGGGGCCGGGGGCCCAGGCGGTCAGGGTGACCTCGTCGCCGTCCTCCAGGAACGTGCGCTTGCCGTCGGGCAGGTCGAGGGCGTCGCGGCCGTTCCAGGTGAGTTCGAGGAGCGAGCCGCGCTGGCCGACCTCGGGGCCGGAGACCGTACCGGAGCCGTAGAGGTCGCCGGTGCGCAGCGAGGCGCCGTTGACGGTCATGTGGGCGAGCTGCTGGGCCGCCGTCCAGTACATGGAGGCGAACGGCGGCTCGGACACCACCTCGCCGTTGATGGCGACGCTGATCCGCAGGTCGAAGCCGCCGGGCTCCTCCTCGGCGGAGTCGTCCAGGTACGGCTGGAGCTCGAAGTCCCGTGCGGGCGGGGCGACCCGGGCCGCGTCCAGGGCCTCCAGGGGGGTCACCCACGCCGACACCGAGGTCTGGAAGGACTTGCCGAGGAACGGGCCGAGCGGCACGTACTCCCAGGCCTGGATGTCCCGCGCCGACCAGTCGTTGAGCAGGGTCAGGCCGAAGACGTGCTCGCGGAAGTCGGCGAGCGGGACGGGCGTGCCCAGCGTGGACGGGGTGCCGACGAGGAAGCCGACCTCCGCCTCGATGTCCAGCTTGACGGAGGGGCCGAAGACCGGCGCCGGGTCGGCGGGCGCCTTGCGCTGGCCGGCCGGGCGTACGACGTCGGTGCCGGAGACGACGACCGTGCCGGCCCGCCCGTGGTAGCCGATCGGCAGGTGCTTCCAGTTCGGGGTGAGCGCGTCGCCGTCGGGGCGGAAGATCTTGCCGACGTTGGTGGCGTGGTGCTCGCTCGCGTAGAAGTCGACGTAGTCGGCGACCTCGTACGGCAGGTGCAGGGTGACCGTGTCCAGCGGGTGCAGCAGCGGCTCCACGACCGGCCGGTGCGCGGGCACGGTCACCCAGCCGACCAGCGCGCGGCGCACGTCGCGCCAGGCGGTGCGGCCGGCCGCGAGCAGCGGGTTGAGGCTGGGCTGTGCGAGCAGCGCGGCGTACGGCGACCCGAGGGCGTGTGCGGCGGCCCCGGCGTCGAGCACGTACCCGCCGATCCGGACGCCGAGCCTCCGGCGGTCGGGCTCGTCGGCGGTGGAGAAGACGCCGTACGGAAGGTTGTGCGGGCCGAAGGGGTCGCCCTCGGGCAGGTCGAGCGGGCTCTGCTCGGGCATCGGTGCTTGCCTCGCTTTCCAGGTGTGTGGGGGACACGTTACGGGTCGTGCGCCGAGGCGCTGATGACATGTGTCACACAGAAAGTGCGGCCTCCGTGGGCAACTGTCCGTGTTCGCGCTCTTTGTGGTGCCTGTGAGGCGGCTGTGTCGACTTAGCGCCTGTCACGAACTCGTCAATCTCGCTATTCCCGGGCTCTATTCCGGTCATACGATCTGGCTGTGTCGCGCCGCGTGAGGTATCCGCGGGCGCGATCCCCACAACTCTGTTTGTTTTTCCTTTTGGTCCTACCAGAAAAGGTCCATCTTGAAGATTCGCCGCATTGTCGCGACCGCCGTGGCCGCCGCCGTGACCACGCCGATCGTGTTCCTTTCCGCCGCGCCCGCGTTCGCGGACACGAAGCCGGCCGCGCAGCAGACGCAGGACCAGAAGTCGGACATCGAGAAGCTGCAGCTCGCGGTCACCAAGGCGCAGACCGCGTACGACGCCGCCGTCGTGGCCGTCAACAAGCTCAACGACACCCTCGACGCGCTGGCCGGGGACAAGCACCCGCTGGTGGTCGCCGCCGTCGACGCCAAGAAGGCGTCCGACGAGGCCGCCGCCGCCAAGACGGCCGCCGACGCGAAGCTCGACGCCGCCCAGAAGGCCCTGGCCGAACTGCCCGCCGACGCCACGGAGGAGCAGAAGACCGCCGCCCAGCAGGCCGTCACCGCCGCGGAGACCGAGGCCGCCGCCGCCAAGACCACCGCCGAGACCAAGGCCGCCGCCGCCAAGCAGGCGCAGGACGCCCTGGACGACGCGCGCGTCGCCGCCGCCCGCGACCTGGCGGCTGCCCAGGAGACCAAGAAGCAGGCCGCCAAGGAGCTCGACGCCGCCAAGAAGGCGCTGGAGGCGGCCCTGGAGGAGGAGCCGGGCGAGGAGTGCGAGGTCGACAAGAGCCTCGTCACCTCCGTGACCGGCCCGAAGACGATCACCGCCGGTGCCAGCGGCGTCTTCACCTTCCGCATCACCAACAAGGGCAAGGCCGAGCTGGGCGAGGTCGGCGGCTACGCCGAGGCCTTCAACCTGAGCGAGGACCTCGACAAGTACCTGCACCTCACCTGGTCCTCCTCGACCAGCCCGAAGTGGCAGCCGGTCGGCGAGAACGGCTTCGCCAGCTCCGCCTCCCTCAAGCCGGGCAAGTCCTTCGACTTCAAGCTGAAGGTCGCGGTCGACTCCAAGGCCCCGGCCGGTGACGGCATCGTGGTCGCCGGCGGCGCCTACATCAACGAGGACGGCTCCTGCGGCTACGACGAGGACGGCTCCTACGCGGAGTTCGGCATCGTCAAGGCCCACAAGCCCGCCCCGGGCACCACCGGCGGCTCCACCGGCGGCAACGGCAACACCTCCCAGCAGGGCGGTCAGTCCACCACCCCGGTGACCACCGGCACCACCGGCACGTCCACCACCGCCACCGGCTCGCTCGCCAAGACCGGTGCCGGCTCCTCCACGATGCCGATCGCCCTCGCGGGCGGCGCGGCCGTGGTGCTCGGTGCCGGTGCGATGGTCATGGTCCGCCGCCGCAAGGCCGGCGCGGACGCGTAAGCGACCGCCCGCACGCACCACAGCAATTCCGTGACAAAGGGCCCCGGTTCCGGCGTTCGCCGGGACCGGGGCCCTGCTCGACCACAGGGGGAACTCCTCATGAAGATGCGCCGTATTCTGGCGACCGCCGTCGCCGCCGCCGTGACCACGCCGGCCGTGTTCCTTTCCGCCGCGCCCGCGTTCGCCGACACGAAGCCGGCCGCGCAGACGCAGCAGCAGAAGCCGACGATCGAGCAGCTGAAGCTCGCGGTCGCCAAGGCGCAGAAGGCGTACGACGAGGCCGAGAAGGCTCGCCAGCAGGGCAACGTCTGGATCGATGGCGTCTTCAAGACGCTGGAGTCGGGTGGCACCCACCCGCTGGCCGTCGCGCTCACCGAGGCCAAGACGCAGGCCGCGGCGGCCGCCGAGGCGAAGACGGCCGCGGACGCGAAGCTCGACGCGGCCGAGAAGGCGCTGGCCGCGCTGCCCGAGTCGGCGACGCAGGAGGAGAAGGACGCGGCCCAGCAGGCCGTGACCGGCGCCAAGGCCGAGGCGGCGACGGCCGCGGCCGCCAAGACCGCCGCCGACGACAAGGTGAAGAAGGCGGACGTGGCCGTCGACGACGCCCGCGTCGCGGCTGCCCGCGAGTACTCCGTGAAGTACCAGAAGCCGGACGAGGACGCTGCCAAGGCCCTCGAAGAGGCCAAAAAGGCCCTGAAGGAGGCCGAGGAGGCGGGCGAGGAGGGTCCCGAGGACTGCAAGGACCTCGCCAAGTCCTTCACCGTCCGCCTGACCGGCCCGAAGCAGATCGCCGCCGGCGCCAGTGGGGACTTCTCCCTGCGCGTCACCAACGGCACCGGGGCCGCCATCGCGGCGCCGGACGCCCTGCTCCACCTGATCAACGCGGCCAGCGGGGACGGCAACCTCAACCACTGGCTCGATCTCAAGGCCTCGGTCGGCGGTGCGCCGTGGGTGGACCTGGACGAGGACTCCGCCCTGGTCCACCTCAAGCCGATGAAGGCGGGCGCGACGGCCGACGTCCGGCTGCGGGTCGCGGTCGACGCCAAGGCCCCGAAGGCCTTCGCCTCGCTCCTCGCCACCGTCGGCTACGACGCCGAGGACGGCACCTGCGGCTGGGGCGGCGATGCCGACGCCGACTTCACGATCACCGAGGGTGCCGCGAAGCCGAGCAAGCCCGCCAAGCCCGCCAAGCCCGCCACGGGCAACGGCAAGGGCAACGGCAACGCCACCGCGCAGGGCGGCTCGTCGACCACTCCGGTCACGACACACACGGGCGGCTCGCTGGCCTCCACCGGCGCCGGCTCCTCCACGATGCCGATCGCCCTCGCGGGCGGCGCGGCCGTGGTGCTCGGTGCCGGTGCGATGGTCATGGTCCGCCGCCGTAAGGCCGGTTCGGACGCCTGATAACGCCGCAGCACAGTAAAGGGCTCGCATTCCGACACGGAATGCGAGCCCTTCCGCGTGCCATTGCGCGTTCGTTCAACCGGAATTCATCCCGCCGTACGCGGAATGCGTTCCTCCCACGTGTGGTGGAAGACGACCTCGCCGCCCTCCGTGCAGATCACCTCATCCGACGTCAGGAACGTATCCGCGTCGCAGGAGATCTCCGAGCGGGTTTCGATCCGCACGTCCCACGCCGATTCCGGGCGGTGGAGGCGGATCGTCCACTCCGAGCGGGTGCGGGCGGACAGCGGGTCGGACTCGTCGATCGTGTACGTCTCGACCGCGTCCTCCGTGAGCTCCAGGCCGTCCGGGTAGACCCGGGTCCGGGCGCCGTCGGGGCGCGGGACCACCTCCAGGCGCCACTCGCCCTTCGCCACGTCCCGGACCACCAGCCGTTCCGGCCGCGGCTCCTCCAGCGTGCTCGGGTGGCTGACTCCGAGCGGCGCGGACTGCTCCGGCTCCTCGAAGTCCACCGCGTCGTCCTTGGGGGCGGCGCGGACCGGGAGGGTGAGGGAGGAGCCGGCCGGGTCGAGGGTGAAGCCCGCCGCGTCCGGCTGGGGCCAGATCCAGGGCCAGTACGCGGACGAGACGGCGAGCCGCACCCGGTGGCCCGGCGCGAAGGCGTGCCCGATGCCGGACAGCTCGATGCCGTACGACTCCCACTCGCCGATCTGCGCCTCGACCGCCCTGTCCGGGCCGTACCGCGCGGAGAGGTTGAGCACGCCCCGGGTGACCAGCGTGGAGGAGCCGTCCGGGGCGATGTCGCAGAGCCGGGCGACGACCTGGCCGGTGGGCGCGGGCGTCATCAGGCGGAGGCGTACCGACGGCCGGCCGAGGACTTCGAGGGGAGCCCCGCCCTCCGGCACCTCCGGGACCGGGAAGTCGAAGCAGGCCGAGTGCGCGTCCTCGTCGCGCTGGTCGGGCGGCAGGTCGGCGTCGTTGCCGAGAGGCAGGAAGCGGCCCGCGTCGAGCCCGGTCTGCTGCGGCGAGTCGACGACCACCGGGGCGCCCTGGAAGGCGTACGTCACGGGGGTGACGTACGGCGACGGCCAGGCGGGGTCGGTGACCCAGCGCCCCGGCAGCTTCTCGTACACCGTGGCCGGCGGGTGCGAGTCGCTGATCCAGGAGCGCAGCAGCGGCTCGGCCATCACGTCGTTGGCGAGGTCCTTGAGGTGGTGGTCCCACCAGCGCAGGGTCTCCTGGAGGAAGCCGATCGCCGGGCCGGGCGCGAGCCCGCGGTCCGGGTACTGGTGCGCCCAGGGCCCGATGATGCCGCGCACCCGGTCCTGCGGCAGGCGCTCGACGAGGCGCAGCACGGTGTCGCGGTAGGGGTCGTGCCAGCCGCCGACGGCGAGCACGGCGGCGCGGACGGCGTGGTGGGCGTCGTGGGCGTGGTGGGCGTCGCGGACGCCGCCGTGCTCCTGCCAGTACGCGTCGCGGGTCTGGTGCGAGAGCCAGGTGTGGACGTACGGCCGGACGGCGTTCAGGCGCTCCAGCCACATCGCCCGCCACTCCTCGCCGGCGTACCGCGGGTCCGGCGGCCGGGCCGTGAAGGCGAGCAGCGCGGCCGCCCCGGCGTGCATACCGGTGGCGAGGACGGAGCCGCCCCGGTAGAGCAGGTCGTCGGCGTAGCGGTCGTCGGGGGCGCAGACGGTGACGACCGCCTTCAGCGGCTCGGGTGCGAGCGCGGCGATCCGGAGGCTGTCGTAGCCGCCCCAGGAGATGCCGAACATGCCGACCCGGCCGGTGCACCAGGGCTGCTCGGCGAGCCAGTTCACCACCGCCACGCCGTCGGCGAGCTCGACGGCGTCGTACGCGTCGCCGGGCAGCCCCTCGCTGTTGCCGTGCCCGCGCACGTCCACCCGTACGGAGGCGTAGCCGTGGCCCGCGTACCAGGGGTGGCGCTGCGCGTCGCGGGGCGCGGTCGCGTCGGTCAGCCGGAACGGCCCGTATTCGAGCAGGGCGGGTACGGGCTCGTCGGTGACCGGGCGCCACACGCGCGCGTACAGCTTCGTACCGTCCGGCAGCGGGATCCGGAGGTCCTTGTGGCGGGTCTCGTGAGGGAAGTCGGTACGGATCCTCGGCTCGCTCGGCTTGCTCGGCTTCGAGTTCATCGGGTCGGGTCACCTCAATGGACGGGGGGCGGCTGCTCGTCGTTCGTACCGTGTTCCGGGCCGCGTCGATCACCGTTCGGGACAAAACGCCTGTGCCTGGTCGTATCGACTGATCACGAACATACCGGGGGTGACGGGAAGGCGCCCACGGTGATCGAAACGTGACCGGATACGCTGGCTTGAGTGAGTGGACCGACACATCGACAAACCGGGGGACCGGGACGTCGCGGGCGTGCGGTCCGGCAAGCGTCAGCAGGCGTCAGCAGACAGGGTCAGCAGACAGGAGAACCCCTCGTGACCGTCGTCGGGCCGTTCGGCCTCAGCGTGCGGGACCAGGCTCTCGAAGCCGATGTCCAGACCGGTCTCGCCGCCGTGGAGGCCGGTCTCCTCGACGCCACCAAGAGCGACGTGCCGTTCATCACCGAGGCCGCCCAGCACCTGGTCCTGGCGGGCGGCAAGCGGTTCCGGCCGCTGCTCGTGATGCTGGCCGCGCAGTTCGGCGACCCGTACGCGCCGGGTGTCGTGCCCTCGGCCGTCGTCGTCGAGCTCACCCACCTGGCCACGCTCTACCACGACGACGTCATGGACGAGGCGGCCGTACGGCGCGGGGTCGCCAGCGCCAACAGCCGCTGGGGCAACTCGCTCGCCGTCCTCACGGGTGACTTCCTCTTCGCCCGCGCCTCGCACACGCTCGCGGACCTCGGCCCCGAGGCCGTACGCATCCAGTCCGAGGCGTTCGAGCGCCTGGTCACCGGCCAGATCCTGGAGACCGCCGGCCCGCAGGAGGGCCGCGACCCGGTCGACCACTACCTCGACGTGCTCGGCGGCAAGACCGGCTCGCTCGTCGCCGTCTCCTGCCGCTTCGGCGCGATGATGTCCGGCGCCGACGAGTCCGTCGTCGACATCCTCACCCAGTACGGCGAGCGGCTCGGCGTCGCCTTCCAGCTCGCCGACGACGTCCTCGACATCGCCTCCGACTCCCACGAGTCCGGCAAGACCCCGGGCACCGACCTCCGCGAGGGCGTCCCCACCCTGCCCGTGCTCCACCTCCGCGCCGCCGCGGCCGCCCACGGCCGCCCGGACGACCTGGAGCTCCTCGCCCTTATCGAGAGCGACCTCACCGACGACGCCCGCCACGCCGAGGCCCTCCGCCGCCTCCGCGTCCACCCCGCCCTGGAGCAGGCCCGCCGCGACACGGTCCGCTACGCGGAGGAGGCCCGCGCCATGCTCGCCCCCCTCCCCGAGGGCTACGCGAAGTCGGCGCTGCGGGAGCTGTGCGACGCGGTGGTGCACCGGGCCGGCTGACCGGGCCGGTCGGCCCGGCCCGAGTGGTCTCCCGGGGGACCCGCCCTAGGGGCGGGTCATCCCGGAGAGGTACGCGAGGTTGATCCCGGGGGCTGACGAATCCGGGCCCGGTTCTTGGTGAGATGGAGTCATCGGACACCAGGGCACGGAGGGAACGCAGACCATGGCAGGACAGCGCAAGGCGAGCCGTTACGTCGTCCCGGTCGCGGTGGCCGGAGTGGCCGCGGCGACCATCGGGCTCGTGCCGGCGCTCGCGGCGTCGGGGGACCCGGATCTGCCGGAGATCACGGCGCAGCAGCTCATCGAGAAGATCGCGGCGTCGGACACGCAGACCCTGTCCGGCACGTTCAGGATCAGCACCGACCTGGGGCTGCCGTCCGTCGCGGGGCTGCTCCCGTCGGCCGTCCCGTCCGGGCCGGGCGGATCCGCGAGCGCCGACCCGTCGGCGAAGCTCACCGAGCTGGTCTCGGGCTCGCACACGCTGCGGGTCGCGGCCGACGGCCCGGACCGGCAGAAGCTCACGATCCTGGACGGCTCGGACGAGTACAGCCTGATCCACAACGGGGACGACGTCTGGGCGTACGACAGCGCGTCGGACGAGGTCTTCCACGAGAAGGCGGAGAAGGGCGAGGGCCCGCACGGCAAGGCCGCGCACGGCAAGGCCTCGGAGAAGGAGCTGCCCGCCACGCCGAAGCAGCTCGCCGACGAGGTCCTCAAGGCGGCCGGCGACACCACCTCGATCACCGTCGGCGGTACGGCCAAGGTGGCCGGGCGCGACGCGTACCAGCTGGTCATCAAGCCCAAGCAGACCGGCTCGACCATCGAGTCGGTCAAGATCGCGGTGGACGCCGCCAACGGCACCCCGCTGAAGTTCACCCTCGACTCCGTCAGCGGCGGCAAGCCGGTCGTCGACGCGGGCTTCACCAAGGTGGACTTCGCCAAGCCCGCCGCCGACACCTTCGACTTCAAGGCGCCGAAGGGCGCCAAGGTGACGGAGGGCGCGGCGGACAAGGCCGGCAAGGATGCCGAGGACGAGTTCGGGAAGGGCTTCGGCGGGCTCTTCGGCGACCTCGGCAAGGGCGCGAAGGGCGAGAGGGGCGCGAAGGGGGAGAAGGGCGGCAAGGGCGGCGCCGGCGAGCCCGAGATGATCGGCGAGGGCTGGACCACCATCGCCAGGATCGACACCGGCGCCCCGGCGCCCGAGACCGGCGAGGCGCCGAAGGAGGTCCAGGGCTTCCTGGACTCCCTCGGCGACAAGGTGAGCGGGAAGTTCGGCTCCGGCACCGTCTTCAAGACGAAGATCGTCAACGCCCTGATGACGGACGACGGCAAGATCTACGTCGGCGCGGTCACTCCGGACGCCCTCGTGAACGCCGCCAACGCGAGCAAGTAATCCCGAAGGAGCGAGAGTTGGGACCCCGGGTGGGTCGGGGCGATGGTCACCGACCCACCCGGGCGTTTCATGTCCGCGCAGCGGCGCGGCTTACGGGAACGTCAGCTTGAAGCCGCTGATGTAACCCGTGTCGGCCGACGCCTTGTCCTGCGCCCGCAGCTTCCACACACCGTTCGCGACCTCGCTCGACGCGTTCACGGTGTACGTCTGGTTGATGTTGTCCGCGCTGCTGCCGGTCCGGTTGTGCAGGTTGTAGACCGTGCCGTCCGGCGCGATCAGGTCCACGACGAGGTCACCGATCCAGCTGTGGACGATGTCCACGCCGACCGCGAGATTGCTGGGCGCGTTGCCCGCGACACCGCTGACGGTCACGGACGAGGTCACCGCGGCGCCGGGGTAGTCCGGGATGGAGACGTCGGCGGTGTTCTCGAAGACCGTGCCGGTCGGCGGGGGAGTGGTGGAGCCGCTCGACAGGTTCCAGACCGCGTACGCGACGGCGTCCGAATTCCGGTCCAGGGCCGTGTCGTCGATGTTCGCCGAGGTGTCGCACGAGGAGTGGTAGCAGCGGTCGAAGGCCTGGCCGGCCGTACCGCCCCACTTCTGCGCCTGCGCGGAGGTCTTGACGTAGTCGGCGCCGGAGAACAGCCCGCCGACCGGGACGCCCGCGTTCTTGAACGGCGCGTGGTCCGAGCGCCCGTCGCCCTCGGTCTCGATCTCCGTCGGGATGCCGAGGCCCGCGTAGTAGTCCTTGAAGGTCTGCTCGATCGTCGGGTCGTCGTCGTAGACGAAGTAGCCCGGGTTCGGCGAGCCGATCATGTCGAAGTTCAGGTACGCCTTGATCTTGGCGCGCTCGGTGGCCGGCGTGTTGTTCACGTAGTACTTCGAGCCGACCAGGCCCAGTTCCTCGGCGCCCCACCAGGCGAAACGTATGTGCTTCGTCGGCTGGAGCTGGGCGCGGGAGACGGCGAGCGCGGTCTCCAGGATGGCCGCGGAGCCCGAGCCGTTGTCGTTGATGCCGGGCCCGGCGGTCACCGAGTCGAGGTGCGCGCCGGACATGACCACCTGGGTGGGGTCGCCGCCCGGCCAGTCGGCTATCAGGTTGTAGCCGGTGGAGCCGTTGTACGAGAACTGCTGGAGGGACGTGGTGTACCCGGCCGCGTCCAGCTTGGCCTTCACGAAGTCGATCGACGCCTTGTAGCCCGTACGCCCATGGGCGCGGTTGCCGCCGTTGGCGGAGGCGATCGACTGGAGGTCGGCGAGGTGCTGCTTGACGTTGGCGAGCGGGATGTCGGGCGGGGTGACGGCGGACGAAGCGGAGGAAGCGGCCGAGGCCGGGACGGCGCCCGCGAAGGCGCCGAGGACGAGGGCCGAGGCGCCGGCCAGGGCGGACAGTCTCACGGAAAGTCTCGCGGAGAGTTTCATGTGGGGGCTCCGGATTCCGAACTGGGGATGGACGGAACGTGCGAGCGCCTCGCGCCGTGGGTGACGCGAGGCGTGGAGCTGTGCGCGTGCTGTGGTGCGAATGCTGTGGTGCGCGTGCTGTCGTGCGACGGGCTCATGCGCACGGGCGGCTGTGCCGTGCGTGACGAATGTTCAGTGAGAGTTTGACTTCCCGTCAAGAGCAGAATCCGGTCAGGGCTGTTCGCTCAGCGAACGGCCCCCGAGCAGCCCACCGCCCGCAGCCTCAGCCGCGCCAACGCGTCGTCGATCGTGGACGGCCGGCTCCACCGCATGAGGTTGATGGCGATGGACGCCTGGCGCCGCCCGTCCGCGCGCGTCATCGACACCGTCCCGGCGCCCCACACCGTGCCCTCGTTCCCCCAGAACGTGCCGCAGCCCGGCACCTCGACCTTCAGCAGCCCGAGGCCGTACGAGATCGTCGACCCGTCCAGGGCGATCACCGGCACCGTGCGCTGCATCTCCGCCAGTGCGGCCGGGCCGATGATCCGGCCGCCGAGCAGCCGGGCGTAGAAGCGGTTGAGGTCCTCCATCGTGGACACCAGACCGGCCCCGGTCGTGTCCCACGACATGGTGTAGACGCTGTAGTCGCGCGGCGGGTCGATCGCGCCGCCCAGCGCCTCGTACATCTTCGAGTGCGGCCCCTCGATGCGCGGCCCGGCGGGGAAGAAGGTGTGGCGCAGACCGGCCCGCTCGATGACGTTGCGGGTGATGTACTCCTCCGCCGGGACACCCGTCACCTTCTCCAACAGCTCCCCGAGCAGCAGGTAGTTGGTGTTGGAGTAGATCCCGGGGAGCGCGCCGGTCTCGGCGGACGGCGGGGCCGCGAGACCGAGCGCGATCAGGTCGTGCGTACGGAAGTGGGTGAACCGGTTCTCGTCGAGGCTGCGGGAGGAGACGGGCTCCTGGGCGCCGGAGACGGAGGGGAAGGCGTACGGGATGTACTCGGCGATGCCGCTGGTGTGGTTGAGCAGCATCCGCACCGTGACCGTACGGCCGCGCTCGCCCGGCACCAGATCGGGCAGGTAGTCGCCGATCGGCGCGTCGAGCCGGATCCGGCCCTGCTCGACCTGCTGGAGCACGGCGGCGGAGGTGAAGGTCTTGGTGATGCTGCCGACCCGGTGCAGCAGATCGGGCCGGACCGGGCGGCCCGTCTCCAGGTCCGCCACACCGGCGGCGCCGCGCCAGGTGCGCCCCGCGTCCCGCACCTCGGCGAACGCGCCGGGCATCCCGGCGGCGTGCAGGCCGTCGAGGGCGGACTGGAGCCCGGCGGGGTCGAGCCCCGGGGTGGGAGCGGGGGCCGGGGCGGGGGGCGTGCCCGCCGCGGCGGTGGGGGTGGTGCTCGCCATCACGCTGAAGGCGGCGAGCCCTATCAACGCCAGTCGCAGGTTCATGAGTTCGTACTCCTCGCTGGGTGGGTTCAGTCAGTCGGTGAGGGCGCGCCGGAGCACCGCGCCCAGTTCGGCGTTCTGGCGCTGCGAGACATCGGCGGTGACGATGGCCTGCGAGCCGTGGAAGGTGCCGGGCCACTGGTGCAGTTCGACGGACACCCGGGCCTGGAGCAGCCGCAGCGCGTAGTGGATGTCCTCGTCGCGGTTGGGACAGAGCTCGGCCGTGGCGACGTACGCCGGGGGCAGCCCGGCCAGGTCGGCGACCCGGGCGGGCGCGGCGTAGCCGAGGGCCGAGGGACGGGAAGGGCGGGCGCCGTCGGGGCTGGCGGGCCCCGAAGGCGGGGCGCCGCCCGTGCCGCCTGCACCGCCCGTGTCGCCCTCAGGGCTGGCGCCGCCGACGTCGCCCTGGCCGTCCGAACCCTTCAGCGCTCCCAGGTAGTGCCGCCATGACGCGCCGGCCTTGTCCCGGTCGATCCACGGCGTGTCCGTGAAGGTCCGCTGCGACCAGGTCTCCTGGCGGTCGTCCAGCTGCGGCTGGTTGAGCAGCTGGAAGCGGATCGAAGGGCCGCCCTCGTCCCGTGCCCGCAGGGCGAGGGCCGCGGCGAGGCCGCCGCCCGCGCTGTGACCGCCGACCGCGATGCGGCCGGGGTCGATGCCGAGCCGGTCGGCGTGCCGGACGGTCCAGTTCAGTACGGCCCAGGCGTCGTCCAGGGCAGCGGGGTACGGGTGCTCCGGCGCGAGCCGGTAGCCGACGGACACGACGACCTGGCCGGAGCCTGCGGCGATCCGGGTGGCCCAGGGGTGCTCGGTGTCGAGGCCGCCCGCGACGAACCCGCCGCCGTGCAGCCAGACGACGGCGCCGCGCGCGCCGACCGGCCGGTAGATCCGTACGGGTACGGGCGGCCGCCCCGGCTCGGAGCCGCCCGGAACGGTCTCGTCCTCGACCACCAGCCCCTCGGCCTCCGGCGCCGGTACGTTGGCGGCCAGGCCGGCGAGCAGCGTGCGCGCCGCGACCGGGTCGGAGAGGTCGGCGCGGGGGAACAGCGGTACGAAGGCTTCGAGTTCGGGGTCGAGGTTCATGGCGCCCATCCTGACCGGCACCGCCCGCCCGGACAGCCGCCGTCCGTCGCACGTCCGGCCCCGATCGCGCACCGATCGGCGCACCCCTCCCGCACCGTCCGGCTTCTATCCTTCCGGCATGGAGGCACTTGCCCTGCGCGTGTCCGGACTCGATCCGTACGTCGACGGAGCGATCCGCGTCGTCGCGTTCTACGACACGCTGATGCGCCGCCGCGTCGACCTGCCCGCCCTCGCGCGGGCCTCGGCGGGCCTGGCCGAGTGCGTCACCGGGATCCGGCTGCACGGCACGGGCCGGGCCATCCGGGTCTCACCGCTGGGCACGGAGGCGACGGCCCCGCCCCGGCCCGCCTCCACCACCGCGCCGGTCGTCCTCGACGAGGAGGAGATCGGCGAGGTGTGGCTGGAACGGCCCGGCCCGCCGCACCAGCTCGACGAGGTCCTGCTCGACCGGCTCGCGATCGCGGTCGCGGCGGCCGTCGAGCGCTACGGCCCGGCCCGTACGACCATGGCCGACCCGGCCCTCGTCGAACTCGCCGTCGCCGCCGGCACGGACGAGGTGGCCCGCGCCCGCGCCCTGCGGCTGCTCGGCTTCGCCGCCGGGGCGCCGCTGCACGTCGTCGCGGTGCGCTCGGGCGCCGTGCCGCTCGACCGGGTCGGCGCGGCGGTCTGCCCGCACGGCCTGGTGAAGGCGGCGGCGCTGGCGGCGCCGTGCGAGGACGTCGGGGTGCTGCTGGCCACGGCCGTGGACCGGGGCGCGTTCCCGGAGGGAGTACGAGCGGGGGTGGCGGGGCCCGGGACCGCCGAGGCCGTACGGGCAGGGGGCGCGGCGGCCGGCCTCTCCGACGGCGTACGGGTCGGGCAGGACGGGCGCGGGTATGTCGGGTGGACCGGAGGTGCTGGCGTGGGCCCGGCTCGGCTCCCTGACGGGCCACGGGCGGAGCCCACCACCGGTCCCGCCGGACCGGACACGTCCTGGCGCCACGCCCGTACCGCTCTCCGCTTCACCACGGACCGCGAACCCGTCGTCCATTACGCCGAGTTGGGCGCCCTGGCGCTCCTCGCGGAGGTCCCGGACGCGGTCGCCCGCGCCAACCCGGACGTGGCGGCCCTCGCCCGTATCGCCGACAGCCGTCCGGAGGACCTGGCCACCCTGGACGCCTACTGCGCCACCGCGTCCGTCCGCCGTGCCGCGGACCGCCTCCACCTCCACCACAGCACGGTCTCGCGCCGTGTCGACCAGCTGTCGCGGACGTTGGGCGTGGACCTGACGGACCCGACGGGGCTCACGAGGATGCGGCTGGCGCTGACGGTGTGGCGGCTGCTCGACGGCTGAGCCCCGGTGGCTGGGCGCGGTGTGCTCGGTTACGAGCCAGGGTGGTCCCACAACAGCGCCACCGACTCGCGCACGCCCTCGTCCGGGTCCTCCGCGAGCACTCTCAGCAGGGCCTCGGCCTCCGGCGTCTCGCGGTGGACGAGGCCGTCGACGACGGCGTCACGCACGGCGGGGGACGGGTCGCGGGTCAGGTCCGTCAGGAGAGCGTCGGCTGCCGGGGTCGTACGGTACGCGACGGCCTCGGCGACGGTCCGGCGTACCTCGGCCTCCGCGTCACCCGCCAACTGCCGTAGCAGCACGTCCACTTCGGGCGCCGATCTGGACCACCGGGCGACCGTCCGGGCGAGTTCCTGCCGGACCTCGGTGTCCGGGTGCCCGGCGAACGCGGCCAGGCGCCCCACCGGCCCGCGCCGGCGGAGCCCGTACCACCGCAAGGCCTCGCACAACGCACCCGTGTCACCCCGGAGTTCGGCCCGTTCGAGCCGGGCGAGGAGCACGCGCCCGGCGGGCGCGAGTCCGTACCCGTACTCCGGCTTCCCGCGCCGTTCGCTCAGCCGCCGCGACCCGTACTCGCCGGGCACCCGGCACGCGTCGCAGAGGCAGGGGGCGGTCCCGTGCGCGTCGGGCCGGTACCGCCAGCCGTTGACCTGCCGCACCTCCCGCACGTACCGGATCTCCCCGCGCCCCACCGCCCGCGGCAGGAACACCTCCCAGCCGCGCGCGTCCGCGAGCCCCCGGATCCGCCGCACGGCCCCCGCCGCCGTCGTCGCCTCCGGCTCCCGGTCGCCGTACCGCCCGACGGTCACCGCCTCCTCGTCCGGCAGCCGTACGTGCACGGCCACGTACCCGCGCGGACCGGGCCGCCGCGCCAGCTCGCGCAGCCACTGGTGGGTGAGCGGGTACGACGGCAGAACGGGAAACAGATACACCCCGCGCGTCTCACCTGCCCCGTGCCTGTGCGCGTGGGCCTTGATCCCGCCGCGCCGGATGCGGGCGGCGTGGACGGCGGGGGCCAGATGCACGAAGGTCGCCATGCGCGCGATCGTAGAACGACCGGGTCAGGGGCGAGTGCCGCATGCCCTTGACGGCCCCGGCGCCCGTGCTACAGCGTCAGGCGCCAGTCCTGGCCGACCAAGTCGTGGCCGAAACTGTGGTGCGGCTTCTCCGTGACGAGTACGAAGCCGGCCCGGGTGTAGATCTTGCGGGCGGCGGTGAGTACGTCGTTGGTCCACAGCACCAGCTCGCGGTAGCCGGCCTCCCGCGCGAACCGGACGCACGCGTCGACGAGCTGATCGCCGAGCCCGTAGCCGCGCGCCGACGGGTCCACCAGGAGCAGCCGCAGCCGAGCGGTGGCCGGGGCCGAGTCCCGTACGCACATCACACTGCCCACCGGCCTGCCGTCCAGCTCGGCGATCCACACCCGTTCCAGCAACGGGTCGTGGTCCTCGGCGAAGTCGGAGACGATCCGCGCGACCAGCGCCTCGAAGTCGGCGTCCCAGCCGAACTCGGCGGCGTACAGCGCCCCGTGCGCCTGCGCGATCCAGCCCAGGTCCCCGGGGGCCGGCTCGCGCACCCGGATCCTTGCCCCGGCGGGCGGGCCGGTGAGCGTGGCGCGCACCGTGCGCAGCGCCTCGGTCAGATTCCGGATCCTGGCCCCGCTGCAGCCGCGGAGCAGGTCGGAGATGGCCGCCTTGGACCGCTTGTCCAGCTTGGCCGCCACGGCTCGCCCGGCCTCGGTGAGCTGGACCTGCTGGTGGCGCGCGTCACCGACGTGCCGCTCCCGGACGATCAGCCCCTGCTCCTCGAACCGGCCGAGCATCCGGCTCAGGTGTGACGCCGCGAGCCCCAACTCCTCGCGGAGGCCCTGGACGTGGGTGCGGTCGCTGCGCGTGAGCTCGTAGAGGACGCGGGCCTCGGTGAGGGAGTACGGAGTGCGCAGCTTCTCCGGGTGGTCCAGCGCGCCGATGAGCCGGGTGTACACGCGGTTGAACTCCCGCACCTCGGCCACCGCCGCATCGAGGTCGTCCCGGCCGCTCATGGTGCCCTCCTCCTCGCGAATTTCCTTGACTCAATACTTGCCTTGAGTCAAGGATTTCGCAAAGAGGGTAGGGGTGGTTTGGGCGAGTGAGCTGGTTCGCGGCGGCGCGAGCTACGCGTCCGAAACCCGCCAGCGGGTGGGCCGCGCCCGCGCGAGGGTGGTGGGCATGACGACGACCACGCGCACCGCGTACACCGCACTGCCCATCGCGCCCGCCGCCCTCGCCGAGCTGCGTCGCACCGACGACGCCGGGCGGGACTGCGTGCCGTACACCGTGACCGAGGGCGGGGAACCCCTGAGGTGCTGTCTCCGCGGGGCGCGGGTGGGGGAGCGGATCGCGCTCGTGGCGTACGCGCCGCTGCGGCGGTGGGCGGCGGAGAGCGGAGCCGAGCCCGGGGCGTACGACGAGCAGGGGCCCGTCTTCGTCCACGCCGAGGAGTGCGGCGGCCCGGACCCGGCGGCGTCGACGGCGTACCCCTTCGGCCGGGCGGGCGCGCTGCGGACCCTGCGCCGTTACGACGCCCGCGGGCGGATCGTCGGCGGACGGCTCCTGGAGATCCCGGAGGCCGCCACCGAGGGGTTCGACGAGGCCTTCGCGGAGGCCTTCGCGGATCCGGCCGTCGTCCTGGTGCACGTACGGGCCGTGGAGTACGGCTGCTTCCACTTCGAGGTGCGGCGCTAGGGTCTGCCGCATGGTGGAGACATTCAGTGACGTGTTCTTGTTCGAGGCCGAGCGGCACGCCGCCTGGGGCGCGGCCCAGCTGGAGGCCCTGATGGGCTTCGTGCCCGAGGGGGAGTGGTCGGCCGACCTGGTGACCTGTCGCTATCAGCAGGGCGGGATCGAGCTGCGGGTCGGCGTGCTCGGCACGTACGACATGAACGAGCAGTCCTGGATGTGGGGTTGGGCGAACCCCGGCCTCCGCGGCACCGAGGCCGTCGCGCTCGCCGGGGCCGTCGAGCGGTACGGACGGGCCCACGGCATCCCCGAACTGACCGCCGAGGTCGTGGACTTGAGCGGCTTCGAGGACCCGCGGCGCGCCGCCGAGACGCTCGCCTTCACCGGGATGGGCGTGGCCGAGGCTCCCGGCTACATCGGCGCGCCCGCCGGCCCGGCCACCCAGGTCTACTTCCTCCCCGACGACCCCCAGGTCCCGCGCCCCGTCCTCGACCCGGTCGCCCTGCCCCGTACCCTCCTCGCCGGCGCCGGCCTCATCGGCCGCTCACCCCGCCATGTCGTCGAGGGTTACTTCGACCACCACGGCGTCCCGTACCGCAGCGAGCCCACCCGCCTCCTCGCCGAGCTCCCGCACGGCGCGGGCGCGGCCGAGGTCTCCTTCGACGCACTCGGCCGCATCGCGGGCGTGGAGCTGAAGCTGCGTCCGGGGGCGTAGGGCCGCGGGCCGACGGGTCAGTGCACGCAGAACTCGTTGCCCTCCGGGTCCTGCATCACGGTCCACGCGCCGCCCATCTCCGCGACCTCGCGCCGTACCGTCGCGCCGAGCTCCGTGAGCCGGGCGACCTCCGCCTTCCGGGTGCCCGGAGCCGGGTGGAGATCGAGGTGGAGGCGGTTCTTGGTGGTCTTCGGTTCCGGGACGCGCTGGAAGAGGATGCGGTGGCCGAGGCCCGTGTCGGTGTCCGGGTCGAAGGGGTCGTCCGGGTGACGGACGGCCGCGAGGTCGCGCCAGGCGAGCCGGCCGCGGACGGTGGCCGTGGCCTCGGCGGGGGCGGCGCCCGCTTCGAGGAGCCGGGTGATGAGGGGACTGTGGTCCTCCTCGTGATACGCGAGGGCGGCGGCCCAGAAGGCGGCCTGGGCGTGCGGGTCCGCCGCGTCGATGACGAGCTTCCAGTGGAGTGCGGTCATGGACCCTTTATAGGGGCGGCCTCCGACAGCCGCGCTGTGACGAAGGCGGCGACGCATGTCTGCGACGAAGGTCACGGCCGCGGCCCGGTCGGCCGAGCGTAATGTATAGGAATGAACGATTCGCCCGGCTGTCCCCTGGTCGGCGTCGCCGCCACCTACATGCCCCGGCTCTCGGAGTTCGGCTTCGAGCCGGGGCTGGTGGCCGCCGTCGATCAGCACGCGGCGGCCGTGTGCGACGCCTTGATCCCCGCCCAGCGCGGACCCCGGCCGCGTACCGTGCGCCGGGAGGAACTCGCCGACTACGTCCTCGGGTTCACCGACTGGCTGTCCGAGGTCGACTGGACCGAACCGGTCGGGCACGACTTCGCCACCCTGCGGCTGACCGCCGTCTGCTGGCTGATCCGCGAGCACGACCTGCTGGCTGCCTAGAGCTTGTCCGGGCCGCCCGCCGCCTCACCGCGGCCCGTCACCCCCGCCGTTCGCGGTGGCGATGCCCGCCTGGCCGGGCGTGACGATCACGCCGAGCGCGACGATGAACGCCCAGGCCGCCGTCGCGACGACTTGCCGTACGACATCTGGCCGAGCGCGCCGTTCACGATGTCCCGGACGGCGCGGGCGATGCGGCTTCCGCGGTCGCGGTGCCGAGGGCGGTCCCGGGCGCGGTCGCTTCGGTCACGTGAGTGACCTTCGCCGCCTCCACCGCCGCCCGGCTGCGCCGTGCCGTCCGCAGCGCGTCCCACGTCAGGATCGTCAGCGCGAGCCACACCAGTGAGAAGCCCGCCCAGCGCTCGGCCGGCATCGCCTCGTGGAAGTAGAGGATGCCGAGCAGGAACTGGAAGACCGGCGCCAGGTACTGCAGCAGACCGAGGGTCGAGAGCGGTACGCGGATGGCGGCCGCGCCGAAGCAGATCAGCGGGATCGCGGTCACCAGGCCGGTCGCGGCGAGCAGGGCCGCGTGCCCGGCGCCGTGCGCGCCGAAGGCGAGGGAGCCCGAGCTGTTCAGCCACAGCAGGTAGCCGAGCGCGGGCAGGAACTGCACGGCGGTCTCGGCGGCGAGCGATTCCAGGCCGCCGATGTTCACCTGCTTCTTCACCAGGCCGTACAGCCCGAAGGAGAAGGCGAGGGTCAGCGAGATCCACGGCGGCCGCCCGGCGCTGACGGAGAGGACGGCGACGGCCACGAAGGCGACACCGACCGCCACCCACTGCGCCCGGCGCAGCCGCTCCTTGAGGACGAGGACGCCGAGGGCGATCGTCACGAGCGGGTTGATGAAGTAGCCGAGGGACGACTCGACGACCCGGCCGTTGTTGACGGCCCAGATGTAGAGACCCCAGTTGACGCTGATCACGGCCGCGGCGACGGCGATGAGCCCGAGCTTGCGCGGGCTGCGCACCAGGTCGCGTATCCAGCCCCAGCGGCGCAGCGCGAGCAGCGCGAGGCCGACCACGGCGAGCGACCAGACCATCCGGTGGGCCAGGATCTCGACCGCGCCGGCCGGTTTGACCAGCGGCCAGAAGAGCGGGACCAGACCCCACATGCCGTAGGCGCCGATCCCGTAGAGCAGTCCTGCTCGTGCCTCGTTCTTCTTCGTCTCCACCGGACCTCCTGCCCCGCGCCACGCTGTCCCGTCGAAGGTAGCGCCGCGCAGGGCCGGCTGTCATGTCCGTATCGGCATACGGTCCTTACGGATCAAGGAGGGGTGCCATGCGGTCGGTCACGAGGCGGCCAGCGCGGCGCCGATCGTCTCGGCGATCGGGGTGGTCGGGCGGCCGATGAGGCGGGACAGATCGTCGCCGCGGGCGGCGAGCGCGCCGCGCGCGACGGCCTCGTCGACGTCGACCAGGATCTCGGCGAAGGGCTGCGGCACCCCGGCGCCGAGCAGGATCTCCAGGTGGGCCGCGGCGGGCACGTCCGAGTGCGCGACCGGCTTCCCCGAGAGCCGCGCCACCTCGGCCGCGTACTCGGCGAAGGACCACGAGACGTCGCCGCTCAGCTCGTACGCCCGGCCGGTGTGCTCGTCGAGCGGGCCGGTCAGTACGGCGGCGGCCGCGGCGGCGTAGTCGGCGCGGGTGGCGGAGGCGACCCGGCCCTCGCCGGCGTTGGCGACGACGGCGCCGTGCGCGAGCACGGGCGCGAGGTTCTCGGTGTAGTTCTCCGTGTACCAGCCGTTGCGGAGGAAGGTGTACGGCAGACCGGAGTCGAGGATCGCCTGCTCGGTCGCCTTGTGCTCCTCGGCGAGCAGGAAGTCGGCCTCCGGGCCGCCGAGGACGCCGGTGTACGCGAGCTGGGCGACGCCCGCGGCCTTGGCGGCGCCGACCACGGCGGTGTGCTGGGCCACCCGCTGCCCGACCTCGCTGCCGGAGATCAGCAGCACCCGGTCCCCGGCGCGGAAGGCCCCGGCCAGCGTCTCCGGCCGGCTGTAGTCGGCGATCCGCAGCTCGACGCCGCGTTCGGCCAGGTCGGCGGCCTTGGCCTTGTCGCGGACGACGGCCACGACGGACCCGGCGGGCTCGGTGGCGAGGAGGGCGTCGATGACAAGGCGGCCGAGCTTTCCGGTGGCTCCGGTGACGACGATGCTCATGGGTCTCTTCCTTCACTCCGGCGGTGTTCCGTGGCAATGCACTCACCGTACGACCGGCGCTCTCTATTCGTAAGTACCCACTTTGAAGTAAGGTACTGGCATGCCGGTAAGTGGGAAGAAGCCCGACGCGATGTGTCCCTCGCGCCTCGTCCTGGAGCACGTCACCAGCCGCTGGGGCGTGCTGATCCTGATCGCGCTGCTCGACCGCTCGTACCGCTTCGGCGAACTGCGCCGGGAGATCGGCGGGGTCAGCGAGAAGATGCTCACCCAGACCCTCCAGACCCTGGAGCGGGACGGCCTCGTGCACCGCGACGCCCAGCCGGTCATCCCGCCCCGCGTCGACTACAGCCTCACCCCGCTCGGCACCGAGGCCGCCGGCCTCGTCGCGGAGCTGGGCCGCTGGACGGAGCACCGCCTCGGCGCCGTACTGGAGGCTCGCGAGGACTACGAGGCACGGCGAGGGGCCGCCCGCCGTGCGGCGAGCGACCCCTCGTGAACCCCTCGTGAACCGTACGAAAGCCGGCGCGGGCGGCTAGCCCACCACCGTCCAGGTGTCCTTGCCCGTGAGCAGCTGCGCCAGGTCGCCCTTGCCCTGCTGCTCCACGGCCTTCTCCAGCTGCTCCGCCATCAGCGTGTCGTACACCGGCCGCTCCACCGACCGGAACACCCCGATGGGCGTCTGGTGCAGTGTGTCGGGGTCGGCGAGCCGCGACAGCGCGAAGGCGGTCGTCGGCGAGGCGGAGTGGGCGTCGTGGACGAGGATCCGCGACTCGTTCTCCGGCGTCACGGTGACGACCCGGAGGTCGCCGGTGGCCGGGTCGCGCACCACGCCCTTGTCGAGCGCGGCGCCGAAGCGGATCGGCTGCCCGTGCTCCAGGCGGATCACGGCCTCCTTGGCCTGCTCGTTGTCCTTGAGGACCTCGAAGGCGCCGTCGTTGAAGATGTTGCAGTTCTGGTAGATCTCGACCAGCGCCGTGCCGTTGTGCTCGGCGGCCTGGCGCAGCACCGAGGTGAGGTGCTTGCGGTCGGAGTCCACGGTCCGGGCCACGAACGAGGCCTCGGCGCCGAGCGCCAGCGACACCGGGTTGAAGGGCGCGTCGAGCGAGCCCATCGGGGTCGACTTGGTGATCTTGCCGATCTCGCTGGTGGGGCTGTACTGGCCCTTGGTGAGGCCGTAGATCCGGTTGTTGAACAGCAGGATCTTCAGGTTGACGTTGCGGCGCAGCGCGTGGATGAGGTGGTTGCCGCCGATGGACAGCGCGTCGCCGTCACCGGTGACGACCCAGACCGACAGGTCGCGGCGCGAGGTCGCCAGGCCGGTGGCGATGGCCGGGGCGCGCCCGTGGATGGAGTGCATCCCGTAGGTGTTCATGTAGTACGGGAAGCGGGAGGAGCAGCCGATGCCGGAGACGAAGACGATGTTCTCCTTCGCCAGGCCGAGTTCGGGCATGAAGCCCTGGACGGCGGCGAGGACGGCGTAGTCGCCGCAGCCGGGGCACCAGCGGACTTCCTGGTCGGACTTGAAGTCCTTCATGGACAGCCGTGCCTCGGACTTCGGCACCAGCTGCAGAAGTGACTCCTTCGTCTCACCCGACTCCGATCCCGTCTCACTCATCGATGACCTCCTTGAGGGCCGCGGCGAGCTGCTCGGCCTTGAACGGCATTCCGTTGACCTGGTTGTGGCTGCGGGCGTCGACGAGGTACTTCGCCCGGACGAGGGTGGCGAGCTGGCCCAGGTTCATCTCGGGCACGACGACCTTCTCGTACCGCTTGAGGACCTCGCCGAGGTTCTTGGGGAAGGGGTTGAGGTGGCGCAGGTGGACCTGGGCGATGGGGTGGCCGGCGCGGCGCAGTCGGCGTACGGCGGCGGTGATCGGCCCGTACGTGGAGCCCCAGCCGAGGACGAGGGTGTCCGCGCCGTCCGGGTCGTCGGCCTCGACGTCGGGCACCTCGATGCCGTCGATCTTGGCCTGGCGGGTGCGGACCATGAAGTCGTGGTTGGCCGGGTCGTAGGAGATGTTGCCCGTGCCGTCCTGCTTCTCGATGCCGCCGATGCGGTGTTCGAGGCCGGGGGTGCCGGGCGGTGCCCAGGGGCGGGCCAGCGTCTCGGGGTCGCGCTTGTACGGCCAGAAGACCTCGGTGCCGTCGGCCAGGGTGTGGTTCGGGCCGGTGGCGAACGGGGTCGTCAGGTCGGGGAGCTCGTCGACGTCCGGGATCCGCCAGGGCTCGGAGCCGTTGGCGAGGTAGCCGTCGGAGAGCAGGAAGACCGGGGTGCGGTAGGTGAGCGCGATCCGGGCCGCTTCGAGTGCGGCGTTGAAGCAGTCGGCCGGGGTCTTCGGGGCCACGACCGGCACCGGGGCCTCGCCGTTGCGCCCGTACATGGCCTGGAGGAGGTCGGCCTGCTCGGTCTTGGTGGGCAGACCGGTGGACGGGCCGCCGCGCTGGATGTCGACGATGAGGAGCGGCAGTTCGAGCGAGACCGCGAGTCCGATGGTCTCCGACTTGAGCGCCACACCCGGGCCGGAGGTCGTGGTCACGGCCAGCGAGCCGCCGAAGGCCGCGCCGAGCGCGGCGCCGATGCCCGCGATCTCGTCCTCGGCCTGGAAGGTCCGCACGCCGAAGTTCTTGTGCCTGCTGAGCTCGTGGAGGATGTCGGAGGCCGGGGTGATCGGGTACGAGCCGAGGTAGAGCGGCAGGTCCGCCTGCTTGGCGGCGGCGATCAGGCCGTAGGACAGGGCCAGGTTCCCGGAGATGTTGCGGTACGTGCCGGTGGGGAACGCGCGGGTGGCCGGGGCGACCTCGTAGGAGACGGCGAAGTCCTCGGTGGTCTCGCCGAAGTTCCAGCCGGCCCGGAACGCGGCCACGTTCGCCTCGGCGATCTCGGGCTTCTTCGCGAACTTGCTGCGCAGGAAGGTCTCGGTGGCCTCGGTGGGCCGGTGGTACATCCAGGACAGCAGCCCGAGCGCGAACATGTTCTTGCTGCGCTCGGCCTCCTTGCGGGACAGGCCGAAGTCCTTCAGGGCCTCCACCGTGAGGGTGGTCAGCGGCACCGGGTGCACCCGGTAGCCGGCCAGCGAGCCGTCCTCCAGGGGCGAGGTCGCGTAGCCGACCTTGGCCATGGCGCGCTTGGCGAACTCGTCGGTGTTGACGATGATCTCGCCGCCGCGCGGCACGTCGCCGATGTTGGCCTTCAGGGCGGCCGGGTTCATCGCGACCAGGACGTCCGGGCGGTCGCCCGGGGTCAGGATGTCGTGGTCGGCGAAGTGCAGCTGGAACGACGAGACGCCCGGCAGGGTGCCGGCGGGGGCGCGGATCTCCGCGGGGAAGTTGGGCAGCGTGGAGAGGTCGTTCCCGAAGGACGCCGTCTCCGAGGTGAACCGGTCACCCGTGAGCTGCATGCCGTCACCCGAGTCACCCGCGAAGCGGATGATCACCCGGTCGAGCCGGCGGACCTCCTTCGCGGCGCCGTGCTCGGCCGTCGTCGGAGCGCTGCGCTGCTCCCCGACCAGGGCCTCGCCGGCCTCACTGCTGACCTGGCTGGTCACTGAACTGGACCTCCCTCGCGGCAAGGGTTCTCTCCGCCGAGGCTGTCGCCCGCGGAGAAGGCTCGGGGGACGGCCGGCTCCCCGGCCATCCCGTGGCCCACCCTACGACCGCAGGGAGGGCCTTCCCGGGACTTCTCGCATCGTGGACCTCGTTTCGAGACGCCCGCGTCGCCTTTATATGGTCAATTGTCGCTCTCTGTGACCCCTGCGGTCCAGTCACGCTCCAGCCGCGGGTCGCGCTCCGTCGAGCGCCGGTGACGGGCCGGAATCGACACCCCCCTGGATAGCTGACGGTTCGTCAGAAGTCCAGGAATCGGGACTGGGCCTCGGGGGGCGTTCTACGAGTTGAGATACGTCAGTACGGCGAGCACCCGGCGGTGGTCCCCGTCGCTCGGCGAGAGTCCCAGCTTCAGGAAGATGTTGCTGATGTGCTTCTCGACCGCGCCGTCGCTCACCACCAGCTGCTTCGCGATGGCCGAATTCGTACGCCCCTCCGCCATCAGCCCGAGCACCTCCCGCTCGCGCGGGGTCAGCGCCGCGAGGACGTCCTGCTTACGGCTCCGGCCCAGCAGCTGCGCCACCACCTCGGGGTCGAGCGCCGTGCCGCCCTTCGCCACCCGCGCGACCGCGTCCACGAACTCCCGGACCTCGGCGACCCGGTCCTTCAGGAGATACCCCACGCCGGTACTGGAACCGGCAAGCAGTTCGGTGGCGTACCGCTCCTCCACGTACTGCGACAGGACGAGCACCCCGAGCCCCGGGTGCTCCTTCCGCAGCCGCACCGCCGCCCGTACCCCCTCGTCGGTGTGCGTCGGCGGCATCCGTACGTCCGCCACGACCACGTCCGGCAGCGCGCCCTCGGCCGCCAGGTCGTGCACCGTCTTCACCAGCGCCTCGCCGTCGCCGACCCCGGCCACGACCTCGTGCCCCAGATCGGTGAGGAGCCGGGTCAGACCCTCGCGCAGCAGCACCGAGTCCTCGGCGATCACCACGCGCACCCCCGCCCCGCTCACCCCGCCAGCCGCGCCCACCGCGCCGCCCATGTCCCTCACGCCCCTGTTCGTCTCGCTGTCGGCCCTCAGCATCGCAGCAGTAGGGACGCGGGGGGCGGGAACAGGGTTCAACTCGGCCTGGAGATGCGAGCCGTTCGGCCTGGAGATGCGAGCCGTGGGGCTCAGGCGCGCCAGGGGAGTTCGGCGGTGATCGTGGTGGGGCCGCCGGCCGGGGAGTCGACGGCGAGGACGCCGTCGACCGCGTCGAGCCGCTCGGCGAGGCCGGCGAGGCCGCTGCCGATGGCCGGGTCGGCGCCGCCGACGCCGTCGTCCCGTACCTGGAGCATCAGCCGGTCGTCGGTCCGCCACACGTCCACCCAGGCCCGGCGGGCCCGGGAGTGCTTGGAGACGTTCTGGAGGAGTTCGGAGACGGTGAAGTACGCGATCCCCTCGATCGCCGCGGCCGGCCGCCCCGGCAGGTCCACCTCCACCGACACCGGCACGGTGGAACGGGCGGCGAGCGCGGAGAGCGCGGCGTCGAGGCCGCGGTCGGTGAGGACGGCGGGGTGGATGCCCCGGGCGAGGTCGCGCAGTTCCTGGAGGGCGAGCTTCACCTCGCCGTGCGCCTCGTCGACCATCGCGGCCGCCGCGAGCGGGTCCCCGGCCAGCTTCTCCTTCGCGAGCCCCAGATCCATCGCGAGGGCGACGAGCCGGGCCTGGGCGCCGTCGTGCAGGTCGCGCTCGATGCGCCGCAGGTCGGCGGCGGCGGTGTCGACGACCACCCCCCGGTCCGACTCCAGCTCCGTGACGCGGCTGGCCAGGCGCGACGGGCCGAGCAGCCCCGCCACCATCAACCGGTCCACGGCGACCATGCCGCGCAGGAGCCAGGGCGCGATCAGCACGAAGGCAAGGCCGACGAGACTCGTGACGGCGATCTCGAAGGGCGAGTCCAGAAGGACGTCGTGGGACTCGTCGCCGTAGATCTGCAGCCCGTCCTGTCCGGCGTACATCGGGAACACCCACTGCCACAGCGGATACGTGAACAGGCTCCAGCTCCACAACCACACCGCGACGGAGACGGAGAACGTGAACACCGCCCACGGGAAGTGCAGCAGCGCGTAGAGCAGATGCCGCCAGGACGCCCCGCTCTTCAGCATCGCGCCCATCCACGACAGCGGCCCCCCGGTCCTCCCCCGGACCGGCTCCGGCGCCCGCACGTCGAGCCCGAGCATCCCGCGCGCCCGCGCCCGCTCCGCGGCACCGAAGCCGCGGCAGACCGCGAGGGCTCCGGCCAGGACCGGGATGCCGAGGAAGGTGACCAGCAGCCCGGCACCCGCCGACACCAGGGTCACGGCGACACAGAAGGAGAGGACGCTGAGCGGGAAGCCGCTCAGGACATAGCCCAGCTCGCGCCAGGTGCGTCCCTCGAAGGGGGCACGGAGGCCGGCGGGCAGGCGGTGGGAGGCCATCGGAGATCCGTTTCTGACGTGATGGGGGTATGCCGAGGAGACGTACATACGGGGAGGTCGCCGGCGTATGTACGGGTGGGGTGGGGTGCGGGCGCGGATGCGGGGGCGGGGGCTGCGGGGATGACGGGGGCTACTGCCGGGCCGGCTGCTCCCGGTCGCGCCAGGGGAGTTCGGCGGTGATCGTGGTGGGGCCGCCGGCCGGGGAGTCGACGGCGAGGACACCGTCCACGGCACCGAGCCGCTCGGCGAGGCCGGCGAGACCGCTGCCGGTGGCCGGGTCGGCGCCGCCGACGCCGTCGTCCCGTACCTGGAGCATCAGCCTGTCCTCCGCCCGCCAGACGTCCACCGAGGCGGAGCGGGCGCGGGCGTGCTTGGACACGTTCTGGAGGAGTTCGGAGACGGTGAAGTAGGCGATGCCCTCGATCGCGTCGGCGGGCCGCGCCGCCAGGTCGACGGAGACCTTCACGGGCACCGTGCAGCGGGCGGAGACCGCGGAGAGCGCGGCGTCGAGGCCGCGGTCGGTGAGGACGGCGGGGTGGATCCCGCGGGCGAGGTCGCGCAGTTCCTGGAGGGCGAGCTTCACCTCGCCGTGCGCCTCGTCGACCATCGCGGCCGCCGCCTCCGGGTCGTCGAGCAGCTTCTCCTTCGCCAGGCCGAGGCCCATCGCGAGGGCGACGAGCCGGGCCTGGGCGCCGTCGTGCAGGTCGCGTTCGATGCGCCGCAGGTCGGCGGCGGCGGTGTCGACGACGACGCCGCGGTCCGACTCCAGTTCCGCGATGCGCCGTTCCAGCTCGTCGGAGGGGGAGAGCAGGGCGCGCACCATGGCCCGGTCGACGTTGGTGAGCCCGCGCGCCACGAAGGGCAGCACCGGCCACAGGACGATCAGCGACACCAGCGTCACGGCGAAGGTGAGCACGCCCCACGGCAGCCGGATGAAGCCGTACAGCTGGCTGCGCCACGCCACCGGGTCCTTCAACTGCGCCCACAGCCAAGGGAAGAAGCCGTCCCGGCGCGGCAGCCGGCTCGGCCTGTCCACGTGTACGCCGAGCAGACCGCGGGCCCGGCCGCGTTCCGCTGCGCCCATGCCGCGCGCCCCGGCGAGCCCGAGGGCGAGCAGCGGCAGCCCGATCACGGTGACCGCCAGGCCCACGCCGAGGGAGACCGTCACCACCGCGTACAGGAAACCGGCCAGCGCGCACGGCAGATCGGCGAGGAGGTGGGCGACCTCCTTCCAGGTGTACCGGCCGTAGGCGAGGCGGGCGGGCGGCGGCGGAGGCGAGTCGGAGTGGCTGCTCATGAGGTCAAGATTGTCTGTCGGAGGGCCGGGCACGCCATGGGGGAGGTGGCCGGAGTGGAGGGGGGATAACCCCACCCGAGGCCGCCCGCGGCTGCTTACGCTCCCTTTAGCAGGGCCTAGACTCGCGTGCGTACAGAGGGACGAAGCATCAGAGGCATCAGAGGCATCAGGACCGAGGGGCGGACGTGAGGCAACCGACCGTCGTCGCGGCGAATTCTGCGGCGGACCACTTCGAGACGCACGTCGCGGCGGACCACTTCGAGGCGCACCTCGCGGCGGACTACTTCGAGGCGTACTCCGTCGTCGGACTGCTCGCCGTGCTCGGCGTGCTGTTCGTCGCGATCGCCTTCGGCGCGGGGCGGCTGCTCCGCCCGGTCGTCCCGACCCCCGAGAAGCTCCTCACCTACGAGTGCGGTGTCGACCCGGTGGGGGAGGGGTGGGCCCACACGCAGGTCCGCTACTACGTGTACGCCTTCCTCTACGTGATCTTCGCCGTCGACTCGATCTTCCTCTTCCCGTGGGCCACGGTGTTCGCCGCGCCCGGCTACGGGGCGACGACGCTCGTCGAGATGTTCGTCTTCCTCGGCTTCCTGGCCGTGGGCCTGCTCTACGCGTACAAGAAGGGCGTCCTGGCATGGCTGTGACCCCCCTGCCCGACCCCCTGCCCGGCGCTCTGCCCGCCCCCAGGCTCGGCCCGCTGGCCCGCCTGGCGCCGGAGCCGATGAAGGTGGTCCTGAACTGGGGCCGCCGCTACAGCCTGTGGGTCTTCAACTTCGGCCTCGCGTGCTGTGCGATCGAGTTCATCGCGGCGTCGATGGCGCGCCATGACTTCATCCGCCTCGGCGTGATCCCCTTCGCGCCGGGCCCGCGGCAGGCAGACTTGATGATCGTCTCCGGCACGGTGACGGACAAGATGGCGCCGGCGGTGAAGCGGCTGTACGAGCAGATGCCCGAGCCGAAGTACGTCATCTCGTTCGGCGCCTGCTCGAACTGCGGCGGCCCGTACTGGGACTCGTACTCCGTCACCAAGGGGGTGGACCAGATCATCCCGGTGGACGTGTACGTGCCGGGCTGCCCGCCGCGGCCGGAGGCGCTGCTGCAGGGCATCCTCAAGCTTCAGGAGAAGATCGCGCGGGAGAGCCTGGGCGAGCGGTACGGGGCGGGGGCGGCGGCGCCGTCCGTCTCCCAGCTCACGAGCCCGCTGGTCACGCCGCCGGTCACCCCGACCGCGCCGGGAGGCGACCCGGCATGAGCGAGAACTTCGCGGACAGCTACATGAGTCTCCCGGATTCCGTCACGGAGCTCTTCGGCGAGGAGGCGACGGCGGAACGGGCGTACGACCTGCTGACGGTCGACGTGCCGACGGCCTCGTGGATCGCGGCGCTCGAGATCGCCCGGGACAAGCTGGGCCTCACTTACTTCGACTGGCTGAGCGCGGTGGACGAGCCGGGCGTGGGCTTCCGGGTGTGCGCGCACGTGGCGTCGGTGGGCCGGGGCGGCGTGCGCCGCCTGCTGCTCCGTACGACGGTCCCGCACGCCTCCCCGTCCCTCCCCTCCGCCGTGGCCGTCTACGCGGGCGCGGCGTGGCACGAGCGGGAGACGTACGAGATGTTCGGCGTCACCTTCACCGACCACCCGCACCTGGTCCACCTCCTCCTCCCCGACACCTTCGAGGGCCACCCCCTCCGCAAGGACTTCGTCCTCGCCGCCCGCGTCGCCAAGGCCTGGCCCGGCGCCAAGGAACCCGGCGAGTCCCACGACCCCAACGCCCCCAAGCGCCGCCAGATGCTCCCCCCGGGCGTCCCCGACCCCAACGACTGGGGCCCCCTCAAGGGCCGGCTCCCCGCCGCCCCCGCCCGCCCGGCCCGGCGCACCCGCACGGCGGGCGAGCCGGACGCGGGCGCCGGTGACCGCCCGGTGCGGCGTGCGCGCACGGCGGGAGAGAGCGCCCCGGACGCGGCCGCCCCGGCGGAGCCGGCGGCGGGCCCGCGCCGCAGCCGCTCCGCGAGCGGCGGCTCCGCCAGCCAGCGTGCGGAGGATCTGGGTGTCGGCGTACCCGGCGCGACCGGGACGCCGGAAACCCCGGCTGCGCCGGGGCCCGGCCCGCGTCGTAACCGCAGCGCGAGCGCGGGTTCGGCAAGCCAGCGCGCGGAGGCCCCGGAGGCCGGGGCGCCGGTGGCGCCTGCTCAGGGCGGCGCCGAGCCCAGCTCGGCAGCACCGGCCCCGGCGGGTCCGCGCCGCAGCCGCTCCGCGAGCGGCGGCTCCGCCAGCCAGCGCGCGGAGGGCCCGGATGCTGTTGCATCCGGTGCATCCGGTGCATCCGGTGCATCCGGTGCATCCGGTGCATCCGGTGCATCCGGTGCATCCGGTGCATCCGGCACGCCGGAGACGCCGGCTGCGCCGGAGGCGCCTGCTCAGGGCGGCGCCGAGCCGGGCTCGGCAGCACCGGCTCCGGCCGGTCCGCGGCCCGCGGCCACTCCGCGTACCCGCAGCTCGGACGCCCCGTGGCATCACGCACGTCCGGCCTTCGGCGAAGGCGAAGGGGAGGCGTCGGCCCCGGCGCCCGCCGCGCCCGCGCAGGGCGAACCCGCTCCAGAGGCCCCGCCTGCCGAAGGCGCGCCGCAGGGCACGCCCGCCGAGCCGCCCGCCGAGGGCGGCGAGGGCGGCGAGCCCACCCCCGAGACACCGCCCGCACAGGGCGAGCCCGCCCCCGACGCCCCGCCCGCGCCGGGCGACGGCGAGCCCACTACCCCCGCCGGAGGCGATCCCGCGTGAACGACGTAGTCGACGTCGCCCTCCGGCTGGTCGTCGTGTTCCTCTGCTTCCTCGTCCTGCCGCTCGTCGTCGGGCAGACCGAGCACAAGGTCATGGCGCACATGCAGGGCCGGCTCGGGCCCATGTACGCCGGTGGGTTCCACGGGTGGGCGCAGCTGGTCGCGGACGGGGTGAAGTTCGCGCAGAAGGAGGACGTCGTACCGAGCGACGCCGACCGGCGGGTGTTCCAGCTCGCGCCGGCCGTCGCCCTGCTCCCGTACCTGCTCGTCCTCGTCGCCATCCCCATCGGCCCCAGCGAGGGCGCCGTCGGGCAGGTGGTCGACGCCGGGATCTTCTTCGTGCTCGCCGTGATGGGCGTGGGGGTGCTCGGGAGTCTGATGGCCGGCTGGGCGTCGGCCAACAAGTTCTCGCTGCTCGGGGCGCTGCGTACCGCCGCACAGCTGCTCGCGTACGAGCTGCCGATGCTGCTCGCCGCCGCGTCCGTCGCGATGGCGGCGGGGACGCTCTCGCTGCCCGGCATCCTCGACGCCTTCGAGTGGTGGTGGGTGCCCTGGCAGATCGTCGGCGCGCTCGTGTTCTTCACCGCCGGGCTCGCCGAACTCCAGCGCCCGCCGTTCGACATGCCGATCGCCGACTCGGAGATCATCTTCGGCGCGTACACCGAGTACACCGGACTGCGCTTCGCGCTGTTCCTGCTCGCCGAGTACGCCGGCATCGTCGTGCTCTGCGGCCTCACCACCGTCCTCTTCCTCGGCGGCTGGCACGGGCCCGGCGGCGCCGACGGCCTCGGCTGGGTGTGGACCCTGCTGAAGACCGCCGTCCTGGCCTTCGTCGTGATCTGGCTGCGGGTCTCGTACCCCCGCCTGCGCGAGGACCAGCTGCAGAAGCTGGCCTGGACGACCCTCGTACCGCTCGCTCTCGCGCAGATCGCGCTCACCGGCATCGTGAAGGTGGCGATCAGCTGATGTCCCCGATCCCCGGCTCCGGCCTCGCCAAGGGCCTCGCCGTCACGCTCCGCACGATGACCCGCAGGTCCGTCACCGCGCAGTACCCGGACGCGCAGCCCGAACTGCCGCCCCGCACCCGCGGGGTCATCGGGCTGTTCGAGGAGAACTGCACGGTGTGCATGCTGTGCGCCCGTGAGTGCCCCGACTGGTGCATCTACATCGACTCCCACAAGGAGACGGTGCCGGCCGCCGCCCCCGGCGGCCGCGAGCGCAGCCGGAACGTCCTCGACCGCTTCGCCATCGACTTCTCGCTCTGCATGTACTGCGGGATCTGCATCGAGGTGTGCCCCTTCGACGCGCTGTTCTGGTCGCCCGAGTTCGAGTACGCCGAGACCGACATCCACGAGCTGACGCACGAACGCGACAAGCTCCGTGAGTGGATGTGGACGGTGCCGGAACCGCCCGCGCTCGACCCGCGCGCGGAGGAGCCGAAGGAGATCGCCGCCGCGCGCAAGGCCGCCGAGAAGGCCGCCGCCCAGGCAGCCACCGAGGCCCAGCAGGCACAGCAGGCCCAGCAGCAGGAGGGCCCGCAGTGATCCTCGCCGCCCAGAGCAGCCACGCCTTCCTCTCGCCCACCGGCGTCGAGATCGCCTTCCTCCTCGTCGGCCTCGTCACCCTCGGCGCCGCCGCCGTGTCCGTCACCACCCGGCAGCTCGTGCACGCCGCGCTGTGGCTGGTCGTCGCGCTCGGCGGGCTCGCCGTCGAGTACCTCCTGCTCACCGCCGAGTTCATCGCCTGGGTGCAGGTGCTGATCTACGTCGGCTCCGTCGTCGTCCTCCTCCTCTTCGGGCTCATGCTCACCAGGGCCCCCATCGGCCGCTCCCCGGACGCCGACTCCCGCAACCGGCCCGTGGCCCTCGCCGTGGCCGTCGCCGCCGCGGCGGCCCTGGTGTGGGTGGTCGTCGACGCCTTCCGCACCACCTGGGTCGATCTCGAAGGACCGGCCCTCGGCTCCACCCAGGTGACCGGCGAGATCCTCTTCCAGCACTGGGTGCTGCCCTTCGAGGCGCTGTCCGTCCTGCTGCTCGCCGCCCTCGTCGGCGCCATCGTCCTGTCCCGCAAGAAGCAGGAAGGGGAGCGGGACTGATGCACCTCGCCTACCCGGCCGTCCTCGCCGCGCTCCTCTTCTGCGTCGGCGTGTACGGCGTCCTCGCCCGCCGCAACGCGATCCTGGTCCTGATGTCCGTCGAGCTCATGCTCAACGCCGTCAACCTCAACCTGGTCGCCTTCGACGTCTGGCTCCGCGACACCCTGCACGCGGGCCAGGCGCTCACCCTCTTCACCATCGCCATCGCCGCCGCGGAGATCGGCATCGGTCTCGCGATCGTCCTGATGGTCTACCGCAACCGCGGCACCTCGGACGTCGACCGCCTCCGCGACACCAAGGAGACAGCGCCCCAGGTGCAGCAACCCGCCGGCGAACCGTCCGCCGACGAGAAGGCCGAGGCCACCGCGTGACCACCACGACCCTCGCCGTCCTCGTCCCCCTCCTGCCCTTCCTCGGCTCCGCCGCCGGCCTCCTCCTCGGCCGCGCCGCACCCGGCTTCACCCGCCCGCTCGCCGTGCTGCCCACCCTCGCCGCGGCCGTGCTCGCCGCTGTCGTGGCCGGGCGTCAGGGCGGCGGGAAGGCGATCGACGCCGCCACCCAGCTCACCCCGACCGGCTCGGTCCCCATCGACCTCGCCCTGCACATCGACGGCTTCGCCGCCCTCGTCGCGATCCTCGTCGGCGTGGTCGCCACCTGCGTGCAGATCTACTCGACCGGCTATCTGCGCCACGACCCGCGCTACCCCTCGTACGCCGCGCTCGTCTCCCTCTTCACCTCCGCGATGCTGCTCGTCGTCTACTCCGGCGACCTGATGGTGCTCCTGGTCGGCTGGGAGATCATGGGCATCTGCTCGTACTTCCTCGTCGGGCACTACTGGGAGACCCCCGAGGCCCGCTCGGCCTCCCTGAAGGCCTTCCTCGTCACCAAGCTCGGCGACGTGCCGTTCCTCATCGGCCTGTTCGCGCTCGCCGCCGACGCCGGCACCTTCCGGATCACCGGGGTGCTCGGTGCCGTCGCCTCCGGCGGCCTCGACCACCCCACCCTGGTCGCGCTGCTGCTGCTCGCGGGCGTCGCCGGCAAGTCCGCGCAGTTCCCGCTGCACACCTGGCTGCCCGACGCGATGGCCGGCCCCACCCCCGTCTCCGCGCTCATCCACGCGGCGACCATGGTGGCCGCCGGCATCTACTTCGTGGCCCGGCTCCTGCCCGTCTTCGCCGCCTCCGCCGCCGCCCTGACCGTGCTCGCCGTCATGGCCGCGCTGACCATGGTCGGCTCGGCGCTCGCCGCGCTCGCCCAGGACGACATCAAGCGGGTGCTCGCCTACTCGACGATCGGCCAGCTCGGCTACATGTCGGGCGCACTCGCCGTCGGCGACCGCGGTGCGGCCGTCTTCCACCTCCTGTCCCACGGCGCCTTCAAGGCGCTGCTGTTCCTCGCCGCGGGCGCGGTCATCCACGCCGCCGGTACGAACTCGCTCACCGCCATGTCCCGGATGAGCGGCCTCGCGAAGCGCATCCCGGACGCCTACTGGACGATGAGCGTCGGTCTGCTCGCGCTCGCCGCGATCCCGCCCTTCGCCGGCTTCTTCTCCAAGGAAGCCGTCCTCGTCGCCGCCGAGCACACCGCCACCGGCGAACGCACCGTCGCCCCCGCCGGAGCCGGCTGGATCGTGCTCGTCGCCGGACTCCTGACCGCACTGCTCACCGCCGCGTACGCGATGCGGCTGTGGCTGCTCGCCTTCCGCGGCCGGGGCGCCGACGCCCCCGACCACGGCCGGCAGCCGGTCGCCATGACCACCGTCCTGTGGGTGCTCGCGATCCCCTCCCTCGGCTTCGGACTGACCGCCGCCTACCTCGACGACTGGTTCGACGGACACCCGCTGACCCCGACGCTCACGACGGCCGTCCTCGGCACCGGCCTCGCGGTCGTCGGCGGCGCGCTCACGTACGCGATCCGGCGCACCCTCGCCGCCAAGGCCGCCCCAGCCACGGTCCCGAACGGCGCCCCGAACGGCACCGCGTACGGCGCCCCGCACGTCGCCCACCCCGACGCCGAGGCCGGCCAGGTCGAGGCGGAGGCCCTGGACCTGCCGCACCCCGCGGCCGACCCCGCCGACCCCGGCCGCGCGCTGCTCGGCCCGCTGCACCCGCACGCCGCCGCCGGCTTCCACCTCGACGCCGTCTACCGGACGCTGTTCGTCCGGCCCGTGCTCGCCGGTGCTTCCCTGGTCCGCTTCCTCGACCGCGAGGTCGTCGACACCTACGTGAGCGGCGCGGGCAGCTCGGTCAAGGGCCTCGGCTGGCTCGTCCGCCGCGCCCAGACCGGCAACGTGCAGACCTACCTCAGCGCGCTGCTCGCCGGCTCCGTCGTCCTGGCGATCGTCGCCGTCGTCCTCGCCAACGTCGCCGCCGGAGCGTGAGCCGTGATCGATATCAGCGAATCCGTGATGCAGTTCCTTCTCGCGTTGATCGTCGCCGGCCCGCTCCTCGGCGCCGCGGCAGCTCTCCTGCCCGCCCCGCCCGGGCTGAAGGGGACGTCACCCGACCAGGCCGTGCTCCGCCACGGCGTGACCGTCACCGGCGTGATCCTGCTCGCCGCGATCGTGCTCGCGCTCGGCTTCGACCACGACCACCCCTCGACGATGCAGGCCAGCACCGACATCACGTGGATCACGGCACTCGACGTGCACATCCACCTCGGTGTCGACGGCATCTCCCTCCCCCTTCTGGTCCTGACCGCGCTGCTGACCTTCCTCTGCGCGCTCTACAGCTACTTCAAGCCCCCCGCGGGCCCCGCCCCCAAGGCCTTCGTCGCCCTGCTCCTCGTCCTCGAGTCCGGCACCCTCGCGACCTTCGCCGTCCTCGACCTCGTCCTGTTCTTCCTGGCCTTCGAGACCGTCCTCATCCCGATGTACTTCCTCATCGCCCGCTGGGGCGGCGAGGGCAGGCGCGCCGCCGCCTGGAAGTTCATCCTCTACACGCTGCTCGGCTCGGTCGTGATGCTGCTCGGCCTGCTCCTCATCGGCGTGAAGGCGGGCACGTTCGACATGGTGGCACTGGCCACTGACAACGGCCGTGGACTGACCACATCCGTGCAGGTCATCGCCGTTCTGGCGATCGGCCTCGGGCTCGCCGTGAAGACCCCGATGTGGCCGCTGCACAGCTGGCTCCCGGACGCCCACACCGCCGCCCCGACCGTCGGCTCGGTGCTCCTGGCCGGTGTGCTCCTGAAGATGGGCACATACGGGTTCGTCCGCATCGTCCTGCCGATCGCCCCCGACGGCATGCGCACCTTCGCCCCGTACCTCGCCGCCTTCGCCGTCGCCGGGATCGTCTACGGATCACTCGCCTGCCTCGCCCTCGCGAAGCCCGGCGCCAAGGGCGACCTCAAGCGGCTCATCGCGTACTCCTCGGTCGGCCACATGGGCTTCGTCCTCCTCGGCATCGCCACCATGACCCCCACCGGCGTCAACGGCGCGCTCTTCGCCAACATCGCCCACGGCCTCATCACCGGCCTGCTCTTCTTCCTGGTCGGCGCCCTCAAGGACCGCTACGGCACCGCCGACCTCGACACCCTCGCCGGGGCCACCGGCGCCGCCCTCTACGGCCGCGCCCCCCGCCTCGGCGCCCTGCTCGCCTTCGCCGCCGTCGCCTCCCTCGGCCTGCCCGGCCTCGCCGGGTTCTGGGGCGAGATGCTCGCCCTGTTCGGCGCCTTCGACCCGGCCGCCGGGCTCAGCCGCCCCGCCTTCCTCACCTTCATGGCGATCGGCGCCTTCGGCACCCTGCTCACCGCCGCCTATCTCCTCGTCGTGGTCCGCCGGGTGTGCATGGGCGGCCCCCGCCCGGCCGGCGAGACCGCGATCGCCGACGTCCAGGGCTACGAGTTCGCCGCCTGGACCCCGCTCGTCGCCCTCACCGTCCTCGCCGGACTGTGGCCCGCCGTCCTCCTCGGCCTCACCGACCCGGCCGTCCAGCAGCTCCTCGCGGGAGGCAAGCAGTGAAGCCAGTGCAGCTCGCCCAGGGCGCCGACCTCGCCCAGGGCGCCGACCTCGTCCAGGGCGCCGACCTCGTCCAGTCCGTCGACTGGCTCGCCATCGCGCCACCCGCCCTCACCGCCCTCGTCGCGCTCGTCATCCTCGTCGCCGACCTGTTCGTCCCCGAGGCACGCAAGCGGCTCCTCGGCTGGACCGCGATCGGCGGCCTGGCCGCCGCGCTCGCCCTGCTCGCCCCGCTGCGCGCCGGCGACCGCTCGACCTTCTGCCTCACCGCCGCCACCCAGCTGCGCGCGTGCAGCTACACCGCCGACACCTTCACCCTGGTCATCCAGTTCCTGGTGCTCGCGGGCGCGCTCGTCACCGCGCTGCTCTCGCTCGACGACACGGACGGCACCCGCCGCAAGCTGCCCGCGGGCGAGTACTGGTTCCTGCTGCTGTCCTCCGCCGCCGGCGCCGCCCTGCTGCCCGCCTCCCGCGACCTGGCCACCCTCGTCGTCGCCCTCGAAGTGGCCTCGCTGCCCGCCTTCGCGCTCGTCGGCCTCCGGCGCGGCGACAAGATGTCCGGCGAGGCGGCGCTGAAGTTCTTCCTGTCGTCCGTCACCGCCACCGCCGTGACCCTGCTCGGCGTCAGCTTCGTCTACGCGGCCACCGGCACCCTCCACCTCACCGAGGTCGCCCAGCGCCTCGGCGACGTGCCCGGCCCGCTGCAGACCCTCGCCCGGACCGGCGTCGTGCTCACCCTCGTCGGCTTCGCCTTCAAGACCGCGGCCGTCCCGTTCCACTTCTGGGTGCCCGACACCTATGTCGGAGCCCCGCTGCCCGTGGCGGCGTACCTCTCCGTGGTCGGCAAGGCCGTCGGCTTCTCCGGCATCATCCTGGTGACCGTCGTCGCCTTCCCCTCGTACGCCGACGTCTGGGGCCCGGCGCTCGCCGTGCTCGCCGCGCTCACCATGAGCGCCGGCAACGTCGCCGCCCTGCGGCAGGTCTCCACGCGCGCGTGGAGCGCGGTCCGGCTGCTCGCCTGGTCGTCCGTCGCCCAGGCCGGCTACCTCCTGGTGCCGATCGCCGCCGCCGCGTACTCCGGCGACGACCAGATCGGCTCGACCGTCGCGTACGCCCTGATGTACGCCGCGGTGAACCTCGGCGCCTTCGCGGTCGTCGCGCTGGTCGCCCGTACGCACCCCGAGGCCCGGATCTCCGACTTCCGCGGGCTGTACGCGACGAGCCCGGCGGCCGCCCTCGCCATGGCCTTCTTCCTCCTGAACCTGGCCGGACTGCCCCCGGGTATCATCGGCCTCTTCGCGAAGGTGACCGTCTTCTCGGCGGCCATCGACGCGGGCCTCGGCTGGCTCGCGGTGATCATGGGCGTGAACGTCGTGATCGGCCTCGCCTACTACCTGCGGTGGACGGCGCTGCTGTTCCGCCGTCCCGAGGGCGCGGCCGCACCGGCCGGACCCGTGGTGTCGCTGCGGACGACGGCGCCGGCCACCCTGGCCGTCGCGCTGACCGCCGTCGCGGGCGTGGTCCTCTCGGGCTGGCCGCAGTTCGCGCTCCGCTACGCGTCGAACAGCCTGTTCTGACCCCCCCACAATTCAAACCCTCACAAGGAGCGGAACCACCGTGCTGAACGGTTTCAAGGACTTCATTCTTCGCGGGAACGTCGTCTCGATGGCCATCGGTCTGGCCGTCGGATCGGCGTTCACGGCCGTCGTCACCGGCTTCAGCAAGGCGTTCATCACCCCGCTCATCGGTCTCGCGACCGGCTCGGTCGGCGACTTCAGCGAGGCGCAGTTCACCGTCGGCAAGACCGTCTTCCCGTACGGTCTGGCGATCGCCGCGGCCATCGCGTTCGTGATCACCGCCGCCGTCCTCTACTTCCTGTTCGTCCTCCCCATGGCGAAGTTCCAGGCCAAGTTCGCCAAGGAGGAGGCGGCCGACCCGAAGTCGGCGAAGCGCGACTGCCCCCGCTGCTTCACCGAGATCCCGGCCATCGCCACCCGCTGCGGCCACTGCACCAGCGAGGTCGAGCCGCTCGACGACGCCCTGGCCAAGGCGGGCCTGACGAAGACCCCCGTGCCCGCCCAGCGCTAGCGCCCCCTCACCCGTACGGCCCACGCGCACCCCCCGCGACCTGGGGAACCGGAGCTTCCCGCCTGGCGTTGACCTGGTGGGGAGGGTCCACTGGACGGTGGACTCCCACAGAGCAAAGGGTTCCCCTGCCGCACCACTTGGAGGGCGTACCGTGCACCGCCGGCACAACGGGCTGAGGACCGCCGTACTCCTCGGAGGGCTCTCGGCCCTCATCATCGTCATCGGCAGCTTCTTCGGGCGTACGGGCCTGATCGTCGCGGTCCTCGTGGCGCTCGGCACCAACGCGTACGCGTACTGGAACAGCGACAAGCTGGCCCTGCGCGCCATGCGCGCCCGGCCCGTGAGCGAGTTTGAGGCCCCGGCCCTCTACCGGATGGTCCGCGAGCTCTCCACCCAGGCCCGCCAGCCGATGCCACGGCTCTACATCTCGCCCACCCAGGCGCCGAACGCCTTCGCCACCGGCCGCAACCCGCGCAACGCGGCCGTGTGCTGCACCGAGGGCATCCTGGCCATCCTCGACGAGCGCGAGCTGCGCGGAGTCATCGGCCACGAGCTGAGCCACGTCTACAACCGGGACATCCTGATCTCCTCGGTGGCCGGCGCCCTCGCCTCCGTGATCATGTTCCTGGTGAACTTCGCCTGGCTGATCCCGGTCGGGCGCTCCGACGACGACCGCGGCCCCGGACTGCT
Organism: Streptomyces sp. NPDC048623; assembly: GCF_040650755.1. Taxonomy (NCBI): domain Bacteria; kingdom Bacillati; phylum Actinomycetota; class Actinomycetes; order Kitasatosporales; family Streptomycetaceae; genus Streptomyces; species Streptomyces sp. NPDC048623. Next base: position 443,737 of record NZ_JBEZHV010000001.1, read on the forward strand.
CGGCATGCTCCTCGTCATGATCCTGGGACCCATCGCCGCGTCGGTCATCCAGCTGGCCATCTCCCGCTCCCGCGAGTACGAGGCGGACGCCTCCGGCGCCCAGCTCACCGGCGACCCGCTCGCCCTCGCGAGCGCCCTGCGCAAGCTGGAGGCGGGCACCAGGCGGCTCCCGCTGCCGCCGGAGCCCAGGATCGAGACCGCCAGTCACATGATGATCGCGAACCCCTTCCGTCCGGGACAGGGGCTGTCGAAAATGTTCTCCACCCACCCGCCGATGGCGGAGCGCATCGCCCGGCTCGAGCAGATGGCAGGTCGTCGCCCGTGAAGACAGTTCTCAACATCATCTGGCTGGTGCTCAGCGGCTTCTGGCTGTTCCTCGGCTATCTCGCCGCCGGACTGCTGCTCTGCATCACGATCATCGGCATCCCCTTCGGGATCGCCTCGTTCCGCATCGCCCTCTACGCCCTGTGGCCCTTCGGCCGCACGGTCGTCGACCGCCGCGACGCGGGCGCGCCGTCCTGCATCGGCAACGTGCTGTGGCTGATCCTCGCCGGCTGGTGGCTGGCCCTCGGCCACGTCGTCACCGGCGTCGCGCAGTGCCTCACGATCATCGGCATCCCGCTGGGCATCGCCAACTTCAAGATGATCCCGCTGTCGCTGCTCCCGCTCGGCAAGGAGATCGTCCCCACGGACCAGCCGTACGCCTCCTGGTAGTGCGAAGGAGGCTCCAGACCGGAGCCTCAGGCCCCGAGCCTCAGGCCCCGAGCCTCAGGCCCCGAGCCTCAGGCCCCGAGCATCAGGTCCGCGGGGGTTCGGGGCGTCCCCGCCTGACCGCGTGGGCCACCACGCCGACCGCGAGGACCCCGAGCCCGGCGAGCACGGAGGCCGGCGGCAGCGAGAACGCGAGCGCCGCGCAGCCCGCGAGGCCGATCAGGGCCAGGGGGCGGTGGCGGGGGCCCAGGGTCCAGGCGGAGGCGTTGGCGATCGCGTAGTAGACGAGGACCCCGAAGGACGAGAAGCCGATCGCGCCCCGCACGTCCACCGTCGCCGCCACCACGGCGACCAGGGCGCCCACCGCGAGCTCCGCGTGGTGCGGCACCTGGAAGCGGGGGTGGACGGCGGCCAGGGTGGCCGGAAGATGTCCGTCCCTGGCCATGGCGAGGGTGGTACGGGACACCCCGAGGATCAGCGAGAGCAGCGAGCCGAGCGCGGCGACGGCCGCGCCCACGGTGACCACGGGAACCAGCCAGTCGGCGTGCGCCGCGCGTACCGCGTCCGAGATCGGGGCGGGGGAGGCGGCCAGCCCGTCCGGCCCGAGGACGGCGAGCACGGCGACGGCGACGGCCGCGTAGATGACCAGGGTGATGCCGAGGGCGATCGGCACGGCCCGCGGAATGGTCCGCTCCGGGTCGCGGACCTCCTCGCCGAGCGTCGTGATCCGCGCGTACCCGGCGAAGGCGAAGAAGAGCAGCCCGGCCGCCTGGAGCACACCGCCGGCCGGCACGTCCCCGGAGAGCGCGAGCCGCCCGGCCTCCCCGGCCCCGGCGACGCTCACCACGGCGGCCGCCAGGACGGCGATCACGACCGCCACGATGATCCGGGTGAGCAGCGCGGACTTCTGCACACCGCGGTAGTTGACGGCGGTCAGCAGGACGACCGAGGCCACCGCGACCGCGTGCGCCTGCTCCGGCCACACGTACGCGCCGACGGTGAGCGCCATCGCCGCGCACGAGGCGGTCTTGCCGACGACGAACGCCCAGCCCGCCAGATAACCCCAGAACGCGCCGAGCCGCTCCCGCCCGTAGACGTAGGTGCCGCCGGAAGCCGGGTAGCGGGCGGCGAGCCGGGCCGAGGCCATGGCGTTGCAGTAGGCGACGACCGCGGCCACACCGAGCGCCGGGAGCAGGCCGGGGCCCGCCGCTCGGGCCGCGGGCCCGAGCGCCGCGAAGATCCCGGCGCCGACCATCGAGCCCAGCCCGATGACGACGGCGTCGAACACCCCGAGGGTGCGGCGCAGTTCCTGTGTCATGCCCCGCACATTAGGGGGTCCGGCAACCGCCCGGGGCCACCGGGCGTCCTCCAGGACATGAACATCCTCAGCTGGATAGTCCTCGGACTGCTCGCCGGCGTCATCGCCAAGGTCCTGCTGCCGGGCCGCGACCCGGGCGGCCTGATCGGCACGACGGTCATCGGCGTCGTCGGCGCGTTCCTCGGCGGCTGGCTGTCGGCCCGCTTCCTGGACCGCCCGATCACCCAGGACTTCTACGACGGCGCCACCTGGCTCTCGGCGATCGGCGGCTCTCTGGTGCTGCTGATCGCGTACCGGATTCTTTTCGGCCACTCGCGCGAACGCTAAAGGCCCGTCTCCCTGAGGGTGATGTTCAGCCGCCCCCTGAGTCCCAGCCCGGGGGCGGCGGTCCCGGCGTACACCTTCGGCACCCCGTGGTACGCGAAACGCGACGGCCCGCCGAAGACGAACAGGTCCCCGGACGCCAACTCCACATCCGTATAGGGCCGTCCACGGTCCTCGGTGTTCCCGAGCCGGAAGACGCACGTGTCGCCGAGGCTCAGCGACACGACGGGAGCGGGCGACCGCTCCTCACGGTCCTGGTGCATGCCCATCCGGGCGCCGTCGCCATAGAAGTTGACGAGCGCGGTGTCCGGCTGGAAACCGCCGTGCTCCCCGAAGGCATCCACGAGCGCCTCGCGCCCGATCTCGCCCATCCATTCCGGCAGTTCGACGAGGTTCTCTTCGCTCCCCAGGTAGCGGTACGGCACCCAGCGCCGCCCCAGACACAGCGAGCGCACCGACATCACCCCGCCGCCCGGCAGCACGGTGTGCTCGTACGAGACCGGCCCGCGCCCGAACTCCCGGCAGGCGGCCACCAGTTCCCGCTGCCGCTCGAACGACAGCCACCCCGGCACGTGCACCGCCCCGGGCGCCAGCTCGCTCCGCTCGCGCGGGAAAAGACCCTCAGCCACCGCTCTCCCGACCCAGGGCCCCTTCGAGCGCGAGCAGCCGCTCCTTGCGGTCGAGCCCGGCCGCGTAGCCCCGCAGGCTCCCGTCGGCCCCGATCACCCGGTGACAGGGCCGCACCACGAGCAGCGGATTGCGCCCGATGGCGGTGCCCACGGCCCGTACCCCGGCCCCCGGGGAACCGACGCGCCGCGCGATCTCCCCGTACGAGACGGTCGTCCCGTACGGGATCTCCTCCAGGGCCCGCCAGACCTTCCGCTGGAACTCGGTCCCGGCCTCCTCGAAGACCAGGTCGAAACCGTCCCGCCGCCCGGCGAAGTACGCGTCGAGCTGCCCCAGGACGCCCTCGAACGCCCCGTCCGCGCGCACCCAGCCGTCCTGGACCTCCACGGCCCCCTTCTGCCCCTCCAGGGACAGCGACCGCAACACGACCCGTCCCCCGCCGGCGACCCGCCCCACCAGGAGCATCGCGCCGAGGGGTCCGTCGGTCCGGGTGTAGAGAGTGCTCGTCATACGTTCCAGTGTGCGCGCCGGCCCGGGGGAGGGGCTGGCGGTTTTCGGACGCGGCCCTCGACCGTCCCGGTCTGCCTACCGGTAGTTCACGAACTGCAGCGCGAAGTCGAAGTCCTTGCCCTTGAGCAGCGCGATGATGGCCTGCAGGTCGTCCCGGCTCTTCGAGCTGACCCGCAGCTCGTCGCCCTGCACCTGCGCCTTGACGCCCTTGGGGCCCTCGTCGCGGATGACCTTGGCGACCTTCTTCGCGTTCTCCTGGGAGATGCCCTCCTGGATGGACGCGAAGAGCTTGTACTCCTTGCCGGACAGCTGCGGCTCGCCCTCGACGTCCAGCGACTTCAGCGAGATGCCCCGCTTGATCAGCTTGGACTGGAAGATGTCGAGGATCGCCTTGACCCGCTCCTCGCCGTTCGCCTGCATCAGGATCTTCTCGCCCGACCACGAGATCGTGGCGTTGGTGCCCTTGAAGTCGTAGCGCTGCGTGATTTCCTTCGCGGCCTGGTTGAGGGCGTTGTCGACCTCCTGCCGCTCGACCTTGGAGACGATGTCGAAACTGGAGTCGGCCATGAGGTGAGGCTCCTTGCTCGGATGCGTTCGGTACACCGCAAAGCGTAGCCACCCGGGCCGCCGCCAACCCGTGATCAATCAGGTGGCGAAGCACCCCTGGGGATCAGGTATTGTTTTCCTCGTTGCCAGGGAGCGCGGCCGAGAAGCGGCTCCGGGGCAGCGATCCCATGGCGGTGTGCCCGAGTGGCCAATGGGAGCGGACTGTAAATCCGTCGGCTTAGCCTACCCAGGTTCGAATCCTGGCGCCGCCACGCGATGCAGAAGGTCCCCGGTGTTCGCACCGGGGACCTTCTCGCATGTACGGGAGCCTTTCTGAGGATCAGTTGCCCGCGATGTCCTTCACCGCGACCGACAGCGGGATGCTGCCCGAGACCAGTTCGAGGGTCAGGCCGGCGGTGGCCGGGGTGTCGAGGAGTTCGGCGAGGGTGGCGGCCACGTCGTCGCGGGGGACGGGGCCGCGGCCCGTGCGGGCCTCCAGGCGGACCAGGCCCGTGCCCGCGTCGTCGGTGAGCATGCCGGGGCGCAGGATGGTCCAGTCGAGGGCGGGGCGGGCGCGGATCGCGTCGTCGGCGGCGCCCTTGGCGCGGAGGTAGGCGTCGAAGACCGCGTCGCCGGGGTGGGAGGCGTCGGCGCCCATCGAGGAGACCATGACGTAGCGGCGTACGCCCGCGCGTTCCGCCGCGTCCGCGAGCAGGACGGCCGCCGCGCGGTCCACGGTGTCCTTGCGGGCCGCGTTGCTGCCCGGGCCCGCGCCGGCCGCGAAGACGGCCGCGTCGGCGCCCTCCAGGGCCGCCGCGACGTCCTCGACCGAGGCGGACTCCAGGTCCAGGACGACGGCCTCGGCGCCGGCCGCCCGCAGGTCCGCGGCCTGTTCGGGGCGGCGGACGATCCCCACCGGTTCGTGTCCGCCCGCGGCGAGCAGCCGCTCAAGACGCAGGGCGATCTGGCCGTGTCCTCCGGCGATGACTACGCGCATACTCACGACCGTACGGCCCCCGGCCCGCCCGGGCCTCCCGAGTCGGGCCGTTCCGGACGCTCCGGCCGTACCTGCCGCGGCAGGTCGAGGGCGGCCGCCGAGTCGCAGTACTCGCGCACCGCGCTCGTCCGCGCCACCACCCGCCCGCGGTGCACCACGATCCGGCTGTACGCGAGCGAGAGCACGCCCGTCAGACGCTCGCCCCGCACCGCGAGCAGCTCCGCCGGGAAGCCCGCCTCGACCCGTACCTCCGGGAGACCGAGCGCCGCACGCGCGTCCGCGCTCACCGCCGCGTACGCCTCGGGGGCGGGCAGGCCGCCGAGCGAGGCGAGCAGGAAGGCGGCCTCCAGGGGGTCCCCGCGTCCTACCGGGTTCGACACGTCCCGCAGCGCGCCGCCGCCCGCGGCGACCCGCACCCCGGCGGCCTTCAGGAGCCGTACCGGCGCCGTCCCGCGCCGTTCGGTCGCCCCGCAGCCGCCCTGCGGCAGACAGACCACGGTCACCCCGGCCGCCGCCAGCTGGTCGGCCGCCCGGCGGGCCTGGTCGGCGGGGAGGCGGGCCAGACCCGCGCACGGGCCGATGGCCACGCCGGGGCGCAGCCCGCCGGCCATCGCGGCGAGGCGTGCGAGGCGCGCGGGGTCGTCGCCGTCGGTGTGCAGGTCCACCGGGCAGCCGTGCTCGGCCGCCACCTCCAGGACCGCCTCCACGTACCCCGTCGGGTCCGGGTCGAGATCCGGACAGCCCCCGACCACCCCCGCGCCCATCTTCACCGCGTCCCGCAGCATCACGAGCCCGTCCGCGCCCGCGATCCCGGTGAGCAGCCGCGGCATCGCCACCGGGGTCAGCTCGGCGAGCCCGCGCAGCGAACGCCGGGCCTGCAGCGCCGCCTCCAGCGGCCCCAGACCGTGCACGTCGCCGATCCGCACGTGCGCGCGTAGTGCCGTCGCCCCGTGCCCGAGCTGGAGCAGGGCGGCCTCGGTGGCCCGGCGCTGGACGTCGTCGGTGGCGTACGAGACGGGGCCGGGGGATCCGGGGCCGGCCGCCGAGTCGGCGGTGAGCGCCGTGTCGAGGTGCGCGTGCGGCTCGGCGGGCGCGGGCAGCAGCAGATAGCCGGACAGGTCGACCCGCGCGCCGACGGCGGTCAGGCTGCCCGCCGTGCCCACGGCCTCGATCCGGCCGCCGCCGAGCCGCACGTCGATGGTGCGCCCGTCGGTGAGCCGCGCGTTCGCGAGCAGCAGCGACACGCTGTCGGCGGCGGTGGCCGCGCCCCGGTCGTCGGGCTGCGGCGGCGGGGGCTGCTTGCTGTCGGCGGACAATCGGGCTCCTCGGGGTCCAGACACACGGCTCGCCGGGATCAAGCTCTCGCCAGGATCAAGATCACGCAGCGCGGGCCCGAGCCTAGGGGCGGCCGCGGCCGCCTTCGAGGAGGAGCGCAATAGTCGTACCGATGACTGCACGTGTGGCGTACGGGGCGGGCGGGGCGGTGGGCGGGAAGCCGCAGCGCAGGCGCCGTGCGCGGGGCACGGGAAGGGTGCGCGAAACGGATTTGGGGGATGGGCCGCAGACCGTGTAATGTCTTCCTCGCTCGCCCCAATAGCTCAGTCGGTAGAGCGTCTCCATGGTAAGGAGAAGGTCTACGGTTCGATTCCGTATTGGGGCTCTGGTGAGAGGGGTCCCGCCTTCGGGCGGGGTCCGGATCATCAAAGCGGTGTAGCTCAGTCGGTAGAGCAAGCGGCTCATAATCGCTGTGTCACCGGTTCAAGTCCGGTCACCGCTACACACGGTAGCCGATTGTGGGGTCGGTCCTGCGATCGGCTACTCTGCTATGCGTTCATCCATCCATCCGTCCGTCAAGGAGCACTCACGTGGCTGCCACCGACGTCCGCCCGAAGATCACGCTGGCCTGCGTGGAGTGCAAGGAGCGGAACTACATCACCAAGAAGAACCGGCGTAACAACCCGGACCGTCTTGAGATGAAGAAGCACTGCCCTCGCTGCAACTCGCACACCGCGCACCGCGAGACGCGCTAATCAGGCTCGAACACGAGGCCGTCCCCACCAGGGGGCGGCCTCGTGTCGTTTATCGCAACAGATCTATCGCAACAGATCCAGCAGGAGGTATCGAGGCCATGGCGCTCGACCAGTCCTTCGTGGGCCGGACCTATCCGCCCACCGCGCCGTACGAGGTCGGCCGCGAGAAGATCCGCGAGTTCGCCGAGGCGATCGGGGACGCCAACCCCGCGTACACCGACCCGGAGGCCGCCAAGGCCCTCGGGCACCCGGACGTCGTCGCCCCGCCGACCTTCCCCTTCGCGATCACCTTCAAGGCCGCGGGCCAGGTCATCGAGGACCCGCAGCTGGGCCTGGACTACAGCCGCGTGGTGCACGGCGACCAGAAGTTCGTCTACACCCGGCCGGTGCGCGCCGGTGACCGCCTCACGGTGACCACCACCATCGAGGCGGTCAAGTCCCTCGCCGGCAACGACATCATGGACATCCGCGGCGAGGTCCACGACGAGAGCGGCGAGCACGTCGTGACCGCCTGGATCAAGCTCGTGTCCCGCGCCCCCGAGGAGGCCTGACCGTGACCGCGAAGATCGCCTACGACGAGGTCGAGGTCGGCACCGAGCTGCCCGCCCAGACCTTCCCCGTGACCCGCGCCACGCTGGTGCAGTACGCCGGTGCCTCCGGTGACTTCAACCCGATCCACTGGAACGAGAAGTTCGCCAAGGAGGTCGGCCTCCCCGACGTCATCGCCCACGGCATGTTCACCATGGCCGAGGCGATCCGCGTCGTGACCGACTGGGCCGGCGACCCGGCCGCCGTCGTCGAGTACGGCGTCCGCTTCACCAAGCCGGTCGTCGTCCCCAACGACGACCAGGGCGCCGTGATCGAGGTCACGGCGAAGGTGGCCGCGAAGCTGGACGACGGCCGGGTGCGCGTCGACCTCACCGCGACCTCCGCCGGGCAGAAGGTGCTCGGCATGAGCCGGGCCGTGGTCCGGCTCGCCTGACCCGGATACGAAGGAGCCCTCGGTGCCTGCGCGCCGGGGGCTTCTGCTTTTTCACTGTCGCGGGAGAAGGTCCGTACTCTTGTGGCCGTGCACGTACTCCACGACGCCCCCCTCGCGCCCCTGACCACCTTCCGGCTCGGCGGGCCCGCCATCCGGATCGTCACCGCCACCACCGACGACGAGGTGATCGCCGCGGTCCGCGAGGCGGACGCCGCCGGTACGCCGCTGCTCGTCATCGGCGGCGGGTCCAACCTGGTCATCGGCGACAAGGGCTTCGAGGGCACCGCCCTGCACATCGCCACCAAGGGCTTCTCGCTCGACGGGACGCGGCTCGAACTCGCCGCCGGCGAGGTCTGGACGGACGCCGTCGCGCGGACCGTCGAGGCCGGGCTCGCCGGGATCGAGTGCCTCGCCGGGATCCCCGGCTCCGCGGGCGCCACCCCGATCCAGAACGTCGGCGCGTACGGGCAGGACGTGTCCGCCACGGTCACCGAGGTCGTCGCGTACGACCGCCGGGCCGAGGAGACGGTCACCCTCACCAACGCCGAGTGCGCCTTCTCGTACCGGCACAGCGTCTTCAAGGACCAGCCGGACCGTTACGTCGTGCTGCGGGTCCGCTTCGATCTGGAGGACGCCGACGGGATGTCGGCGCCGGTCAACTACCCCGAGACCGCCCGCGCCCTCGGCGTCGGGGCCGGGGACCGGGTGGCGCTCGGGCACGCCCGGGAGACGGTTCTGCGGCTGCGGGCCGGCAAGGGCATGGTCCTGGACCCGGAGGACCACGACACGTGGTCGGCGGGCTCCTTCTTCACCAACCCGATCCTCACGGCGGAGGAGTACGAGGCGTTCCTCGGCCGCGTCGCCGAGCGGCTCGGGCCCGACACCGCCGCGCCCGCGTACCCGGCGGGCGCGGACGGCGCGATGAAGACCTCCGCGGCCTGGCTGATCGACAGGGCCGGCTTCGTGAAGGGGTACGGCTCCGGCCCGGCCCGGATCTCCACCAAGCACACTCTCGCGCTGACCAACCGGGGCGAGGCGACCACCGAGGACCTGCTGGCGCTGGCCCGGGAGGTCGTCGCCGGGGTCCGGGACGCGTTCGGGATCACGCTGGTCAACGAGCCGGTGACGGTCGGCGTCAGCCTCTGACGTTCATGGCCGGGACCGTGGCCGGGACCATGGCCTGGACCGGCTGACCGGAGCGGCCGGCCGGCGCCGCCAGCCAGTCGTCCACGCCCGCGAGCAGCTTCCGCCGTACGTCCTCCGGGGCAGCCGAGGCGCGGATCGACTGGCGGGCCAGTTCGGCCAGCTCCTCGTCCGTGAAGGCGTGGTGCCGGCGGGCGATCTCGTACTGGGCGGCCAGGCGCGAGCCGAAGAGGAGCGGGTCGTCGGCGCCGAGGGCCAGCGGGACGCCGGCGTCGAAGAGGGTGCGCAGGGGGACGTCCTCGTGCTTGTCGTAGACGCCGAGGGCCACATTGGACGCCGGGCACACCTCGCAGGCCACCTGGCGTTCGGCGAGCTTGCGCAGCAGCCGGGGGTCCTCCGCCGCGCGCACGCCGTGGCCGACCCGGGCCGCCCGCAGGTCGTCCAGGCAGTCCCGTACGGAGGAGGGGCCCGTCAGCTCGCCGCCGTGCGGGGCCGCGAGCAGACCGCCCTCGCGGGCGATGGCGAAGGCCCGGTCGAAGTCGCGGGCCATGCCGCGCCGCTCGTCGTTGGAGAGCCCGAAGCCGACCACGCCCCGGTCCGCGTAGCGCACCGCGAGCCGGGCCAGGGTGCGCGCCTCCAGGGGGTGCTTCATGCGGTTCGCCGCGACCAGGACCCGCATGCCCAGGCCGGTCTCCCGGGCGGCCGAGTCGACCGCGTCCAGGATGATCTCCAGGGCCGGGATGAGACCGCCGAGCAGCGGCGCGTACGAGGTGGGGTCGACCTGGATCTCCAGCCAGCCGGAGCCGTCCCGGACGTCCTCCTGGGCGGCCTCGCGCACCAGGCGGTGGATGTCCTCGGGCTCGCGCAGACACGAGCGGGCGATGTCGTAGAGGCGCTGGAAGCGGAACCAGCCGCGCTCGTCCGTGGCCCGCAGTTTCGGCGGTGTGCCGGTCTTGAGGACTTCGGGGAGGTGCACCCCGTACTTTTCGGCCAGTTCCAGCAGGGTCGAGGGCCGCATCGAACCCGTGAAGTGCAGGTGCAGATGCGCCTTGGGCAGCAGGCTGAGGTCGCGGTGAGGAAGGTGCTCCATCGCCCGATCCTGCCGCACCCGAATGGACGAATACAGTCCGTTTCCCCGATCGGGACCTTGCTCGAACGTAAAAACTGCCCCCGCTTCCGAAGAAGCAGGGGCAGCACACCTCGACGTCAAGGGGTGCTCAGTCGCGGGCCTCCGCGAGCAGCTTCTGCACGCGGCTGACGCCCTCCACCAGGTCCTCGTCGCCCAGCGCGTACGACAGACGCAGGTAGCCCGGCGTGCCGAAGGCCTCGCCCGGGACGACCGCGACCTCGGCCTCGTCCAGGATCAGCGCGGCCAGCTCGACCGAGGTCTGCGGGCGCTTGCCGCGGATCTCCTTGCCGAGCAGCGCCTTCACCGACGGGTACGCGTAGAACGCGCCCTCCGGGGTCGGGCAGTAGACGCCCTCGATCTCGTTGAGCATCCGCACGATCGTCTGGCGGCGCCGGTCGAAGGCCTCGCGCATCTTCGCGACGGCCTCCAGGTCGCCGGAGACGGCGGCGAGCGCGGCGACCTGCGCCACGTTGCTCACGTTGGAGGTGGCGTGCGACTGCAGGTTGGTCGCGGCCTTCACGACGTCCTTGGGGGCGATGAGCCAGCCCACGCGCCAGCCGGTCATCGCGTACGTCTTGGCGACACCGTTGACGACGATGCACTTGTCGCGCAGCTCGGGCACCAGCGTCGGCAGCGAGGTGAACTTCGCGTCGCCGTAGACCAGGTGCTCGTAGATCTCGTCGGTCAGGACCCAGAGGCCCTTCTCGACGGCCCAGCGGCCGATCGCCTCGGCGTCGGCCTCGCTGTAGACCGCGCCGGTCGGGTTGGAGGGCGAGACGAAGAGGACGACCTTGGTCCTCTCCGTGCGCGCGGCCTCCAGCTGCTCCACGCTCACCCGGTAGCCGGTGGTCTCGTCGGCCACGACCTCCACCGGGACACCGCCGGCCAGGCGGATGCTCTCCGGGTAGGTGGTCCAGTACGGGGCCGGGACGATGACCTCGTCGCCCGGGTCGAGGATCGCGGCGAACGCCTCGTAGATGGCCTGCTTGCCGCCGTTGGTCACGAGCACCTGGGAGGCGTCGACCTCGTAGCCGGAGTCGCGCAGCGTCTTCGCGGCGATGGCGGCCTTGAGCTCGGGCAGGCCGCCGGCCGGCGTGTAGCGGTGGTACTTCGGGTTCTTGCAGGCCTCGACGGCCGCCTCGACGATGTAGTCCGGCGTCGGGAAGTCGGGCTCACCGGCGCCGAAGCCGATGACCGGGCGCCCGGCGGCCTTGAGGGCCTTGGCCTTGGCGTCGACGGCGAGGGTGGCGGACTCGGAGATCGCACCGATCCGGGCGGAGACCCGCCGCTCGGTGGGAGAGGTAGCAGCGCTCATACGGCCATCGTCCCAGACCCCGTCCGGGCCCGGCACGCAGGTTTCACGGAGCGGACAGGACCGGTCAATCCCGGTCGTACGCACGGTTCGCGAGGCCCTGGGAGGGGCCTGCGAGCGGCCTGGGAGGGGCCTGGGAGGGGTCCTGGAGGAGTTCCGGAAGGCTCCGGGACGGGCCCTGCGGCAGGTCGGCGCGGTTTCTGTTCGACGTAGGGGCCCATGACCACGTACACTCACTGCTCGTTGGCCCGCACCGGCCGCGTCTCACGATGCGGTAGGTTGGGGAAGCCACAAAGGGTCGTAGCTCAATTGGTAGAGCACCGGTCTCCAAAACCGGCGGTTGGGGGTTCAAGTCCCTCCGGCCCTGCTACACACACCGCCAGGTTGTGTGCGCATGTACGTACTCCTTGCACCGCCGTGCGGCTCCAATCCGGGCGCGGCACGGCCACGACCCGGAATCAGGTGAGACATCGTGACGGATGCCGTAGGCTCCATCGACATGCCTGATGCCGAGGATGCCGCGCCGGAGTCGAAGAAGACCCGGAAGGGCGGCAAGCGCGGAAAGAAGGGCCCTCTCGGCCGCCTGGCGCTGTTCTACCGCCAGGTCATCGCGGAACTCCGCAAGGTTGTCTGGCCCACTCGCAGCCAGCTGACGACGTACACCACTGTGGTGATTGTCTTCGTTGTCATCATGATCGGTCTCGTGACCGTGATTGACTATGGCTTCCAGGAAGCAGTCAAGTACGTCTTCGGCTGACTTTTTGTTCCACCCATCTGTAGCGCAGGAAGAAGCAGCCACCGTGTCTGACGCGAACCTGAACGACGCCTTCGAGTCCGAGTCCGTCGAGGACGAGCAGGACATCGTCGAGGCGGCCGACGAGGACCAGGCCGAAGCTGTGGACGCCGAGGCCGGCGAGGCTGCCGAGGAAGCCGCTGTCGAGACCGAGACCGACGTCGAGACCGACGAGGTCGAGGCCGAGGACGACGGCACCGAGGTCGCCGACGTCGAGGCCGCCGAGGAAGAGGCTGAGGAAGCCGAGGAGACCGAGGCCGCCGAGGACGCCGTCGAGGCCGAGGAAGAGGCCGAGCCCGCCGCTCCGGTCGACCCGGTCACCGCACTCCGCGACGAGCTGCGCGGTCTGCCCGGCGAGTGGTACGTGATCCACACCTACGCGGGCTACGAGAAGCGCGTGAAGGCCAACCTGGAGCAGCGTGCGGTCTCGCTGAACGTCGAGGACTTCATCTACCAGGCCGAGGTCCCCGAGGAAGAGATCGTCCAGATCAAGAACGGCGAGCGCAAGAACGTCCGGCAGAACAAGCTGCCCGGTTACGTGCTCGTCCGCATGGACCTGACGAACGAGTCCTGGGGTGTCGTCCGCAACACTCCCGGTGTCACCGGCTTCGTCGGCAACGCCTACGACCCGTACCCGCTGACCCTGGACGAGATCGTCAAGATGCTCGCCCCGGAGGCCGAGGAGAAGGCCGCCCGTGAGGCCGCCGAGGCCGAGGGCAAGCCGGTTCCGGCCCGCAAGGTCGAGGTCCAGGTGCTCGACTTCGAGGTCGGCGACTCGGTCACCGTCACCGACGGCCCCTTCGCCACCCTCCAGGCCACGATCAACGAGATCAACGCCGACTCGAAGAAGGTCAAGGGCCTCGTCGAGATCTTCGGTCGCGAGACCCCGGTCGAGCTCAGCTTCGACCAGATCCAGAAGAACTGACACCACAGGTTTCCGGACAGGTCAGAGGGGCTGTGAAAGCCGCTCTGACCTGCTCGGTTTTTGGCCGCACGCAGATACCCGTTATCGTTGTGCGGTATGCCTCCATCCGGATGACCGGATGGATCGGCTGAAAACTCTCACTAGGACCCGGAGAGAGCTATGCCTCCCAAGAAGAAGAAGGTCACGGGGCTTATCAAGCTCCAGATCAACGCCGGTGCGGCGAACCCGGCTCCGCCGGTCGGCCCCGCGCTCGGTCAGCACGGCGTCAACATCATGGAGTTCTGCAAGGCCTACAACGCCGCGACCGAGTCGCAGCGCGGTTGGGTCATCCCGGTGGAGATCACGGTCTACGAGGACCGTTCCTTCACCTTCGTCACCAAGACCCCGCCGGCCGCGAAGATGATCCTCAAGGCCGCCGGTGTGGAGAAGGGCTCCGGCGAGCCCCACAAGACCAAGGTCGCCAAGATCACCGAGGCGCAGGTCCGCGAGATCGCCACGACGAAGATGCCCGACCTGAACGCCAACGACCTGGACGCCGCCGCGAAGATCATCGCCGGCACCGCCCGTTCCATGGGCGTCACGGTCGAGGGCTGATCAGCCCACTGGCACCTGGCGGTAGTCGGAAATCGATACCGCCCAGTGGTAGGGCCGGCGCTGGCCCGCACCACGACTCCATAACCTGAACCCCCAGGAGCAGAAGTGAAGCGCAGCAAGTCCCTCCGGGCTGCCGACGCCAAGATCGACCGGGAGAAGCTGTACGCCCCGCTCGAGGCCGTGCGTCTGGCCAAGGAGACCTCCACCTCCAAGTTCGACGGCACCGTCGAGGTGGCCTTCCGTCTGGGTGTCGACCCGCGCAAGGCCGACCAGATGGTCCGTGGCACCGTGAACCTTCCGCACGGCACCGGTAAGACCGCCCGGGTCCTGGTCTTCGCGACCGGTGACCGTGCCGAGGCCGCGACCGCCGCGGGCGCCGACATCGTCGGCTCCGACGAGCTCATCGACGAGATCGCCAAGGGCCAGCGCCTGAACGAGTTCGACGCCGTCGTCGCCACCCCGGACCTCATGGGCAAGGTCGGCCGCCTCGGCCGCGTGCTCGGTCCGCGTGGTCTCATGCCGAACCCCAAGACCGGCACCGTGACCATGGATGTCGCCAAGGCTGTCAACGACATCAAGGGCGGCAAGATCGAGTTCCGCGTCGACAAGCACTCGAACCTGCACTTCATCATCGGCAAGGTGTCCTTCGACGACACCAAGCTGGTGGAGAACTACGGCGCGGCCCTGGAGGAGATCCTCCGTCTGAAGCCGTCCGCCGCCAAGGGCCGCTACATCAAGAAGGCCGCCATCAGCACCACGATGGGCCCCGGCATCCCGGTCGACTCGAACCGCACCCGCAACCTCCTCGTCGAGGAGGACCCGGCCGCGGTCTGAGCCTGACGGCTCGGGAGTCTTGTCCTTCTCGTGAGGCGTAGGGCTCCAGCGTCCTGAAACCGCCCCTCGGGCCTCTTCGGAGGCCCGGGGGGCGGTTTTTCGTTGGGGTGTTGTCGGTGCCCTGGGCTACGGTCGGGACGGGGTAGAACGACGATCCACAAGGGGTGGGACTCATGACGGTTTCCGTTTCCGCATGGAAGCGCGCGGGTGTGGCACTGACGGCCGTGGCCGTCGTGACGGGTGTGGCGGGCTGTCAGGGTGGCGACGCCAAGAAGGCGGCCGAGGCGCCCGCGAAGGCGGCGGCGCAGGGCGTCGAGGACGTGACGCAGGCGCTCACCGCCGCGTTCGAGAAGACGGCCGAGGCCAAGACGGTGCGGCTGAGCGCGACCATCGAGATGACGGGCGTCGGCGAGCAGTCGGGCACGACGACGATGACGGGCGTGCAGGGCTGGGACCCGGCGGTCATGGACGTCACCATGAACGGCTCGGTGCTGGGCGGCCAGGCCGGTGCGGACGCGGGCATGCCGGACAAGATCCGCGTGATCATGCGCGACAACGCGATGTACATGGACATGGGTGCCGAGCTGGCGGCCCAGTTCGAAGGCAAGCGCTGGATGAAGATGGACTTCGCCGCCATGGCGAAGGAGGCCGGCGACCCGGCCCTGCAGAGGCAGATGACCAAGGGCCTGGACAGCATGAACCAGGACCCCGCCCAGCAGCTGGGCCTCCTGCTGAAGTCCCCGAACCTGAAGCACGTCGGACCGGAGAAGGTCGACGGCGCGGACGCCGAGCACTACAAGGGCACGCTCAGCGTCGAGGACATGCTCAAGAGCAACAAGGCGTACGACGACCTGGTCCCGGAGAAGGACCGCAAGACCCTCCTGGACAACGTGGAGAAGTCCGGCATCAAGGGCTACGACACGGAGATCTGGGTCAACGCCGACGGCTACCCGGTCAAGATGATCCTCGGCGTGAAGATGCCCGAGGGGTCCATGAAGATGACCACGAAGTACACCGACTACGGCACGAAGGCGTCCGTCCAGGCGCCGCCGGCCGAGGACACCTTCGACCTCTTCACGATGCTGAAGGAGGCCGGGAAGGCCGGACAGGGCGCCCAGGGCTGATCGGTCCCGGGCCGGCCCAGGGCCGGCCCAGGAGCGGCCCGCGGGGGCGATTTGCTCCCGGACGCCACCGTCGCGTACTCTTCCACAGAAGCCAAAGACCGCTGGTCGTCGCCGTGCCTGCAAGGGCGCGGAGGCCGAAGGATTCGCTGAGAGATGCGAGCGACCCGCGCAGGTGACAGTGGAAGAGTTCCCGGTCCGGTTCACTCCGGTTCGGTCGAGCTGAGCCCCGTGCGCCTGCGCCCGGGGCGTTTTCGTTTGTTCAGCCCCTTCTGAGCGGTCCTCATCACCCGGAAGGAGGCTGAAGCACTATGCCGACGCCCAACAAGGCTGCATCGGTGGCCGAGCTCGCGGACGCGTTCCAGAGCTCCACCGCCGCCGTGCTGACCGAGTACCGGGGTCTCACCGTGGCGCAGCTCAAGACGCTGCGTCGTTCGCTCGGTGAGAACGCCCAGTACGCCGTGGTGAAGAACACGCTGACCAAGATTGCGGCCAACCAGGCTGGGATCACCGCGCTCGACGACCACTTCGCTGGTCCGACGGCGGTCGCCTTCGTCACCGGTGACCCGGTGGAGTCGGCGAAGGCTCTGCGTGACTTCGCCAAGGAGAACCCGAACCTCATCATCAAGGCTGGTGTCCTTGACGGTAAGGCTCTCTCCGCCGACGACATCAAGAAGCTTGCGGACCTCGAGTCCCGCGAGGTTCTGCTCAGCAAGCTGGCCGGCGCCTTCAAGGGCAAGCAGTCTCAGGCTGCTCAGCTCTTCCAGGCTCTGCCGTCGAAGCTCGTCCGCACCGTGGACGCGCTGCGCGCCAAGCAGGCCGAGCAGGGCGGTGCCGAGTAATTCGGCTCGCGCATTGATCCGTACCGCCATACGGGCGGAACGGGTCACAGCGGGCCGACAGTACGCCCGCCTCACATGAACATCCGGCACCTGCCGAATTAGTGGAAGGATCGCCCATCATGGCGAAGCTCACCCAGGACGAGCTGCTTGCCCAGTTCGAGGAGATGACCCTCATCGAGCTCTCCGAGTTCGTGAAGGCCTTCGAGGAGAAGTTCGACGTCACCGCCGCCGCGGCCGTCGCCGTCGCCGCCCCGGGTGCCCCGGGCGCCGGTGCCGTCGCCGAGGTCGAGGAGAAGGACGAGTTCGACGTCATCCTCACCGGCGCCGGCGACAAGAAGATCCAGGTCATCAAGGTCGTGCGTGAGCTGACCTCCCTGGGTCTGAAGGAGGCCAAGGACCTCGTCGACGGCACCCCGAAGCCGGTCCTCGAGAAGGTCAACAAGGAGGCCGCTGACAAGGCCGCCGAGGCCCTCAAGGCCGCCGGTGCCGCTGTCGAGGTCAAGTAACACCTCGTCGCGAGCAGCGACCCTCTGAGCGTGTAACGCTCGCAGCGTGAAGGGCGATCATCCATCTGGGTGGTCGCCCTTCGGCGTTCCCTGAGACGGCGTGGCGGCGGTCGTAGGGGCCCTCGGCGGCGGAGTAAGGTGATCTTCGCCGTGCGCCGGGCAGAGGCGGGGGCCTTGACGAACCGCACGGACCGCGCAATTCTCAGGACGCGTCGTCACATCGATCCGATTCCGAGGCATGGATCGACGACCGAACGGGCAGTATCGAGGTGCGCCGCAGGGCGCGAGGCACCGCGGAGTTGAGTACAACGAGGGTCTGGAAGAACTCGCTCTGGACATCAGTGAGCCAAGTGGCTACACTGACCCTTTGCGCTGCCTGTTAGCTGCCCCCTGCCCGTCACCAGGGGCATACCCTCGCAACCGCTTCGCTGGTCGACCCACTCTGACCTGGCCTTTTGGCCAATCGGGTAATCGTCTTCCAAGGAGCTCCGCTAGGGACCGGTACGCGCGCAGTGAGTCCGAGCCCTCGGAAGGACCCCCTCTTGGCCGCCTCGCGCAACGCCTCGACCAATACGAACAACGGCGCCAGCACCGCCCCGCTGCGCATCAGCTTTGCAAAGATCAAGGAGCCCCTCGAGGTTCCGAACCTCCTCGCGCTTCAGACCGAGAGCTTCGACTGGCTGCTCGGCAATGCCGCCTGGAAGGCTCGCGTCGAGGCCGCCCTCGAGTCGGGTTACGACGTCCCCACGAAGTCGGGTCTGGAGGAGATCTTCGAGGAGATCTCCCCGATCGAGGACTTCTCCGGGTCGATGTCGCTGACCTTCCGCGACCACCGCTTCGAGCCGCCGAAGAACTCGATCGACGAGTGCAAGGACCGGGACTTCACCTACGGTGCCCCGCTCTTCGTCACCGCCGAGTTCACGAACAACGAGACCGGCGAGATCAAGTCCCAGACGGTCTTCATGGGCGACTTCCCGCTCATGACCAACAAGGGCACCTTCGTCATCAACGGCACCGAGCGTGTCGTCGTGTCGCAGCTCGTGCGTTCCCCCGGTGTCTACTTCGACTCCTCCATCGACAAGACGTCCGACAAGGACATCTTCTCGGCCAAGATCATCCCGTCCCGGGGTGCCTGGCTGGAGATGGAGATCGACAAGCGCGACATGGTCGGCGTCCGCATCGACCGCAAGCGCAAGCAGTCCGTCACCGTCCTCCTGAAGGCCCTCGGCTGGAGCACCGAGCAGATCCTGCAGGAGTTCGGCGAGTACGAGTCCATGCGCGCCACCCTGGAGAAGGACCACACCCAGGGCCAGGACGACGCGCTGCTCGACATCTACCGCAAGCTCCGTCCGGGCGAGCCGCCGACGCGCGAGGCCGCCCAGACGCTGCTCGAGAACCTGTACTTCAACCCGAAGCGCTACGACCTCGCGAAGGTCGGCCGCTACAAGGTCAACAAGAAGCTCGGCGCCGACGAGCCGCTGGACGCGGGTGTCCTCACCACCGACGACATCATCGCGACCATCAAGTACCTGGTGCAGCTGCACGCCGGCGAGACCGAGACGGTCGGCGCCAACGGCAACTCGATCGTCGTCGAGCCCGACGACATCGACCACTTCGGCAACCGGCGTCTGCGCAACGTCGGCGAGCTCATCCAGAACCAGGTCCGCACGGGTCTGGCCCGCATGGAGCGCGTCGTCCGCGAGCGCATGACCACCCAGGACGTCGAGGCGATCACGCCGCAGACCCTGATCAACATCCGGCCGGTCGTCGCCTCCATCAAGGAGTTCTTCGGCACCAGCCAGCTGTCGCAGTTCATGGACCAGAACAACCCGCTGTCCGGCCTGACGCACAAGCGGCGTCTGTCCGCGCTCGGCCCGGGTGGTCTGTCCCGTGAGCGGGCCGGCTTCGAGGTCCGAGACGTGCACCCGTCCCACTACGGACGCATGTGCCCGATCGAGACCCCCGAAGGCCCGAACATCGGTCTGATCGGTTCGCTCGCCTCGTACGGCCGGATCAACCCCTTCGGCTTCATCGAGACGCCGTACCGCAAGGTCATCGACGGTCAGGTCACCGACGAGGTCGACTACGTCACCGCCGACGAGGAGGACCGCTTCGTCATCGCCCAGGCGAACGCGACCCTGAACGACGAGCTCCAGTTCACCGAGCCCCGCGTTCTGGTCCGCCGCCGTGGTGGCGAGGTCGACTACGTCCCGCCGGCCGACGTGGACTACATGGACGTCTCGCCGCGCCAGATGGTGTCGGTCGCGACCGCCATGATCCCGTTCCTCGAGCACGACGACGCCAACCGTGCCCTCATGGGCGCGAACATGATGCGTCAGGCCGTTCCGCTGATTAAGTCGGAGGCCCCGCTCGTCGGTACCGGCATGGAGTACCGCTGCGCCACCGACGCCGGCGACGTGCTCAAGGCCGAGAAGGACGGTGTCATCCAGGAGCTGTCCGCGGACTACATCACCGTGGCCAACGACGACGGCACCTACATCACGTACCGCCTGCACAAGTTCTCCCGCTCGAACCAGGGCACCTCGGTCAACCAGAAGGTCGTCGTCTCCGAGGGCGACCGGGTCATCGAGGGCCAGGTCCTCGCCGACGGCCCCGCCACCGAGAACGGTGAGATGGCGCTCGGCAAGAACCTGCTCGTGGCGTTCATGCCGTGGGAGGGTCACAACTACGAGGACGCGATCATCCTGTCGCAGCGCCTCGTGCAGGACGACGTCCTCTCCTCGATCCACATCGAGGAGCACGAGGTCGACGCCCGTGACACCAAGCTCGGCCCCGAGGAGATCACCCGGGACATCCCGAACGTCTCCGAGGAGGTCCTGGCCGACCTCGACGAGCGCGGCATCATCCGCATCGGTGCCGAGGTCACGGCCGGCGACATCCTGGTCGGCAAGGTCACGCCCAAGGGTGAGACCGAGCTGACCCCGGAGGAGCGCCTGCTCCGCGCGATCTTCGGTGAGAAGGCCCGCGAGGTCCGCGACACCTCCCTGAAGGTGCCGCACGGCGAGACCGGCAAGATCATCGGTGTCCGCGTCTTCGACCGCGAGGAGGGCGACGAGCTTCCTCCGGGCGTGAACCAGCTGGTCCGCGTCTACGTCGCCCAGAAGCGCAAGATCACCGACGGTGACAAGCTCGCCGGCCGTCACGGCAACAAGGGTGTCATCTCCAAGATCCTCCCGATCGAGGACATGCCGTTCCTCGAGGACGGCACCCCGGTCGACATCATCCTCAACCCGCTGGGTGTCCCGTCCCGAATGAACCCGGGACAGGTCCTGGAGATCCACCTCGGCTGGCTCGCCAGCCGCGGCTGGGACGTCTCCGGCCTCGCGGACGAGTGGGCGCAGCGCCTCCAGGGCATCGGCGCCGACCAGGTCGCCCCCGGCACCAACGTCGCCACCCCGGTCTTCGACGGTGCGCGTGAGGACGAGCTCGCGGGTCTGCTCCAGCACACCATCCCGAACCGCGACGGCGAGCGCATGGTGCTCCCGTCCGGCAAGGCGCGCCTGTTCGACGGCCGCTCCGGCGAGCCGTTCCCGGACCCGATCTCGGTCGGGTACATGTACATCCTCAAGCTCCACCACCTGGTCGACGACAAGCTGCACGCCCGGTCGACCGGCCCGTACTCGATGATCACCCAGCAGCCGCTGGGTGGTAAGGCCCAGTTCGGTGGCCAGCGCTTCGGTGAGATGGAGGTGTGGGCGCTGGAGGCTTACGGCGCCGCGTACGCCCTCCAGGAGCTGCTGACGATCAAGTCCGACGACGTGACCGGCCGCGTGAAGGTCTACGAGGCCATCGTCAAGGGCGAGAACATCCCTGAGCCCGGCATCCCCGAGTCCTTCAAGGTGCTCATCAAGGAGATGCAGTCCCTGTGCCTCAACGTGGAGGTGCTGTCCTCGGACGGCATGTCCATCGAGATGCGCGACACCGACGAGGACGTCTTCCGCGCAGCGGAGGAGCTCGGCATCGACCTGTCCCGGCGCGAGCCGAGCAGCGTCGAAGAGGTCTGACGGGAGTCCGGTGGGGGCTCAGCCCATGAGCCCCCGCCGGCCCCAGGACCCCCGTATCAGACCCCACAGCCTTACAACCCTGAGAGGGATTGACGCATAGTGCTCGACGTCAACTTCTTCGACGAGCTCCGGATCGGTCTGGCCACCGCTGACGACATCCGTCAGTGGAGCCACGGCGAGGTCAAGAAGCCGGAGACGATCAACTACCGCACCCTGAAGCCCGAGAAGGACGGACTCTTCTGCGAGAAGATCTTCGGTCCGACCCGGGACTGGGAGTGCTACTGCGGCAAGTACAAGCGTGTCCGCTTCAAGGGCATCATCTGCGAGCGGTGTGGCGTCGAGGTCACCCGCGCCAAGGTGCGCCGTGAGCGGATGGGCCACATCGAGCTGGCCGCTCCCGTCACCCACATCTGGTACTTCAAGGGCGTTCCGTCGCGTCTTGGCTACCTGCTCGACCTCGCCCCGAAGGACCTGGAGAAGGTCATCTACTTCGCGGCGTACATGATCACGTTCGTCGACGAGGAGCGCCGCACCCGCGACCTGCCCTCCCTGGAGGCGCACGTCTCCGTGGAGCGTCAGCAGATCGAGAACCGCCGCGACTCCGACCTGGAGAACCGGGCCAAGAAGCTCGAGGGCGACCTCGCCGAGCTGGAGGCCGAGGGCGCCAAGGCCGACGTGCGCCGCAAGGTGCGCGAGGGTGCCGAGCGCGAGATGAAGCAGCTCCGTGACCGCGCCCAGCGCGAGATCGACCGCCTCGACGAGGTGTGGAGCCGCTTCAAGAACCTCAAGGTCCAGGACCTGGAGGGCGACGAGCTCCTCTACCGCGAGCTGCGTGACCGCTTCGGCACGTACTTCGACGGTTCGATGGGTGCCGCGGCGCTGCAGAAGCGCCTGGAGTCCTTCGACCTGGAGGAGGAGGCCGAGCGCCTCCGCGAGATCATCCGTACCGGCAAGGGCCAGAAGAAGACCCGTGCGCTCAAGCGCCTCAAGGTCGTCTCCGCGTTCCTGCAGACCAGCAACAAGCCCAACGGCATGGTGCTCGACTGCGTGCCGGTGATCCCGCCGGACCTGCGTCCGATGGTGCAGCTCGACGGTGGCCGCTTCGCGACCTCCGACCTCAACGACCTGTACCGCCGTGTGATCAACCGCAACAACCGTCTGAAGCGTCTGCTCGACCTCGGTGCCCCCGAGATCATCGTGAACAACGAGAAGCGGATGCTCCAGGAGGCGGTCGACGCCCTCTTCGACAACGGCCGTCGTGGTCGCCCGGTGACGGGCCCCGGCAACCGTCCGCTGAAGTCCCTCAGCGACATGCTGAAGGGTAAGCAGGGTCGTTTCCGTCAGAACCTGCTCGGCAAGCGTGTCGACTACTCGGCGCGTTCCGTCATCGTCGTCGGCCCGCAGCTCAAGCTGCACCAGTGCGGTCTGCCGAAGGCCATGGCGCTCGAGCTCTTCAAGCCGTTCGTGATGAAGCGCCTGGTCGACCTGAACCACGCGCAGAACATCAAGTCGGCCAAGCGGATGGTCGAGCGCGGCCGCACGGTCGTGTACGACGTCCTCGAAGAGGTCATCGCCGAGCACCCGGTTCTGCTGAACCGTGCGCCCACGCTGCACCGCCTCGGCATCCAGGCCTTCGAGCCGCAGCTGGTCGAGGGCAAGGCCATCCAGATCCACCCGCTCGTCTGCACCGCGTTCAACGCGGACTTCGACGGTGACCAGATGGCCGTCCACCTGCCGCTCTCCGCGGAGGCGCAGGCCGAGGCCCGCATCCTGATGCTGTCCTCGAACAACATCCTCAAGCCGGCCGACGGCCGCCCGGTGACGATGCCGACCCAGGACATGGTCCTCGGTCTGTTCTTCCTCACCACCGACGGCGAGCTGCGGGACACCAAGGGCGAGGGCCGCGCGTTCGGCTCCACGGCCGAGGCGACCATGGCCTTCGACGGCGGCGAGCTGGCGCTGCAGTCGCCGGTCGACATCCGCTTCCCGATCGGCACCGTCCCGCCGCGCGGCTGGGTTCCCCCGGTCGCGGAGGAGGGCGAGCCGGAGTGGCAGCAGGGTGACTCGTTCCGGCTGCGGACGACCCTGGGCCGTGCGCTCTTCAACGAGCTGCTGCCCGAGGACTACCCGTTCGTCGACTACTCCGTCGGCAAGAAGCAGCTCTCCGAGATCGTCAACGACCTCGCCGAGCGCTACCCCAAGGTCATCGTGGCGGCGACGCTCGACAACCTGAAGGCGGCCGGCTTCTACTGGGCGACCCGTTCCGGCGTCACCGTGGCCATCTCCGACGTCGTCGTTCCCGCGGCGAAGAAGGAGATCGTCGCCGGTTACGAGGCGCAGGACGAGAAGGTCCAGAAGCAGTACGAGCGCGGTCTGATCACCAAGGAAGAGCGCACTCAGGAGCTCATCGCGATCTGGACCAAGGCGACCAACGAGGTCGCCGAGGCGATGAACGCGAACTTCCCCAAGACGAACCCCATCTTCATGATGGTTGACTCGGGTGCCCGAGGAAACATGATGCAGATGCGGCAGATCGCCGGTATGCGTGGTCTGGTGTCGAACGCCAAGAACGAGACCATCCCGCGTCCGATCAAGGCGTCCTTCCGTGAGGGCCTCACCGTTCTCGAGTACTTCATCTCGACCCACGGTGCCCGTAAGGGTCTCGCCGACACCGCCCTGCGTACCGCCGACTCGGGTTACCTGACCCGTCGTCTGGTGGACGTCTCGCAGGACGTGATCATCCGCGAGGAGGACTGTGGCACCGACCGCGGTCTGAAGCTGCGGATCGCGGCCAAGGACGAGGCCGGCGTGCTGCGCAAGGCCGACGACGTCGAGACCTCCGTGTACGCGCGGATGCTCGCCGAGGACGTCGTCGTGGACGGCAAGGTCATCGCGCCGGCCAACGTCGACCTGGGTGACGTGCTCATCGACGCCCTGGTCAAGGCGGGCGTCGAGGAGGTCAAGACCCGTTCGGTCCTGACCTGTGAGTCCGCCGTCGGCACCTGTGCCTTCTGCTACGGCCGCTCCCTGGCCACCGGCAAGACGGTCGACATCGGTGAGGCGGTCGGCATCATCGCCGCCCAGTCCATCGGTGAGCCCGGTACCCAGCTGACGATGCGTACCTTCCACACCGGTGGTGTGGCCGGTGACGACATCACCCAGGGTCTGCCGCGTGTCGTCGAGCTCTTCGAGGCGCGTCAGCCCAAGGGTGTCGCCCCGATCTCCGAGGCGGCCGGTCGCGTCCGCATCGAGGAGACCGAGAAGACCAAGAAGATCGTCGTCACCCCGGACGACGGCACCGACGAGACGGCGTTCCCGATCTCGAAGCGTGCCCGTCTGCTCGTGGGCGAGGGCGACCACGTCGAGGTGGGCCAGAAGCTCACCGTGGGTGCCACCAACCCGCACGACGTGCTGCGCATCCTCGGCCAGCGTGCCGTCCAGGTCCACCTGGTCGGCGAGGTCCAGAAGGTCTACAACTCGCAGGGCGTGTCGATCCACGACAAGCACATCGAGATCATCATCCGGCAGATGCTGCGCCGTGTGACGATCATCGAGTCCGGCGACGCGGAGCTGCTGCCGGGCGAGCTCGTCGAGCGCTCGAAGTTCGAGACCGAGAACCGTCGTGTGGTGCAGGAAGGCGGCCACCCGGCCTCCGGCCGTCCGCAGCTGATGGGTATCACCAAGGCCTCGCTGGCGACGGAGTCCTGGCTGTCGGCCGCCTCCTTCCAGGAGACGACCCGAGTCCTGACGGATGCGGCGATCAACGCCAAGTCCGACAGCCTCATCGGCCTCAAGGAGAACGTCATCATCGGTAAGCTCATCCCGGCCGGTACGGGTCTGTCCCGCTACCGCAACATCCGGGTCGAGCCGACCGAGGAGGCCAAGGCCGCGATGTACTCGGCCGTCGGCTACGACGACATCGACTACTCGCCGTTCGGCACGGGCTCCGGCCAGGCCGTTCCGCTGGAGGACTACGACTACGGTCCGTACAACCAGTAAGGCGCAGTGAGCGGTAACGCGAAATGAAGGGCGGCACCCCGGCCACGGGGTGCCGCCCTTCGGCGTTTCTCGGCGTCGCCTACCTTGCTGTGAGCTCCCAGGCGGCGACGGCGAGCGTCGCCACCGCCGCGAGGGCGCCGATGCTGGCGAGCGGCCAGCGCGCCCGTTCGAGCGCGTCGAGCCGGGCCTCGTGGTCGGCCAGCTGCTTGTCGGTCTGGTCGCTGCGCTGTACGAGCAGGGCGAGCGAGCCGTCGACCCGCGCGAAGCCGGCCTCCAGGGTGCCGCGCAGCCGCTCCAGTTCCAGGGCGACGGCGACCGGGTCGTTCGGGTCAGACTCGGTCATCGGCCGCCGCCTCCTGGGTGGTGCGCAGCCAGGAGGGCAGCAGGAGCTGGACGGCGGGCACGGCCATGACCCGGGTGAGCGCCCCGGCCACGGCGAGCCCCCCGGCGACCCACGGCAGGGTCTCGGGAAGCCCGGCCGCGTCGACGAGCGCGGGCAGGACGACGGCGATGCCGACCGCGGTCTGCAGCACGGTGCGGACCGTGCGCTTGGCGGCTTCGGACATGGTGGTTCTCCTTGCGTGGGGGTGGGGGAGGAGGGGGTACGGGGCGGGGGCGGGGCCCGCTGCGGTACGGGGCCTGGCCGTGCGCCGACGCGCCGGTCGGTGGAGCCCTCCGAGCCGGAGGCGGTTCAGCCCGCCGCCCGCCTTCGTACCGCCGGGGGCTACTTCACGTACGGGACCTTCAGGGCGTTCCAGGACGTGGCGCCCGGCCAGCCGTCGGCGTCCGAGCCCGAGAAGCCGAGCTTGCGCTGCCAGGCGGCGTAGGACTGGCGGTCGGCCTCGGACCAGCGGGGGCTGGGGCCGATCTGGTAGCGGCCGCAGCCCTCGGCGACCAGGCGGCGGCCCATCGCCGTGACGATGGGGGAGCTGGGGGCGGTGCGGAAGAAGGAGGTGCCCGGGAAGGGCTGGTAGCGCGGCGGGGCCGGCTTCGCGGGCGCGGTGGGCCGGGCCGCCGGGGCCTTGCCGAGGCGGGCCTGCACCCGGTCGCGCATGCCCGGCATGCCGAAGCCGCGCGGGTCGTTCTTCCAGTCGGACCACTCGGAGTGGCCGATGACGGACTTGGCGCCCCAGCCGTGGGCGCGGCAGAGCGCCGCCGACACCCGCTCGATGGCATCGAGCTGTTCGGCCGGCCAGGGGTCGGTGCCGTTGCCGAGGTTGATGCACTCGAAGCCGTAGAAGCGGGAGTTGCCGTCGACGGCGCCCGCGCTGCCCTGGTGCTCGCGCGGCACCGGCGGCCGTACCCCGTAGGTCTCGCTGACGACGGCCTGGAGGACGGACGGGTCGCCGCCGCCCGCGTGGTTGGCGCGGCCGGAGGCGATCAGGTGCACGCTGCCGTCCTTGGCGATGACGCCGTGGCACAGCGGGCCGGGCAGGCCGGCGTAGCCGTCGTAGCAGAGCGCGACCGAGGAGGCCGTGCCGGACGAGACGGTGTGGTGGATCATCACGCCGCTGACCGGGCCCCAGGCGCCGACCTGGTTGCGGTTGTGGGTGCGCCAGCCGTCGTGCTCGACGACGGTGACGCCTTCGGCGCGGAGCGCGGCGACGAACCGGTCCGCGGAGAGGGGGGCTGCCATCTGTGACCTCCGGGAAGGGATTCCGGGCATGGAAAAACCCCGGCCGGTTCGTCGGCGCGGGGCGTACGGGACGGAAGCGGGCTTACGGGGCGGGGGCCGGCTCCGGGTTCTCCGGGGCGACCGGGGCCTGCGCGGCGCACAGCGCGGCGTACGCGAGCCGGCGGGTCTCGAAGTCGGCGAGGGCGGCGGCCACCGCCCGCTGCACGGCGGTCGCGTCGGGGACGACCGGCAGGCCGCCCTGGCCCGGCACCGCGATCAGGCCGGAGCCGCGCAGGACCACGTCGCCCGTACCACTCTCGGCCAACTGCGCGGAGACGTTCACCGCCGGGTACTGGCCCGTGACCGGGTCCCGCTCCAGGATGCCGCCGAGGGTGTTGTCGAAGACCCGGACGAGGACGGTGTGCCCGTTCTCGGTGACGGTGGCGCGGCCCGCGTAGTCGATGGCCACGCCCCAGGGCTGGGTGGGGTCGATGTTCATGCTGTGTGCTCCTCGGTCAGGTCTGGGTGCCGTAGATGAGGACGGGCTGGGCGTAGACCGTGCCGCCGCCGGCGAGCGCCTGGATCTCGATCTTCATCGTGGTGCCGAACTTGGTCTTCATGTCGCCCGGCAGCAGGTTGAGGTGGTCGAAGGTCGAGCCGGCGGTGACGGTCGGCCCGAACTGGACGTCGTCGACCATCACCCGCACCTGGCCGGTGGCACCGCTGGACGCCGCCGTGTTGACGGACAGGCGCAGCTTCGGCTGCCAGACCGGGTTGAAGCAGCGGGCGATGGTGACGAAGGTGGCGCTGGTGGTGGAGGGCCACTTGGTGACGTCGGTCGGCACCGGCGGCATCAGGTGCAGCCAGGGCCGGGCGAGTCCGCCGGTGAGGATGTCGTCGGCGAAGATCTCGTGGTCGTAGCCGTCGAAGATGCGGAACAGCGGCTTGGTGACGGTGACGCTGCCGGTCGGCGCGGTGGGCCGGATCTCGCTGACGGCGGGGCGGGTGTTGACGGCCGTGGACAGGGCCTTGAGCCGGCGTTCCATCTGGTTGAGCCGGTCGATGATGTCCTCGGGCAGCTTGGGCATCAGGCCTCCTCAAGGTAGAGCTCGGCGGTGTCGGGGCGGCCGCGCTCCGGGGGAGTGACCTTGACGCCGATGATGCGGTAGCGGGTGTCGAGGCCCTGTGAGAACCACTCGTCCCGGATGCGGATGCGGGCCATGCGGCCGAGGAGCGCGGGCGGGACGATCCCGCCGAGGTGGATGCTGATCGCCGGGATCACGACCGTGCCGCGGGCCTCGTCGAGCTCCCGCGTGGCCAGCGAGTCGAGCGTCAGGGTGTCGGTGACCTCGTTGTGGTCCGAGGAGAGGTCGATCAGCGGCCAGCCGTCCACGAGCAGATCGCTCGCGTACTGCTGGGTGGAGGAGATCGGCCGCGACTCCTCGCCCGCGTTGGAGTTGACCGAGGCGCCGCGGGCCACGGCGGTGGTGCCGCCGCGGGTGGCGTCGTACGGGAAGGAGTACGACAGGATGGAGCCGGGCCGGTCGAAGACCAGGTCGGTCGCACCGTTGACGATCTTCGGGGAGCCGAGCCGGAGCTGCCGGACCCGCCGCCCGTCGTTCGGGTCGCGGTAGACCAGGAACTGGTGCTCGAAGCCCTTCTCCAGAGCGGCGAGCTGGTCGAGCGCCTCCAGGTAGACGGTCTCGTCGCCCTTGCGCCAGGACGCGGTCCGCAGGGGGGTGTCCTTGGGGGACTGCTCGGTGCCGAAGCTGATCCCGAGGCGGCGCGGCTCCCTGCCCTCCGTCGGGGGGACGGTGGGGTCGTCCTGGAGGTCGAGCTCGGCCCACAGGCGGCGCGCGATGTCCAGCTGGTCGGTCGGGGTGGTGAACGAGATGTCGGTACGGATGCGGCGCCGGCTCGCGTACGAGTCGAAGGTCGCGGCCTGCACGCCGAGGGTCAGCACCCCGCGGCCGCTGGACTGCAGCGTCGTGGTCCAGACGATGCCGCCCCACCACAGGTCGCCGCCGCGCTCCAGATAGACCGCGGTGCGGCCCTCGCGGACCTTCTTGACCCGGTCGGCGATCTCCTGGTTGGGGATCGGGATGGTGCCGGAGAGCGAGCCGGACTTGCCGATGTAGTCGTCGATGGAGACATCCCGCAGCGGCAGGATGTCGAGGGTCTGGTCGGTGAGCAGATCGCAGAAGATGGCCCGGTAGGGCGTGTCGAGGCTCATGCGGCGGCCCTCACTGGACGTAGGTGGCGGTGATGCGGATGCTGCGCCCCGCGGTCAGCACACCGTTGGGGGACCAGGTGCGCAGCGTGACCTCGCCGCTCGTCAGGATCACGGCGCTGCCGTGGCCGTAGCCGTCGCTGGCCGAGGCCTCGAAGTTGAGCGTGGGGCGCCATCCGGCGGGCAGGGTGCACAGGAGCTCGTCGTTGATGTTGCCGGCGGTGGAGGCCGTGACGTCGGCGCCCGTGCGGCTGGCGTTGATGTTGAAGGTGACGATCCCGTGGGTCCGGCGCGCGGAGAAGTAGCCCACGGACCAGTTGGCCATCGCCTCGACGCCGGTGGTGGTGGTCTCCACCTTCACCGGCGGCTGGTAGTCGGCCCAGGCGGTGCCGTTCCAGCGCTGGAGGACCCCGGAGTTGTCCCGGTACTGGCCGGTGTAGCTGCCGGTGGAGAGGGATCCGCTGGGGGCGATGCCGCCGACGTCCTTGGGGTAGGGGACCCAGTCGGTGCCGTCCCAGCGCTGGAGCTGGCGCGCGTTGTTGGCGTCCTGGTACTGGCCGGGGTACGCGCCGGGCACCGTGGCGTTGTTGTAGACCGGCAGGATGCCGCCGACGCCGACGGTCGTGGTGCGCAGGTCGGTGAGGGAGGTCGTCCACGGGATGCCGCCGGCGCCGGCGGAGGCCCCGGCGGGCACCAGGATGTGGAACAGCGTCAGCGAGGTGCCGGTCACCGCGGGCGGCGTCGGCACGGCCTTCGGCTCGCCCTTGATGATCTCGACGGCGGCCTCGCTGAGGCTCTGGCCGTCGAACTCGGCGTCGTACACGCGCAGCAGGACGACGTCGATGCGCGGGTTGAACGGGTCGCCGTCGTCGAAGGTGAGGGGCATGTTCGCGTCGATGCACACGGGGTACGCGCCCTGACCGGTCGGGCCCTGGACGACGGCGCGGCCGTAGGACAGGTTCGCGGTCATCGGACCGATGGGGGTCAGGGAGTAGCCGCTCACCCGGTACGTGCCGTTCGGCGAGCCCGGCAGGATGCCGGAGCGCGAGCCGACCGGGTCGACGGGGGTGGTGGCGCCGAGGGCGGTGAGGCGGGTGGTCACCCGGGTCTGGCCGGTGGGCTGCAGCCAGCCGCTGCGCAGGACCATGATGTCTCCTCTCAGAGGGGTGGGCGGCCGGTCAGTACTGCGGGTCGACGCGGATGAACACGTTGTCGAACCCGCCCTTGACCCCGGCGGTGTTGGCGACGATCCGGTAGTAGGCCGTGAGCGTGTAGCTCAGGCCCGGGGTCAGGCCCGACAGGCGCCGCGCGCTGGCGGTGGAGATCTGGTTGTCGCTCGCGCAGATCAGCGAGACCTCGTCGCTGGGCTCCTGGATCACGGTGGTGCCCTGGGTGAGCTTCAGCGCCATGTACGCGTAGAGGTCGGAGCGCGACCTGATGCGGGCGCCGAAGGAGAGGAGGACCTGCTTCGACGCCGGGGCGGTGAAGGTGAGGGCGAGCGGGTTCGCGGGCCCGTCGGTGAGGAGGTTGACGTACGTGCTCGACGTGGTCTCGCCGTAGTCGGAGGTGTCGGTGTAGTACGGCCCGGGCAGGACGGCCGGCTTCCAGGTGGTGCCGTCCCAGCGCTGGAGCGAGCCGCCGGTCGTGTCCCGGTACTGGCCGGTGTAGCTGCCCGGCACGTTGCCGGCGCTGGTCGGGACGATGCCGCCGAGCGCCTCCGGGTAGGACACCCACTTGCCGCCGTCCCAGCGCTGCAGCTGGTTGTTGGCGGTGTCCTGGTACTGGCCCGGGTAGCCGCCCGGCAGGACCTCGCCCTCCACGGGCAGGATGCCGCCGATCGCGACGACCGGGGTGCGCAGGTCCTTCAGGGCGCTCGCCCAGGGGATGCCGCCGGTGCCGGCACTGGCGTTGGCCGGGACGGTGACCTCGTACAGGGGCAGGGAGCGCGGCGGTACCGTCGGGCGGTCCGGGCTGCCCGGGGTGCCCTGGATGATCTCGACCTTCGCCTCCTGGCGGAGCTGGCCGTCGTAGAGGCTGTCGTAGATCCTGATGACGATCAGGTCGATGCGGGGCTGGTCGGTGCCCGGGGCGAAGGTCAGCACCTCGGGGGTGGTGAGGGCGACCGGGTAGACGCCCTGGGAGATGTCGCCCTGGACGACGGCGCGGCCCTCGTGGACGGTCACCGACATGGCGGCGGTGCCGCCCTCCGTCCAGAAGCCGGACAGGCGGTACGGGCCGCCGTAGGAGCCGGGCAGGATGCCCGAGCGGACCTGGACGGGGTTGACGGGGGTGGTCGCGCCGATCTGGGTGAGGCGGGTGTCCTCGCGGGTCTGGCCGGTCTCGGCGACCCAGCTGCTGCGCAGGTTCACGGGGTTCTCCGTTCGGGAGTACGGGAGGGGCGGGTCAGGGGGCGGGTCACGGGGGCGGGCCGGCGGGCGGGCCGGCGGATCAGGCCTTGATCCACTCGGCGGTCAGCACGCAGGCGTAGCCGGAGCCGCCGAGCGTCTTCACGGCGGCGGTGTGCGACTGGTAGCCGTGGAGCTGGAGCGTGGTGCCCGCGGTGAGCCGGATCAGGCCCTGGCCGCCGACGGTGATGGCGCCGTTGCCGGCCGGGGTGAGCCAGGTCATCCGGGCCTGGCCGACACCGCCGGCCACGATGCGGGAGCCGCGCATGCCGGTCTGGGCGTCGTTCTGCCAGCTGACATGGCCGCCGACGCGCCACCAGCCGGTGCGCGGGACGGTGTAGGTGTTGGTGCCGTTCCAGCCGGTGGAGTCGTCGACCTCGACCGTCGGCATGGTGATCGCGGTCCAGGTGTTGGGCGACACGCTCTGCTGCTGGGTGGACAGGTACTGGGTGACGCCGAGCAGGAGCTTCGCCGTGCCCTCGTTGTACTGCCAGGCCGCGCCGTCCCAGCGCTGGAGGCCCGCGGAGCTGTCGCGGTACTGGCCGGTGTAGCCGCCGGCGGCCGTTCCGCTGGGGGCGATGCCGCCGAGCGCCTTCGGGTACGAGACCCATTCGGTGCCGTCCCAGCGCTGGAGCGTGCTGCCGGCGTCGCGGTACTGGCCGGCGTACGCGCCCTTGAAACCGCTGGTGGGGAGGATGCCGCCGAGCGCGACGACCGGCCAGTGCTGAGTCGTCACCTTGGTGTCGGTCCCGGTCCAGGTGATGCCGCCGGTGCCGGCGGAGGTGCCCTTCTTCACCGTGACGGTGTAGAGCGGCAGGGTGCTGCCGTCGGGGCTCGCCGGCGCCACCGGCACGGCCGCGGGTACGCCCTTGACCAGGCGGACCGCGGCCTCGGTGACGCCCGTCCTGTCGTACTGGTCGTCCAGGACGACCAGCTCGATCAGGTCGATCCGGTCGTACTGCGCGTTGCCGTCCTCGAAGGTCAGGGTCTCGGGCGTGACGGCGGCGACCAGGTAGGCGCCCTGGTTGGTGTCCTTGCCCTGGACGATGGCGCGGCCGGTGCCGATCGTGCACTGCATCGGCGCGGACCCGGTGAGCACGAAGCCGCCCGGCAGGATGCCCGGGCGGGAGCGCAGCGGGGTCTCCTCTGCGCTCTGGCCACTGGGGGTGAGCAGGGCGGCGAGAGTGAGGCGGGTGTCCTCGCGGGTCTGGCCCGTGGACTGGAGCCAGGCGGCCCGTACGGTCATGGTTCTTGCCTCTCGGTGGGAGGGGAAGGGGAACGGCGGCTACCGGGTCACCACTCGGCGCTGCGCCAGTGGACGGTCATCACGGCTTCCGGGGCCGCCGAGTCGGGGCGGAAGGACAGCTCGCTGCGGCCGGGTTCGAGCGTGAACAGCTCCTCCGGGCTGGAGTCGGCCATCGCGGTGTGCCGGCGGGAGGCCGTGTTGTTGAGCGTCACCGTGCCGTTGGCGGTGTCCACGGTCAGCTGGTCGCCGGCGGCCAGGTCGATCGCGTACCGCAGCCGGCGCCGGGTGGTCCGGTCGGTGACGCTCGGCATGGAGCACGGGCCGCGGAAGACGATCACCGGGTGGGTGGCCGCCGAGCCGGTGTTCTCGGCGACGGTGTCGCCGGTGGAGGTGGCCTGCCCCCAGTCGAGCGGCCAGGTCAGCGGCCAGGTCAGCCCGCTCTCGGGCTGCGGGGCGCCGGTGGAGACGGACTGCTCGTTGACGGAGTAGCGGCGCGGGTCGGAGGCCAGCCACTGGATGGACATGCGCGAGCTGCCCTGGGTGGCGAAGCCCTGGTCGGCCGGGACGACCCGCTGGGCGATCCGGGCGCGTACGGCGAGGAGTTCGCCGTGCAGCCGGACGGTGAGCCAGCGCTCCTCGTCGAGCAGCGCGAGGGCCTGGCGCAGGGCGCGCAGGGCCTCGGGGACGCCGTTGTACTCCGGCATCAGCACGATCGTGCCGCCGACCTTGCGGGGCTTGGCGTAGCGGGAGCCCGGCCAGGCGCCGTGCGAGGTGGGCCGCTCGGCGTCGGAGGAGTCGTACTCGGGCAGGTCCTCCCAGCCCTGGAGGCCGGTGCGGTCGACGGCGAACGGCGTGCCGGGCCCGATGAGCAGCCCGGCCCACTGGATCTGCCCGTCCTGGGTGATCAGCGAGCCGGGCGCGAGGTCGGCGGTGAAGGTGTTTCCGGCGAATGCGGTGGTGGTCTCGGCCATGGGGCCGTCACCTCACTTCTGAGTGAGTGTCAGGGGTTGTCAGCGGTGGGCGCCGGCGAGGAAGAGCAGGTCCTCGGCGGTCGACCGGGGGCCGGCGCCGGGGTCCTCGTGGAAGTCCCGGATACGGTGCGGCGGCCGCGGCGCCTCGGTGACCGCCGGGACCCGGCGGGCCTCCAGGGCGGAGAGCGGGTCGATGCGGGGCGCCTGGTCGGCGTACGGGAAGACGACACCGCCCTCGGCGAGCATCGGGATCTTCGGGATGTCGACGCCGAAGTGCTTGCCGAGGAAGTCGAAGCTCAGCTTGTTCAGCCCGTCGATGATCCAGTTGGCGAAGGCGATGAGCCCGTCGATCGGCCCCTTGACGACCCCGACGACGGCGGTCAGCGCGCCCTTGATGAGCTCGCCCATGCCGTGCAGGGCGTTGCCCACCGCGTCCTTGGCGTGGCTGAAGAAGCCGGGGATCTTGTCGGTGAACAGGGACAGGAGCGGCTGGATGACGTTCCTGATCGCGTTGATCGAACTGGAGGCGATGCCGCGCAGGGCGTTGACGGCGGAGGTGACGATGGACCGGACGTGGGAGAAGCCGTTGACGGCGTCCCCGATGATCTTCAGGAAGGTCTTGAAGACGGTCAGGTACGCCTTGAAGTAGTTCGCCACCAGGGTGCCGATGAGCTTCAGGACCGGCATCAGGAACGTGAGGACGGCCTGGAAGCCCTTGAGGACCTGCTGCATGACCTGCCGGATGATCCGCTGCCCGGTCTCGCTGTTCACCGCGTACTCGATGAGCCAGGCGGCGACGGGGAGGAGGATGCCGGCGATGAAGCCGAGCGGGTTGCCCCGCATGGCGAGGTTGACGCCGGTCATGGCGACGGAGGCGATCTCCATCACCGTGCCGTAGGTGTCCATCAGCTTGGTGACGGTGTCGGCGAACGGGAGGAGCGGCAGCAGCATCTCCACGAGCATGCCGAGGGCGGGGCCGCCGAGTACCGCGGCGAGGGTCCCCGCCTTGCCCGCAGCGGTGCCCAGCTTCTTGAACCCGTTCGCCGCCTTGGACTGCTGGATCCGGCGCAGGGTGCCGGCCGCGCCGGACGCGCCGGCCTTGAGGGTGCGTACGGAGTTCCCCGCCGTTCGGAGCCCGGCGGCCAGCCTGTCCATGCTGCCGGACGCCCGCTGTGCGTCCTCCTTGATCCGCTTCAGCGCGCCGGCCGCGTCGCCGACGCCCCGCCGCAGCGTGCTCAGGACCGGTGCCGCGCCCTGGAACGGGTTGCGGAAGGCGACGGCGGCACTCATCCGCGCGCCTTCGCCAGGTACATCAGCGCGTCGGCCGTGGACTGCGGGTCGCTGTGACGGGCCGCGTGGTAGTGCTCGATGTGCAGGCCCGCGCCCGTGCCCTGGCCGCCCTGCAGCTGCGCCGACATACGGGCGCGGCGGGCGGTGAGGGCGAGCAGCCGGTCCAGCTTGGAGAGCGGGAGCACGGCCTCGGCCTCGCCGGCCTCGGCGAGGATCGCCGGGACACCGCCGTTGCGCGGCATGACGACACCGCCGGTGGCGAGCATCGGGATGGTCGGGATGTGCACGCCGAAGGTCTTGCCGCCGACGAGCGGCACCCAGCCGGGCACGCTGACCTTGACGCCGTTGACCGCGCCGATCATCCGGTTGATGAGGCCGATGACGGCGTTGATCGGGCCGGACACGGCGCTCTTGATGCCGTCGAACGCCCGGGACGCGATGCCGCTCAGGGCGCCCCAGATGGACGACATCTTGTCCTTCACGGCCTGGAAGGCCTTCGGGATCGTGGACTTGATCCAGTCGACCACCGGGGTG
Source organism: Streptomyces sp. NPDC048623 (assembly GCF_040650755.1). NCBI lineage: Bacteria > Bacillati > Actinomycetota > Actinomycetes > Kitasatosporales > Streptomycetaceae > Streptomyces > Streptomyces sp. NPDC048623. The sequence continues at coordinate 479,296 of NZ_JBEZHV010000001.1, forward strand.
ATCACGGCCTTGATGCCGTTCCAGACGGCGCTGATGACCGTCTTGATGGCCTTCATCACCGTGGTGATGACGGTCTTCCAGATGTTGACGTAGGTCTTGATGACGGTGGCGACGGCCTTGACGACGGTGGAGATGGCCTTCTTGATGCCGTTCCAGACCGTCTTGATCAGGGCGCCGGCCTGTTTCATGATCGGGCCGACGGCCTTCATGACGGTGCTGATCACGGTCTTGATGGCGTCGAAGGCCTTCTTCAGGACCTTCTGCATCGTCTTCGACTGCATCGCCATCTCGACGATCTTCTCGATGAGAGGCATGAAGAGTTCGAGGAGCCGGGCGAGCAGATTGCCCTTCATCGACTTGTTGAGCTTGTCCTGGCCCTTGGACGCCTTGCCGGCACCGGACTCGTACTTGCCCATCTTCGTGCCGGCCGACTCGGCGGTCTTGCCGGCCTTCGTCATGGACTTCTCGGCGTTGTCCGAGGCGGTCTTGAGGTTCTTGAGCTGGGTGTTGGAACCCTGGGCGTTGGTCTTGAGCGTCTTGAGCTGCCCGGACGCGGACTTGCCGGCGTCGCCGACCTTCTTGATGTCACCGGCGGCGCCGGAGGCCTGGGTCTTGAGGCCGCGCAGGGTGTCGGACGCGCCCTTCAGAGCACTGTTGAGAGACATGGGTTACCTCCTTTCGGGGGGTGGGTGGGTCAGCTTCCGGAGCCGGCGGGAGCGCCGATGACGGCGGCGGCCTGCTGGGCCGCGGTCTTGAGGGCGTCGAAGGCGCCGGCGACGTCGTGGCCTGCGTCGGCGAGCCGCTCGGCGGCCTTGGCGGCGGAGCGGAGGGTGCCGGCCTTCGGGAGGTCGTGCCACCGCTGCGGTTCGAGGTGTGTCTGCGCGGCGACGAGCTTCTCGGTGGCCTCGGCGACCGACTTCATATGGGTGGGGTCGGCCTTGTCCATGGCCTTGTTGATCTTGACGAGCTTGCCCGGGTCCGGCAGCTTCTCCGGGGCGAACTTCTTCAGCGCCTCGGCGGCGTTCGTGACCTGTTCGACGTTCAGGTCCGAGACGACGAGCTTGATCTTCCCGATGGCGGTCGCCGTCTTGTCGAGACTCCGCGCGTTCGGGACCTTGCGGACCTCGGTGTTGAAGTCCTTGATCTTCTGGTTGATGCCGTCGAGCGCCTCGCGCAGGGGCGTGAGGGTCGCCGCGTTCGGGGGGTCGGCCAGGTTGGCCAGGCCGCCCGCCTCGCGGGTCTGGAGGTGGCCGCGGTCCACCAGGGCGGGACGCGTGCCGTCGTCGTTCATGGCGATGGTCCGGTCGCCGAGCCGAGTGGCGAGGCTGGGGAACCGGGCAGCCATCCCGTCGAGGATCCGGTTCTGGAGGCCTCGCTGTATGTTCGTGAAGTTGTTCAGGAGCATGAGCCCGATCACGGGGACCAGGAGACCCCCGACGGTGCTGAGGGCGTAAGGGATCCAGTTCTGGCCCTCCTTGAACTTCTCCCAGGTGGCGGCGAAGCCGCCGAGCCCGGCGGTCTCGGCCCACTCCGTGATCGAGTCCTTCTTGAGCTCTTCGTTGTTCTCGCCGATCTGCTTGACCCAGGACGATGCGGCTACGGCTTCTTCGGTGAGGAGCTTGGGGACAGCGCCCACCAGGGACGCCTTGAGCTTCGAGACGAGGTCCGTCTGGTCGACGAACTCGCCTTTGTGCTTCTCCTGGTCGGGATGGGGGACCTTGTAGGTGACCTCGGCGCCGTTGGTCTTGTCGGCGTTCGTGGTGGTGAGGACGTCCTTCAGCTGGCTGATCTCGGTGGAGAGGTCGTCGATCGACTTTCCCATGGCTACTCCGCTTCCGGCCGGTGACGGCCAAGCGCCGAAAAGCCCCTGCCGCAGGGATCTCGGCAGGGGCTCGTGCGTGGGGGCGCGCGTACGGGCGGCTAGGCGTCGTCGTCCCGGCGGGAGCCGCGCCGCGCCGTCGCGAGCGCGTCGTTCCAGCCGGCCGCGTAGGCGACGGCCTCGCGGCGGTTGACCTCGGCGTACAGCGTGCCGAGCAACGCTCTCTTGTCGAGCGCGACGGGGCCGGCCAGGAGCTGGGCGAGGCGGTCGTGGAGCGGGATCTGCGGTCGCGATGCCTCGGCCTGCTGGGTCATGGACGCCTGCCTTCCGGTTGCTTGCCCGTGCGTGCGTGGCGGCGCCGCGGAGTGAGGCGGGGGCACCACGTTATCGAACTGCTGTGCGAACAGATTGTGGAACACCTGTTCGAGGTTTGTCGAGCCGTAAACCCCTGACGGCGTGTCTTCTCGCCAGGGTTCCGGCGGGGTTGGTCCTTGATCGGGGCTGGTGTTCGACCGGGTACTCTGGAGGGCGCGTTCCCCGGACCTGACACAGTCGGGGGAGTGACGGGGCGCGAGGGGCGCGCGGGGGAACCCCAGGGGGTTTGGAAGGCAGTGCAGACGCATGGACACGGAGCCGGGCGGTAACCGGCGGGAGCGAGTCATCGACTGGCTCGAGTCCCATCCGGACCTGCCCCATCTCTTCGCGCGGCTCGCCGAGCTCGTCCACGTCTCCGGGTACGCCCCCGAGGATCTCGTCGTGATGCCCCGCGGTGAGGTGGACCGGCGCGAGACCGCCGCCTTCACCGCCGGCTGGGCCGAGGCCGTGGCCGACGAACTCCCGCGCATCCGGCGGGAGTACGAGAGACGCGTGGCCGACGCCTACGCCCAGGGTCAGGGCGACGCGCGTGGAATCCGGCGCCCGCAGCGCCGTACCGACGCCCAGGAGGGGGCCGGGGCCCGGGTCATCCCGCTGCCCTTCGCCCGGCTGCTCGAACCGCCGGCCGTGGTCGTCCAGGCCGAGGAGCGGGTGCGCCGCGAGCGCGAGCTGTTCGAACAGCGGCCCGAGCCGGCGTACGAGGCGGCCGAGCCCGACCCCGAGCCCGACCCCGAGCCCGACCCCGAGCCCGACCCCGGCCCCGGCCCCGAGCCCGTGTCCGTGACGGAACCGGATCCCGAGCCCGAGCCCGAATCCGAGGCGGACCAGACCCGCGTCGCCCGGCGGAACGCCCAGCCCGTGCGCAAGGTGGTCCGCGGCAAGGGCGGGCGCCCGATCGTGCCCCCGCTCACCAACGTGCCCGCGCAGGACACGCGCGCGAGCGCCCGCCCGCGCCGGCTCTCCGAACGGGCCAGGGCCCTGGAGGAGGAGCTGGCCACCGAGCGAGCACAGGAAGCGCCCCCGGAGCCCGCTCCCTGACGGGAACGGGCTCCGGGGGCCGTGGGGGCGGCATCACCTGAAGGGCTCAGCCGAAGAACTGGGCGAGTGCGAGCGGGGAGATCGCCTCCGGGACGTCTCCCGACGCGGAGCCCTCGCCCGACCCCGGCCCCGTCCTCGACCCCTCGCCGTCCTCGTCCTCGTCCTTGACGCCCGGACGCGGGACCGGCTTCGGGAACTCGGGCTGGTCGCCGTCCTCGTCCGAGTTGACGCACTGGAACATCCAGTTGGCGACGGCCAGATGGTCCACCGCGGCGGCGAGCAGATGGTCGGAGAGCGACCACTCCGCCGACTCCCCGTGGATCTCGCGCTGCACGGCACCGTCCTGCGGAAGGTGCTTGACCAGGACCGTCAGCCGGCGGCTGGAGAGGTCCCCGCGGTACCAGTCGAGGAGATCGACGCCGTAATGGCGGAGCAGGTCCGCCTCAAGGGCCTCGGCGTGTTCGTCGACGAACTCGACGAGGCTCAGTCTTCCCCCAGGCCGAGCCCGGTCTCCTGGCCGTAGGCCTCCAGGATCGCGGCGATGTCCTGCATCGTGAGGTCGTGCTCCTCGAAGCGGGAGAACTGCTCCTCACCCATCAGGAGCGCGAGCAGCCCGTCCACGTCGTTGTCGTCGAGCTTGCGCAGCGCCTTCGCGGTCTTGCGCGACAGCTCGGTGGGGAGCGTGTAGGACTCGCCGTCCAGTTCGAAGGACCAGCTGCGGCCGTGGGCCTCCAGTCGCTGGGCGCGAGCGGCGTTGACGTCGAAACGGGCCATGGTTGCTTACTCCTGTGTTCGAGAGCGTGAAGAAGCGTGAAGAGAGGAGGGGGTGGGGCGGGACGGCGGTGCGCCGTCCCGCCCCGAGGGGTGGATCAGGCCGCGTAGCTGGTGTCCTTCATGTGGAAGGTGGCCAGCGGCTGGCCGGCGCCGTTCGACATGGCGGTGAAGGTGATGCCCAGGGTGGACGCCGCCTTGCGGGCCAGCTTGATGTCGTCGGTGGCGGTCACCTGGCCGCGCGGGATGATGAAGCGGTACGTGACCGCGACGTTGCCGGTGGCGCCGGCCTTGGCGTCGGTGAACTCCAGGCCGAGGGCGCGCACGTCCGCGAACGGACGCTCGGAGATCTCGTACTTGTAGGAGTCCGCCGGCGTGCCGTCCGCCTCGACCTTGCCGCCGCCCATGAAGAGCTTCAGGGTGTCCTCGTTGAACTGGAGCAGGGAGAACTTCAGCGAGAGGTCACGGGCCGAGTAGATGTAGTGCACCGGGGAGACCGACTGCCAGGAGTCGATGGGCTCCAGCTTGTCCTTCTTCGAGAAGGTGACGCCGTCGCCCGTCGTGAAACCGAGGTTGGTCCAGCCAGTGCCCCAGTCGGACTCGGCCGGCTCCGCGGTGCCGAAGACCGGCGCGGTGGCGCCGACGTTGCCGATGTAGAGCTTGCCGGTACCGGCGACGCGGATCTCGGCGGAGTTGTTTCCTGCCATGGTGGGTTTTCTCCTTGATGAGAGGGGTGGGGGCACCGCACCGGTCCGGAGGGTTCCGGGGGCCGGGTACGGCAAAGGCCCCGCCGGACGGTCCGGCGAGGCCTGGTCTGTGGGGCGCCCGAGGGCGCCGGGGGGAGTTCCCGGGTGTCCAGAAGATCTAGAAGACGCTCAGGGAGAGCTCGATGACGCTGAGGTAGCGGTTGGCGCCGCGGTAGAGGTAGTCGGGCATCCAGCGGGGCCCGTCCTGCTCCTCGACGTCGCTGACGAGGTATCCGCCGATCTGCTTGCCGATGGTGGCGAGCAGCGCGCGGCGGGCCGCGTTGGCGGTGACGTGGGCCGCTTCCTTGGTCGGGCCGTACACCTCGAACTCGACCAGCGGCTTGTCCAGGTGCAGATCGCCGATCCAGGCGCCGCCGCGCCGGTTCACGAGGACGGCGTTCTGTGTGCCGTCGAAACCGGTGGGCGCCTGGACGGCGACCGTGACGCCGGCGAGCGCCGGGTCGGCCTTGAGGACGTCGACGACCAGCTTCTCGACGTCCGGGAACGCACTCGGGGGAGTGGTCATGACGGTGCTCCTCAGGGATGACTCAGGGACGGGGCGGGTGGTGCGGGGGGCCGCCCGGGGTGCTCGACGCGGGGAAGGGGGGCGGGGGCGCGGAGCACTCCCGGACGGCGGACGGCGGAGACTGCGGCCCGTCTCGCGGGCACAGCTCCGCCGCTGCACCAACTGTGACAGAGAGCGTGCGCGCACGCAACTAGTTCGGTGGCCGACTTGGAGATCCCTGACCGGGTGGGCTGTCACGCCCCCTCTGACCTGGGCGGATCCCTTCCGGGGCGCGGTCGCCGCCCGATAGGTTGGGGCTCCCCGAGCCCGAGGAGCCGCCCGTGACCACCGCCCGCCCCGCCGCCCGCCCTCGTCTCCTCCACGTCACCGACCTCGCCTACCCGGCCCAGGGGCGCCGCTACTGCGACGAGGACATCGCCCTCACCGCCCGGCTGCGCGAGCACTTCGACATCGCGCTCTGCCACCCGCGCGACGCCGCCGCCCTCATGGACGCCTTCGACGCCGTCGTCGTCCGCAACAGCGGGCCCGTCCTGCACTACCAGGAGGCCTACGACGCCTTCCGCGCCGCGGCCCGCGCCCGCGGCACCCGCGTCTACAACCCGCTGCACGGCCGCGGCGACATGGCCGGCAAGCAGTACCTGCTCGACCTCACCGCCGCCGGACTCCCCGTCATCCCCACCGTCGACCGCCCCGCCGACCTCGACCGGCTCCCCGAGGCCGAGAGCTACGCGGTCAAGCCCAAGGCCGGCGCCGACTCCATAGGGCTGCGCTTCCTCCCGTACGAGGAACTCGCCGGGCTCGACTACACCGAGGGCGCCGGGCTCCTCGTCCAGCCCCGGATCGACTTCCGCTACGAGGTCTCCTTCTACTTCGTCGACGACCGCTTCCAGTACGCCCTCCACGCCCCCGACCCCGAGCGGCGCTGGGTCCTGGAGCCGTACGAGCCCACCGCGGCCGACCTCGACTTCGCCCGCCGTTTCATCGCCTGGAACACCCTCGACCACGGCATCCAGCGCGTCGACGCCTGCCGCGCACCCGACGGCGAGCTGCTCCTGGTGGAGCTGGAGGACCTCAACCCGTACCTCTCCCTCGACCGCGTGCCGGAGGACGTACGGGACCGTTTCGTCGCCGCGATGGCCGAGTCCCTCAAGGACTTCCTGAAGGCATGACGAAGGGCCCCGTGTCTCCGATGAGACACGGGGCCCTGTACGTAGAAGAAGCGCGTCAGGCGGTACGAGGCCTCCGCCGCGCCGCCCGCTCCGCCGCGAACACGTCCTCCAGGCGGAACAGCTGCGCCCGGCCCGCCTTGCCCGCGGCCCGCAGATGGCCCAGCTGGACCCACTTGCGGATCGTCGCCGGGGCGACCCCCGCCTCCTCGGCGGCGAGCGGGCCCGGGATCAGCGCCGGCAGGGACAGCGGCAGCGCGGTCGAACTCAGCATGTGGTCTCCGTAGTGTCGTCCATCGCCGCCTCGATCTCCTCCGTACGCGCCCCCGACGCGTCCGCGAGCTCCGTCCACTCCTCCTCCGGCCACAGGTGCCGGTAGGCCGGGTCGTCCTGGCAGCCGCAGGCCGTGTCCGTGCACACGCACGCCGGGTTCACGCACAGCACCGCGCGCCGGTCCGGGAAGGCCCGCAGCGACACCGAGTCGCACCAGGGGCAGCGGCCGGACACCCGGACCACCGTCTCCGCCTCGCCGAGCGTCCGCGCGCAGCGGCGGGCCATCCGGCGGACCTCGTCCCGTACGTGCCGGGCGAGCACGGGGTGGGCGGCGATGGCGTCGAGCAGCCCGACGACCCGGCGCAGCCGCTCGACGACCCCGGCCCGGCGCGGGCGCGGCAGTCCGAGCCGCGCGCAGACCGCCTCCTCCAGCTCCACCACGCCGTCGGTGATGTCGCGGATCGCGTCGGAGATGTGCAGCCGGATCGGCGCGGCGCCGTGGCCGGGCACGACCAGGCCGTGCCGCTGCTCCAGGAACAGCGCCTCGCGCCGTTCGGTGCGGATCAGCTCGTCACGCCCGGCGTGCGGCGCGCGCGGCGCACTGCCGGCGGGGGCCTTGCGGCCGGGCGCGAGCTCCTCCGCGAGCTCGGGGAACTGGCGTACGAGGGAGGCGGCCCAGAGCACGATGTCGCGCAGCACCCGCTCGTCGGCGCCGGCGCCGACGGCGGTGCCGGTGCTCTCTCCGGTGCCGCCCCCGGCCGCGGGCGCCTGCTCGGCCCGCTGAGGCGCGTCGGCCTGCTCAGTCACGGGTGCCTCCGGCGGTGGCCCCGGCGAGCGCGGGAGCGAGCGCGGGCACGAGGGTGGCGGCGGCCGCGTCCAGAGCGACGGCCGCGTCGAGGGCGGCGGCCGCGTCCGGGGCGACGGCCTCGCCCCGGCGGCGGCGCGGCTTCACCGGGCGCCCGTTGCGCCACAGCCGGCCCGCGCAGACGCCGTCGAACCAGCTCTCGGCGGGGGCGACCGCCGCCTCGCACTCGCGGCTGACGGGGCAGACGGCGCAGGCACGCAGGGCCGGGGCCGCCTCCTTGCCGCGCCGGGAGAAGACGACGGACGGGGAGAGGCCGGCGCACGCGGCGGCGGCCTGCCATGGGGTGGTGTCGGGCTGGTGCAAGGGTGGTCTCCACGTTCCGGGCCCCGCCTGCCCTGGGGCGTGTGGGGCCCTTGGGACTCGTGAGGCCGACGAGTGCGGCGCTCAGCAACATAGACATGTTGCGTGCGAGCTCGCAACTACCTTCGTGGAGACCCCTTCACCGATTCGACACGATTGCGTGCGTGAAAGCACGTAATTCCGTGCGCGCAAGCACGCTAAAGTAAGGGGCCCGAAGGGTGGGGGAGTAAGAGGGAGAGCGGTACACATGAGCACTCAAGGGCTCGACGAGTTCGCGGGTTGGGTCGAGGGCCTGATGCGCGCGCGCGGCTACGACATCGACAGCCCGCGCGGCGGCGGGAAGTCCCGGATCGCCGACGAGGCCGGCGTGCACCGCGCGGCGGTGACCCGGCTGCTGCAGCGGCAGAGCATGCCCGACCTGGAGACCATGCGCAGGATCGCCCCGCTCCTCGGGGTCTCCGTCCGCGACATGCTGATCCGGTCCGGCCGGGTGACCCCGGAGGAGCTGCCGCTCGCGGCGGATCTGCTGCCGCCGGGCGACTGGCAGCCGACCATGGAGGACTTCGCGCGCTGGCTCGGGGTCCCCGACGAGCGGATGGACGTCTTCGTCAAGGTCGTCCACCAGTTCCTGGAGCCCGAGCCCGAGGCCGCCGGCGACCCCCGCCCGGCGTCCGAGTCCCGCCGCGCGGCACGGGACTGACCCGCGGGTGCGGCCGCGGCCGCACCCGCCGATCCAGGGCCCAGGCCTCGGGTCCGGCCCCGGCTCGACTCCGGGTCCGACCCCGGTCCCGGACCCCGGGTTCCGGCCGCGCCCGCCGGGCGGGCCCGCGCGTGGGCATTTGTTTTGACCGGAGTCCATGCGATAGGTACGCTCAAGCCTTGTGCCTGGGGTGTGCCCGGAGCCGTGTGCGTGTCCTCAACCGCACCGGATCCGAGACCGGCCACCGCGATCAGCGCCCTTTTCCGCCCTCGGCGGAGGTCCGCGCGATACGACACACCCGACCGCGTGGGTCGGTGACGTTCCAGGTTAGTTGTACCGAACGGCACACAGAAACCGGAGAAGTAGTGCCTACGATCCAGCAGCTGGTCCGTAAGGGCCGGCAGGACAAGGTCGAGAAGAACAAGACGCCCGCACTCGAGGGTTCCCCTCAGCGCCGCGGCGTCTGCACGCGTGTGTTCACGACCACCCCGAAGAAGCCGAACTCGGCCCTCCGTAAGGTCGCGCGTGTGCGTCTGACCAGCGGTATCGAGGTCACGGCCTACATTCCGGGTGAGGGACACAACCTGCAGGAGCACTCCATCGTGCTCGTGCGTGGTGGCCGTGTGAAGGACCTGCCGGGTGTTCGCTACAAGATCATCCGCGGTTCCCTTGACACCCAGGGTGTCAAGAACCGCAAGCAGGCTCGCAGCCGCTACGGCGCCAAGAAGGAGAAGTAAGAATGCCTCGTAAGGGCCCCGCCCCGAAGCGCCCGGTCATCATCGACCCGGTCTACAACTCTCCTCTTGTCACCTCGCTGATCAACAAGATCCTGCTGGACGGCAAGCGTTCCACCGCCGAGCGCATCGTCTACGGCGCCATGGAGGGCCTCCGCGAGAAGACCGGTGCTGACCCGGTCGTCACGCTGAAGCGCGCTCTCGAGAACGTCAAGCCGTCCCTCGAGGTCAAGTCCCGTCGTGTCGGTGGCGCCACCTACCAGGTGCCGATCGAGGTCAAGCCCGGTCGCGCGTCCACCCTGGCGCTGCGCTGGCTGGTCGGCTACTCCCGCGCCCGTCGCGAGAAGACCATGACCGAGCGCCTCATGAACGAGCTCCTCGACGCCTCGAACGGCCTCGGTGCTTCGGTCAAGAAGCGCGAGGACACGCACAAGATGGCCGAGTCCAACAAGGCCTTCGCGCACTACCGCTGGTAGTCGCAACCCACATCGAGACCGAGAGAAGACTGAAGCCTTATGGCTACCACTTCGCTTGACCTGGCCAAGGTGCGCAACATCGGCATCATGGCCCACATCGACGCGGGCAAGACGACCACCACCGAGCGGATCCTGTTCTACACCGGTGTCTCGTACAAGATCGGTGAAGTCCACGACGGCGCTGCCACGATGGACTGGATGGAGCAGGAGCAGGAGCGCGGCATCACCATCACGTCCGCCGCGACGACCTGCCACTGGCCGCTCGAGGACGTCGATCACACGATCAACATCATCGACACGCCGGGTCACGTCGACTTCACCGTCGAGGTGGAGCGTTCGCTGCGCGTGCTCGACGGTGCTGTGACGGTGTTCGACGGCGTGGCCGGCGTCGAGCCGCAGTCCGAGACCGTCTGGCGTCAGGCGGACCGCTACGGCGTTCCGCGTATCTGCTTCGTCAACAAGCTCGACCGCACCGGTGCCGAGTTCTTCCGCTGCGTCGGCATGATCGAGGACCGCCTCGGCGCCGTCCCGATCGTGATGCAGCTCCCGATCGGTGCCGAGGCCGACTTCCAGGGCGTCGTCGACCTCGTCCGCATGAAGGCTCTTGTCTGGTCCGCCGAGGCCACCAAGGGTGAGATGTACGACGTCGTCGACATCCCCGACACCCACACCGAGCTCGCCGAGGAGTACCGCGGCAAGCTGGTCGAGGTCGTCGCGGAGAACGACGACGCGATGATGGAGCTCTTCCTCGAGGGCACCGAGCCCACCGAGGAGCAGCTCTACGCGGCCATCCGCCGCATCACCCTCAAGTCCGGCAACCCGGAGAACACCACGGTCACCCCGGTGTTCTGCGGCACCGCGTTCAAGAACAAGGGCGTCCAGCCCCTGCTCGACGCGGTCGTGCGCTACCTCCCCTCCCCGCTCGACATCGAGGCCATCGAGGGCCACGCGGTCGGCGACCCGGAGGAGGTCGTGAAGCGCAAGCCGTCCGACGACGAGCCGCTGTCGGCCCTCGCGTTCAAGATCATGAGCGACCCGCACCTGGGCAAGCTCACCTTCGTCCGCGTGTACTCCGGCCGCCTCGACTCCGGTTCCTCTGTCCTCAACTCCGTTAAGGGCAAGAAGGAGCGCATCGGCAAGATCTACCGCATGCACGCGAACAAGCGTGAGGAGATCGCGTCGGTGGGCGCCGGCGACATCATCGCCGTGATGGGTCTCAAGCAGACCACCACCGGTGAGACGCTCTGTGACGACAAGAACCCGGTCATCCTGGAGTCCATGGACTTCCCGGCCCCGGTCATCCAGGTCGCCATCGAGCCGAAGTCCAAGGGCGACCAGGAGAAGCTGGGTGTCGCCATCCAGCGTCTCGCGGAGGAGGACCCCTCCTTCCAGGTCCACTCGGACGAGGAGACCGGCCAGACCATCATCGGTGGTATGGGCGAGCTGCACCTCGAGGTGCTGGTCGACCGTATGCGCCGTGAGTTCAAGGTCGAGGCCAACGTCGGCAAGCCGCAGGTGGCCTACCGCGAGACGATCCGCAAGGCCGTCGAGCGCGTGGACTACACGCACAAGAAGCAGACCGGTGGTACGGGTCAGTTCGCCAAGGTCCAGATCGGCATCGAGCCGATCGAGGGCGGCGAGGCCTCGTACGAGTTCGTGAACAAGGTCACCGGTGGCCGTATCCCGCGCGAGTACATCCCCTCGGTCGACGCGGGTGCGCAGGAGGCCATGCAGTTCGGCATCCTCGCCGGCTACGAGATGACCGGCGTCCGTGTGATCCTGCACGACGGTGCCTACCACGAGGTCGACTCCTCCGAGCTCGCCTTCAAGATCGCCGGTTCGCAGGCCTTCAAGGAGGCCGCGCGCAAGGCTTCGCCCGTGCTCCTCGAGCCGATGATGGCCGTCGAGGTCACCACGCCCGAGGACTACATGGGTGAGGTCGTCGGCGACATCAACTCCCGCCGTGGCCAGATCCAGGCCATGGAGGAGCGTCACGGTGCCCGCATCGTGAAGGGCCTCGTGCCCCTGTCGGAGATGTTCGGCTACGTCGGCGACCTCCGCAGCAAGACCTCGGGTCGCGCAAGCTACTCGATGCAGTTCGACTCCTACGCCGAGGTTCCGCGGAACGTCGCCGAGGAGATCATCGCGAAGGCCAAGGGCGAGTGACGCACCGCGTTTAACGCAGCGCGTTCACACACCTTAGGCTTGACACCGACCACCGGGGGTCGGACCCGACAAGGGAAACCGATCCCCGGCGGACGGCACCCCAGCAAAGATCACCCTGGCGCCGATGAGTAAGGCGTACAGAACCACTCCACAGGAGGACCCCAGTGGCGAAGGCGAAGTTCGAGCGGACTAAGCCGCACGTCAACATCGGCACCATCGGTCACATCGACCACGGTAAGACGACCCTCACGGCCGCCATTACCAAGGTGCTGCACGACGCGTACCCGGACCTGAACGAGGCCTCGGCCTTCGACCAGATCGACAAGGCTCCCGAGGAGCGCCAGCGCGGTATCACGATCTCGATCGCGCACGTCGAGTACCAGACCGAGTCGCGTCACTACGCCCACGTCGACTGCCCGGGTCACGCGGACTACATCAAGAACATGATCACCGGTGCCGCGCAGATGGACGGCGCCATCCTCGTGGTCGCCGCCACCGACGGCCCGATGCCGCAGACCAAGGAGCACGTGCTCCTGGCCCGCCAGGTCGGCGTTCCGTACATCGTCGTCGCCCTGAACAAGGCCGACATGGTGGACGACGAGGAGATCCTGGAGCTCGTCGAGCTCGAGGTCCGTGAGCTCCTCACCGAGTACGAGTTCCCGGGCGACGACCTGCCGGTCGTCCGCGTCTCGGCGCTCAAGGCGCTCGAGGGCGACAAGGAGTGGGGCGAGAAGCTTCTCGACCTCATGAAGGCCGTGGACGAGTCCATCCCGCAGCCCGAGCGTGACGTCGACAAGCCGTTCCTGATGCCGATCGAGGACGTCTTCACGATCACCGGTCGTGGCACCGTCGTCACCGGTCGTATCGAGCGTGGTGTCCTCAAGGTCAACGAGACCGTCGACATCATCGGCATCAAGACCGAGAAGACCACCACCACGGTCACCGGCATCGAGATGTTCCGCAAGCTGCTCGACGAGGGCCAGGCCGGTGAGAACGTCGGTCTGCTCCTCCGTGGCATCAAGCGCGAGGACGTCGAGCGCGGCCAGGTCATCATCAAGCCCGGTTCGGTCACGCCGCACACCGAGTTCGAGGCCCAGGCCTACATCCTGTCGAAGGACGAGGGTGGCCGTCACACCCCGTTCTTCAACAACTACCGCCCGCAGTTCTACTTCCGTACCACGGACGTGACCGGCGTCGTGACCCTCCCCGAGGGCACCGAGATGGTCATGCCGGGCGACAACACCTCCATGAGCGTCGCGCTGATCCAGCCCGTCGCCATGGAGGAGGGCCTCAAGTTCGCCATCCGTGAGGGTGGCCGGACCGTCGGCGCCGGCCAGGTCGTCAAGATCACCAAGTAATTCCACTTGGTGCATCCGGGCTGACCCGGTCGCCCTGACACCACAGGGCACCTAGCACGAAGCGAAGGGCCCGTACGACGTGAGTCGTACGGGCCCTTTGTCATGTAACGTCTCCGGCGTGGCAAGTCTCGACAATCTCGACATCATCGAAGAACGTTCCGATCCCGCGGTTCAGCGGATCATCGATGTCACCAAGCACTCGCGGTCCGTCGTCAAGACGGTGCTGATCGAGGACATCGAACCCCTTCTGCAGAGCATCCGCGCCGGTGTCGAGTTCGCCGAGGTCTACGGCCTGGACACCGCGCCGCCGCCGGCCGAGCTGCTCGACCTCTGCGAGAAGCGCGGAATCCCGGTCCGGCTGCTCGCCTCCGCGCTCGCCAACCAGGTGTTCAAGGCCGAGAAGAAGCCGAAGGTCTTCGGCATCGCCAAGGTGCCGCGGCCCAGCCGCTTCAAGGACCTGACGGAGAAGACGGGCGACATCATCCTGCTCGACGGGGTGAAGATCGTCGGCAACATCGGCGCCATCGTCCGGACCGCGTTCGCGCTCGGGGCCGCCGGCATCGTGCTCGTGGACAGCGACCTCCCGACCATCGCGGACCGGCGTCTGATCCGCGCGAGCCGGGGTTATGTCTTCTCCCTGCCGATCGTGCTCGCCTCCCGCGACGAGGCGCTGAAGCACCTGCGGGAGAGCGGCCTGCGCCCGATGGTCTTCGAGGCCGACGGGGAGCACACGGTCGCCGACCTCGGCGCCATCGACGAGCGGGTCGTCCTGATGTTCGGCAGCGAGAAGACGGGGCCCTCCGGGGAGCTGTCCACCCTCGCGGCCGAGACGGTCTCGATCCCGATGAACCCGGCGGCCGAGTCGCTCAACGTCTCCGTGTCGGCCGGCATCGCGCTGCACGCGCGCGCCCGCCGCAATCTCGGCGTCTGAGGCCGAGGGCCCCGGACGCCAAGGGCCCGTCTCCCTTCAGGGAGGCGGGCCCTTCCGTATGCCGGGGTGAGCTCGGGGCGAGCTCGGGGTGAGCCCCGGGGGGCTCGGGGCGAGGTCAGCGCGCCGGCCGCCACACCCACGGCCGCGCGTCCGCGCCGAGGCCCACCACCGCGCCCGCCCCGTGCAGGACGGGACCGGCGCCGGCCGGGGCGGTGCCGCGGTCGCGGACCGCGAGGCGGCCGTCGCGCAGGAGCTGGACCCGGCCGTTCGGGTCGCGGCCGAGGAGCACCGGGCCCCCCTGGCCCCCAGGGCCGCCGGGTGCGGCGGCCAGGGGCCCGTACCCCTCGAAGAGCGGCGCCGGGCCGGAGGAGGCGCGCAGCCGGCCGTCGGCGGGGGCGCGGTAGAAGACCTCGACGCCGGCCGGGCCGGGCGCCGGGACCGCGGCGACCGGGTCGCCGGCGAGCGGGAGCGGCGCGGCGGGGGAGCCGTCGATCCAGTGCCGTACGTGCGTGCGGCCCGCGGCGAGCAGATGCACCCGGCCCGCTGTGTCGAGCAGCGCGGCCAGTCCGTCCTGCACCTCCTCCTGAGCGGGAAGCGCACGCCACGGCCCCCAGGACCCGTCCGCCGCCCGTACCCGCGTCGAGACGCCCTTGTCCGCGTCGCGTACGAAGAGGTGCACCCGCCCGTCCGGAGCGGTGACCGCCACCGGGGCGCCGATCCGGCGGCCCCGGTCGTCGTCGCGCTCCGGACCGCCCAGGCCCTTCCAGGCGAGGAACGGGCCGCCGGGGGAGCGCTGCTCCAGGAGCACCACCTCGCGCCGGTTGGCGCCGCCGCGGCCGGTGAACGCGGCGAAGCGCACGCCGAACAGCAGCAGCCGCCCGTCGGGCAGCGTCGCCGGGGCGAGCACGGGGGCCAGCGGGCCGCCGCCCAGGTCCTCGGGCTCGCCGAACACGCCGCTGCCGCGCTCCTGTTCGCGCCAGCGGACCGCGCGGAGCCCGAGCACGCCGTACGCGGCGAGCCGCCCGCCCGCCTCCTCGGTGACGGCCGGTCCGGGGGCGGGCCAGCGGTAGTGGGTGGCGCGGACCCAGCCCTTCCAGTTGGTCAGCGGGCGGTCGCCGCCGACGCCGTAGTCGCCGCAGCCGGAGGGGTTGCCGCAGTCCCAGGACGGATCGCCGCCGTACGGGACGAGATGGGCGGCCTTCTCGGCGAGGACGCGCGGCGGCAGGTTCTTCGGCCAGTGCCGGTTGTAGTAGCCGCGGAAGGCGGTCGTGGTGAAGGCCGGCACCGGCCCGCCGTCCCTGGTGGCGTCGGCGACCCGGCGCAGCAGCGCGGCCCAGGTGAAGCAGGCGACGGCGGTGTGGTCGCCGTGGTCGGAGTAGCCCGGCTGCTCGCTGTCGTGCTGCCGGGTGGCCTCGGGGCTGTGCTGGAGGTCCGGGTCGGGGTCGAGGGTGTGCACGACCGTCGGCCGGTACGTGGCGAGCAGCCCGGCGAGCACCTCGATCAGCTGCCCGTGGTCGTAGGTGTCGGAGCGGGTGACGGGCGAGCCGGCGGACAGATGGGTGGTGAGTTCGAGGGCCCGGTCCTGCCACAGGGCGGGCAGCGCCATGTAGCGGCGCGGGGTGTGCATCGGCAGGTTGAGGAAGACCAGCTCGACCCGGCGCCCGCCGTGTTCGAGGACGTCGAGCTCGGCACGGCGGCCGCCCGCGAGCTCGGCGGTCCCCTTCCGCCAGGGCGTGAACCGGTCGGCGCCGATCAGCTCCGCGTACGCCTGGCGCAGGCCCTGGTGGCGGGCGGAGGAGTAGGCGGCGCGGTCCGGCGGGGTCTCGGGCATGCCCTTGATCCGGTTCTTGCCGTTGTGCTCGCCGGCCGTGACGTACACGCAGACCACCGGCACTCCGGCGTCGAGCAGCCGCTGGGTGTCAGGGTTCATGAAGTACAGGTCGTCGTCCGGGTGGGCGGCGAACTGCATGAGCAGCGCCCGCCGGCCGGTGGCGATCGGGCGGCCCGGCGCCGGATCGGCCGAGGCGGTGTGGCCGGGCGGTGCGGGTACGGAGCAGCCGGCGACGGCCGCGCCGGCGGCGCCGGCGGCGAGCGCGGCGGCCCCGGCGAGCAGGCCGCGCCGCGTCGGTCTTCTGTTGTCGTCCACCGGTCGTGGTCCCCCGTGCGTGCGTGTCCTGCCAGGTCGGTCTGGTGCGCCTGACTAGACGGGCTTTCGACGCGCGGGGTTCAACCGGAGGGGGAGTCCGTTTCCCGGGGGCCGCCCAGCGGCACGGTCGCCCGTACCTCCATGGGTCCGTCGCCGCGCCGGGAGAGCAGGACGAGCTCGGTGACCTGGACGCTCATCGTCCCGAGCAGGTCCTCGCAGTGCGCGGCGAGGGCGGCGGGGTCGCGGCTGCGGCCGAGGGAGAGATGCGGGGTGAAGGGGCGGGTGTCGACGCACCGGGGGAACCGGTCCTCCAGCGCCTCCCGCAGGCGCTCCCACGGCTCCGGGCCCGCCGCGGCCGGGTCGAGCCACACGGTGGCGTCCGTACGGTGCCGGAACCACCGCACGCCCCGCAGCCGCGCCCGGAACGGCGGGACGGTCCGCAGGGCCGCCGCGACCAGCGGGATCGCCCGCAGGAAGTCGGACTCGGGCACGAAGCCGTACACGACGTTGACGTGGGGCGGCCAGCGTCCGATCTGCCGGTCGTGGACGCGCCGGATGCTCTGGATCGGCTCCCACAGCCCGGGCGGCGGCAGCCAGGCCACGGCCGTCCGGTACGTGGGGGGTACGGCGAGCACGTCGGTGCGGACCCGGCCCGCAGCGGACCGGTCGAGCCGGTCGAGCCCGGTGGCCCGGTCCCAGACGAGCTCCCCGTCCGCCTCGAAGAACACCACCCGGTGCCAGGGGACCTCGCCACCGGGCACGAAGTCCACGAGATCCACCCGCTTCGGCCCCGCGCCGCGCTCGGCGATCCCCATGACGAACCGCTCGGCGTCGAGCCGCGGGTCCCACACCACCCGGTGGTAGACCTCGTCGCTGGTGTGCATACCCGGCCTGTGCCCGGATTCCGCCGGTCACGAACTGATCAAGACCTCTGGCCTGCCTCTTCCGCCCGCGCGGCGGCGTGAGAACGTCCGGATCGCATCACGTATCGCAGAGGTCGCAGGGGTGGGGATCATGAGCGACAAGCCGTCGGACGGACAGTCGGACAGACCATCGGTCTCGGACGAGGAATGGGCCTCGTTCGTCGAGGCCGCGCGCGAGCAGGGCATCGGCACGAAGGCCGACGTACGGGCGCTGCGCAAGGCGAAGCCGCCGAGGCGCCCGAAGCCGCCGAAGGCCGCCAAGGCGCCGAAGCGCCAGGAACCGGCGGGCTGGCGCACGGGCCCCGCCTGGCAGGAGATGAACGGCGGCGCCGCGCGGAAGCGCAGGCTCAAGGCGACCCTCGGCATCGCCCTGGCGGCGGCCCTGGCCCTGGTCGCCGTACGCCCGCAGCTGCTCACCGGCCTGCTCCCGGAGTCCGTCACCTCGGCCCTCCCGTCCTCCTGGACGGACCACCCCGAGGACACCACCCCTCTGGCGGCCGAGACGGCGGCCCCGACGGCACCCCCGGCCCCGGTCGACCCCTCCCGCCCGACCCTGGAGGAGCCGTTCAAGGGCTCCCCGGCGGTGCGGTGGGCGGACGGGGCGGCGGGCATCGAGCTTCCGCCGGCGAAGGCGACGGGCTGGATGTCGAAGGCGCAGGTCGAGGCGGCGCTGAAGAAGTCCAAGGAGTTCCTGGTCGCGGCCAACCTGGACCCGGCGGTCCTCAAGGGCGGGAAGCCGGCCGCCGCGCTGGCGATGATCGACCCGAAGCAGCCCGAGGTCCGGGCCGAGCTGGAGCGGGCGCTCGCGAAGCCGACCGCGAAGAACGACCCCACCACGCTCTTCAGCCGGTTCTCGCCGACCGAGGTCGCGCTGGTCGGCAGCGTCGTGAAGACCCGGGGGCATATGAGCGCCGAGCCCGGCCGGGGCGAGGCGCGGGGTGCCGTCCTCGTCCGTGCCGACTACAGCTTCGTCTATCCGGTGACGAAGGCCCGGCCGGGAGCGGAGGAGGTCACCCGCACGATCGTTCGGCGGGAGGTCACCTTCGCCTTCTACCAGCCGGGCCCGTACGACGTGACCAAGGGCAGGCTGATCCTCCACTTCTGGATCGGCACCGCCGCCAACAGCTCCTGTGACATCGAGGACGGCTTCTACCACCCGACCTTCCGGGAGGACGCCACCGCCGACTCCGGCGTGCCCGCCACGGGCCCCGCGGTCGACCCGTACGACCGCAGCAAGCCGATCGACCAGCAGCCGAAGGGCTGCCGCGCCTCCACGCGCGTCTGACTCAGGAGCGTAGACATGGGATGGGACTACGACGGGCACAGCGGCGGCGAGAGTCAGAGCCCCGCCGCCCGCATCGCCTCCGGCGCCGTCGGCATCGTGGTGGCCGCCGGCCTCGCCATGCTGGTGCTGCGGCCGGAGCTGATGCCGTGGCGCGACGCCGGGGACACGACCCCGCTGGGCGCCGAGACCGAGCGGCCGAGCGCCGCGCCGTCCGAGGAGGCGTTCCCGGACCGGCCGACCCTCGCGGAGCCCTTCCGGGGCTCCCCGGCGGTGCGCTGGGCGGACGGCGCCGCCGGGATCCAGCCGCCGGCCGCCAAGGCCACCGGCTGGATGTCGAAGGCGCAGGTCGAGGCCGCGCTGAAGCGGGCGAAGGACTTCCTGGTCGCCTCGAACCTGGACCCGGCGGTGCTCAAGGGCGGGAAGCCGGCCGCCGCGCTGGCGCTGATCGACCCGAAGCAGCCGGACGTCCGGGCCGACCTGGAGAAGTCCCTGGCGAAGCCGACCGAGGAGGACGACCCGACCTCGCTCTTCACCCGCTTCAGCCCGAAGGAGGTCCGCCAGGTCGGCACGGTCGTGAAGACCCGGGGCCGGATGACCTTCGAGGAGGGGAAGGGCAAGGACGCGGACGCGGTCCTGATCCGCGCCGACTACACCTTCGTCTACCCGGTCGTGAAGGCCGCCCCGGGCTCCGACGAGGTGGCGCGGACCATCGTCCGCCGCACCGTCGTCTTCGCCCTGTCCGACCCGGAGAAGTTCGAGGTCACCCAGGGCAGGCTGGCGCTGTGGGAGTGGAACGCGAACGTCGGCAACAGCACCTGCGACCAGGACGAGGACGGATTCCTCCACCCGCAGTTCGACTCGGACCTGATGACCGCCCCGGACACGGCCCCGGCCGGCCCGGAGGAGGACCCGTACGACCGCAGCAAGGGCCTGGACGAACTGTCGCAGGAGTGCGGCACCGTCTCCCGTACCTGACGGCCGTTGTCGTTGTGGACGTGGACGAGGCCGCCGGTCACCTCCTGAGCGTCGGCCTCGCGGCGTACCCACACGAGCCCGCGGGTGTCCGGGCCCGGTTCGCGAACGGCCTCGATCACGTCCTTCCAGCCACCGACGGGGACATCCCTGAAGTCCTGGAAGTACCGGCGGTTCAGCCTGCCCCACCACCCGGGGGCCTCATGGTCGGGACGCCAGGGCAGGGCGACCGACGGGTGACCGCCGACCACGGAGTACAGGGCGGCCGCGCAACCGCGCGCGTTGATGCGGCGTGCCTGGTTCCGTACGCGGACCGAGGTCTCGTGCACGGAGGCGGGCTCCAGGTCCGCCAGCGGGGCGCTGGATGCGGGGTGGAACGGGGAGCCGCTGTCCTTCGGCACGACGAGCGAGGCCGCGAGCATCGGTGTACGAGGGAATCCGGGCTGCGGGAGGGCCCGGCAGGCCATCAGCCAGGCCGTCTCCGTCTCGTACACCGGACGCGGCACGGCGAGCTCGACGAGCCCGCCCTAGACGGCGTTCAGCCAGGTGGTTGCCCGGTGGGTGGGGTGGGGCAGGCCCGCGGGCCGGTCGTCTTCCGCCGTGGCGCGTGTCACGCCTGCACTCAGTCCCAGAGCTGGCCGAGCGCAAGGAGGCGGTCGCGGTATTCCAGCACCTCGGTCCATTCGTCCGGCCAGAACCTGGGCCCGTTCAACGCTCCGGCGAAAGCACCGGCGAGGGCGGCGATCGAGTCGGAGTCGCCGGAGGAATGCGCACCTCGCTGGATCGGTGCGCGGCGGTAGCCGTGGACGACGAGGAGGCAGTACAGAGCCGTCGCGAGGGCTTCTTCGGCCACCCAACCGGCCCCGACGGCTCGGCTCGGGTCCATGTCCCGGTCAGGGGTGCGGAGTGCTTCGGTCACCTTGTCGAGTGCGCTGAGGCATTCGTCCCATCCGAATGCGATGTACGTCGCGGGGTCGGGCGCTCCTGCCTTGCGTGACAGGTCTCCGAGCCAGTCGCCGTGGTACTTCCGTCGTGACTGCAGTGCGTAGAGACGCAGTTGAGTGAGGAGGTCGTCCAGGGCACAGCCGTGGGAGAGCAGCCAGATGGCGTGGGCCGTCAGATCGCTGGCCGCGAGCGCGGTCGGGTGGCCGTGCGTCATGGCCGCCTGCAACTGGGCGATGCCCGAGCGCTGCTCGGCCGTGAGGCCGGGTACGAGCGCGACGGGGGCCACCCGCATGTTCGCGCCGCAGCCCTTGGAGCTGATCACCGTGGCGTCCTGCCATGGGATGCCCCGCTCCAGTGCGGCGCAGGCGTTCAGGCAGGTCTGGCCGGGGGCCCGGTTGTTGTCCGGGGAGTGCAGCCAGGCCACGAGGTGCCTGCGCAGGGCCGCTTCGACCTGGGCAGGGGCGAGGGACTGTGCTGCTCCCCAGGCTCCGCCGGTCGCGCGGGGACTCGTGGTGATCTCCGCCAGGGCCTCCCCGACGGCCAGTGTCATCTGCGTGTCGTCGGTGACCCGTACGACGCCGTCCGAGGAGAGGGGCATCTCCATCTCGTGCCAGGGGCCGAACGCGGCGGTGATCTGCTCCATGGTCATGAACTCGGTGGGATAGCCCATGGCGTCGCCGAATGCCAGGCCGAGGAGAACCGCGGCCGACGCGCGCCAGGGACGCTCCCGGGGGGCATAACCGGCGAGGTCGTCGACCGCGGCGGAATGGGGAGCCACGGTGAGCGAGCCCGGGACGACACCGCTGGAGCCGGGAGGGTTTCTGATCATCTCGATCAGCGCCTCCGACGGAGTGAGGCCACGTGCCTTGGCGTCGTCCAGCCGGTCGTCCCACCAGCCACCCTGGTTGGGATTGGCCCTGAGCGGAACCCAGCGTGCCGCTGCCTCCGCGTCGTTGATCCACAGATAACCGATCACGTTTCCGGTGGCATCGGAAACGGTGACACTTTGGACGGGCTTACTCGTTTCCGCGGCGTATCGAGGGCGTCCTCCCGACGAAATCAGAGGACCTTCGTCTTCGTAGCTCGGGCTCATTCTCCGCTTCACGAAGCGAAGTGCCTCTTTTCCGGTGCTCATTCCAGGTTCCCTTCCTAGTTCCCGGGCAGGACTTCTCCGTAGATGTGCCATTGCCCGCTCTCGTCCATGAAGCCCCGCGTCACCTTGTACTGAACGCCACGCCCGAGCACCAGCTCTCGCTCACCCATGCCGAAATAGCCGACCTTCTCCACCCACAGCGCAGGGGTTCCTTCGGGGACACGCAAGTGCAGGATCCCCGGCTGGCTACCGAAGGACGGGCTGCCGAGCGAAGTGGACATGTACGCCGGTTCGGTCAGGGTCTCACCGATCAGTTCGTGAGGGCGTGTGACGCCCAGGTGGCCCACTCCCTGCCCGCGCGTGACCATGACATCCTCCGACAGCGGGCGGCCTGCAAGCGCCTTGTCCATCTCCTCGATGTTGCGAAGGACGTCGGGCGTTCCCATTTCGGTGTTACCCCGGAGGTATGCGTTCATCTCCTTGTAGGTGGCGTAATGGGGGTCTGGGAAGATCTCCCCGGGCTCCCGGGTGTAGTCGAGAACTGATTTCTTGGTCGATTCGGGAAGGCTCTCCGCGTAGTCGTTCCAGTTCTCTCTGCCGTAGGCAATCGCCGCGTCGTTGTCCGGGAACGTCACCGCCCCGTCGCCGAGTTCCGCTGCCGCTACCTTGTGCTGTTCCGCGGGGCTGAGTGTGCGGAACTCGTCCGCCGAAACGTGCGGCTCATGCGCGAGACCGCCGTCGCCGTGCCCCCCGACCCCGTCATCGACCCCCTTGAGCTCCGGATGCTGATCCTCCAGGAACCCCTGACCCGCCTTGGGATCCGCCGTGTCCGCGTGGGCGGTGCCCTCGTCCATGTGGTGGGTGGGCTGGGTGAGGTCGTCCCAGCTCTTGCC
Source organism: Streptomyces sp. NPDC048623 (assembly GCF_040650755.1). Classification (NCBI taxonomy): domain Bacteria; kingdom Bacillati; phylum Actinomycetota; class Actinomycetes; order Kitasatosporales; family Streptomycetaceae; genus Streptomyces; species Streptomyces sp. NPDC048623. The sequence goes on from NZ_JBEZHV010000001.1 coordinate 501,797, forward strand.
GGCGGGCATGTCGTCGAGCAGCCCGGTGGGGGAGGGGTGGGCGGCCGGGGTGTCGATCGTCCAGCTCTTGGGCAGACCGGAGGCCGCGTACTCGGCCGGCCCGGTGAGGGGCGGGTGGGCGGCCACGTCGTCCGCCCAGTTCACCGGCGACGGCGGGTGGTGGGATGCGGTGGCGGCGAGGTCGTCGCCGTACTTCACGCCCTTCGTCGCCAGGCTCGTCGCCCCGGTCTCCAGCCCCTCCCGGGCCGCGAGGCGGAGGCCGCCGCGGGCGAGCCCGGTGCCCTTCGTGCCGATCAGTTCGGGGAGGAGGCGGCCCAGGAACTCCGACGGGTCCTTCTTGAAGCCTTCCACCGTGGCCGTCACCACGCGGTCGGGGTGGGCCGAGGTGGACACCAGACCGGAGAGCGTCATCGAGACGTTCTGCATGTACGCGGCGGGGTGCGTCAGGTTGTACGCGTCGACCGGGTTGAGGCCCCGGGCGAAGTTGAGCAGCCCCGCCGTCCCCTTGAGGACGCCGCCCAGGCCATGGGTCAGCTCCGTGTTGTACGCCAGGTAGTCGTCGACGAGGCCGTTGCCCAGGCGGTCGAGGGGCGGCGGTTCGGCCGGGGCGTGGGCCAGGGCCCGCTCGACCCTGGTCTGGGCATCGGTCGCGGCGGTGTTCCGCTGCTCACGGGCGTGCGCGAGCCTGGCCCTGGCCTCTGCGACGACCGCCTCGGCGGCCCTGCCGGCCTCGTGCGCCGCGGTGACCGTGGCGTCCGTGGCACCCCTGGCGGCCGCGGCGGCCTTCGCCTCCTCCGAGACGCGCATGCCCTCCCGGTACATCTCGACGGCCTCGTCCGCCTGGCCCTGAGCCCACCTCACGGTGTCGGCATAGGCCTCGAGTGCGGCGGCGGCCGTCTCGCACGCGTCGGCCGCGTGCAGCCACTTCGTGGGGTGGACGCCGAACTTCTCGCGGAACGCGTCGCCGCCCAGGCCCTTCCAGCGCGAGGAGTCGACCTTCCGCATGCCCTGGCCGACCCTCTCGAAGGCAGCCCGGAAGTCCTTGAGATGCGCCGCGCTCGCGAGGATGTTCGCGGGGTTGCCGTGGACGAGCTCGTTCGCGTCCTCGGTCTGGCCGAGCTGCTTCTCGCCCGGGGTCGCGCCGAGGTCCGACGCGAAGCCGTCGCCCCAGTCCGTGACGACGTCGGCGGCCTTGTGCAGGCCGTACGCGTCGAGGCGCTCCCCGGTCTTGTCGGTCACCCAGTCGACGGTTTCGCCCAGCGCCTTCTTGCCGGAGTCGATGCCGTCCTCGATGGTGCCGAGGCCTTCGTCGACGCTGTCCTTGAGGCCCCTGCCGAGGTCACCGATGCCGTCGCCGAGGGCGCCGAGCAGGCCGCCCATCAGTTCGCTCCGCCGCTCTGCTGCTGGGCGGCGGCCGCCCGCTCCTCGGGCGAGGGCCCGAACGCGGTGTCGAGCATCTGCTCGTACTGGGCGTCGGAGACCCCGAGGGAGGAGCCCATCGTCCGCGGGTTCAGCCCGGGCACGCCGACCGAGCCGGAGGTCATCACATCGCGTCCGGCGTCCTTCCAGCCCTGAGCCGAGTTGTCCCATGCCTGATCGAAGGACTCATGGCTGTAGTCGACCCCGCCGAACGCCCCGGACCTGGCGATGTCGCGCCAGCCCTGCTGCGTGACCTCGTCCTCGGACGCGTACGGGTTCCCGACGGCCGCGTTGGCGACGATCTTGAACGTGCCCTCCACGTACTGCTCGTTCTCGTGGTACGTGCCGGCCGACAGGCCCGCCTTCACGGCGAACCCGTTGCCCTCGTTGATCAGGGCGCGCACGCCCCACTCCCAGCGCTCGCAGAACGACGAGAACTTCTCCGTCAGCCCCTCGTGGCCCAGATCCAGACCGGAGAGTTCGATCTCTCCGAAGCCGCGGCCCGCCCCCGCCGTGCCGACCGAGCCGAGCTCCTTCAGCTCGCTCAGCGCCAGGGTCAGTCCGTCCGCGATCTCGCCCAACCCGTTCGCGGCCAGCTCCTGGCCGCCCTGGCCCCCGCCCCCGCTCACCGCGCCGCTCCACTGACGCCCTCGTCCACCGCCGCCGCGTCCGGAACGATCCCGTCCACCGGCGGGAGGAGCACCGCGTGCTCCGCACCGTCCGCCGCGTCCAGGGCCACGCCGCACGGCACCCCCGCGCCCGGCACGGCCACGTCGAGCAGCCGGGCCCCGAGCACCGTCTCGTACTCCCACGCCGTGTCGTCCTCGCCCCGGGCGACTGCGTACCGGGCCAGCGCCGACTCGTCGGAGAACGCGAGGATCCAGCGCACGCCGCCGAAGTCGACCGTCAGCCAGGACCCGTCCCGGCGCGGTACGAGCACCGCCGTCCTCCGGAAGAGATCGAGGACCGCGGCGAACTCGCGCCGCCGGGCCTCCCCCTCCGCCTCCGGGTCCTGCGGCGCGCCCCGGGGTGGTGGTGCGGCGGACCTCTGCGGGGCCGGTGTCCGCCCGCCGTGCGGCGCCGAGGTCATGTCTGCGATGTCGGCCAGCCGGGACCGCCGTTTCGGCGTGTCCGGGCCGCCCCCGAAGTCGATCACCGCACCACACTGGCACAGGCACGGAGGCGTGTCGGACCCCGGGTTTGATCTCCGTCACGCCCGGGGTAAAGTCTTCGACCCCGATTGGCGGCCGCATGGCCCCGTATGGCAGACTGTCGGGGTTGCTCGGTTGAGTGCCGATGCTGCGCGCCTCCCGCCGGGAGGACCGGAAGCGAGTCCCACAGTACTCGTCGACCCCCTGCGGGTCGGACGTACGGGAATCTTTCGGGAAGCGTGGGCGGGGCCTCAGCCAGGCGCCCGGTGGTGTTCTGCACCCGCCACGCGGCTCGGCCCGCACCCCCTTGGTTGGGAAATCCCTATGGGAGATCTTCGTAGAGGGAGTGCGACACGCCCGACCGCGTGGGTCGGAGACAGAGCGCTGAACCACCGGGTACCAGAGCGTTAAACAAGACAAAGGACTACTGAGTAGCCATGGCGGGACAGAAGATCCGCATCCGGCTCAAGGCCTACGACCACGAGGTCATCGACTCCTCGGCGAAGAAGATCGTCGAGACGGTGACCCGCACTGGTGCGTCGGTCGCGGGCCCGGTGCCGCTGCCCACTGAGAAGAACGTGTACTGCGTCATCAAGTCGCCGCACAAGTACAAGGACTCGCGCGAGCACTTCGAGATGCGCACGCACAAGCGCCTCATCGACATCCTCGACCCCACGCCGAAGACGGTTGACTCGCTGATGCGTCTCGACCTGCCGGCGGGCGTCGACATCGAGATCAAGCTCTGAGGTGACGCGCGAGATGGCTAAGAACATCAAGGGCATCCTGGGCGAGAAGCTCGGCATGACGCAGGTCTGGGACGAGAACAACCGGGTCGTCCCGGTGACCGTCGTCAAGGCCGGCCCGAATGTCGTGACCCAGGTGCGTACGAACGACGTCGACGGCTACGAGTCGGTCCAGATCGCCTTCGGCGAGATCGACCCGCGCAAGGTGAACAAGCCCCTCAAGGGCCACTTCGCCAAGGCCGACGTCACCCCGCGCCGTCACCTCGTCGAGATCCGTACCGCTGACGCCAGCGAGTACACCCTCGGCCAGGAGATCACCGCCGAGGTCTTCGAGGCGGGCATCAAGGTCGACGTGACCGGCAAGAGCAAGGGCAAGGGCTTCGCCGGTGCCATGAAGCGCCACAACTTCCGTGGTGGCAAGGCTTCCCACGGTGCCCACCGTGTGCACCGCAAGCCGGGTTCGATCGGTGGCTGCGCCACCCCGGGCCGCGTCTTCAAGGGCATGCGCATGGCCGGCCGTATGGGCAACGAGCGCGTGACCACCCAGAACCTGACCGTTCACGCCGTTGACGCGGAGAAGGGCCTGCTCCTGATCAAGGGTGCGGTTCCTGGTCCGAACGGCGGCCTCGTCCTGGTCCGCACCGCGGCCAAGGGGGCCTGAGGATATGAGCACCATTGACATTCTGTCGCCCTCCGGCGACAAGACCGGGACCGTCGAGCTCCCGGCCGAGATCTTCGACGCCAAGATCAGCATCCCGCTGATCCACCAGGTCGTCGTCGCGCAGCTGGCCGCCGCCCGTCAGGGCACGCACAAGGCCAAGACGCGTGGCGAGGTCCGCGGTGGTGGCAAGAAGCCTTACCGCCAGAAGGGCACCGGCCGCGCCCGCCAGGGTTCGACCCGCGCCCCGCAGTTCGCCGGTGGTGGCGTCGTGCACGGTCCCGTGCCGCGTGACTACTCGCAGCGGACCCCGAAGAAGATGAAGGCCGCCGCCCTCCGCGGTGCCCTCTCCGACCGGGCGAACCACTCCCGTATCCACGTCGTCACCGGCGTGGTCGAGGGTGGCATCTCCACCAAGGCCGCCAAGACGCTGTTCGGCAAGATCTCGGAGCGCAAGAACCTGCTCCTGGTCGTCGAGCGCTCCGACGAGGCCGCGTGGCTGTCCGCCCGCAACCTGCCCCAGGTGCACATCCTGGAGCCGGGCCAGCTGAACACGTACGACGTGATGCGATCCGACGACGTGGTCTTCACCCAGGCCGCCCTCGAGTCCTTCGTGTCTGGCCCCAAGGCCGCTGAGACCGAAGGGAGCGAGGCCTGATGTCCGAGGCCACGATCACCAGCAAGACCTTCACGGACCCGCGCGACGTCCTCGTCAAGCCGGTTGTCTCCGAGAAGAGCTACGCGCTGCTCGACGAGAACAAGTACACGTTCATCGTCGCGCCGGGCGCCAACAAGACCCAGATCAAGCAGGCCGTCGAGGCGGTCTTCTCGGTCAAGGTCACCGGGGTCAACACGATCAACCGCCAGGGCAAGCGCAAGCGCACCCGCACCGGTTTCGGCAAGCGCGCCAACACCAAGCGCGCCATCGTGACCCTCGCCGAGGGCAACCGCATCGACATCTTCGGCGGCCCGACCGCCTGACGGCGGTCGAGTCGTCCGATATCGGACGAGGACTGAGAAATGGGTATCCGCAAGTACAAGCCGACGACGCCGGGCCGCCGTGGCTCCTCCGTCGCCGACTTCGTCGAGATCACGCGGTCCACGCCGGAGAAGTCGCTGGTCCGCCCCCTGCACAGCAAGGGCGGCCGTAACAACACCGGTCGTGTGACCGTCCGTCACCAGGGCGGTGGCCACAAGCGCGCCTACCGTGTGATCGACTTCCGTCGTCACGACAAGGACGGCGTGCCGGCCAAGGTCGCTCACATCGAGTACGACCCCAACCGCACCGCGCGCATCGCGCTGCTCCACTACGTGGACGGCGAGAAGCGCTACATCATCGCCCCCAAGGGTCTGACGCAGGGTGACCGCGTCGAGAACGGCCCGGGCGCGGACATCAAGCCCGGCAACAACCTGGCGCTCCGCAACATCCCGGTCGGTACCACGATCCACGCGATCGAGCTCCGTCCCGGTGGCGGCGCCAAGTTCGCCCGCTCGGCCGGTGCCTCCGTGCAGCTGCTGGCGAAGGAGGGCACCATGGCCCACCTCCGCATGCCGTCCGGTGAGATCCGTCTCGTCGACGCCCGCTGCCGCGCCACCATCGGTGAGGTCGGCAACGCCGAGCAGTCGAACATCAACTGGGGCAAGGCCGGCCGCAAGCGCTGGCTGGGCGTCCGCCCGACCGTTCGCGGTGTGGCGATGAACCCGGTTGACCACCCGCACGGTGGTGGTGAGGGCAAGACCTCCGGTGGTCGTCACCCGGTCTCCCCGTGGGGTCAGAAGGAGGGTCGTACTCGTTCGCCGAAGAAGGCTTCGAACAAGTACATCGTCCGCCGCCGCAAGACGAACAAGAAGCGCTAGGAGCGGGTTTAGATGCCGCGCAGTCTCAAGAAGGGGCCCTTCGTCGACGACCACCTCATCAAGAAGGTGGATGTCCAGAACGAAGCCGGCACCAAGAACGTCATCAAGACCTGGTCCCGTCGCTCGATGATCGTCCCGGCCATGCTCGGCCACACGATCGCGGTGCACAACGGCAAGACCCACATCCCGGTGTTCGTCACCGAGTCGATGGTCGGCCACAAGCTCGGCGAGTTCTCGCCGACGCGCACCTTCCGGGGTCACGTCAAGGAAGACCGGAAGTCGAAGCGCCGCTAGCAGCGGATCGCATTCAGACACGTAAGTAACTGAGAGGGACAACCATGGAAGCCAGGGCCCAGGCGCGGTACATCCGCGTTACGCCCATGAAGGCCCGCCGCGTGGTGGACCTTATCCGTGGCATGGATGCCACGGAGGCTCAGGCTGTTCTGCGATTCGCCCCGCAGGCAGCCTCCGTGCCGGTCGGCAAGGTGCTCGACAGCGCCATCGCCAACGCCGCGCACAACTACGACCACACGGACGCCTCTTCGCTGTTCATCAGCGAGGCGTTCGTCGACGAGGGCCCGACCCTGAAGCGGTTCCGTCCGCGTGCCCAGGGCCGTGCCTACCGGATCCGCAAGCGGACCAGCCACATCACCGTGGTCGTCAGCAGCAAGGAAGGAACCCGGTAATGGGCCAGAAGGTTAACCCGCATGGGTTCCGGCTCGGCATCACCACGGACTTCAAGTCCCGCTGGTACGCCGACAAGCTGTACAAGGACTACGTCAAGGAAGACGTCGCCATCCGTCGGATGCTGACGTCCGGCATGGAGCGCGCCGGCATCTCGAAGGTGGAGATCGAGCGCACCCGTGACCGCGTCCGTGTGGACATCCACACCGCTCGCCCGGGCATTGTCATCGGTCGCCGTGGCGCCGAGGCCGACAAGATCCGCGGCCAGCTCGAGAAGCTGACCGGCAAGCAGGTCCAGCTGAACATCCTCGAGGTCAAGAACCCCGAGGTCGACGCTCAGCTGGTGGCCCAGGCCGTCGCCGAGCAGCTGTCCTCCCGCGTCTCCTTCCGTCGGGCCATGCGCAAGAGCATGCAGTCCGCCATGAAGGCCGGCGCCAAGGGCATCAAGATCCAGTGTGGTGGCCGTCTCGGCGGCGCCGAGATGTCCCGCTCGGAGTTCTACCGCGAGGGTCGTGTGCCGCTGCACACGCTGCGCGCGAACGTCGAGTACGGCTTCTTCGAGGCCAAGACGACCTTCGGCCGCATCGGCGTGAAGGTCTGGATCTACAAGGGCGACGTCAAGAACATCGCCGAGGTCCGCGCCGAGAACGCCGCTGCCCGCGCCGGCAACCGCCCGGCCCGTGGTGGCGCTGACCGCCCGGCCGGCCGTGGTGGCCGCGGTGGCGAGCGTGGCGGTCGCGGTCGCAAGCCGCAGCAGGCTCAGGCTGCCGAGGCCCCCAAGGCCGAGGCTCCCGCCGCCGCTCCGGCTGCTGAGAGCACCGGAACGGAGGCCTGACCGAAATGCTGATCCCCCGTAGGGTCAAGCACCGCAAGCAGCACCACCCCAAGCGCTCGGGCATGAGCAAGGGTGGCACGCAGGTTGCGTTCGGCGAGTACGGCATTCAGGCCCTCACGCCGGCGTACGTGACCAACCGTCAGATCGAGGCCGCGCGTATCGCGATGACCCGCCACATCAAGCGTGGCGGCAAGGTCTGGATCAACATCTACCCGGACCGTCCGCTCACGAAGAAGCCTGCCGAGACCCGCATGGGTTCCGGTAAGGGTTCCCCGGAGTGGTGGATCGCGAACGTCAAGCCCGGTCGGGTGATGTTCGAGCTGTCCTACCCGAACGAGAAGATCGCGCGTGAGGCTCTGACTCGTGCGGCTCACAAGCTGCCGATGAAGTGCAAGATCGTTAAGCGCGAGGCAGGTGAGCTGTGATGTCGGCCGGTACCAAGGCGTCCGAGCTGCGCGAGCTGGGCAACGAGGAGCTTGTCGCCAAGCTCCGCGAGGCCAAGGAAGAGCTGTTCAACCTCCGCTTCCAGGCGGCGACGGGCCAGCTCGAGAACCACGGTCGGCTCAAGTCCGTCCGTAAGGACATCGCCCGGATCTACACCCTGATGCGTGAGCGTGAGCTGGGCATCGAGACGGTGGAGAACGCCTGATGAGCGAGAACAACGTGACTGAAGAGCGCAACGCCCGCAAGGTCCGTGAGGGCCTCGTCGTCAGCGACAAGATGGACAAGACCGTCGTCGTCGCTGTCGAGGACCGCGTCAAGCACGCGCTGTACGGCAAGATCATCCGCCGTACGAACAAGCTCAAGGCTCACGACGAGCAGAACCAGGCCGGCGTCGGCGACCGCGTGCTCCTCATGGAGACGCGCAAGCTGTCCGCCACGAAGCACTGGCGTGTCGTCGAGATCCTCGAGAAGGCCAAGTAATTAATCCGAGGGGCCTTCCCTCGGGTTCGTTCCGCCAGGCTCGGTGTGGGGCCTCACTCGCTTGAGGCCCCCACCGGGAACCGGCAGACAATCAGGAGATAGACGTGATCCAGCAGGAGTCGCGACTTCGCGTCGCCGACAACACTGGTGCCAAGGAGATCCTTTGCATCCGTGTTCTCGGTGGTTCGGGTCGCCGCTACGCGGGCATCGGTGACGTCATCGTCGCCACCGTCAAGGACGCGATCCCCGGTGGCAACGTGAAGAAGGGTGACGTCGTCAAGGCGGTCATCGTTCGCACCGTCAAGGAGCGCCGCCGCCAGGACGGCTCGTACATCCGCTTCGACGAGAACGCCGCCGTCATTCTGAAGAACGACGGCGACCCTCGCGGCACCCGTATCTTCGGCCCGGTGGGCCGTGAGCTGCGCGAGAAGAAGTTCATGAAGATCATCTCGCTCGCGCCGGAGGTGCTGTAAGCATGAAGATCAAGAAGGGCGACCTGGTCCAGGTCATCACCGGTAAGGACAAGGGCAAGCAGGGCAAGGTCATCGCGGCCTACCCCGCCGACTCCCGTGTCCTGGTCGAGGGTGTCAACCGGGTCAAGAAGCACACGAAGGCCGGCCCGAACCAGGCCGGCGGCATCGTGACCACCGAGGCTCCGGTCCACGTCTCCAACGTCCAGCTGGTCGTGGAGAAGGACGGCAAGAAGGTCGTCACGCGTGTGGGTTACCGCTTCGACGACGAGGGCAACAAGATCCGCGTTGCCAAGCGGACGGGTGAGGACATCTGATGGCTACCACCACTCCGCGTCTCAAGACGAAGTACCGCGAGGAGATCGCGGGCAAGCTGCGTGACGAGTTCAAGTACGACAACGTCATGCAGATCCCCGGCCTCGTGAAGATCGTGGTCAACATGGGTGTCGGCGACGCCGCCCGTGACTCGAAGCTGATCGAGGGCGCGATCCGCGACCTCACCACGATCACCGGTCAGAAGCCGGCCGTCACCAAGGCCCGCAAGTCCATCGCGCAGTTCAAGCTGCGTGAGGGCCAGCCGATCGGTGCCCACGTCACGCTCCGTGGCGACCGCATGTGGGAGTTCCTGGACCGCACCCTGTCGCTCGCGCTGCCGCGCATCCGCGACTTCCGCGGCCTGTCCCCCAAGCAGTTCGACGGCCGTGGCAACTACACCTTCGGTCTCACGGAGCAGGTCATGTTCCACGAGATCGACCAGGACAAGATCGACCGCGTCCGGGGTATGGACATCACCGTGGTCACCACGGCGACCAACGACGACGAGGGCCGTGCCCTTCTGCGTCACCTCGGCTTCCCGTTCAAGGAGGCGTAAGCGAGATGGCGAAGAAGGCTCTCATCGCGAAGGCTGCCCGCAAGCCCAAGTTCGGTGTGCGTTCGTACACCCGCTGCCAGCGCTGCGGTCGCCCCCACTCCGTGTACCGCAAGTTCGGCCTGTGCCGCGTGTGCCTTCGTGAGATGGCTCACCGTGGCGAGCTGCCGGGCGTGACCAAGAGCTCCTGGTAATTCTCCTTCGCCCTCTGGGCGTTGGTGAATGACCGGAGTCTCTCGGTAAGCACTGGGCTGGCGGAGGCCCTCCTCTTCATGCCGTAGGCTTGAAGGGTTGGGCGTCCGCCGCCCTACCGACTTACTACGCCGTAGGTCCACCGCACCGCACCCGCCCCGTCTCGGATCGGGGAGAGGGATGGTGCACCAGGAAACCCCGGCGAGAGAGGCCGAAGGCCAATTCATGACCATGACTGATCCGATCGCAGACATGCTCACGCGTCTGCGTAACGCGAACTCGGCGTACCACGACTCCGTGACGATGCCGCACAGCAAGATCAAGTCGCATATCGCGGAAATCCTCCAGCAGGAGGGCTTCATCACGGGCTGGAAGGTCGAGGACGCCGAGGTCGGCAAGAACCTCGTGCTCGACCTCAAGTTCGGTCCGAACCGTGAGCGCTCCATCGCGGGCATCAAGCGGATCTCGAAGCCGGGCCTCCGGGTTTACGCGAAGTCCACCAACCTGCCGAAGGTCCTCGGCGGCCTGGGCGTGGCGATCATCTCCACGTCCCACGGTCTCCTGACCGGCCAGCAGGCGCAGAAGAAGGGCGTGGGTGGGGAAGTCCTCGCCTACGTCTGGTAGTCGGGAACGGAGGAAAAGCTATGTCTCGCATTGGCAAGCTCCCCATCCCGGTTCCCGCCGGCGTGGACGTCACCATCGAGGGCCGCACGGTCACCGTCAAGGGCTCCAAGGGCTCGCTGACGCACACCGTCGCCGCTCCGATCGAGATCGTTAAGGGCGAGGACGGCGTTCTCAACGTCACCCGTCCGAACGACGAGCGTCAGAACAAGGCCCTCCACGGCCTGTCCCGCACGCTGGTGGCCAACATGATCACCGGTGTGACCCAGGGGTACACGAAGGCGCTCGAGATCAGCGGTGTCGGTTACCGCGTTGCCGCGAAGGGCTCCGACCTGGAGTTCCAGCTCGGCTACAGCCACCCGATCCTGGTGGAGGCCCCCGAGGGCATCTCCTTCAAGGTCGAGTCGCCGACCAAGTTCTCGGTCGAGGGCATCGACAAGCAGAAGGTCGGCGAGGTCGCCGCCAACATCCGCAAGCTGCGGAAGCCCGACCCGTACAAGGCCAAGGGTGTCAAGTACGCGGGCGAGGTCATCCGCCGCAAGGTCGGAAAGGCTGGTAAGTAAGCCATGGCATACGGTGTCAAGATCGCCAAGGGCGACGCTTACAAGCGCGCTGCGAAGGCGCGTCGTCACCTGCGCATCCGCAAGAACGTGTCGGGTACGGCGGAGCGTCCGCGTCTCGTCGTGACGCGCTCGAACCGCGGTATCACCGCCCAGGTCATCGACGACCTCAAGGGTCACACCCTGGCGTCGGCGTCCCACCTGGACGCCTCCGTCCGCGGTGGCGAGGGCGACAAGTCCGCGCAGGCCAAGCAGGTCGGCGCCCTGGTCGCCGAGCGCGCCAAGGCGGCCGGCGTCGAGGCCGTCGTGTTCGACCGTGGTGGCAACAGGTACGCCGGGCGCATTGCCGCTCTGGCTGACGCCGCCCGCGAAGCCGGGCTGAAGTTCTAAGCCCCGGTTCCGGGACTAACGGACGTAACAGAGAGAGGTATTCCAATGGCTGGACCCCAGCGCCGCGGCAGCGGTGCCGGTGGCGGCGAGCGGCGGGACCGGAAGGGCCGCGACGGTGGCGCTGCCGCCGCCGAGAAGACCGCGTACGTTGAGCGCGTTGTCGCGATCAACCGCGTCGCCAAGGTTGTGAAGGGTGGTCGTCGCTTCAGCTTCACCGCGCTGGTCGTGGTGGGCGACGGTGACGGCACCGTGGGTGTCGGTTACGGCAAGGCCAAGGAGGTGCCGGCCGCCATCGCCAAGGGTGTTGAGGAGGCCAAGAAGCACTTCTTCAAGGTCCCCCGTATCCAGGGCACCATCCCGCACCCGATCCAGGGTGAGAAGGCCGCGGGCGTCGTCCTGCTCAAGCCGGCTTCCCCCGGTACCGGTGTCATCGCCGGTGGCCCGGTGCGCGCCGTGCTCGAGTGCGCCGGCGTTCACGACATCCTGTCGAAGTCGCTCGGCTCCGACAACGCGATCAACATCGTGCACGCGACCGTGGCGGCCCTCAAGGGCCTGCAGCGTCCCGAGGAGATCGCGGCCCGCCGCGGTCTGCCCCTCGAGGACGTCGCCCCCGCGGCTCTGCTTCGTGCGCGTGCCGGGGCGGGTGCGTAATGGCTCGCCTCAAGATCACGCAGACGAAGTCGTACATCGGCAGCAAGCAGAACCACCGCGACACCCTGCGTTCGCTCGGGCTCAAGCGCCTGAACGACGTGGTCGTCAAGGAGGACCGCCCCGAGTTCCGCGGAATGGTGCACACCGTCCGCCACCTCGTGACGGTCGAGGAGGTCGACTGACATGGCGGAGACCAACCCGCTGAAGGTCCACAACCTCCGTCCCGCCCCGGGCGCCAAGACCGCCAAGACCCGTGTGGGTCGTGGTGAGGCGTCGAAGGGTAAGACGGCCGGTCGTGGTACGAAGGGCACGAAGGCCCGCTACCAGGTTCCGGAGCGCTTCGAGGGTGGCCAGATGCCGCTCCACATGCGCCTCCCGAAGCTGAAGGGCTTCAAGAACCCCTTCCGCACCGAGTTCCAGGTCGTGAACCTGGACAAGCTGGCCGCGCTCTACCCGCAGGGTGGCGAGGTCACGGTGGCCGACCTGGTCGCCAAGGGTGCGGTTCGCAAGAACCAGCTCGTCAAGGTCCTGGGCCAGGGCGAGGTCTCCGTGGCGCTGCAGGTGACGGTCGACGCCGTCTCCGGCTCCGCCAAGGAGAAGATCGCCGCCGCCGGCGGCACCGTCACCGAGCTCGTCTGAGACGACTCGATGGCCTGAACATCCCACCGGGGATGCCCCTACAAAAGGGGCATCCCCGGTTGGTCGTTCCTAGGGGGCCATAGTCGCCGGTAAGGTGGCGTCCACTGTCTAGAGTGCGTGCGGTATGCCCGCGAGCCCTCCGGACTGACCACTCATAGTCGAACCTCAAGACCGTCACCTCTGACGCATTGCGCGGGGGTCGCAGGAGGCACCGTGCTCACCGCGTTCGCCCGGGCGTTCAAGACGCCCGACCTGCGCAAGAAGCTGCTCTTCACGCTCGGCATCATCGTGCTGTACCGGCTCGGGGCGCACATCCCCGTCCCCGGCGTCAGCTACGAGGCCGTCCAGCAGTGTGTCGACCAGGCGAAGCAGGGCAACAACAGCCTCTTCGGTCTGGTGAACATGTTCAGTGGCGGGGCGCTGCTGCAGATCACCATCTTCGCGCTCGGCATCATGCCGTACATCACGGCGAGCATCATCCTGCAGCTGCTGACCGTCGTGATCCCGCGCCTGGAGGCCCTGAAGAAGGAGGGGCAGGCCGGCACCACGAAGATCACGCAGTACACGCGTTATCTGACGGTCGCGCTCGCCATCCTCCAGGGCACCGGCCTCGTCGCCACCGCCCGTACCGGCGCGCTGTTCAGCGGCTGCACCGTCGCGAGCCAGGTCGTTCCCGACCAGTCGATCTTCACCACCGCCACCATGGTCATCACCATGACCGCGGGCACCGGTGTCGTGATGTGGCTGGGCGAGCTCATCACCGACCGCGGCATCGGCAACGGCATGTCGATCCTCATGTTCATCTCGATCGCCGCCGGCTTCCCGGGCGCCCTGTGGGCCATCAAGGAGAGCGGCAAGCTCGCCAAGGGCTGGATCGAGTTCGGCACCGTGATCATCATCGGCTTCGTGATGGTGGCCCTCGTCGTCTTCGTCGAGCAGGCCCAGCGCCGCATCCCGGTGCAGTACGCGAAGCGGATGATCGGCCGGCGGTCGTACGGCGGTACGTCCACTTACATCCCGTTGAAGGTGAATCAGGCAGGTGTGATTCCTGTCATCTTCGCCTCGTCGCTGCTCTACATCCCGGCGCTCGTCGCGCAGTTCTCGAACTCCACCGCCGGCTGGAAGACCTGGATCGAAGCCCACTTCGTCAAGGGTGACCACCCGTACTACATCGCCGCGTACTTCCTTCTGATCGTGTTCTTCGCCTTCTTCTACGTGGCGATCTCGTTCAACCCCGAGGAAGTCGCCGACAACATGAAGAAGTATGGTGGCTTCATCCCGGGTATCCGGGCTGGTCGTCCTACTGCCGAGTATCTGAGCTACGTGCTCAACCGGATCACTTGGCCGGGCTCGCTGTACCTGGGTCTGATCGCTCTTGTGCCGACGATGGCGTTGGCCGGCTTCGGTGGTGCGAACGCGAACTTCCCGTTCGGTGGCACCAGCATCCTGATCATCGTGGGTGTGGGTCTCGAGACCGTGAAGCAGATCGAGAGCCAGCTCCAGCAGCGCAATTACGAAGGGTTCCTCCGCTGATGCGAATCGTCCTCGTCGGACCGCCCGGGGCCGGCAAGGGAACGCAGGCTGCGTTCCTTGCCAAGAACCTGGCCATTCCTCACATCTCCACGGGTGACCTGTTCCGTGCCAACATCTCGCAGGGCACGGAGCTGGGCCTGGCGGCGAAGGGTTACATGGACCGGGGCGAGCTCGTTCCGGACGAGGTGACCATCGGGATGGCCAAGGACCGTATGGAGCAGGAGGACGCCGTCAACGGCTTCCTGCTCGACGGGTTCCCGCGCAACGTGGCCCAGGCCGAGGCCCTGGATGCCGCCCTCAAGGAGGACGGCATGCAGCTGGACGCGGTTCTGGACCTGGAGGTCCCCGAGGACGAGGTCGTGAAGCGGATCGCGGGTCGTCGCGTCTGCCGCACCGACTCCGCGCACGTCTTTCACGTGACGTACAACGCCCCGAAGACCGAGGGCGTCTGCGACATCTGCGGTGGCGAGCTCTTCCAGCGCCCGGATGACTCCGAGGAGACGGTCCGCACGCGCCTGGAGGTCTACCACACGCAGACCGAGCCGATCATCGACTACTACAAGAAGCAGGGGCTCGTCGCGACGATCTCCGCTCTCGGCAAGGTGGACGAGGTCACGGCGCGGGCGATGGACGCGCTGAAGAAGTAACCACGGTTTTCGTACGACACGGCCGCGGTGCCCGGTGAGGGCGCCGCGGCCGTATCGTTGTTCTGTCCCCGGTACGCGTAGAGGAAAGGCCCCGACCACGATGGTGCAGATCAAGACCCCCGAGCAGATCGCGAAGATGCGCGAGGCGGGGCTGGTCGTCGCGGCCATCCACGCGGCCACCCGCGAGGTGGCGGTGCCGGGCGCGACGACGCGGGACCTGGACGAGGTCGCCCGCAAGGTGATCGCCGACCACGGCGCGAAGTCCAACTTCCTCGGGTACGGCGGGTTCCCCGCGACCATCTGCACCTCGGTCAATGAGGTCGTCGTCCACGGCATCCCGGACGAGAAGACCGTCCTCAAGGACGGCGACATCATCTCCATCGACGCCGGCGCGATCGTCGACGGCTGGCACGGCGACGCCGCGTACACCTGCTTCGTGGGCAGCGGCCACGCGCCGGAGCTGATCGAGCTCTCCCGGGTGACCGAGGAGTCGATGTGGGCGGGCATCGCCGCGATGAAGCTCGGCGCGCGCCTGGTGGACATCTCGAAGGCGATCGAGTCCTACATCAAGCGCCAGCCGCGGCCGGCCGTGGGCGACCACAGCCTGGGCCGCTACGGCATCATCGAGGACTACGGCGGCCACGGCATCGGCACCGAGATGCACATGGACCCGCACCTGCTGAACTACGTCTCCCGCAAGCGCGGCAAGGGCCCGAAGCTGGTCCCCGGCTTCTGCCTGGCCATCGAGCCCATGGTCTCCCTCGGCACCCCGCGCACCGAGGTTCTCGCCGACGACTGGACCGTCATCACGACCGACGGCACCTGGTCCTCCCACTGGGAGCACAGCATCGCCCTGACCGAGGAGGGCCCGCTGGTCCTCACGGCGGTCGACGGCGGCAAGGCGAAGCTGGCGGAGCTGGGCGTGACGGCGGCGCCGGATCCGCTGGCCTGACCGCTGGCGTAACGATCAACGACGTTGGGCAAACTTCCCGGATTCGTCTTTTCCAGGTGCCTGACGTAGACTGATGCGTCGGCTCTCGTGTACCCGTGTGTCCGCACCCGGAGGCGAGAGTCGATCAAGGTAGCCGATTCGAAGGGCGAAGCGTGGCCAAGAAGCAAGGTGCCATCGAAATCGAGGGCACCGTGATCGAGTCCCTGCCGAACGCCATGTTCAAGGTGGAGCTCCAGAACGGTCACAAGGTCCTCGCGCACATCTCCGGCAAGATGCGGATGCACTACATCCGAATCCTCCCGGACGACCGGGTCGTCGTGGAGCTGTCTCCGTACGACCTGACGCGTGGCCGGATCGTCTACCGGTACAAGTAGATCTTGCCCGCACCCCCGCACCTTCGCGCGGGTGGTGGCACTGACCCGGAGAACCTCACATCCCATGAAGGTCAAGCCGAGCGTCAAGAAGATCTGCGACAAGTGCAAGGTGATCCGCCGCCACGGCCGGGTCATGGTCATCTGCGACAACCTGCGCCACAAGCAGCGCCAGGGCTGACGCACGCCGACCGACCTGCATCTCGCAGTTCTTCGCGCGACGCATAGCAACACACGTACATAAGCAGAGCCCGTCCGGCCGTCCCGCACGGCTGACGACACCTCCGGCGGGGGCCGGGGACCCGGCTGTACCACTCCTCTGACAACAGAGGGTCGGCAGTCGGGAGTGGTTCTGCAGCAGACCCCCGAGAACACAGGAGCCATTGAATGGCACGCGTTTCCGGTGTTGACATCCCGCGCGAAAAGCGTGTGGTGGTCGCACTCACCTACGTCTTCGGCATCGGGCGTACCCGGTCCGAGGAGATCCTCGCCGCGACCGGCGTGAACCCGTCCACCCGTGTCCGCGACCTTGCCGAGGAAGACCTCGTCAAGATCCGCGAGTACGTGGACGCCAACCTCCAGACCGAGGGTGACCTCCGCCGCGAGATCGCCGCCGACATCCGCCGCAAGGTCGAGATCGGCTGCTACCAGGGCCTGCGCCACCGTCGTGGCCTGCCCGTCCGCGGTCAGCGCACCAGCACGAACGCTCGTACCCGCAAGGGCCCGCGTCGCGCCATCGCCGGTAAGAAGAAGCCGGGCAAGAAGTAGTCCTCAGCGGACGCTCGACCAAACGGTCTTCGCTGTAGGACCGACCACCTCCCGTAGGAGTTATAGATGCCCCCCAAGGGTCGTCAGGGCGCTGCCAAGAAGGTGCGCCGCAAGGAAAAGAAGAACGTCGCTCACGGCCACGCGCACATCAAGAGCACGTTCAACAACACGATCGTCTCGATCACGGACCCGTCCGGCAACGTGATCTCCTGGGCCTCCGCCGGCCACGTCGGCTTCAAGGGCTCGCGCAAGTCCACCCCCTTCGCCGCGCAGATGGCCGCCGAGTCGGCCGCCCGCCGCGCGCAGGAGCACGGCATGCGCAAGGTCGACGTCTTCGTCAAGGGTCCCGGCTCCGGCCGTGAGACCGCGATCCGCTCCCTCCAGGCCACCGGCCTCGAGGTCGGCTCGATCCAGGACGTCACCCCCACCCCGCACAACGGCTGCCGTCCGCCGAAGCGCCGCCGCGTCTGACGCAGCGGGCGCACCTGTGCGTCTTTGAGTGTCCGGGCGGTACGACCCTGCAAAGGGACGTGCCGCCCGTACCCTTGGCAGTACCTCGCAGTACCTGTCGGGCGTCAAATAGTGGGCGTCCACAAACGAAGGAATCACCGACATGCTTATCGCTCAGCGTCCTTCGCTGACCGAAGAGGTCGTCGACGAGTTCCGCTCCCGGTTCGTCATCGAGCCGCTGGAGCCGGGCTTCGGCTACACCCTCGGCAACTCGCTCCGCCGCACCCTCCTCTCGTCGATCCCCGGCGCTGCTGTCACCAGCATCCGCATCGACGGTGTCCTGCACGAGTTCACCACCGTGCCGGGCGTCAAGGAGGACGTCACCGACCTCATCCTGAACATCAAGCAGCTGGTCGTCTCCTCGGAGCACGACGAGCCGGTCGTGATGTACCTGCGCAAGCAGGGTCCGGGTGTCGTCACCGCCGCCGACATCGCGCCGCCGGCCGGTGTCGAGGTGCACAACCCCGACCTGGTCCTCGCCACGCTCAACGGCAAGGGCAAGCTGGAGATGGAGCTGACCGTCGAGCGCGGTCGCGGCTACGTCTCCGCTGTCCAGAACAAGCAGGTGGGCCAGGAGATCGGCCGTATCCCGGTCGACTCCATCTACTCGCCGGTTCTCAAGGTCACCTACAAGGTCGAGGCGACCCGAGTCGAGCAGCGCACCGACTTCGACAAGCTCATCGTCGACGTCGAGACCAAGCAGGCCATGCGCCCGCGTGACGCCATGGCGTCCGCCGGCAAGACCCTGGTCGAGCTGTTCGGTCTGGCCCGCGAGCTCAACATCGACGCCGAGGGCATCGACATGGGCCCGTCCCCGACGGACGCCGCCCTGGCCGCCGACCTGGCGCTGCCGATCGAGGAGCTGGAGCTCACCGTTCGGTCGTACAACTGCCTCAAGCGCGAGGGCATCCACTCCGTGGGTGAGCTCGTGGCGCGTTCCGAGGCCGACCTGCTCGACATCCGCAACTTCGGTGCGAAGTCGATCGACGAGGTCAAGGCGAAGCTGGCCGGCATGGGCCTGGCCCTCAAGGACAGCCCGCCCGGATTCGACCCGACCGCCGCCGCCGACGCCTTCGGCGCCGACGACGACGCGGACGCGGGCTTCGTCGAGACCGAGCAGTACTAAGAGCTCGGGCCTCACGGTCCGTACCTTCCGGGACCCGCCCTTTCGAGGGCGCGTCCCGGATCTCCGACAGGTAACCGCCTGCTCGGACACTGACTCCGGTACCTGACACGGCCGGGGCAGACCCAAGGAGAAACACCATGCCGCGTCCCACCAAGGGCGCCCGCCTCGGCGGCTCCGCCGCGCACGAGAAGCTGCTCCTCGCCAACCTGGCGAAGTCGCTCTTCGAGCACGGCCGCATCACGACGACCGAGGCCAAGGCCCGTCGCCTGCGTCCGGTCGCCGAGCGCCTGATCACCAAGGCGAAGAAGGGCGACATCCACAACCGTCGCCTGGTGCTGCAGACGATCACCGACAAGGGCGTCGTCCACACCCTCTTCACCGAGATCGCCCCGCGCTACTCGGAGCGTCCGGGTGGTTACACCCGTATCACCAAGATCGGCAACCGTCGTGGCGACAACGCCCCGATGGCCGTGATCGAGCTGGTCGAGGGCGAGATCGCCAAGAAGGCGACCGTCGCCGAGGCCGAGGCCGCCACCAAGCGCGCCGTCAAGGAGGCCGACGAGGCCGCCGCGGTCGAGACGACCGAGGACGAGGCGAAGGACGCGTAAGCGTTCCGCCGAGTTTCCCGCGAGCGGGCCCGTACCCCCTGGGGTGCGGGCCCGCTCCCGTGCGTCCGAGGCGTGTCCATGTGTTTGAGAGGATTTACGGCGTGACCGACCAGCGTGATGACGTGCAGCCCGGGTTCGTACGCGTACGGCTCGACCTTTCGTACGACGGCAGGGACTTCTCCGGCTGGGCCAAGCAGGCCCGCGGGCAGCGGACCGTCCAGGGCGAGATCGAGGACGCGCTGAAGACCGTGACCCGGTCCTCCGAGACGTACGAGCTGACCGTCGCCGGCCGTACCGACGCCGGGGTCCACGCCCGCGGCCAGGTCGCGCACGTGGACCTGCCGGAGGGCCTGTGGGCGGAGCACCGGGAGAAGCTGCTGCGGCGGCTCGCCGGGCGCCTCTCGCACGACGTGCGGGTCTGGAAGGTCGAGGAGGCCCCCGCGGGCTTCAACGCGCGTTTCTCGGCGATCTGGCGCCGTTACGCCTACCGCGTCACCGACCACCCCGGCGGCGTCGACCCGCTCCTGCGCGGCCACGTCCTGTGGCACGACTGGACGCTCGACATGGACGCCATGAACGCGGCCGCCGAGCGCCTCGTCGGCGAGCACGACTTCGCCGCGTACTGCAAGAAGCGCGAGGGCGCGACGACCATCCGGACCCTGCAGGAGCTGCGCTGGGAGCGCCGCCCGGACGGGATCCTGGAGGCCACCGTCAAGGCCGACGCCTTCTGCCACAACATGGTGCGCTCGCTGGTCGGCGCGCTGCTTTTCGTCGGCGACGGGCACCGCCCGGTCGAGTGGCCGGGCAAGGTCCTGGCCGCCGGTGTGCGGGACTCGGCCGTGCATGTCGTACGGCCGCACGGCCTCACCCTGGAAGAGGTCGGCTACCCGGCCGACGAGCTGCTCGCCGCCCGCAGCAGGGAGGCCCGCAACAAGCGGTCACTCCCGGGGAGCGCCGGCTGCTGCTGAGGCCTGGGCGCGGCCGCGGGCGTAGAGCTGGTTGAAGGTGAAGGTGCCCAGGTCGTCGGAGGCCTGGAAGACCGCCGAGTCGCCGGTGGTGACCTTCTTGCCGTTGAGGAAGCCGGCCTGGGTGAGGTACACGTACCGGCCGATGGAGTTGGTGCGCCGCAGACAGACCGTGGCGTGGCAGAAGTCCTTCACCCCGGCGCCGGTGAGCGGCGCGATGCCGCCACTGGCCTGCTTCTTCGCCCTGCTCGCCTGCTCGTCGGTCGGGAAGACGGCGACGCCGACGGTGATCGCGACCCCGTCGCGGACGTAGGTGGCGCGGATCACCCGGGTGCAGCCGTTGTTCTTGAGGACGCCGCCGAGAGCGCCCTGGGTGACGGCCGCGCAGTTCGTGGTGGAGGAGGTCGCGCCCTTCGCGTACGGGCGCTTGTTCATGCTCAGCTTCTTGCCCGGGAAGAGGCCCTCGGGGCTCAGCGGCGCCTTGTCCTTCTTGGCGTCGGAGATGTAGTCCATCGGGTTCGGCGGGGGCAGCGGGGCGACCGAGGAGAAGGTCGGGGCGGGGCTCGCGGTGTCGGTGGGGGCGACGGAGCCGGTCGGCGTGGGGCCGCCGTTCTTCGCCTCCTCGTTGTTCCTGTTGGTGGAGACGATCGCGGTGGCGACCACCGCGCCCACGGCGAGCGCGGCGACCACGCCGCCGCCGATGAACAGCAGGCGCTTGCGCTTGTTGCGGGAGGCGGAGGCGTCGGCGAGGGCGCCCCAGTCGGGGGTGCCGGTGTCCTGCGCGCCCGGGAACGGGTTCGGCTGCTGGGGCTGCCCGTACGTGGGCTGCTGACCGTACGCCGGTGGCTGCTGCGGGTATCCGTAACCCGGCTGCTGCGGGTACCCGTACCCGTAACCCTGCTGCCCGTTCTGCTGCTCGCCGCCCGCCTGCGGTCCCCCAAAGCTCATGCGCGGCATCCTAATCCGCTTGGGATTCGGCGGTCGCGGCGGTGACAATGCCCCTCATGGGACATGTCGAAGCCGCGCACCTGGAGTACTACCTTCCGGACGGGAGGGTCCTCCTCGGGGACGCCTCCTTCCGGGTCGGCGAGGGCGCCGTGGTCGCCCTGGTCGGGGCCAACGGCGCCGGCAAGACGACCCTCCTCCGGATGATCTCCGGGGAGCTCCAGCCGCACGGCGGCACCGTCACGGTCAGCGGCGGGCTCGGCGTGATGCCGCAGTTCGTGGGCTCCGTGCGGGACGAGTCGACCGTGCGCGACCTGCTGGTCTCGGTGGCGCCCGCCCGGATCCGTACCGCCGCGCAGGCCGTCGACGCCGCCGAGGAGCGGATCATGACGGTCGACGACGAGGCCGCGCAGATGGCGTACGCGCAGGCGCTCAGCGACTGGGCCGAGGTGCAGGGGTACGAGTTCGAGACCCTGTGGGACGTGTGCACCATGGCCGCGATGGGCGTGCCGTACGACAAGGCGCAGTTCCGGCAGGTGCGCACGCTGAGCGGCGGAGAGCAGAAGCGTCTGGTCCTGGAGTACCTGCTGCGCGGCAGCGACGAGGTGCTGCTCCTCGACGAGCCGGACAACTATCTCGACGTGCCCGGCAAGCGCTGGCTGGAGGAGCGGCTGCGGGAGACCCGTAAGACGGTGCTCTTCATCTCCCACGACCGTGAGCTGCTGTCCCGGGCCGCGCAGAAGATCGTGGCCGTGGAGCCCGGTCCGGCCGGTTCGGACGTGTGGGTGCACGGTGGCGGCTTCGACACCTTCCACGAGGCGCGGCGGGAGCGTTTCGCGCGCTTCGAGGAGCTGAAGCGGCGCTGGGAGGAGAAGCACGCCCAGCTGAAGAAGCTGGTGCTCAACCTGCGGCAGGCGGCCGCGGTCAGCCATGACATGGCCTCGCGGTACGCGGCGGCGCAGACGCGCCTGAGGAAGTTCGAGGAGGCCGGCCCGCCGCCGGAGCCGCCGCGCGAGCAGGACATCCGGATGCGGCTGCGCGGCGGCCGGACCGGCGTGCGGGCGGTGACGGCCGAGAACCTGGAGCTGACGGGGCTGATGAAGCCCTTCTCCCTGGAGATCTTCTACGGGGAGCGGGTCGCCGTCCTCGGCTCGAACGGCTCCGGCAAGTCGCACTTCCTGCGGCTGCTCGCCGGTGACGAGTCGGTCGCGCACACGGGTACGTGGAAGCTGGGCGCCCGGGTCGTGCCGGGGCACTTCGCGCAGACCCACGCCCACCCGGAGCTCTTCGGGCGCCCGCTGGTCGACATCCTGTGGACCGAGCACGCCAAGGACCGCGGCGGGGCCATGTCCATGCTGCGCCGCTACGAGCTGGAGCGGCAGGGCGACCAGGCCTTCGAGAAGCTCTCCGGCGGCCAGCAGGCGCGCTTCCAGATCCTGCTCCTGGAGCTGGCGGGCACGACGGCGCTGCTGCTCGACGAGCCGACGGACAACCTGGACCTGGAGTCCGCGGAGGCCCTCCAGGACGGCCTGGAGTCGTACGAGGGCACGGTCCTCGCCGTCACCCACGACCGCTGGTTCGCGCGCTCCTTCGACCGGTATCTGGTCTTCGGCTCGGACGGGGTCGTACGGGAGACGAGCGAGCCGGTGTGGGACGAGCGGCGCGTGGAGCGGGCGCGGTAGGGGCGGCGCGTTTTGACCCGTCCGGGGTGGCGCGGGTACCGTAGCGGTTTGTTATGCGTATCGGCTTCGTCGTTCTCACGCGAGGGGCCCTTACGCAAGTTCCCTGGAGCAGTTACCAGTGGCTCGCATACGGGCGGTGTCCCGGCAGTGCAGGCCCCAGCTGCATGATCGCTTCAGGTGTGTCTGGACTCCATCCACTGAAGAAGCGAAGGCTACGAAGTGCGTACGTACAGCCCCAAGCCCGGCGATGTCACTCGCCAGTGGCACATCATCGACGCGCAGGACATCGTCCTGGGCCGTCTGGCGACGACGGCTGCGAACCTCCTGCGAGGCAAGCACAAGCCCGTCTACGCGCCCCACATGGACATGGGCGACTTCGTCATCATCATCAACGCTGACAAGGTCCACCTGTCCGGCAACAAGAAGACCCAGAAGATGGCGTACCGCCACTCCGGCTACCCGGGTGGTCTGCGCTCGATCCGCTACGACGAGCTCCTCGAGAAGAGCCCGGAGAAGGCTGTCGAGAAGGCCATCAAGGGCATGATCCCCAAGAACTCCCTGGGCCGTCAGATGCTCTCGAAGCTGAAGGTCTACGCGGGCGCCGAGCACCCGCACGCTGCCCAGCAGCCGGTCCCGTTCGAGATCACCCAGGTCGCGCAGTAGTTCCGGCCACCCCCTAAGAACGAAAGAAATCTGAGGAGCATCGTGGCCGAGACCACCCCTGAGACCCCCGTCGACGAGTTCGAGGGCGTCGAGGAGTACACCACCGAGACCGAGATCGTCGAGGGTGACTACACCTCCGAGTCCGTCGCGTCCCGCTTCGGCGACCCGCAGCCGGCTGCCGGCCTGGGCCGTCGCAAGAACGCCATCGCCCGCGTCCGGATCGTCCCGGGCACCGGCAAGTGGAAGATCAACGGGCGCACGCTCGACAACTACTTCCCGAACAAGGTGCACCAGCAGGAAGTCAACGAGCCCTTCAAGGTGCTCGAGCTGGACAACCGCTACGACGTCATCGCCCGCATCTCGGGTGGCGGCGTCTCCGGTCAGGCCGGCGCCCTGCGCCTCGGCGTGGCCCGCGCCCTGAACGAGGCGGACGTCGAGAACAACCGCCCGGCGCTGAAGAAGGCCGGCTTCCTCTCCCGCGACGACCGTGCGGTCGAGCGCAAGAAGGCCGGTCTCAAGAAGGCCCGCAAGGCCCCGCAGTACAGCAAGCGCTAATCGCCTGCTCGGTCTGCTTGGCCCGGACGCCCCGGCGGCACTGCCCGTGCTGCCGGGGCGTCCGGCTTTTCGCCGGGGTCCCCGGCTTTTTCATTTTCGGACCTTGCTTTCATAATCTTGGGCATCACTTGGGCTCATCCCTGAGCGGCAGCCGGCCAAAAGCGGGCAGCAGCCACACGAGGGATCGCACCATCGGAGTATTTTCGGAGGACAGCTGTGGGACGACTCTTCGGCACGGACGGGGTACGCGGCGTGGCCAACGCCGACCTGACGGCGGAGCTGGCGCTCGGCCTGTCGGTCGCGGCCGCGCACGTGCTCGCCGAGACGGGCACCTTTGAGGGCCATCGGCCGACCGCCGTGGTGGGGCGCGACCCGCGCGCCTCGGGAGAGTTCCTGGAGGCCGCCGTCGTGGCCGGCCTGGCGAGCGCGGGCGTCGACGTCCTGCGCGTCGGTGTGCTGCCCACCCCGGCGGTGGCGTATCTCACCGGCGTGCTCGGCGCCGACCTCGGCGTGATGCTGTCCGCCTCCCACAACGCGATGCCCGACAACGGCATCAAGTTCTTCGCCCGCGGCGGCCACAAGCTCGCCGACGACCTCGAGGACCGCATCGAGTCCGTCTACGAGGAGCACCGCACCGGCGCCCCCTGGACCCGTCCCACCGGGGCCGGCGTCGGCCGCGTCCGCGACTACGACGAGGGCTTCGACAAGTACGTCGCCCACCTCATCGGCGTCCTCCCCAACCGGCTCGACGGCCTGAAGATCGTCCTCGACGAGGCCCACGGCGCCGCCGCCCGCGTCTCGCCCGAGGCCTTCTCCCGGGCCGGCGCCACCGTCGTCACCATCGGCGCCGAGCCCGACGGCCTCAACATCAACGACGGCTGCGGCTCCACCCACCTCGGCCTGCTCAAGGCCGCCGTGGTCGAGCACGGGGCCGACTTCGGCATCGCCCACGACGGCGACGCCGACCGCTGCCTCGCCGTGGACGGCCGCGGCGAGGAGGTCGATGGCGACCAGATCCTCGCGATCCTGGCCCTCGCCATGCGCGAGGCCGGCACCCTGCGCGGCGACACCGTCGTCGGCACCGTCATGTCCAACCTCGGCTTCAAGCTGGCGATGGAGCGCGAGGGCCTGGCCCTCGTGCAGACCGCGGTCGGCGACCGCTACGTCCTGGAGTCGATGAAGGAGCACGGCTACGCCCTCGGCGGCGAGCAGTCCGGCCACGTCATCGTGCTCGACCACGCCACCACCGGCGACGGCACCCTGACCGGACTGATGCTCGCGGCCCGCGTCGCCGCCACCGGCAAGTCCCTCGCCGAGCTGGCGGGCGTCATGGAGCGCCTGCCGCAGGTCCTCGTCAACGTGCCGAACGTCGACAAGTCCCGGGTGAACACCTCCGCCGAGCTGTCCCACGCCGTCGCCGAGGCCGAGCGCGAGCTCGGCACCACCGGCCGCGTGCTGCTCCGCCCCTCCGGCACCGAGCCGCTGGTGCGGGTCATGGTCGAGGCCGCGGACATCGAGCAGGCGCGCTCGGTGGCCGGGCGGCTCGCGGACGTGGTGAAGTCGGCGCTCGGCTAGACCGTGTGACGCACCGACAGCCCCCGCGGATCTGATCGCGGGGGCTGTCAGCGTTTCTTGCCCGTTCTGGGGATACGGGTCCAGCGGCCGCGCTGGGTGCGCCACAGCAGCTTCTGCGCGAAGAGCGTGAGCGTGCCGGCCGCGATGATGCCGGTCAGGTTGAGCACCAGCTGCACCATCGAGCCCCACATCTGGGCGTACTGCGCGTAGCTCAGCGCCACGGCGGCGTTCGCGCCGGCCGGGACCGTCGTCACGGAGATCGCGACCCCGATCAGCGCCCCCGACTTCGTCGAGGTGAGCGAGAGCGTGCCGGCCGCGCCCGCGAGCAGGGCGACGACGAAGGAGAACGGGTCCGGCTGCCAGATGAAGCTGGTGTTGGGGCGCGGGGCGTCGAGCTGCTCGATGCTGAACAGGCCGAGCGCGTCCATCCCCAGGCTGAACACGGTCGTCGCGACGATCGCCGCCGCGAAGCCGATGATCAGCGCGTACGAGGAGCGCAGCACCAGCTTCGGGGCGCGCCGCACAAGCCCCGTACAGATGCCGGCCAGTGGTCCGAACTCCGGGCCGACGGCCATGGCGCCCACGATGAGGACCGCGTTGTCGAGGACCACACCGCAGGCCGCGATCATCGTGGCGATGATCATGAAGGCGCTGTAGGTGATGGTGAGCGTCGACTCCTCGTGGGTGGCGTCGGTCAGCTGCTCCCAGATCACCGCGTCGGCGCCCTCGCCGGGCGCCTCCTCCTCGGCGGCGGTCGCCCGGCTCGACAGCGACAGATCGATGTTCTCGACGGCGATCGAGCCGTCCTGATCGATCTTCAGCTCCCGTATCCCGCGCAGGACTTCCTGCCCGGCCTCGCGCGCCACGTCGCACATCACGAGGTCGCCGGCCGGGTCCCGGGCCGCGCCCGGCAGCACCACGAGATGGGTGGTGCCGACGGTGCGCTCGATGAGCGCGACGGCCGAGTCCGTACGGTCGGGAGGAACGATCAGGCGCAGGTGCAGCATCCCGCGAGTGTAGGGGCTGACCTGTGCGGCGTCAGAGCTTGCGGAGGCTGAGGCGCTGCACCTTGTGGTCCGCGCCCTTGCGGACGACGAGCGTCGCCCGTCCGCGGGTCGGGGCCACGTTCTCCAGGAGGTTGACCTTGTTGACGGTCCGCCACATCGTGCGGGCGTACTCCAGGGCCTCCTCCTCGGAGACCTGGGTCCAGCGCCGGAAGTACGAGGACGGGTCCTGGAACGCGGTCTCGCGCAGCTTGCGGAAGCGGTTGAGGTACCACTGCTCGATGTCCTCGGCGCGGGCGTCCACGTACACCGAGAAGTCGAAGTAGTCGGCGAGCCCGACGCGGGTGCGCCCGTCCTTGCCGGGCAGGGCCGGCTGGAGGACGTTGAGCCCCTCGACGATCAGGATGTCGGGGCGGCGCACCACGAGCTTCTCGTCCGGCACCCGGTCGTAGATGAGGTGCGAGTAGACGGGCGCGGTGACCTCGTCCTTGCCCGCCTTCACGTCGGCGACGAAGCGGGTGAGCGCGCGCCGGTCGTACGACTCGGGGAAGCCCTTGCGGGACATCAGCCCCCGCGCCTTCAGCTCCTCCATCGGATAGAGGAACCCGTCGGTGGTGATCCGCTCCACCCGCGGGTGCTCGGGCCAGCGCGCGAGCAGCGCCTGGAGGAGCCGGGCGACGGTCGACTTCCCGACGGCCACGGACCCGGCGACCCCTATGACGAACGGCGTGCCGCGCTGCTCCGCCTTCTCCCCGAGGAAGGTGTTGAGCGCCCCGCGCAGCCCGCTGGTGGCCTGCACGTACAGATTGAGCAGCCGGGACAGCGGCAGATACACGTCCCGCACCTCGTCGAGGTCGATGACGTCCCCGAGCCCCTGCAGCTGCTCGACCTCGTCGGCGGTCAGCGGCAGCGGCGTCTTGTCGCGCAGTGCGCTCCACTCACCCCGGGTGAGGTCGACATAAGGCGTCGGCTCGGCCACCCGGCGCGAGCCGGTGCCGGTGCCGTTGCTTCGTGGCGGCGAAGTGATCACCGAGCCATTGTCGTGGCTCGGGGGCGGTCGTGGGTGACCCGGGGGCCGTGGGGTGGGTCACGTGGCGGGCTTCCCCCTCCGCCTGCCCGAAATCAGCTGCGTGCGTGTGACCTGCGCACATAGGGTTCGCCCGGACAACGCGAAGAAGCTGAAGAGAGAGCTGAGACATGAGAGTACGCGCCCTTCGTCACGCCGGGGCCGTCGCCGCGGTCACCACCCTCGCGCTCGCCCTCACCGCCTGCGCCGGCGAGGAGAAGAAGACCGAGGACAGCGGCAAGGCGGACGCCTCCGCCTCCGCGGCGGCGAAGCCCGACGTGACGGCGCTGCCGGCGGCGGATCTGGAGAAGCTGCTGGTGACGCAGGCGGACCTCAAGGGCTACAAGGTGGAGCAGGCCAAGCCTGCTGAGCACGTCAACGCCGGGGACGTCAGCGCCGACAAGCCCGCGTGCGAGCCGCTGGCCGAGGCCCTCTCCTGGGCCGCGCCCGGCACGCCCGGCGCCAGCGCCACCGTCAAGACGATCCCGATCCCGCAGAAGAAGGGCTCCTTCGAGGACGCCCTCGGCACCTTCGCCGCGCCCGTCACCTCGGTGACCCTCGGCTCCTACGCCGGCGAGGGCGCCCAGCAGGCCCTCGCGTCCCTGAAGGCGGCGGGCACCGAGTGCGCCGGCGGCTTCACCATCCACGGCGGCGGTGTGGCCACCAAGGTCACCAAGGTGCAGCCGGACACGGTGACCGCGGGCGACGAGGCCCTGGCCTGGACCGTCACCCGCGACATGGAGGGCGAGCCGTTCGTCACCAAGCTCGCCGTCCTCCGCAAGGGCAACAACCTCGCCGGCTTCGCCACGCTGAGCATCAGCGGCGAGGTCAAGGAGCAGCCGAAGACGGTCATCGACGCGCAGGCGGCGAAGCTGGGCTGAGCCGGGTCCGGTCGGGTCACGTCCGGTCAGGTCAGGTCCGCTCCGGATCCGGCCGCTCAGGGCCCTCGGGTCGTAGTCTGCCGTCATGTGCGGAATCGTGGGTTACGTCGGCGGTCAGTCGGCGCTCGAAGTGGTGATCGCAGGGCTCAAGAGGCTCGAATACCGCGGCTACGACTCGGCCGGTGTCGCCGTGCTCTCCGACGGAGGGCTCGCCGCCGCCAAGAAGGCCGGGAAGCTCGGCAACCTGGAGAAGGAGCTGGTGGAGCGGCCGCTGTCGAGCGGTTCCACCGGCATCGGGCACACCCGGTGGGCCACCCATGGCGGCCCCACCGACGCCAACGCGCACCCGCACCTCGACAACGCGGGCCGCGTCGCCGTCGTCCACAACGGCATCATCGAGAACTTCGCCGCCCTCCGCGCGGAGCTGGCGGACCGGGGCCACGAGCTGGCGTCCGAGACGGACACCGAGGTCGTGGCCCATCTGCTCGCCGAGGAGTACTCCTCCGTCGGCGATCTCGCCGAGGCGATGCGCCTCGTCTGCAAGCGGCTCGACGGCGCCTTCACCCTGGTCGCCGTGCACGCCGACCAGCCCGAGGTCGTCGTCGGTGCCCGCCGCAACTCCCCGCTCGTCGTCGGCGTCGGCGAGGGCGAGAACTTCCTCGCCTCCGACGTCTCCGCCTTCATCGCCCACACCCGCTCGGCCATCGAACTCGGCCAGGACCAGGTCGTGGAGCTCACCCGCGAGACCGTCACCGTCACCGACTTCCACGGCGCCCCCGCCGATGTACGGGCGTTCACGATCGACTGGGACGCCTCCGCCGCCGAGAAGGGCGGCTACGCCTCCTTCATGCTCAAGGAGATCGCCGAGCAGCCGAAGGCCGTCGCCGACACCCTCCTCGGCCGGATCGACGCCGAGGGGCGCCTGCGCCTCGACGAGGTGCGCATCCCCGACGCCGTGCTCCGCGAGGCCGACAAGATCGTCATCATCGCGTGCGGCACCGCCTTCCACGCCGGACTCATCGCGAAGTACGCCATCGAGCACTGGACCCGCATCCCCTGCGAGGTCGAGCTCGCCAGCGAGTTCCGCTACCGCGACCCGATCCTCGGGCAGCGCACCCTGGTCGTCGCGATCTCCCAGTCCGGCGAGACCATGGACACCCTGATGGCGCTGCGCCACGCGCGCGAGCAGGGCGCCAAGGTGCTCGCCGTCTGCAACACCAACGGGTCCACGATCCCGCGCGAGTCCGACGCCGTGCTCTACACCCACGCCGGGCCCGAGGTCGCCGTCGCGTCGACGAAGGCCTTCCTCACCCAGCTCGTCGCCTGTTACCTCCTCGCGCTCTACCTCGGGCAGGTGCGCGGCACCCAGTGGGGCGACGAGATCCACGCCGTCGTCCGCGACCTCGGCCGGATCGCCGAGGACGTCGAGCGGGTCCTGGGGACCATGGAGCCGGTACGGGCCCTGGCCCGTTCCCTCGCCGGCAAGGACACCGTGCTCTTCCTCGGCCGGCACGTCGGCTACCCGGTGGCCCTCGAAGGCGCGCTGAAGCTCAAGGAACTGGCGTACATGCACGCCGAGGGCTTCGCCGCCGGCGAGCTCAAGCACGGCCCGATCGCCCTCGTCGAGAAGGACCTGCCGGTCGTCGTGATCGTCCCCTCGCCGCGCGGCCGGTCCGTCCTCCACGACAAGATCGTGTCCAACATCCAGGAGATCCGGGCCCGGGGGGCCAGGACGATCGTGATCGCGGAGGAGGGCGACGAGGCCGTCGTCCCGTACGCCGACCATCTCGTCCGTATCCCCGCGACGCCTACGCTGCTCCAGCCGCTGGTCTCCACCGTGCCGCTCCAGGTCTTCGCCTGCGAACTGGCCACGGCGCGGGGCAACGAGGTGGACCAGCCGCGCAATCTGGCCAAGTCCGTGACCGTGGAGTGAAAGAAGAAGGACATGATCATCGGGGTGGGGATCGACGTGGCGGAGATCGACCGGTTCGAGGCGTCCCTTGACCGTACGCCGGGCCTCGTCCAGCGTCTCTTCGTCGACCGCGAGCTGATCCTGCCGAGCGGCGAGCGGCGCGGCCCGGCCTCGCTCGCGGTGCGGTTCGCCGCGAAGGAGGCTCTGGCCAAGGCCCTTGGCGCGCCGGGGAACCTGCACTGGACGGACGCCGAGGTGTACGTCGAGGACAGCGGCCAGCCGCGCCTGCGGGTGCGCGGCACCGTCGCCGCCCGCGCCGCCGAGCTGGGCGTACGGCACTGGCATGTGTCCCTCAGTCACGACGCGGGGGTGGCGTCGGCGGTGGTGATCGCGGAGGGTTGATGCCATGCGTACCGCTTATCGCGTGGAGACCGTACGGGCCGCCGAGGCCGAACTGATGGCGCGGGTGCCGGAGGGCGCGCTGATGCAGCGGGCCGCGGCCGGGCTCGCCGCCGCCTGCTGCTCGCTGCTCGGGAAGGGACGGGTGTACGGGGCGCGGGTCGTCCTGCTCGTCGGCAGCGGCGACAACGGCGGCGACGCGCTGTACGCGGGCGTGCGGCTCGCGCGGCGCGGGGCCGGGGTGACGGCGGTGCTGTTGGGGGAGCGGGCGCACGAGGCGGGGCTTGCGGCACTGCGGGCCGCCGGCGGACGGGTGACCGGTCCGCACGACGATCCCTACGAGGCCCTGGCCGCCGCCGACCTCGTCCTGGACGGCATCACGGGGATCGGCGGGCAGGGCGGGCTGCGGCCGGACGCCGTGCCCGTCGCGCGCGCCGCGCGCGGCTCCGACGCGGTCGTCGTCGCCGTCGACCTGCCGAGCGGCGTCGACGCGGACACCGGGGAGGTCGCGGGGGAGGCGCTGCGCGCCGACGCGACGATCACCTTCGGTACGTACAAGCCGGGGCTGCTCGTCGACCCCGCCCGGGAGTACGCGGGCGCGCTCAGGCTCGTCGACATCGGGCTCGGCGCGACCCTGCCGTCCGTGCCCGACCTGGAGGCGCTCCAGCACGAGGACGTGGCCCGGCGGCTGCCGGCGCCCGGGTCGGAGTCCGACAAGTACCGGCGCGGCGTCCTCGGCGTCGTCGCCGGCTCCGCCCGCTATCCCGGCGCCGCCGTGCTCGCCGTCTCCGGCGCGCTGCGGGGCGGTGCGGGGGCGGTGCGGTACGTCGGGCCGGCGGCGGGCGCGGTGATCGCCGCGCACCCCGAGACACTGGTCCACGACGGCCCGCCCGACAAGGCGGGGCGCGTCCAGGCCTGGGTCATCGGCCCCGGTCTCGGCGAGGGGCCCGGTGTCGCCGTGGCCCTCGGCCAGGTCCTGGCCACCGACGTCCCCGTCCTCGTCGACGCGGACGGCCTGCGCGTCCTGACCCCGACGGCGGTACGGGGCCGGTCCGCCCCCACTCTCCTCACCCCGCACGCGGGCGAGGCGGCGGCGCTGCTGGGGGTCGCGCGCGAGGAGGTCGAGTCGGCCCGCCTGTCGGCGGTGCGTGAACTGGCTGCCCGTTACGGCGCGACGGTGCTCCTGAAGGGCTCGACGACGCTGGTCTGCGGCCCGGGCGGCGCGGGCCCGGTCCGGGTGAACCCGACGGGCACGTCCTGGCTCGCCACGGCGGGCAGCGGCGACGTCCTCTCCGGCCTCGCCGGCGCCCTCCTCGCCACCGGCCTCCTCCCCGTCGACGCCCTCTCGGTGTCCTCCTACCTCCACGGCCTTGCGGCCCGCCGCGCGTCCCAGGGCGGCTCGCCGATCGCGGCGACCGACGTGGCGGAGGCGCTGCCGGGGGCGTGGCGGGACGTAGTGAGCTGAGGGGGCGGGGGTGGCGCGCGCGGCGCGGAGTGAGGCGGGCCACCGACCGCCTACGCGGTGCCGCGCGCCGCACCTGAGAGACTGGGGCCGATGACTCAGACACCGCACCCCCGCCGAGCCCGCGCCGAGATCGACCTCGGGGCGCTGCGCGCGAACGTGCGCGCGTTGCGTGCCCGTGTCGCGCCACACGTCCAGGTGATGGGCGTGGTCAAGGCGGACGCGTACGGGCACGGGGCCGTGCGGTGTGCGCGGGCCGCGCTGGAGGCCGGGGCGACGTGGCTGGGGACGGCCACGCCGCAGGAGGCGCTCGCGCTGCGGGCGGCGGGTCTCACCGAGGCGCGGATCATGTGCTGGCTGTGGACGCCGGGGGACCCGTGGGCCGACGGCATCCGGGCCGGGCTCGACATGTCGGTGAGCGGCCTGTGGGCCCTGCGCGAGGTGACGGAGGCCGCGCAGGCGGTCGGCCGCCCCGCCAGGATCCAGCTCAAGGCCGACACCGGCCTCGGCCGCAACGGCTGCCAGCCCGCCGACTGGCCCGAGCTCGTCGGCGAGGCCCTGAAGGCCGAGGCGCAGGGCCTCGTGAAGGTCACCGGCCTGTGGTCGCACTTCGCGTGCGCCGACGAGCCCGGGCACCCGTCGATCCCCGCGCAGCTCGACGTGTTCCGCTCGATGCTCGGCTTCGCCGAGAAGGCCGGCGTCGAGCCCGAGGTGCGCCACATCGCGAACTCCCCGGCCACCCTCACCCTCCCCGAGGCCCACTTCGACCTGGTCCGGCCGGGCATCGCCATGTACGGCGTGTCGCCCGACCCGGCCCTCGGCACCTCCGCCGACCTCGGCCTGCGCCCGGTGATGTCGCTGAAGGCGAGCGTCGCCCTGGTGAAGCGGGTGCCGGGCGGTCACGGCGTGTCGTACGGACACCACTACGTCACCCCGGACGAGACCACCCTCGGTCTGATCCCGCTCGGTTACGCGGACGGCATCCCCCGGCACGCCTCGGGCCGCGGCCCGGTCCTGGTCGGCGACCGGGTGCGGACCGTGGCCGGGCGGGTCGCCATGGACCAGTTCGTGGTCGACCTCGGCGACACCGGTCCCGGCGGCGACGCGCCCGAGCCCGGCACCGAGGCCGTGCTGTTCGGCCCCGGCGACCGGGGCGAGCCGACGGCCCAGGACTGGGCGGAGGCCGCCGACACCATCGCGTACGAGATCATCACCCGGATCGGCGCGCGCGTCCCGCGCGTCTACCTGGGGGACCGAGAGGACTGAGAGGGCCGTGGGCGACGACACCTGGCGCAAGGCCGGCTGGGCCGGGGCCGCGATAGGCGTGCTCGCCGCGGGCGCGGCGGCCGGCGTCGCGGTCGAGCGGCTCACCGTGGGTCGTTCGGTACGCCAGAAGGCGCGGCTCGCGCTCGACGCCGAAGGCCCGTACGGCGCCCTGCGCGGCACCTCCGGCCGGGCGCTCGCGGACGACGGCACCACGCTCTACTACGAGGTCGACGAGGTCGAGCCCGACCCCTCCGGGCCGCGCCGCCGGCGCCTCTTCGGGCGCAAGGCCCCCACGCCCGCCACCGTCGTCTTCAGCCACGGCTACTGCCTCACCCAGGACTCCTGGCACTTCCAGCGCGCCGCCCTGCGCGGGATCGTCCGCACCGTCCACTGGGACCAGCGCAGCCACGGGCACTCCGAGCGCGGGCGGGCCCAGCAGGGCCCGGACGGCGTGCCGGTCACCATCGAACAGCTGGGCCGCGACCTGAAGGCGGTGCTCGACGCCGCCGCGCCCGAGGGGCCGCTCGTGCTCATCGGGCACTCGATGGGCGGCATGACGATCATGGCCCTGGCCGCGCAGTACCCGGAGCTCGTGCGCGACCGCGTCGTCGGCGTCGGCTTCGTCGGCACCTCGGCCGGCCGGCTCGACGAGGTCAGTTACGGACTGCCGCTCGCCGGCGTCAACGCGGTGCGCCGCGTGCTGCCGGGGGTGCTCCGCGCCCTCGGCTCGCAGGCGGAACTGGTCGAGCGGGGCCGGCGGGCCACCGCGGACCTGTTCGCCGGGCTGATCAAGAAGTACTCGTTCTCCTCGAAGGACGTGGATCCGGCCGTGGCCCGGTTCGCCGAGCGGATGATCGAGTCGACCCCGATCGACGTCGTCGCCGAGTTCTATCCGGCCTTCGCCGAGCACGACATGACGGCCGCGCTCGGCGCCTTCCGCGAGATGCCGGTGCTCGCCCTCGCCGGGGACCACGACCTGGTCACCCCCAGCGCGCACACCGAGGCCATCGCCGACCTGCTGCCGGGCGCCGAGCTGGTCATCGTGCCCGACGCCGGGCACCTGGTGATGCTGGAGCACCCCGAGGCGGTCACCGACCGGATCGCCGACCTGCTGGTGAGGGCGGGAGCCGTCCCCGTACCCGGGTAGGTAGGTTGGCGGACATGGACACACCGCACGACCGGACCACGGCCCACCAGGCCACGGTCAACCAGGCCACCGTCGAGATCGACTCGCCCGAGCGCATGACGGAGCTCGGCCGGCGCCTCGCGAAGCTGCTGCGCCCCGGCGACCTCGTCATGCTCACCGGCGAGCTCGGCGCCGGCAAGACCACCCTGACCCGCGGGCTCGGCGAGGGCCTGGGCGTGCGGGGCGCGGTCACCTCGCCGACCTTCGTGATCGCCCGCGTCCACCCCTCGCTCGTGGACGGCCCGCCGCTGGTGCACGTCGACGCGTACCGGCTCGGCGGCGGTCTGGACGAGATGGAGGACCTGGACCTCGACGTCTCGCTGCCGGACTCGGTGGTCGTGGTCGAGTGGGGCGACGGCAAGGTCGAGGAGCTGACCGACGACCGGCTGCACGTGCTGATCCACCGGGTCGTGGGCGACACGGACGACGACCGGCGGACCGTCGTCCTCAACGGCATCGGTGCGCGCTGGGCGGGCGAGGACCTGCGGCTGAGCTGACCTGCGGCTGAGCCGAACGTACGTAGATTCCGACAACGTGTCGGGAAAATGTTGCGCCGGTGCTCGCGGGCGTGGTCACATGGATGCACGAGCTGGTTAGGTGTACCTAACCTACGGGAGGCAGGCATGGCGACGCCCGAGCGCGCGGACCACACCGAGGACACCGAGAGCGACATCGTCCGCGTCCCGATGAGAGAGCTGCTGGCCGCGTGCGCCGCCGCGACCGCCGTGTCCACCCCGCCGCGCGAACGCGAGCCCGGGGCCGTGGACGGGGCTGTGGACGAGGAGCCCGGCGCCCACGCCGTACACGACGAGGCCGCCTAGAACCCCTGCGGCGTCAGGCGACGACCACGACCTTCGCGCCGATCGTCGCGAACAGCCACAACGCGTCGCCGTCCGCCCGCTTCATCCGGATGCCGCCGGTCTTCTTCGTCGGGTCCGGGTCCGGCGTCGAGCCGTCCACCGCCGCGCTGAAGCCGATCGCGACGTCCTGCGTGGTCGTGAACCGCACCACGTGCTCGATCTGCACGCCGTCCGAGCCGCGCACCGAACCGGAGCGCGAGGTCACCGCGTACGCGCCCGGCGCCGGCGAGACCGTGCTCGGCATGACCGAGAAGGTGTGCGTGACCTGGTTCTTCGCGTCCACCAGCCACACCCGGCGGTCCTTGAGCCCGTACACCACGCGCTCGCCCCTGCCGGAGTCCGCGGGCAGCGCGAGCGGGTCGCGGACCGGCTGCTTCGGCTTCCCGGTCGCCTCGGCCGACGGCGCCGAGCTCGGCGTCCGCGGCTTCGCCGCCAGCTCGGCCGGCGACGGCGCGGAGGCCGAGGCCTGATAGGCGAGGAAGCCGACCACGGCGACCGCCGCCGCAGTGAGCGCGGCCACGAATCCCGAGCTGCTCCGTGCCACCGCGCGCCCACCTTCTGTCGTACGTACGTATCGGTGTCAATCTGACGGGCTGACCGTAGCAGC
This sequence comes from Streptomyces sp. NPDC048623, assembly GCF_040650755.1. Classification (NCBI taxonomy): domain Bacteria; kingdom Bacillati; phylum Actinomycetota; class Actinomycetes; order Kitasatosporales; family Streptomycetaceae; genus Streptomyces; species Streptomyces sp. NPDC048623. The sequence goes on from NZ_JBEZHV010000001.1 coordinate 538,002, forward strand.
CGTCACCTCGGTCAGGCGGGGCGCCGCACCCCCACGCCCGGCGCCGTAGGCTGTTCGCGTGCTCTTGCTCGCCATGGATACCGCCACACCCGCCGTCACCGTCGCCCTCCACGACGGCGAGACCGTCGTCGCCGAGTACTCCCAGGTGGACGCCCGCCGCCACGGGGAGCTGCTGCTTCCCGCCGTCGACCGGGTCCTGAAGGAGGCCGGGCTCACGCTCGACGCGGTGACGGGCCTCGTGGTCGGCGTCGGCCCCGGCCCGTACACCGGGCTGCGCGTCGGCCTCGTCACCGCCGCCACCTTCGCCTCCGCGCTCGGCGTCCCGGTGCACGGCCTGTGCACGCTCGACGGACTCGCGTACGCGAGCGGGATCGAGGACGGGCCCTTCGTGGTCGCCACGGACGCGCGCCGCAAGGAGGTCTACTGGGCGAGGTACGAGAACTCCCGTACGCGCGTGACGGAGGCCTCCGTCGACCGGCCCGCCGACATCGCCGAGCAGCTCGCCGGCCTGCCCGTGGTCGGCGCCGGCGCCCGCCTCTACCCGGACGCCTTCCCGGACGCCCGCGACCCCGAGCACCAGTCGGCCGCCGCGCTCGCCGCCCTCGCGGCCGAGCGGCTCGCCGCGGGCGGTGAGGCCGGTGAGGCCGGTTTCCTCGACCCGCAGCCGATGTACCTGCGCCGCCCCGACGCGCAGGTGCCCAAGAACTACAAGGTGGTCACGCCCAAGTGAGCACCGTGAGCACCGCGAGCACCGAGACCGGTGCCGTGCTGCGCGAGATGCGCTGGTGGGACCTGGAGCCCGTGCTCGCGCTCGAAGCCGAGCTGTTCCCCGAGGACGCCTGGTCGGCCGGGATGTTCTGGTCCGAACTCGCCCACTCCCGGGGCCCGCGCGCGACCCGCCGCTACGTCGTCGCGGAGGCGCCCGACGGGCGGATCGTCGGGTACGCGGGCCTGGCCGCGGCCGGCGGCCTCGGCGATGTCCAGACCATCGCCGTCGCCCGCGACCAGTGGGGCACCGGCCTCGGCGCCCGGCTGCTCACCGACCTGCTCCGGCACGCCACCGCCTTCGAGTGCGACGAGGTCCTCCTCGAAGTGCGCGTGGACAACACCCGGGCTCAGAAGCTCTACGAGCGCTTCGGCTTCGAGCCCATCGGCTTCCGGCGCGGCTACTACCAGCCGGGCAACGTCGACGCGCTCGTGATGCGACTGATCGTTCAAGGAACTGGGACCGAAATCTGATGGCTGCTGACGAACCGCTCGTGCTCGGCATCGAGACCTCCTGCGACGAGACCGGCGTCGGCATCGTGCACGGCACCACCCTGCTCGCCGACGCCGTCGCGTCCAGTGTCGACACCCACGCCCGCTTCGGCGGCGTCGTGCCCGAGATCGCCTCCCGCGCCCATCTGGAGGCCATGGTCCCGACGATCGAGCGGGCGCTCAAGGAGGCCGGCGTCTCGCCGAGGGACCTCGACGGCATCGCCGTCACCGCCGGGCCCGGCCTCGCGGGCGCGCTGCTGGTCGGCGTCTCGGCGGCCAAGGCCTACGCGTACGCCCTCGGCAAGCCGCTCTACGGCGTCAACCACCTCGCCTCGCACATCTGTGTCGACCAGCTGGAGCACGGCCGGCTGCCCGAGCCGACGATGGCGCTCCTCGTCTCCGGCGGGCACTCCTCGCTGCTGCTCTCCTCGGACATCACCGCCGACGTACGGCCGATGGGCGCGACCATCGACGACGCGGCGGGGGAGGCCTTCGACAAGATCGCGCGCGTGCTCGACCTGGGCTTCCCGGGCGGCCCGGTCATCGACCGGCTCGCCAGGGAGGGCGACCCGGCGGCCATCGCCTTCCCGCGCGGTCTGAGCGGCGCCAAGGACCCGGCGTACGACTTCTCCTTCTCGGGCCTGAAGACCGCCGTGGCCCGCTGGATCGAGGCCAAGCGGAACGCCGGCGAGGACGTGCCCGTACGGGACGTCGCCGCGTCCTTCCAGGAGGCGGTCGTCGACGTGCTCACCCGCAAGGCCGTCCGGGCCTGCAAGGACGAGGGCGTCGACCATCTGATGATCGGCGGCGGCGTGGCCGCCAACTCGCGCCTGCGGGCCCTGGCCGAGGAGCGCTGCGAGCGGGCCGGCGTCCGGCTGCGGGTGCCGCGGCCGGGTCTGTGCACCGACAACGGCGCCATGGTGGCGGCGCTCGGCGCCGAGATGGTGGCGCGCGGGCGGGCGGCCTCGGACCTGGAGCTGTCGGCGGACTCCTCGCTGCCGGTGACGGAGTCGCACGTGCCGGGGAACCACGATCATGTGCACGAGGTCAGCAAGGAGAACCTCTACTCATGAGCACAGTGACCCTGATGTGGGAGGCGCGGGCGGCCGAGGGCCGGGGCGAGGAACTCCTCGCCTGGGCGCGGGCCCAGAAGCTCGCCCGTGATCCGCTCCGCCGCGAGACCTTCCGCGCCCCGCAGGACCGGGTGCTCGTCCTCACCTGGTGGGAGACGGCGGACGGCCTGGACGCCGAACTGCCCGAGCTGCCGGAGCCGGACGCGGGTCTGACCACCCGTCCGGTCCACCGCTGGCGCTTCGAATCGGTCGACCGTCAGTCGGACAGTCGTATCTAAGGCAACCTTTCGCCGGATTCGGGCATCCCACAGCGCGTGAAGAAGACGATCGCGCTGTGGGCGGCCCTGACCACCCTCGCCCTGTTCGCGGCGACCGGCTGCACCACCGCCGACGCCGACTCCCCGGCCCCGGCCGCCAGTACGGCGACCCCCTCGGCCGGCAACAAGGCGCCGGGGGCTCCTGATGCCCCCGAGGCGCCGGACGCGGCGGCCGCCACCGCCGCCGCGTACCGCAAGTGGGGCCTCAAGCCCCTCGCGCCGCCGCCCGCCCCGCCCGCGAAGAAGCCGGCCACGCGCACCGCAGGCGGCCCGGTCCCCGTCATCAGCGACATCGAGACCGACCAGAAGATCGTCTTCATCACGATCGACGACGGCGCCGAGAAGGACCCGCAGTTCGTCGCGATGATGAAGGACCTCAAGGTGCCGGTGACGATGTTCCTCACCGACGCCACGATCCGCTCGGACTACCCGTACTTCGCCCAGCTCACCGCCCAGGGCCACGGCCTCGCCAACCACACCCTCACCCACCCGAACCTGCGCACCCTGTCCCCGGACGCCCAGCGCCGGGAGATCTGCGGCCAGCAGGAGAAGCTGACGAAGGAGTACGGCACCCGGCCGCGCCTCTTCCGCCCGCCGTACGGCAACTGGAACGAGGCCACCCGCGCCGCCGCCAAGGAGTGCGGCATCGAGGCGATCGTGCTGTGGCGCGAGTCCATGCAGATCCAGAACATGCAGTACCAGCGCGGAGACGGGAAGCTGCACCCCGGGGACGTGATCCTGGCCCACTTCCGCGGCCCGTCCGAGCTCAAGGGCCGCACGATGACCCAGATGATGGCCAATCTGCTGCGCCACATCGAGGAGCAGGGCTACACGGTCGCGCGCCTGGAGGACTACGTCTGAGGACGACGTCCGAAAAGAATCTTCGGCGGGGTGTCGATGCGGGGCGGGCCCGTTCGACGTATGAGTGGAAGGCGGGGAACGGCCCCGCCACCGCACCCCGAGGAGTCACCGTGCCCCGCTACCTCTCCCTCGTCCGCATCGAGGAGAACACCATCGACATGGCGTCCGCCGACCCCGGCTTCGAGGAGCGCATGGGTGCGCTGTTCGAGGAGATCACCAAGGCCGGCGTCATGCTGGACACGGCCGGTCTGAAGCCGACCGCCGAGTCCACCCGGATCAGCTGGACGAACGGGAAGCTGTCGTACACGGACGGCCCGTTCACCGAGACCAAGGAGGTCGTCGGCGGCTACGCCCTGATGCAGTGCAAGGACATGGCCGAGGCGATCGAGTGGGGGAAGCGCTTCCTGGAGGTCCACCCCAAGGAGTGGACGGTGGGCCTGGAGGTCCGCGAGATCGAGGAGATGCCCGGCTCCTGAGCCCGGCTCGCGGCCGCTGTCAGTGCTCTGTGCTGTCATGTGAAGGGTGACGGCACAGAGCAGGGCCGGGGCCTCGGTCGAGCAGACGCTGGAGACGGTCTTCCGCCTGGAGTCGGCCCGGATCGTGGCCACCGCGGCCCGGGTCGTACGGGACCTGGGCATCGCCGAGGAGATCGCGCAGGACGTGTTCCTCGCGGCCCTGGAGCAGTGGCCCGGTTCCGGCCTCCCGGACCGGCCGGGGGCGTGGCTCGCGGCCGCCGCCAAACACCGCGCCGTCGACCTGGTGCGCCGCCGCGAGACGTATGCGCGCAAGCTCGCCGAGGTGGGCCGGACGCTCGACGAGGCGGCGTACGACCCGGAGCCCTCGGGCCCCGGCGACATCGACGACGACGTGCTGCGGCTCGTCTTCACCGCCTGCCATCCGGTGCTGTCCGCCGAGGCCCGCACCGCGCTCACGCTGCGCCTGGTCGGCGGGCTGCGCACGGACGAGATCGCCCGCGCCTTCCTCGTCCCCGAGCCGACGGTCGCGCAGCGGATCGTGCGCGCCAAGCGGACCCTCGCGAAGGCGGGCGTGGACTTCGAGGTGCCGTACGGGGCGGACCGGGCGGCCCGGCTCGACTCGGTCCTCGAAGTCATCTACCTGATCTTCAACGAGGGGTACGCGGCGACCGCGGGCGACGACCTGCTGCGCCCCGCGCTGTGCGAGGACGCCCTGCGGCTCGCGCGCGTGCTCGCCGCGCTCATGCCGAAGGAGGGCGAGGTCCACGGCCTGGCCGCGCTCCTGGAGATCCAGGCCTCCCGCACCGCGACCCGCACCGGCCCGGACGGGGCGCCGGTGCTCCTCGCCGACCAGAACCGCAGGCGCTGGAACCGGCTCCTCATCCGGCGCGGCTTCGCCGCCCTGGAGCGCGCCGTCGAGGCGGGCGGCGCCAACGGCCCGTACGCCCTCCAGGCCACCATCGCCGCCTGCCACGCCCGCGCGGCGACCTACGCGTCCACGGACTGGCCCACCATCGCCGCCCTCTACGCCCGCCTCGCCACCGTCGCCCCCTCCCCGGTCGTCGAACTCAACCGCGCGGTCGCCGTCTCCATGGCCGACGGCCCCGAGGCCGGTCTCGCCCTCGTCGACGCCCTGGCCACCGCCCCCGGTCTCGACCGCTACCACCTCCTCCCCAGCGTCCGCGGCGACCTCCTCGCCCGCCTCGGCCGTACGGAGGAGGCCCGCGCGGAGTTCGAGCGGGCGGCCGCCCTGACCCGTAACGAGCGGGAGCGGGCCCTCCTGCTCCAACGGGCCGTACAGGCCGCGAAGTCCGGAGGTTAGGCTCACGGGCATGTCCCGTCGTACCGCGCTGCCGTATCTGCCGCCGCCCCCGCCGCCCGCCGAACTGCAGAGCTGGCCGGACCGGGCGGCCCGGCTCACCGACCGGGCGCTGGCGCTCGACGACCTGTCCCGCCGCTACCTCGGCGCCGGGCGGCTCACGCTGTTCCTGGTGTGGTTCGCGCTGCTCGAACTCGGCTGGGCGCTCTTCAGCCTGGTCTTCACGGCCTTCGACGACGTGCTCGTGGTGGACCCGATCACCCTGTTCCTCTGCCTGTTCAGCGCGGTCCTCGGGCTCGGCGCGCTGATCCCGGGCGTCTGGATGACCGTACGGAGCCTGCGCCGCGATCAGGTGGTGCGCGCGCGCCTCGTCCGGTGGGCCGCCCTCGACCGCGACCCCGCCGCCGACGCCCGGCTGCGCGCTCCGGTCCTGAGCGTGTGCTGGCTGCTGCTGTCCTTCGCGATGTGCGCGGTCGGCCTGTGGACGTCCTTCGCCGTGTCGTTCAACACCACGCGGGACAACGGCGGTTACCCGCTCGTCGCGTACGGCATGGGCGCCGGGCTCATTCTCTGGGTGACCGGCCTCACGGGCCTCGTGAAGGCCATCGGCCACTACCGGCTGGCCGTGCGGCTCAACGGCCCCCGGCCGGGTGCCCGATCAGCATCGTCGGCGCCCCCGCGACCCGAGTGAGCAGCACCGTCGCGGAGTTGGGGCCCTTCGGCTTCACCTTGCGGCGGATCTCCTCGGGCTCGACGGCCGAGCCGCGCTTCTTCACCGTCAGGGTGCCGACCTCGCGTTCGCGCAGCAGGGCCTTCAACTTCTTGAGGTTGAAGGGGAGTTCGTCGGTGATCTGGTAGGCGGCGGCGTACGGGGTGGGGCGGAGCTCGTCGGCCGTGACGTACGCGATGGTCTCGTCGATCAGTCCGCCGTCCAGCTCCCGCGCCACCTCGGCGACCAGATGGGCGCGGATGACGGCGCCGTCCGGCTCGTACAGATAGCGGCCGACCGGGCGGACCGCCGGGTCGGGCAGCCGGCCTCCGGTGAGCGTGGCGCCGCCCGGCAGCAGGGTGGCGCGGCGGGCGCCGGGCTCGGTGCCGAACCAGAGCACCGCCTCCTTCACATCGCCGCCGTCCGAGATCCACTCCGCCTCGGCCTCGTCCGGCACCGCCTCGTGCGGGATGCCCGGCGCGATCTTCAGGGCCGCGTGCGGGGCCTTGCGGGCCGCCTCGACCGCCCAGGACAGCGGCGGCGAGTACGCCTCGGGGTCGAAGATCCTGCCCCGGCCGCCGCGCCGCGCAGGGTCGACGAACACCGCGTCGTACGCACGGGTGTCGATCTCCGTGACGTCCGCGCAGCGCACCTCGATCAGGTCCGCGAGCCCGAGGGCGGCGGCGTTGGCGCGGGCCGCCTCGGCGGTCAGCGGGTCGCGGTCGACGGCGAGGACGGAGATCCCGGCGCGGGCGAGCGCGAGGGCGTCGCCGCCGATGCCGGAGCACAGGTCGGCGACGCTGCGCACGCCGAGCGCCTTCATCCGCCCGGCCCGGTAGGACCCGACCGTCGCCCGGGTCGACTGCTCGACGCCGTTCGGCGTGAAGTACATCCGGTACGCGTCCTCCGCGCCGAACTTCGCCACCGCCCGCTGCCGCAGCCGCGCCTGCCCGAGCGCCGCCGACACCAGCTCGGCCGGGTGGTCCCGGCGCAGGCGCGAGGCGACCGCGAGTTCCTGGGCGGGGTCGTAGTCGCGCAGGGCGGCGAGCAGGGCCTGCCCCTCGGGGGCGAGCAGGGCGGTGAAGGCGGCGAGGTCGGTCACCTTCCCATTGTCGCCGTGGGCCGGCGGCCCGGTGGCCCTGGTCCGTACGGGTGCGGGCCGGCCGGGGGACGGTGCGGGTCCGCCGGTGGTGTCGGGACCCCGGAGGGGCGTGGCGCTGACAGGATGCGGCGCCATGCAGCTCGTACGACAAAAAGAACAGAAGCATGTATTCCGGTCCGCCACCGGATTCCGGTCCGCGCGGGCGGTCGGGGCGGCCCTGCTCGTCGCCGCCCTCGGCTCCGCCTGCGCCGGCCCCGTCGCCGAGGAGAAGCCCGCTCCGGCCAAGCCGGCCGCCGGCCAGCAGCAGGCCGAGCCCGGGGGCGCGGCCGGCGCGCTCGACGCGTACGTCGAGAGGGTCCGCAAGGCCCGCGCCGCCCGGGTCGCCGCCGCGAAGAAGTGGGGTCTGGCCCAGCCGCCCATCGAGGCGCCCGCGCCGCCCAAGGTGAAGCCGAAGATCACCACGCGCAAGGGCTTCGAGACCGACGGCGTCGGCCTCCCGCCGGTGTTCACCACCGTGCCGACCAAGCAGAAGGTCGTCTTCCTGACCATCGACGACGGCGCCGAGAAGGACCCGGCGCTGCTGCGCATGATGGACGAGCTGAAGATCCCGTACAGCGCCTTCCTCAGTAACTACCTGGTGAAGGACGACTACGGCTACTTCAAGAAGATGCAGGGCCAGGGCGTGACCCTGAACAACCACACGCTCACCCACCCCTATCTGCCCGGTCTCGACTACGACGAGCAGAAGCGGGAGATCTGCGGGATGCAGGACATCATGCAGAAGCAGTTCGGCCGGCGGCCCCAGCTGTTCCGCCCGCCGTACGGCAACTACAACGAGGACACGCTGCGCGCCGCCAGGTCCTGCGGCGTCAAGGCCGTCCCGCTGTGGGCGTCGGAGGCCTTCGCCGACCACATGGAGTGGCGCGAGTGGGACCGGGACCTGCACCCCGGCGACATCATCCTCACGCACTTCCGGGGCAAGCAGGAGTGGAAGGGCTCCATGCCGGACATGATCCGTCTGGTGATGAAGACGATCACGGCCAAGGGGTACGCGGTGGCGAAGCTCGAGGACTACGTGTGAGCCGGGCGCGCCGGCCGGTCGCCGCCCTGGTCCTGGCCGGCGCGCTGCTCGCGGCCCTCCCGGCCTGTGCTCCTTCGGTCGACCCGTTCGAGCGGCTCGGCCGCAAGGCGGCGGAACGGGTCACCCCGCATCCCCGCCGCACGGTCCATGAGGAGCACCCGGAAGCCCGCCCGGAGGTGCCGCGTCACGCCACGGGGTCGTGAATTGGCACTCCGCTTGACCGAGTGCTAATCGCGGTCATAGTCTCGGCTCTGGCACTCCCCGCAGGAGAGTGCCAACACAGCGACGGGCAGGTCCGGCACCCGCGACGACGGATCCACCTGGTCGCCACCTCAGACAGTCAACCCCGTGAGATCACCGAAGGGGGAGGTCGGATCGTGACGACCACCAGCTCCAAGGTTGCCATCAAGCCGCTTGAGGACCGCATCGTGGTCCAGCCGCTCGACGCCGAGCAGACCACGGCCTCTGGCCTGGTCATCCCGGACACCGCGAAGGAGAAGCCCCAGGAGGGCGTCGTCCTCGCCGTGGGCCCGGGCCGCTTCGAGAACGGCGAGCGCCTTCCGCTCGACGTGAAGACCGGCGACATCGTGCTCTACAGCAAGTACGGCGGCACCGAGGTGAAGTACAACGGCGAGGAGTACCTCGTCCTCTCGGCTCGCGACGTGCTCGCGATCATCGAGAAGTAAGTCACCAAGGCACCTGAGCCAGATGCTTTGAGCTGCGCCCCTGACCCCCTCTTTTCTGCGTGGGCGTCCAGGGGCGCAGTTTTCTTTCAACGATTTCCGAGAGGGCTGAACCGCTCCCATGGCGAAGATCCTGAAGTTCGACGAGGACGCCCGTCGCGCCCTTGAGCGCGGCGTCAACAAGCTGGCCGACACGGTGAAGGTGACGATCGGCCCCAAGGGTCGCAACGTCGTCATCGACAAGAAGTTCGGCGCCCCCACCATCACCAACGACGGTGTCACGATCGCCCGCGAGGTCGAGATCGAGGACCCGTACGAGAACCTCGGCGCCCAGCTCGTGAAGGAGGTGGCGACCAAGACCAACGACATCGCGGGTGACGGCACCACCACCGCCACCGTGCTCGCCCAGGCCCTGGTCCGCGAGGGTCTGCGCAACGTCGCCGCCGGCGCCTCGCCGTCCGCCCTGAAGAAGGGCATCGACGCCGCCGTCAAGGCCGTCTCCGACGAGCTGCTCGCCACCGCGCGCCCGATCGAGGACAAGTCCGACATCGCCGCCGTCGCCGCGCTCTCCGCGCAGGACCAGCAGGTCGGCGAGCTCATCGCCGAGGCGATGGACAAGGTCGGCAAGGACGGTGTCATCACCGTCGAGGAGTCCAACACCTTCGGTCTGGAGCTCGACTTCACCGAGGGCATGGCCTTCGACAAGGGCTACCTGTCCCCGTACATGGTCTCCGACCAGGAGCGTATGGAGGCCGTCCTCGACGACCCGTACATCCTGATCAACCAGGGCAAGATCTCCTCCATCCAGGACCTCCTGCCGCTGCTGGAGAAGGTCATCCAGTCCGGTGGCTCCAAGCCGCTGCTGATCATCGCCGAGGACGTCGAGGGCGAGGCCCTCTCCACCCTCGTCGTCAACAAGATCCGCGGCACCTTCAACGCCGTCGCCGTCAAGGCGCCCGGCTTCGGTGACCGCCGCAAGGCGATGCTCCAGGACATGGCCACCCTCACCGGTGCCACCGTCATCTCCGAGGAGGTCGGCCTCAAGCTCGACCAGGCCGGTCTGGACGTGCTCGGCACCGCCCGCCGCGTGACCGTCACCAAGGACGACACCACGATCGTGGACGGCGCCGGCTCCTCCGAGGACGTCCTCGGCCGCGTCAACCAGATCAAGGCCGAGATCGAGGCCACGGACTCCGACTGGGACCGCGAGAAGCTCCAGGAGCGCCTCGCGAAGCTGGCCGGCGGCGTGTGCGTGATCAAGGTCGGCGCCGCCACCGAGGTGGAGCTGAAGGAGAAGAAGCACCGTCTGGAGGACGCCATCTCCGCGACCCGCGCCGCGGTCGAGGAGGGCATCGTCTCCGGTGGTGGCTCCGCTCTGGTCCACGCCGTCAAGGTCCTGGAGGGCAACCTCGGCAAGGACGGCGACGAGGCCACCGGTGTCGCCGTGGTCCGCCGCGCCGCCGTCGAGCCGCTGCGCTGGATCGCCGAGAACGCCGGCCTGGAGGGTTACGTCATCACCTCCAAGGTCGCCGAGCTCGACAAGGGCCAGGGCTTCAACGCCGCCACCGGCGAGTACGGCGATCTGGTCAAGGCCGGCGTCATCGACCCGGTGAAGGTGACGCGCTCCGCCCTGGAGAACGCCGCCTCGATCGCCTCCCTGCTCCTCACCACCGAGACCCTCGTGGTGGAGAAGAAGGAGGAGGAGCCGGCGGACGCGGGCCACGGCCACGGTCACGGCCACTCCCACTGAGGCTCGTAGCTGATCACTGAGGCCCGGTGCTCCCGTCGCGGGAGCACCGGGCCTCGGTGCTGTTCCGATCTAGGCCTCGACGGCGCCGAGCTGCCCCATCAGGCCGAGCAGGTCGTACTGCCACCACCCCTCGACGATCTTCCCGTCGTCCCGGCAGCGGTGGATCACCGTGCCGGTCATCGACACGTCCATGCCGGTCGGCTGGATCCCCATGAAGTCCCCGGTGTGGGTGCCCCGCCAGGTCCACCGGGTGCAGACCCGGTCTCCCTCGGCGATCTGGTCGTCCACGGTGAAGGCGAAGTCGAAACCGCCCCGCCACATCTCGACCTCGCGCCGGACCGCGTCCATCCCGATGACGTCCTGCTCGTTGGTCGGATCGTGGTCGTGGTAGCCCTCGGCGATGATCTCGTCGAGCAGCGCGAGTTCCGGCTCGTTCGCCAGCATGTCCAGGAGCCGCCGGGCATTGGCCTTGTACAGCGCCTCGTCCCGCACCACGTCCAGGTCGGTGAAGGTCGGCATCTCGTCGCAGAGCGCCACCATCTCCCGGAAGATCCGATCGGTCTCCGGGAGCTGCGAGTTGCGCATGGCCACGTCGTACGAGGGGAACTCGACGATCTCGACCACGTGGGAGGCGTCGGAACGGTCCTTGCCGACGATGCTGTGGGTCGCGGTGCGCTTGCCCTTGGTCTGCTCGACCCACTGATCCATCAGCCGGTTGAGGTCCTCGATCCGGCTGGTCTTGCAGTCGATGATCTGTACAAAGCTCATGACGCCTCCCGGAGACGTCCGAGGGCGGAGTAGGACCTCTCCAGTCTAGGCGGGCCGGCTCAGGTCCGCGGCCCGCGTCTCCTTCGGCTCGCGTCTCCTTCGGCCCGCGCCTACTTCGGCCCGTACTTGCGTCCCGCCCTCGACGACACCCCGCCGAGCAGCCCGCGCGGGGCCAGCTTCACCACGCCCATGAGCGCCTTGTAACGGGGATCGGGGATGGACAGCGTGCGCCCCCGGGCCAGATCGGCGAGCGCCGCGGCCACCAGCTTGTCCGCGTCCAGCCACATCCAGCCCGGGATGTTGTCCGTCCCCATTCCCGCCCGCTCGTGGAACTCCGTCCGCACGAACCCGGGGCACAGCGCCATCATCCGCACCCCGCTGCCCGCGAGGTCGCGCGCCGCGCCCTGGGTGAACTGCACGACCCACGACTTCGACGCCCCGTAGGTGCCGCGCGGCACGAACGCGGCCACGGACGCGACGTTGACGATCCCGCCCCGGCCCCGGGAGCGCATCGAGGCGGCCGCCGCGGACGTCAGCCGCAGCACCGCCTCGCAGTGCACCTTCAGCATGGTCAGCTCGTCGGCCATGGACACCTCGAGGAAACGGCCCTTGTTGCCGAACCCCGCGTTGTTGACGAGGAGATCGACCGGCCGTTTGGCGTCCGAGAGCCGCGCCTCGACCGCCGCGATCCCGTCCTCCGTGGACAGGTCCGCGGCCAGCACCTCGGCCTCGATCCCGTGCCGGTCGTGCAGCTCGGTCGCCTGCTCGCGCAGCCGCTTCACATCGCGTGCCACAAGGACCACGTCATGTCCGTCGGCGGCCAGCCGCCGCGCGAAGGCGGCGCCGATGCCGGCGGTGGCCCCCGTAATCAGTGCAGTCGTCATAGGCGGCACGTTAACTCGCGCCGGGTGAACGCCGTGTGCGGGAATCCGTCAGGTCCGCGGCGGGCGCCGCCCCCGCGCGGACCAGGGGTCACTCCCCGTCGCCGCCCGCGTACTTCTCGGCGTACGTACGGGCGAGTCCGAGCAGTCCCGACTCCATCCACTCGGCCGCCACCAGGGTCTCCGGCAGCAGCGTGCGGTCGCGGACGGCCGCGTGGTGCAGGCGGGCGACGGTGATGTCGTGCGCCGGGCGGTGGACGATCTCCAACGGGTCGCCCGCCCGGATCTCGCCGGGGACAAGCACCCGGAGGAACGCCCCGGGCCCGGCCGCCGATTCGTTGAAACGGCGCACCCAGCCGGACTCCTCGACGAAGCCCGCGAAGGTGCGGCACGGGATGCGGCCGCCGGTCACCTCCACGACCACCGTGTCGCCGATCCGCCAGCGCTCGCCGATCAGGGCGCTGTTGACGTCCAGGCCGCGGGTGGTGAGGTTCTCGCCGAACGAGCCGGGCACGAAGGCGCGCCCCAACTCCTTCTCCCAGGTGTCCAGGTCCTCGCGCGCGAAGGCGTACAGCGCCCGGTCGGGACCGCCGTGGAAGCGCAGGTCGCACACGTCGTCCCCGGCGGCCCCGCTCGCCCCGCCGGGTTGCGGCGACTCGACCCGTACGGGTCCGTCCACCGGGCGCTTGTCGATCCCCGAGGTCCCCGAGGGGGCGTTGGTGTACTCCACGGCCCTGGCCCGGCCCACGTTCACACTCAGCAGCTCCATGGGGGAAGCCTAAGCGGGGAGAGGTCCAGACCTCAAAGGGATTTATTGGGATTCGCGCTCGGACCCAAGATTCGCTTATGCTCGAAAGATGATCGAGGCCCGCCACCTCCGTGTCCTGCGCGCCGTCGCCGCGACCGGCTCGTTCTCCGCCGCCGCCCGTGAACTCGGCTGCACCCAGCCCGCGGTGAGCCAGCAGATGAAGGCGCTCGAAGCCTCCGCCGGCACCCCGCTCCTGGTCCGCACCGGCCGCGAGATGCGGCTCACCCAGGCCGGCGAGGCCCTGGTGCGGCACGCCTCCGGCATCCTCGCCGGGCTGACCGCCGCCGAGGAGGAGGTCGCCGCCATCGCGGGCCTGCGGGCCGGCCGGGTGCGCCTGGTCTCCTTCCCCAGCGGCAGCTCCGCCCTGGTCCCCACCGCCCTCGCCGCACTGCGCGCCGCGCACCCCGGCACCCGGGTCTCCCTGGTGGAGGCCGAGCCGCCGCGCTCGGTGGAGATGCTGCGCGAGGGCGACTGCGACGTGGCGCTCGCCTTCCGTTACGGGAGCGGTCCGGGTCCGGACGCCTGGGACGACCTGGTGGTGCGCCCGCTGCTCGCCGACCGGCTCGTCGGCCTCGTCCCCGAGGCGCACCGTCTTGCCGGCGCCGGCTCGGTCGCGATCGGCGAACTCGCCGAGGACCCCTGGATCGCGGGCTGCCCGCGCTGCCGCCGCCAGTTGGTCGACGTCTGCGAGACGGCCGGCTTCACCCCCCGGATCGACTTCGCCACCGACGACTACCCGGCCGTGGTGGGCCTGGTCGGCGCGGGCCTGGGCGTCGCGGTCCTGCCGGAGCTCGCCATCGATTCCGTACGCCCGAGGGGCGCCGTGACCGTGGGCGTGGAGCCCGCGGTGGAGCGGGAGATCGTGGCGCTCACCCTTCCGGACCTGGCGCAGGTCCCGGCGGTCGCCGCCACCCTCGACGAGCTCGCCCGCGCCGCGGCCCGTCTGGGCGGCTGAGCCCTGCGGGCCGCCGTTCGGGTGAAGCGCGGCCGCGTCCGTACGGGTGGTCCCGCCCTCCGCCGTACGGGTGGCCGGCCCCGCTGCACCGGCCGAGCGTGAACGGTCGTACGCGCGTGCGCCCCCGGCCCGTACGGGTGAGGCGCCGCGGGCCGTCGGAGTGACGGGCCCGCGGCCGTACGGGGGAGGGCCACGGGGCCGGCCGGGCGACAGGGCCGCACCGGGCCGCCGCCGTACGGGGCGTCCGGGTCGGGCCGTACGGGTGAGGGCGCGGGCGGGCTCACCCGCGTACACCGGCACCGCCACCCCGCGCCGTACGCCCCCGGGCCGCGTGCGGCGCGGCGGACGGGGCCCAGGGCTCCGGGTCCTGGAGGTCGCCCCTAGGGCCTGTCCGGCGGATGTCTCGTCGGATGTCTCGCCAGGTGTGTCACCCCGTCAGGCCGCCGGTCACGTCGGGCGGTTGGGAAGAAACGTTCCTTCAGGCATGCGTCGGCAGGCCGGCCGGACCGGCCGCGGACGCTCGGGCCGCCGCTGCCGCCGTCGGCGCGGCCGCCGTGGTGACCAGGCGATTGCGCGCCCGGCCCATGAGTTCCTCGCGTTCGTCCTCGGTGAGGCCGCCCCAGACGCCGTAGGGCTCGCGTACGGCGAGCGCGTGTGCCGCGCACTCCGCGCGCACCGGGCACCGCATGCAGACCTCTTTCGCCGAGTTCTCGCGCGCACTCCGTGCCGCGCCGCGCTCTCCCTCGGGGTGGAAGAACAGGGAGCTGTCGACCCCGCGGCAGGCCGCGAGGAGCTGCCAGTCCCACAGATCGGCGTTGGGTCCGGGAAGGCGGGAGAAATCTGCCATTGCGCTTGTCCCCTTGAAACCGTTGAAACCGTTTCGAACGGATAGGTGGGCGGGTGGATGGCTGATCGAACGGGGGCCCTTCGCCCCCCGCTGGGTCTCGGGTTCCCGCTCTCGCGGGTTCGAGTCCGACCGTACAACTACTGTCCGAGTAGATGTAAATATGACTCATTGCGAATCTAGCCACAGACACCGCGAAAAGGGAAGAAAACCCGCTAAATGGGGCATAGCTTCGGCTGAAGGACGGATGACCTGCGACGCTCTCCTCCGCACACGAGCCCTCACGTAGAGTGCCGAAGGCGGCCGTCCGACCCGTAACTCTTTCGAGTGACCATCGTTGAGAGTGCGAGGCGGTTGAAGGAACAAGCGCTCGGGCAGGTGTCCGAGGGCGTCAACCGCACAGGTGACCCGACGTACCAGCCCCTGGAGGCTCAAGGTGACGCGCATCAGCTGCGAGAGCCGCGGAGGTCAGTCATGACATCCGTCCTCGTCTGCGACGACTCCCCGCTTGCCCGAGAGGCGCTCCGCCGCGCGGTCGCGACCGTGCCCGGCGTCGAGCGCGTGACCACCGCGGCCAACGGCGAGGAAGTCCTCCGCCGCTGGGGCGCGGACCGCTCGGACCTGATCCTGATGGACGTGCGCATGCCCGGCCTGGGCGGCGTGGAGACCGTCCGCCGGCTGCTGTCCGCCGACCCCGGCGCCCGCATCATCATGCTCACCGTCGCCGAGGACCTGGACGGTGTCGCACTCGCCGTCGCCGCCGGTGCCCGTGGCTATCTGCACAAGGACGCCTCGCGCGCCGAGCTGCGGGCCACCGTCACCCAGGCCCTCGCCGACCCGACCTGGCGGCTCGCCCCACGCCGGCTCCGCTCGGCCGAGATGGGCGCCGCGCCCACCCTCACCGCGCGTGAGATCCAGGTCCTGGAGGGCATGAGCCACGGCCGGTCCAACGCGGAGATCGGACGCGAGCTCTTCCTCTCCGAGGACACGGTCAAGACGCACGCCCGGCGCCTCTTCAAGAAGCTGGGCGCCTCCGACCGGGCGCACGCCGTCGCGCTCGGATTCCGCTGGGGTCTGGTCCGCTGACCTGCGGCCGGACCTGCGGCCGGACCTGCGGCCACCGGCCGCGCCCCCGTCCGCATCCGCGTACGCATCCACGTATGCCGAGGGGCGGACGGGGTGGGCTTGTGTCACTTCCCCGCGGAATGCCGCATCCTTGAAGGTGTGGAGTTCCCCGGGGACGAGACGAACGAGCCGGCGGAGATCGAGCGGAAGGGGAGGGCGCAGGAGATGAGTCCCGTCGCACCTGCTCATAACGCTTCGGTGCACAACTACGGACGCGGTGCCGCGAACCAGCGGGCGTCGGGGCACCATGGAGCGATGCGCGACGACGAGACCGTGGGGTCACCCCTGCCCGGCGGGCAGGGGGAGATCGGTGCACTGGTGCACCGGGCGGTCGAGGGGGACGAGCAGGCCACCCACGACCTCCTCGCGCGCGTGCATCCGCTCGCCCTGCGCTACTGCCGCACGCGGCTCAACCGGCTTCCCGGCGACGCCCGTCACTTCGTCGAGGACCTCGCGCAGGAGGTCTGCGTCGCCGTCCTCATGGCGCTGCCGCGCTACAAGGACACCGGCCGCCCCTTCGAGGCCTTCGTCTTCGCCATCGCCGGACACAAGGTCGCCGACCTCCAGCGGGCAGCCATGCGGCACCCCGGATCGACGGCCGTGCCCTCCGACGAGATGCCCGAGCGGCCCGACGACTCCCTCGGCCCCGAGGAGCGCGCGCTGCTCAGCGACGACGCCGAATGGGCCAAGCGGCTGCTCGCCAACCTCCCGGAGAACCAGCGCGAGCTGCTGGTGCTGCGGGTGGCCGTCGGGCTGACTGCCGAGGAGACCGGGCAGATGCTCGGGATGTCCCCGGGCGCGGTCCGGGTGGCCCAGCACCGCGCGCTGAGCCGGCTGCGGGCACTCGCCGAGCAGTAAGGGTCTCCGTTCAGGGGTGTCCCTCACGTACACGTAGGAATGTCCAAAGATCCTTGGTGATCTTGCTCGTGGAATGAGACACGGCCGCAGCCCGTTAGCATGGACATCCGCACCGATCAAGGCCATTGGGGAAGGTGTCATGACCAACGTCGACGGAGTGCCCGAGAAATTCGCGACACTCGGGCTGACCTACGACGATGTGCTGTTGCTGCCGGGTGCATCCGAGGTGCTCCCTAACGCGGTCGACACCTCGTCCCGCATCTCCCGCAATGTCCGGGTCAACATCCCGCTGCTCTCCGCGGCGATGGACAAGGTGACCGAGTCCCGCATGGCGATCGCCATGGCCCGCCTCGGCGGCGTCGGCGTGCTGCACCGCAACCTGTCCGTCGAGGACCAGGTCAACCAGGTCGACCTCGTGAAGCGTTCCGAGTCCGGCATGGTCACCGACCCGATCACCGTGCACCCGGACGCGACGCTCGGCGAGGCGGACGCGCTGTGCGCGAAGTTCCGCATCAGCGGTGTCCCGGTCACCGACCCGGCCGGCAAGCTGCTCGGCATCGTGACCAACCGCGACATGGCCTTCGAGAGCGACCGCAGCCGTCAGGTCCGCGAGGTCATGACGCCGATGCCGCTGGTCACCGGCCATGTCGGCATCTCCGGCGTGGACGCCATGGAGCTGCTGCGCCGCCACAAGATCGAGAAGCTTCCGCTGGTCGACGAGGCGGGCATCCTCAAGGGCCTCATCACGGTCAAGGACTTCGTCAAGGCCGAGCAGTACCCGAACGCCGCCAAGGACGCCGAGGGCCGCCTCATCGTCGGTGCCGCCGTGGGCGCCAGCCCCGAGGCCCTGGAGCGCGCCCAGGCTCTCGCCGAGGCCGGAGTGGACTTCCTGGTCGTCGACACCTCGCACGGCCACAACAGCAACGCGCTGAGCTGGATGTCGAAGATCAAGTCCAGCGTGAACGTCGACGTGATCGGCGGCAACGTCGCCACCCGCGACGGCGCGCAGGCGCTGATCGACGCCGGTGTCGACGGCATCAAGGTCGGCGTGGGCCCCGGCTCCATCTGCACCACCCGCGTGGTCGCCGGCATCGGTGTCCCGCAGGTCACCGCGATCTACGAGGCCTCCCTCGCCGCCCGTGCGGCGGGCGTCCCGCTGATCGGCGACGGCGGCCTGCAGTACTCCGGCGACATCGGCAAGGCGCTGGCCGCCGGCGCCGACACCGTGATGCTCGGCTCGCTGCTCGCGGGCTGCGAGGAGTCTCCGGGCGAGCTGCTCTTCATCAACGGCAAGCAGTTCAAGTCGTACCGCGGCATGGGCTCGCTCGGCGCCATGCAGTCCCGCGGCCAGGGCCGGTCGTACTCCAAGGACCGCTACTTCCAGGCCGACGTCGCCTCCGACGACAAGCTCGTGCCCGAGGGCATCGAGGGCCAGGTGCCCTACCGCGGCCCGCTGGCCAACGTGCTGCACCAGCTCGTCGGCGGTCTGCGTCAGACCATGGGCTACGTGGGCGCGGCCACCGTCGCCGAGATGGAGTCCAAGGGCCGCTTCGTCCGGATCACCGCGGCGGGCCTCAAGGAGAGCCACCCGCACGACATCCAGATGACGGTCGAGGCGCCGAACTACAGCCGTAAGTAACGCCCGCAGTAACTCGGCGTGACCCAGGGGGCGGTTCCGGCATGTGGCCGGAGCCGCCCCTTCGGTGTGTGCCGGGCGCCGATAGCTGTCGGCGGATTTATCAGTGATCCTCAGTCTTTATCACCTGTTATCTTGATCGTGTGAAGCTTTCCGAGTGGGCGTCGCGCAATGGCGTGCACTACCAGACGGCGTGGACGTGGGCGAAAGAGGGCCGTATGCCGGTCCCGGTACGCCAGACCCCGTCCGGTACGTGGCTGGTCGACGAGCCCGCCGTGGAAGTGTCCGGGCGGGTGGTGGCGTACTGCCGGGTCTCGTCGGCGGATCAGAAGCCGGACCTTGACCGGCAGGTCGCGCGCGTGGTCCAGGGAGCCACAGGGCTCGGCCTGCCGGTTGCGGAGGTCGTGACCGAGGTGGGTTCGGGACTGGACGGGCGTCGGCGCAAGCTGCACCGGGTGCTGTCCGACCCGCAGGCGGCGGTGATCGTGGTGGAGTGCCGTGACCGGCTTGCCCGGTTCGGCGTCGAACACCTGGAGGCCGCGCTGTCGGCGTCCGGTCGGCGTCTGGTCGTCCTTGATCCCGCCGAGACGACCGATGACCTGGTGCGGGACATCACTGAGGTAATCACGTCGATGTGTGCGCGACTGTACGGGCGGCGGGCGGCGAGGACGCGGGCCGTCCGTGCGGTGGCCGTGGCGACCGGCGAGGCCGACGGGTGAAGAAGTTCCAGCCGCAGCCCGGGGTCGTGGTGCAGGCGTACCGCTTCGCACTGGACCCGAATGCCTCCCAGGAGTCCTCGCTGCATTCACACTGCGGTGCGGCGCGGGCGGCGTACAACTGGGCTGTCGGCTGGGTGACCGCGTCGTGGTGGCAGCGCAGGGCCGAGGAGACCTACGACATCCCCGAGGCGGAGCTGACGCCGTGGCGGCCGTGGTCGCTGCCCTCGCTGCGGAAGGCGTTCAACGCCGCCAAGAAGACTGACTCGCGCTTCGCCGGCTGGTGGGAGGAGAACTCCAAGGAGGCGTACTCCACGGGCCTGGCGAACGCGGCCGCGGCGTTCGACAACCACGCCAAGTCGAAGATCGGTAGGCGGCGTGGCAAGAGGGTGGGTGCGCCCCGGTTCAAGGTGAAGCGGAAGGCACCTCTGGCCTGCCGGTTCACCACCGGCACGATCCGTGTTGAGGGCGACGGCCGGCATGTGACGCTGCCGAGACTGGGCACGATCCGCACCCACGAGCCCACCGCCAAGCTCCTCACGCACGTGCGCGCCGGAACCGCGCGCATCCTGTCCGCCACCGTCCGCCACGAGCGCGGACGCTGGTTTGCCTCTTTCCAGGTGGAGGTGAAGCGCGACCTGGCCCGTGTCGCCCGCCCCGAAGTCGCCGTGGGCGTGGATCTCGGTGTGAAGTCCCTCGCGGTGCTGGCCGACTCGACCGGCGAGATCCGCACCATTTCCAACCCCCGGCACTATGACGGTGCGCTCAAGCGGTTGTGCCGCGCCTCCCGGACGGTCTCCCGCCGTCGGGGACCGGACCGCAGGACCGGCCGCAAGCCGTCGAAGCGGTGGGAGAAGGCCAATGCGGCCCGCAACAAGGTCCACCACCGGGTCGCGAACCTCCGCGAGGACGCCCTGCACAAGTTCACCACCGCGCTCGCGGCCGAGTACGGCACCATCGTGATTGAAGACCTGGGCGTCACCGGCATGCTGAAGAACCGGCGCCTCGCGCGGAAGATCGCGGACGCCGGGTTCGGCGAGATCCGGCGCCGGCTCGGCTACAAGACCCGCCAACGGCACGGCACCCGTATCATCGTGGCGAGTCGCTGGTACCCGTCCTCCAAGACCTGTTCCGGGTGCGGCGCGGTGAAAGCCAAGCTGCCGCTGCACGTCCGGACCTACCGGTGCGAGGTCTGCGGCCTGGTCATCGACCGGGACGACAACGCCGGGCTCAACCTCGTCGCCCTCGCGGCGACCCGTACGACCGGTACCGGAGTGGCCGGAGACCGGGACACCCTCACGGTGTCGAATCCTCGTGGAGCCGACCAGAAGACCCGCGCCATCCGGCCCGGCCGCAAGGCCGGGCCGGGGCGGGCAGGCGGCGCGATCCCCGCCCCGCGCGGGAAGGAAGCGAGAGACCGTACTCAAGCCGAAGCCCTCACGCTCTGGTGATGAGACGGACCTTCCGGGCCGAAATTCCCGGGATGCTGAGAGTCGCCGCGGGTCTGAGTAACGGATACTGGTAGGCGCAGACAACGGAAAGGCCACACAACGTGACTGAGATCGAGATCGGGCGCGGCAAGCGCGGCCGCAGGGCGTACGCGTTCGACGACATCGCCGTCGTACCGAGCCGGCGCACCCGGGACCCGAAGGAGGTCTCGATCGCCTGGCAGATCGACGCCTACCGCTTCGAGCTGCCCTTCCTGGCCGCCCCCATGGACTCGGTCGTCTCGCCGCAGACCGCCATCCACATCGGCGAGCTCGGCGGCCTCGGCGTGCTGAACCTCGAGGGCCTGTGGACCCGCTACGAGGACCCGCAGCCGCTGCTGGACGAGATCGCCGAGCTGGACGAGGCCACCGCGACCCGCCGTCTGCAGGAGATCTACGCGGCGCCGATCAAGGAGGAGCTGATCGGGCAGCGCATCAAGGAGGTGCGCGACTCGGGTGTGGTCACCGCCGCCGCGCTCTCCCCGCAGCGCACCGCGCAGTTCTCCAAGGCCGTCGTCGACGCGGGCGTGGACATCTTCGTGATCCGCGGCACCACCGTCTCTGCCGAGCACGTCTCCGGCGCCGCCGAGCCGCTGAACCTCAAGCAGTTCATCTACGAGCTCGACGTCCCCGTGATCGTCGGCGGCTGCGCCACCTACACCGCCGCCCTGCACCTGATGCGGACCGGCGCCGCGGGCGTCCTGGTCGGCTTCGGCGGCGGCGCCGCGCACACCACCCGTAACGTGCTCGGCATCCAGGTCCCGATGGCCACCGCCGTCGCGGACGTGGCCGCGGCCCGCCGCGACTACATGGACGAGTCCGGCGGCCGCTACGTGCACGTCATCGCCGACGGCGGCGTGGGCTGGTCCGGCGACCTCCCGAAGGCCATCGCCTGTGGTGCCGACGCGGTCATGATGGGCTCCCCGCTGGCCCGCGCCACGGACGCGCCCGGCAAGGGTCACCACTGGGGCATGGAGGCCGTCCACGAGGACGTGCCGCGCGGCAAGCTGGTCGACCTCGGCATGGTCGGCACCACCGAGGAGATCCTCGCGGGCCCGTCCCACACCCCCGACGGCTCGATGAACTTCTTCGGCGCCCTGCGCCGCGCGATGGCCACCACGGGCTACAGCGAGCTGAAGGAGTTCCAGCGCGTCGAGGTCACGGTCGCCGAGTCCGAGCACAAGCGCTGACCTGCTGTCGCACGCACGCGAACGGCACGACGACGAGGGCCCCGCACCACCCGGTGCGGGGCCCTCGTCGTCGTACGGCCTTGGCCGTGCGGTGCGGTACGGCTCAGCCCGAGGCCTTCTTCGAGCCGCTGAACGCGGCGAAGGCGGCGAGCGCGAAGAACAGGAAGGTCAGCGGGTCCAGGTCTTCCTTCCACGCCTGCGTGAGCACGTCGAAGTGGTCGAAGAAGATCGTGGTGGCCGAGACGTGCAGCTCCTTGCCGCCGATGATCGCCAGGGCGACCAGCTGGCCGAGGTAGACCGCGCCGAGCGAGAGCACCGCGCTGATCACCGGCAGGGCCGGGTTGCGGCCGCCCGCCTTGCCGGCGGCGAAGCCGACGAGGAAGCCCACGCCGACGGCCGCCCAGCCGATCTCCCGCTCGATGCCGCCGGCGATCGCGCCGTACACCCCGCCCGCGACGAGCGCGGCGACCACGGCGGCGACGATGCCGAGCCCGACGTTGGAGCGGGCCGGCGGGGCCGGCGGCGCGACCGGGTACGGCTGGGGCTCGGTGCCCTGCGCGAACGGGTTGCCGGGCGGCGGAACGGACTGGCTCATCTGGGAATCCCCCCTGGGACGGTGACGCACGGCTGTGCGATCGAGCGCCCGGAGGTTAGCAGCCCGCGCTGACAGAGCCCAGGGGATATCGGCGGCGCGGCCCCGTGACGGGCCCGTGACGGGCGGCCCCGCCACGATCGGCCGGCCCCGTCACAACCGGTGCGCCGCCCCCGCCGGGGTCGCGCCCCGGGTGTCGAGGAGGAGCTGGGCCTTCACCGCGAGGCCCTGGAGGTCGTAGGTGCGGTGGTGCTGGAGGAGGACCGTCAGGTCGGCGCGGGCGGCGGCCTCGTAGAGGGAGTCGGCGCGGGGGACCGGGAGGTCGCGGACGCGCCAGTCGGGGACGTACGGGTCGTGGTAGCTGAGGGTCGCGCCGAGGTCCATCAGGCGGCGGGCGATCTCGTCGGCGGGCGCGCCCTGGCGGTCGGCGAAATCGGGTTTGTACGTGATCCCGAGCAGAAGGACCCGGGCACCGCGCGCGGACTTGCCGTGCTCGTTGAGGAGCGTCGCGCAGCGCTGGACGACGTACTGCGGCATCCGCTCGTTGACCTGGCCGGCCAGTTCGACGAGCCGCAGCGGGCGGTGGCCGCCGACGGTGTCGACGGGGACGCCGTGACCGCCGACGCCGGGGCCGGGGCGGAAGGCCTGGAAGCCGTAGGGCTTGGTCTCGGCGCAGCGGATGACGTCCCAGAGGTCGACGCCGAGCTCGTGGCAGAGCACCGCCATCTCGTTGACGAGCGCGATGTTGACGTGCCGGAAGTTGGTCTCCAGGAGCTTGACCGTCTCGGCCTCGCGCGGCCCCCTGGCGCGTACCACCTTGTCGGTGAGGCGCCCGTAGAAGGCGGCGGCGGACTCGGTGCACGCGGGCGTGAGCCCGCCGATCACCTTGGGCGCGGCGGCCAGGCCCCGCGCGCCGCCGTGCACCCGGCTGCCGGGGTCGAGGCGCCCGGGGGAGTACGCGAGGTGGAAGTCGCGGCCGGCCCGCAGCCCGGAGCCGGTCTCCAGGAGGTCGCGCAGCGGGCCCTCGGTGGTGCCGGGCGGCACCGGGGACTCCAGGAGCACGGTGGTGTGCGGGCGCAGCCGCGCGGCGAGGGCGCGGGCCGCGTCGGTGACCGCGGTGAGGTCGAGCGCGCCGTCGGGGCCCGGCGGGGTGGGGGCGCAGATGACGGCGGTGCGGACGCGCCCGAGTTCGGCGGGGTCGGTGACGGCCTTGAAGCCGCCGGACAGCATCCGGCGGATCTCGGCGGCGGTGAGGGAGCCGTCGACCGGGGGACGCCCGGCGGCGAGTTCGGCGACGGGGCGCGGGTCGGTGTCGTAGCCGACGGTCTCGATGCCGGCCGAGGTGGCCGCCCGGGCGAGCGGGAGTCCGTGGTGGCCGAGGCCGATGACGGCGAGATCAGCGGGCATGGGGGGTGGGCCGTCCTTCCAGTAGCCGGAGGGAACGCGGAGCGCAAGCCCTGTGGACCGAAGGGGCGGACGCAATGTCAGACTAAGAGTAAATATGACCGATTCGTGGGATTGTGGGCCCCAAGGTCGCCGAGTGTTATCCACAGGGTGGGGCGGGGGCGGTGGCTGAAGTCGCGGGGCCGCGCCAGAATCGAGTCTGTGAGCCGGGCCACAGGCGTGGATGCCGGCGGACGGGGGACGACGGGAGGCAGCAACCGTGAGGACAGCGACACTGGGACCCGCCGAGCGCACCGAGGCGCTCACGGCGATGGCCGAGCACGAACTGGACGTGCTGGTCGTGGGCGCCGGAGTGGTCGGCGCCGGCACCGCCCTCGACGCCGTCACCAGAGGCCTCGCCACCGGCCTGGTCGAGGCCCGCGACTGGGCCTCCGGCACGTCGAGCCGGTCGAGCAAGCTGATCCACGGCGGCCTGCGCTATCTGGAGATGCTCGACTTCGCGCTGGTCCGCGAGGCGCTGAAGGAGCGCGGACTCCTCCTCGAACGGCTCGCGCCCCACCTCGTGAAGCCCGTCCCCTTCCTCTACCCGCTCCGGCACCAGGGCTGGGAGCGGCTGTACGCGGGCTCGGGCGTCGCGCTGTACGACGCGATGTCGGTCTCCTCCGGACACGGCCGCGGCCTCCCGGTCCACCGCCACCTCAGCCGCCGCCGCGCCCTGCGGGTCGCGCCCTGTCTGCGCAAGGACGCCCTGGTCGGCGCCCTGCAGTACTACGACGCCCAGATGGACGACGCCCGCTTCGTCACCACCCTGGTCCGCACCGCCGCGAGTTACGGGGCGCACGTCGCGAGCCGGGCCCGGGTCGTCGGCTTCCTGCGCGAGGGCGAGCGGGTCGTCGGCGCGCGGGTGCGGGACGTCGAGACCGGCGGGGAGTACGAGATCAGGGCCCGTCAGATCGTCAACGCCACCGGGGTGTGGACCGACGACACCCAGGCCCTCATCGGCGAGCGCGGCCAGTTCCACGTCCGTGCCTCCAAGGGCATCCACCTCGTCGTGCCCAAGGACCGCATCCACTCCACCAGCGGACTCATCCTGCGCACCGAGAAGTCCGTGCTCTTCGTCATCCCCTGGGGCCGGCACTGGATCATCGGCACCACCGACACCGACTGGGACCTCGACAAGGCCCACCCCGCCGCCTCCAGCGCCGACATCGACTACCTGCTCGAACGCGTCAACACCGTGCTGGCCACCCCGCTCACCCGCGATGACGTGCAGGGGGTCTACGCGGGCCTGCGGCCCCTGCTCGCCGGCGAGTCCGACGCCACCAGCAAGCTCTCCCGCGAACACACCGTCGCCCACCCGGTGCCGGGCCTCGTCGTGGTCGCCGGCGGCAAGTACACGACCTACCGCGTCATGGCCAAGGACGCCGTCGACGAGGCCGTCCACGCCCTCGACAAGAGGGTCGCCGCCTGTGTCACCGAGGACACCCCGCTGATCGGGGCCGAGGGCTACCGGGCGCTGTGGAACGCGCGCGCGGGCATCGCCGCGCGCGCCGGACTCCATGTCGCCCGGGTCGAGCATCTGCTCAACCGCTACGGCGCCCTGACGGAGGAGATCCTCGACCTGATCGCCGCCGACCGGGCGCTCGCCGCGCCGCTGCCCGCCGCCGAGGACTATCTGAAGGCCGAGATCGTCTACGCCGCCTCGCACGAGGGCGCCCGCCACCTCGACGACGTCCTCACCCGGCGCACCCGCATCTCCATCGAGACCTTCGACCGGGGCACTCTCAGCGCCCGCGAGTGCGCCGAACTCATGGCGCCGGTGCTGGGCTGGGACGCCCGGCAGATCGACAAGGAGGTCGAGCACTACGAGAAAAGGGTCGAGGCCGAGCGGGAGTCCCAGCGCCAGCCCGACGACCTGACGGCCGACGCGGCACGCCTCGGAGCGCCGGACATCGTGCCGATCTGACCCGATCAGGGCACCTCCCGGGGGTGTCCGGCGTTCTCGGAGTGCGGACCCGGGGGAGTCAGCGGTCCCGGAGTGAGGGACAATGAGCTCTCTTCCAGGGCTGGTTGCCGCATCGCGCGGGAGCGCCCGACGCGGGCGAGAAACAGGGATCGCAGAGGGGACGCATGTCGGAGGCGGAGCAGTCGCGGGACACGGGGCAGGACCCCCGGCGGGACTCCGCCGCGGGCGCCGCCACCGACGGCGACCGGGGTGCGGTTCCGGCCGCGCGCAAGGCGGAGCGGGACGAGAACGCGGCGGAGCCGCGGGGCGGCGGTGCGGGTGCCGCGCGGGCGGACGGACCTGTCGGCGGGAAGGGCGCCGCGGGGAAGGCCGGTGAGCCGGCAGACGCCGGTGGGCGCGGGGCTGCGCCGAAGGACGCCGATGCCGCCCCGGTCGCCCTGGCCAAGGCCGCGCCCAAGTCCGGGACCACGCCCGGCGCCGGATCGGCCGCCGGGCGGGCCTCGGCGACGCCCGAGGATGTCCGGCCCGCCGCAGCGGAGTCTGCGGCGCAGGCCGAACCGGCGCGCGCCGCGCGCGAGGCGCGGCCGGTGGTCGGGCTCGGCAAGGCTCAGGACAAGGGCCCCGGCGGGTCGACCGACGGGGCCGCGCCCGCGGCCGGGTTCGGGGCGGACGCGGGCGGAACCGGCGGCCGGGGCGGGCGGGCTGACGCCGCGTCGGCCGAGGGGCGGCTGCTCGCCGGGCGCTACCGGCTCGGCGTGGTGCTCGGCCGCGGCGGCATGGGCACGGTGTGGCGGGCGGTCGACGAGACCCTCGGCCGGACCGTCGCCGTCAAGGAGCTCCGCTTCCCCAACAGCATCGACGACGACGAGAAGCGACGCCTCATCACCCGGACCCTGCGCGAGGCCAAGGCCATCGCCCGGATCCGCAACAACGGCGCCGTGACCGTCTACGACGTGGTCGACGAGGACGACCGCCCGTGGATCGTCATGGAGCTCATCGAGGGCAAGTCCCTCGCCGACGCCGTGCGCGAGGACGGCACGCTCACCCCGCGCCGCGCCGCCGAGGTCGGCCTCGCCATCCTCGACGTGCTGCGCTCCGCGCACCGCGAGGGCATCCTGCACCGCGACGTGAAGCCGTCCAACGTGCTGATCGCCGAGGACGGCCGGGTCGTGCTCACCGACTTCGGCATCGCCCAGGTCGAGGGCGACCCCTCGATCACCTCCACCGGCATGCTCGTCGGCGCCCCCTCGTACATCTCGCCCGAGCGGGCCCGCGGCCACAAGCCCGGTCCCGCCGCCGACCTCTGGTCGCTCGGCGGGCTCCTCTACGCCTCCGTCGAGGGCAGCCCGCCGTACGACAAGGGTTCCGCCATCGCCACGCTCACCGCGGTGATGACCGAGCCGGTCGACCCGCCGAGGAACGCCGGGCCCGAGCTCGAGAAGGTCATCTACGGCCTGCTCGCCAAGGACCCCGCCCAGCGGCTCGACGACGCCGGCACCCGTGCTCTTCTGCGTGCCGTCCTCGACGCGCCCGAGGCGCCGCCGGAGCCCTCGCCCGAGGCGACCCGGGTCGTGCCGCTGCCCCCGCTCCCGGAGAACCCGCCGACGGCCGGCCGCGAGCCCCGGCCCGCCGACGCGGCCTCCGACCGGATGCGCGGCGCCCTCACGTCCGTACGCAACGCCGCCGCGTCCCGCACCGAGCCGCCGTGCCCGGCCACCGGCCCCGGCGCCCCGAACCGGCCGGCGGCCGCCAGGGCCTCGATCACCGACGTCGTCCCGCGCCGCACCCTGGTGATCATCGCCGCGGTCCTGGTCGCCGCGCTGCTCGGCACGATCCTGTACGTCGCCCTCGGCGGCGGCAAGGAGGGCGCCGAGGGCAAGGGCGGCAACAGCGGCGGCGCCACGGCCTCCGCCGGCAGCGACTCCGCGGGCACCGACGGGCAGAACAAGGACAAGACCGGGGGCGACCCCACCCAGCAGGGCAGCGGCGGCAAGCCGGCCGCCAGCAGCGGCGGCCAGAGCGGCGCCACGCCTTCCGGGCAGCCCGGCGGCGACCAGGGCGACCAGGGTGACGACGGCGGTGACGGCGGCTCCGGGGCACAGCTGCCCGCGGGCTACGTCATGGTGACCAACGCCCGGTTCCACTTCTCCATGGCGATGCCCGCCACCTTCAAGATGACCGCCATAGCGGGCGAGAACTCGGGCGGCATCTTCAATGCCTCCCAGGGCTCGTTCCCGCGCGTCCAGGTCGACTTCAACGACAGCCCGAAGGACGACGCGGCCGCCGCCTGGCGCGCCGCGATGGCCGGCGTCGCCGCCAGCAGCAACGGGTACAAGCACATCGGCATCGGGCCGGTCTCCTACAAGGGCTATCCGACCGTCGCCGACTGGGAGTTCGAGCGCACCCAGGGCGGGCAGCGGATCCACGTCCTCAACCGCGGCTTCAAGGTCGACGCCGACCACGGCTACTCGATCATGATCAGCTGCGCGGCGGACGCCTGGAACGACACGGAGTGCAAGACCCTGCGGGACACCGCGTTCGCCACGTTCAGCCCCAAGGACTGAACGGCGCACGTATCGTGAGAGGCCCCGCCCGACACCGTGAGGGCGGGGCACGGGGGACAGCAGGCGCATGGGGAGGCGTCGTGGACGACTACGCCGGAAGGGTGCTCGCGGACCGCTACCGCCTGCCCCTGCCGCCGCCGGACGCGTACGAATCCGCCGAGACGCGCGCCTTCGACACCTACAGCGGCCAGGAAGTGCGCATCCGTCAGGTGCCGCTGCCCGAGATCGTCGACGCCGAACTCCTCGACGGGCAGCCCTACGCGGACCCCGGCCGCGCCACCCGCCGCCCCGCCGACCCGACCGTCCGGCGTGCCGTCGAGGCGGCCCAGGCCGCCGCCCGGATCCCCGACCACCCGCGCCTCGACCAGGTCTTCGACGTGTTCGCCGAGGCCGGTTCGCTGTGGATCGTCAGCGAGTTCGTCGCCGCCACCCCGCTCTCCGACCTCCTCGCCGAGGGCCCGCTCAGCCCCTACCGGGCCGCCGAGATCGGCGCCGACCTGCTCACCGCCCTGCGCGCCCTCCACGCCCACGGCTGGACCCACCGCAACGTCACCGCGCGCACCGTCCTGGTCTGCGACGACGGCCGCGTCGTCCTCACCGGCCTCGCCGCCGGCGCCGCCGAGGAGGCCCTCTGCGGCTACGCCCCGGTGCCGGACGAGGAGCCGGACGCCTTCCCGGTGTACGAGCGGGAGCCCGCCCCGTACGAGCCCGACGAGACGGAGGACACGGAGGAGACGGACGGGACGGACGAGGCCGAAGTTCCGTACGGGGACGACGACACGGACGGGATCGACGAGACCGAGGACTTCGACCCGTACGAGACCGAGGTGTACGAGACGGAGCCGTACGAGCCCGGGGGCCGTGGGTCCGAGGCGTACGGGACCGTCCTGCCGCCGCCCCGGGAGCCCGACGAGCGCTACTCGGACGAGGCCTACCCCGACGAGGCCTATCTGGCCGGGACGGCGCCCGACGAGGCGTATCTCGACGGTTCGGGTCCCGCCGGGGACGATCCCAAGGAGCCGGACGACCCCGGCACCCCGGACACGCCCGGCGCCACCGGCTACGGCCCGCACGGCGGCACCCCGTACGGCCCCGGGCGGGCCGCCCGGGCCGAGCTGCCCCCGGGGCCCGGCGTGCCCGCGCCCGCCGTGCCGCCCGCCGGAGACCTGCGGCAGGCGCGGGCCGGGGCCATCGCCGCGTACCGGGCGGGCGCCCGCGCCGCCGCCCGGATCGGGGAGACCGGGGCCCTCCCGCTCCAGCGCCCAGCCGAACCTGCCGAACCTGCGGAGCCCGCCGGTCCGCCGCCCGGACCGCCCACGCCGCCCGAGCCCCAGTGGTGGGCCCGGGTCGGCGAGGACGACGACGATGACGGCGACGACGACGAGACCGGCGGCGCGTACGGCCGGACGCCGCCGCCCCGCGCGTACCTCAAGGGCAGCTGGACCGACGGCCCGCACGCCGCCCGCGACGGCGACCGCCCCGTCCCGGCCGGCGGCTCCGGCGGCTCCGCGCTGCCCGCGCTCCCCGCCGGATACCGGGCGGCCACCCCGGAGCCGGTCCCGGTGCCCACCGGCGCTCCGGAGCCCGGGCAGGGCGCCGACGCGTACCGCGGCCCCGTCACCCGGCTCGCCGCCGAGCGGGCCCGGCAGACCCGGATCGCCGTGGTCGGCGCCGTCACCGAGCGATGGGCGCCCGAGCAGGCGGGCCCGGTCCACGAGCACTGGCGGCTCGCCCCGCCCATCGGCCCCGCCACCGACCTGTGGGCGCTCGGCGCGCTGCTCTACCGGGCCGTGCAGGGCCACGCCCCGTACCCCGAGGACAGCGCCGCCGAACTGGTCCAGCTGGTGTGCGCCGAACCGCCCGCCTTCGCCGAGGAGTCCGGCCCGCTGCGGCCGGTCGTGGAGTCGCTGCTGCGTCAGGACCCCATCGAGCGCCCCGACGTCGAGGAACTGAGCGGCTGGCTGCGCTCCCTGGTGCGTTCGGCGCCCGAGCCGGAGGCGGGCATGGGTGTCGTACCGCTGCCCTCGCCCGACGCCACCCGGCTGCCCATCGTGCGCCGCCGCGGTGAGCTGGTGCGCCGTCGGCGCGGGGGCGCGGGCGGCGGCCGGCACCGCAACCGGCGTGCGAAGGGGCGCGCCGGGGGCGAAGCCGAGTACATGGCGTCCCCGGAGACGGCCTACGGTTCCCAGGCCCATGGCTCCCCGGCGTACGGCTCCCAGGCCTACGGCTCCCCGGCGTACGCCTCCGCCACGCACGCCCCCCCCGCGTACGCCCCGTACCCCGACGAGCCGGGCGTGCACGAGGAGATACCGCAGCGCGCCCCCCGAGCGCCCCGCGATCCCGGGCGCCCCTCGGGGTCCCCGCGCGCCCTCGGCCGGATGCTGCTGCTCCTGATCCTGCTGCTGCTCGCCGGAGCCGTCGCGTACGCCGTCTGGTTCCTGCCCAAGACGGGGGAGAAGAGCGGCGGTTCGGGCGCGCCCCCGGCGCCGTCCGGTGCCCCGGCGAGCCCCTCGGCCGGCACCAGGCCCACGACCGCGCCCGCCACCCCGCCCACCACCGGGGCCACGCCGTCGAAGCCCGCCTCGACCCCACCGCCCGTGGACCCCTCGATGCCGTCCCTGCTCGCCGGTTACGAGCTGCGGCGGGACACCGAGGGCTTCCAGGTCGGCGTGCCGCGCGGCTGGCGGCGCAGCCCGATCAACGACGCCGGGCAAGTGCGCTTCACCGGGGGTGACTTCACGCTGATCGTGGTGCCCGGCCGGGACACCGTCGCGGCGAACGGCGCGGACCCGATGGCGTACCAGCGCCTCAAGGAACGCGAGCTCCAGCCCTGGCGGGACTCCTCCTGGTCCAGCGCGTCCGGGCTGCGCCGGATCGACATCGGCCGCCAGTCCATGGCGGTCGGGCAGTTCACCTGGACGGACAGCACCGGGCGCCAGGTGTTCGTGCGCAACCTGGCCCTCATCGAGGGCGGTCGCTATCACCTCGTGCAGGTCATCGGCCCGGAGAACGAGCGGGACAAGGTCTCCGAGATCTACGACCAGGCGGTGAAGGCCTACCGCGCCACCCGGTGACCGACAGTCACACGCCGTGGCTTGAAACCGCCGCTGGTCACAGGTTGTTCCCAAAGCCCGCCCCGAGGTTCCGCATGCCCTCCTCCCCTCCGTAATCTTGTGTCCGAAGCGACCAAGCGGGGGCACGTGGAACATTCTGAGAGCGCCGAAACCGGCACCGGCCTTCTGCTGGCCGGGCGCTACCGGCTGGCCGAGTCCATCGGGCGCGGCGGCATGGGCAAGGTCTGGCGCGCCCACGACGAGGTGCTGCACCGGGTGGTGGCCGTCAAGGAGTTGACGGCGGGCCGGTTCGTGGCCGAGGCCGACCGGCTGGTCCTGCACGCCCGCACCCAGAAGGAGGCCCGGGCGGCCGCCCGGATCACCCACCCGGGCGTGGTCACCGTGCACGACGTCCTGGAGCACGACGACCGCCCGTGGATCGTCATGCAGTACGTGGACGGGCCCTCGCTCGCCGACGCGACCAAGGAGTCCGGGCCGATCGCTCCGCGCGAGGCGGCCCGGATCGGGCTGCACGTCCTCGGCGCGCTGCGCGCGGCGCACGCCGCCGGGGTGCTGCACCGCGACGTGAAACCGGCCAATGTGCTGCTCGCCCGCGACGGCCGGGTGCTCATCACCGACTTCGGCATCGCCGCGATCGAGGGCGACTCCTCGATCACCCGGACCGGCGAACTCGTCGGCTCCATCGACTATCTGGCGCCCGAGCGGGTACGGGGCGGCGACCCCGGCCCGGCCTCCGACCTGTGGTCGCTCGGCGCGACGCTGTACGCGGCGGTGGAGGGCGGCTCGCCGTTCCGCCGCAGCTCGCCGATCAGCACCATGCAGGCCGTGGTGACGGAAGAGGCGCCGTTCCCGGAGCGGGCCGGCGCGCTCGCGCCGGTGATCGTGGCGCTGCTGCGCAAGGACCCGGCGCAGCGCCCGCACGCCGACGAGACCGAGCGGATGCTGCTCGACGCCATGGAGGGGCGTACGCCGCAGGCCGCGCAGGCGTATGTGCCGACGCAGCGGATGGGGCCCGAGGAGCTGGCCGCCGCCGCGCACGGGAGCACGACGCCGCTGCCCGTACCGCCGTACGAGGAGCAGCCCGCCCGCACCGACCACCCCACGCCCGCGTCCGCGTCCGCATCCGCGCCCGTGGCCACCCCGGCTCCCGTGCCCGCCCCGGCCCCCGGGCCTGCCCAGGCCTTCGGGCCGCCCGGCGTGCCCGGCGTCCCCGGTTCGCCCGGTTTGCCTGCCGGCGCGACCGTCCCGGGCGGTGTGCCGTCCGGCTCCGGCCGGATCCAGGGCCGTTCCCGCTGGCGCCCCGCCCTGCTCGCCGCCGTCCTCGCGGGCCTGCTCGCGGGCGGCGCGGTCTTCTTCGCGATGACCCGGCTCGGCGACAAGGGCACCCCGGCCGGCCGGCACAGCACGACGCAGGACCCGTCCGCGGACCCCTCGAAGGATCCCGCCAAGGACCCGGCGAAGGGCGACGTCCCGGCCGGCTGGCACCGGGTCAAGGACCCGGAGGGCTTCAGCCTGGTCGTCCCGGACGGCTGGAAGCGGCAGAAGGACGGCGACAACATCGACTACACGCCGGACAACGGACGCCACCGCATCCGGATCAGCATCGACCCCGCGCCCGACTTCGAGAACCCCTACATGCACGTCCTCGACCTGGAGAAGACGCTCAAGAAGCGGCTCGACTACGACCGGATCCTGCTGAACCAGAACACCTACCGCGACCAGGTCAAGTCCGCGCGGTGGGAGTTCAGCTGGACCGAGAGGCAGGAGTTCCCCGGCCCCCGGCACGCGATCGACCAGATCTACTACGGGGACGACGGCACCGAGTACGCCGTGTACATGGCGTCACCGGAGAACAGCTGGGAGACCACCCGGGAGCAGTTCGACGTCGTCCTGCAGCACTGGCGGGCCCCGGGGGAGCAGTAGGACGGACCGGACCGGATCGGACCGGACCGGACCGGACCGGATCCACGGGCGGACGGACCGGATCCATGGGCGGACGGAGATCACACATTCGGCACGCCCGTCCGGGCACAAGCCCCTGATCAGGGCTTATGTGCCAGCAAACACTGGCGCAATGTGCGCACCCGGTGAAAACGCGTTACCGACGGGTACCCAAAGCCCGGAATGCGGCCTACTCTCGCCCTCATGACGGACTCGCAGGCACTCACGACCCAGGCCACGGTCACGGCCCAGGCCGCCCCGGCAACCGCGGCGGCCACCCCCGGCACCAACCCCGTCGCGCCCGCCCCCGCCGGCGTCCGCACCGCCGCCGACGTGGTCACGCCCGAGCTGGTCGCCCGGCTCACCCGCGGGATCACCGGCTCCGGCCGTACCGCCAACCACACCCCCTTCACCGGGGACAAGCTGGCGGACCTGCCCGAGGCCACCCCCGAGGACGTCGCCGAGGCCTTCCGCCGCGCCCGCGCCGCCCAGGGCGCCTGGGCCGCGACCCCCGTCAGGGCCCGGGCCGCCGTGCTGCTGCGCTTCCACGACCTGGTCCTCCGGCGCCAGGGCGAGATCCTCGACCTCATCCAGCTGGAGACCGGCAAGGCCCGGCTGCACGCCCACGAGGAGGTCCAGGCGGTCGCCGTCGCCGCCCGCCACTACGGCCGGACGGCCCCCTCGTATCTGCGCCCCAAGCGGCACATCGGTGTCGTCCCGACCCTCACCAAGGTCACCGAACTGCGCCAGCCGCGCGGGGTCGTCGGCCAGATCGCGCCGTGGAACTACCCCCTGGAGCTGTCGGTCGGCGACGCCCTGCCCGCCTTCGTGGCCGGCAACGCGCTCGTGATGAAGCCCGACACCGAGACCGCCCTGACCGCGCTGTGGGCCCGTGACCTCCTGATCGAGGCAGGCCTCCCGGCCGAGGTCTTCCAGATCGTGCTCGGCGAGGGCCCGGTCGTCGGCCCCGAGGTCGTCCGGCACGCCGATTACGTCTCCTTCACCGGCTCCACCCGCACCGGCCGCGAGGTCGCCCAGGGCGCCGCCGCCCGGCTCGTCGGCGTCACCCTCGAACTCGGCGGCAAGAACGCCATGCTGGTCCTCAAGGACGCCGACATCGAGAAGGCCGCCGCCGGCGCCGTCCGCGCCTGCTTCTCCTCCGCCGGCCAGCTGTGCATCTCCATCGAGCGGCTCTACGTCCACGCGTCGATCGCCGACGAGTTCCTAGCCCGCTTCGCCGCCCGCACCAAGGCCATGCGGCTCGGCAACTCCCTCGCGTACGGCGCCGACATGGGCTCCCTGGTCGGCGAGCGGCAGCTGGAGACCGTCTCCCGGCATGTCGAGGAGGCCGTCGCCAAGGGCGCCAAGCTGGTCGCCGGCGGCGTCGCCCGCCCCGACATCGGCCCGCTCTTCTACGAGCCGACCATCCTCGACGGCGTCGAGGCCCCGATGGCCGTCTGCGCCGAGGAGACCTTCGGCCCGGTCGTCTCGGTCTACCGCTTCACCGACGAGGACGAGGTCGTCACGCTCGCCAACGGCACCCCGTACGGCCTGAACTCCTCGGTCTGGACCACGGACTCGCGCCGCGGCCACGCCGTCGCCGCCCGGCTGCGCACCGGCACCGTCAACATCAACGAGGGGTACGCGCCCGCGTACGGCAGCGTCCGCGCCCCGATGGGCGGCATGAAGGAGTCCGGCCTCGGCCGGCGCCACGGCTCCGAGGGCATCCTCAAGTACACCGAGGCCCAGACCGTCGCCCAGCAGCGGGTGATGCCGCTCGCGCCGTCGTTCGGCATGGACGACGAGAAGTACGCCGCCTTCATGAGCACGTCCCTGAAGGTGATGAAGGCCCTGCGCCTGCGCTGACGCCCTTTCCCGACAACCCGTTTCGCGCCTTTTCGCACGAGGAGAGCCATGACCGCGGTACCCCCTGCCCAGAACCAGGCCGCCCAGGACCGGGCCGAGGACGGCGCGCACGCCGGGGACGCCGGCGACGCCTCGTACGACTACGACGTCCTCGTCGTCGGCTCCGGCTTCGGCGGCTCGGTCACGGCCCTCCGGCTCACCGAGAAGGGCTACCGGGTCGGCGTCCTGGAGGCCGGCCGCCGCTACACCCGCGAGAGCCTGCCGAAGAACTCCTGGGACCTGAAGAACTTCCTCTGGGCCCCCACCCTCGGTCTCTACGGCATCCAGCGCATCCATCTGCTCGGCAACGTCATGGTGCTCGCGGGCGCCGGTGTCGGCGGCGGCTCGCTCAACTACGCCAACACCCTCTACGAGCCGCTCGCGCCGTTCTTCGACGACCCGCAGTGGAAGGACATCACCGACTGGCGCGACGAGCTCGGCCCGTACTACGACCAGGCCAAGCGGATGCTCGGCGTCCGGCTCAACCCGACCATGACCCCGTCCGACGTGCACCTGAAGGCCACCGCCCAGGCCATGGGCATCGGCGACACCTTCCACATGGCGCCGGTGGGCGTCTT
This sequence comes from Streptomyces sp. NPDC048623, assembly GCF_040650755.1. Lineage (NCBI taxonomy): Bacteria > Bacillati > Actinomycetota > Actinomycetes > Kitasatosporales > Streptomycetaceae > Streptomyces > Streptomyces sp. NPDC048623. Next base: position 573,921 of record NZ_JBEZHV010000001.1, read on the forward strand.
CTTCGGCGACGGATCCGACTCCGACGGTACGGCGAAGGCGCGGCCCGGCGGCGAGGTCGCCGACCCCTACTTCGGCGGCCGGGGCCCGTCCCGCAAGGCCTGCACCGAGTGCGGCGAGTGCATGACCGGCTGCCGGCACGGCGCCAAGAACACGCTCAACGAGAACTACCTCTACCTCGCCGAGAAGGCCGGCGCCGTCGTCCACCCGATGACCACGGTGGTCGCCCTCACCGAGGACTCGCGTGGCGGCTACGCCGTCAAGACGCTCCCCACCGACAATCGCAAGAAGGGCGCCGGGCGCACCTTCACCGCCCGCCGGGTGGTCGTCGCGGCCGGCACGTACGGCACGCAGACCCTGCTGCACCGGATGAAGGACACCGGACTCCTTCCCCGCATCTCCGGCCGGCTCGGCGAGCTGACCCGCACCAACTCGGAGGCCCTGGTCGGCTCGCAGACCACCGACCGCCGCTACCGCGAGCGGCACGGCGCGGAGCGCGCGGACTTCACCAAGGGCGTCGCGATCACCTCGTCCATCCACCCCGACGAGAACACCCACATCGAGCCGGTCCGCTACGGCAAGGGCTCCAACTCGATGGGCGGCCTCACCGTCCTCCAGGTGCCCTACGGCGCCCACCGGGTCCGCAACTGGCTCCTGGAGATCGTCAAGCACCCGGCCCTCGCCCTGCGCTCGCTGTCCAACCGGCGCTGGTCGGAGCGCACCATCATCGGCCTGGTCATGCAGTCCCTGGACAACTCCCTGACCACCTACCGCAAGACCGGCGGCCTCGGAAAGGGCCTGCTCACCGCCCGCCAGGGCCACGGCGCGCCCAACCCGACCCAGATCGAGGCCGCGAGCCGGGCCGCCTCCCTGATGGCCGAGGAGATCAACGGCTTCGCCGGCTCCAACATCGGCGAGCTGATGGGCACCCCGCTCACCGCCCACTTCCTGGGCGGCTGCCCGATCGGCGCCGACGCCGAGTCCGGGGTCATCGACCCGTACCACCGTCTCTACGGGCACCCGGGCATCTCGGTGGTCGACGGCGCGGCCGTCTCCGCCAACCTCGGCGTCAACCCCTCGCTGACGATCACGGCGCAGGCCGAGCGCGCCATGTCCTTCTGGCCCAACAAGGGCGAGGACGACCCGCGACCGGGCCCGGGCGAGGCGTACGTCCGGGTGGCGCCGGTCGAGCCGGTGGCCCCGGCCGTCCCGGCGGAGGCCTTCGGCGCGCTGAAGCTGCCGTTCCTGGGCATCCCGGCGGTCCCGCCGAAGAAGGCCTGAGGGGCCGGGGGACACGTCCCTGGGCGGACTCCGGAAAGGTGAAAGGGCGCTGCACCCCCCTCCGAGTGCAGCGCCCCTCCAGCTTTTGTGTGGTGCTGCATAGGTGACCGGTGACCTGGGGGATTGGTTGTAGCCCGGCCACGAGATCTTTGTGTGACGCGCGTCACGTGGGGTGGGGGCGTACGACACAGGGGCCCCGCGTCGCGATTCCGGTCGCGGGCGCGGGGCCCCTGGAAGCGGCACCGGCGTCAGGGCTGCGGCGGTGCCTGGGGCACGGCGCCGGGGGGTGGAGCGCCGTGGTGGTGTCGGGGTGGTGCGGGGGTGTGGGGGAGCGGGACGCGGGTCTCGGGTCTCGGGTCTCGAGTCGTCTGTTCGGCCGGTTGCGGTCGGTCCCGGGCGTCCCCGGGACCGACCGCCCTTTCTGGGTGACCGGGCTGCTGTCCCCTGCCGTCCGGTCACGCGCGCTGGGGCGAGGTCCCACGACGCACCAGAGATGCGTCACACGTCCCAGCGAAGCCACGCGTGGTCTTTTTCGGGCCCGCCCCTGGCTGGCACGGACACCACGCCCAACGAAGCGGTGCCCGGCGCGGTCACGCGCCGTACGGGTGAGACGGCGCCCGAACTCGGGTGCGGGGGCGCACCCCCGTGGATGCCGCGGGCTCAGACGCGGCCGCGGCACAGCTCCAGCATCGTCATGGCCAGCGCCGTGCCCGGCTTGCCCAGGGCGTCCCGGTAGTGGCCGAGCACCTCCATCTCGCGGGCCAGGTTGACCCGGCGGCCGCCGGAGGAGATCCGGGCCTCCTGGATGACGGCCGAGACGGCCATCCGTTCCTGGATCAGACCGATGATCCGGTCGTCGAGCGCGTCGATGCGCTCGCGGGCGCCGCCGATCAGCTCGGCCGCCTCGTCGGTGCGGGCGCCGGTCTGCTCGGTGAGGGTCTGCGCGGTGGCGGTGTTCGGCGTCATGGTGGGGCTCCTCGGGATGTCGGGTCCGGGGCCCCGGGGCGGCTTCGCCCGGGACAAGCAGAACGCCCCGGGCCTTGTCGGCCCGGGGCGCCTGGGAAGTCGCTTGTCAGTTGCTCAAGCAGCACGACCATGGCAGCCGGTGGGCCGGTTGCCATAGGTAAAGACGAAGGTCGTGTGCTTGCGCATGGCCCCAGTATGGACCCCGCGCGGAAGCCGGAGGCAACCCGGGTTCGGATGGTGAGACGAAAACCGGCCGTGGCGCGCCGGTAGAATCGACAAATAGCCCCCTTCGGGGGAACCGCTCCTACCGCCGGAAGGCCGCCGTAGTGTCATCAGCGCCCCCCGCTGCCGCGCCCGACGTCACCAACCCGGACGTAGTCCTCGTTGTCGACTTCGGGGCCCAGTACGCCCAGCTCATCGCCCGTCGCGTCCGTGAGGCGCGGGTCTACAGCGAGATCGTCCCGTCCACCATGCCGGTGGCCGAGATGCTGGCCAAGAACCCGAAGGCGATCATCCTGTCCGGCGGTCCGTCGTCGGTCTACGCCGAGGGCGCCCCGCGTCTCGACCGCGAGATCTTCGAGGCCGGCGTCCCCGTCTTCGGCATGTGCTACGGCTTCCAGCTGATGGCGACCACGCTCGGCGGCACCGTCGACAACACCGGCGCCCGCGAGTACGGCCGTACCCCGCTGCACGTCTCCAAGGCCGGCTCCACCCTCTTCGAGGGCACGCCGACCGAGCAGTCGGTGTGGATGTCGCACGGCGACGCCTGCTCCGCCGCGCCCGAGGGCTTCGCCGTCACCGCGTCCACCGACGTCGTGCCGGTCGCCGCCTTCGAGAACGACGAGAAGAAGCTGTACGGCGTCCAGTACCACCCCGAGGTGCTGCACTCCACGCACGGCCAGCAGATCCTGGAGCACTTCCTCTACCGCGGCGCCGGCATCGAGCCCACCTGGACGACCGGCAACGTCATCGAGGAGCAGGTCGCGGCCATCCGCGCCCAGGTCGGCGACAAGCGCGCCATCTGCGGTCTGTCCGGCGGCGTCGACTCCGCCGTGGCCGCCGCGCTCGTGCAGAAGGCCATCGGCTCGCAGCTCACCTGCGTCTACGTCGACCACGGTCTGATGCGCAAGAACGAGACCGAGCAGGTCGAGAAGGACTTCGTGGCCGCCACCGGCGCCAACCTGAAGGTCGTCGACGCCGAGGAGCGCTTCCTCGCCGCCCTCGCCGGCGTCTCGGACCCGGAGACCAAGCGGAAGATCATCGGCCGCGAGTTCATCCGCGTCTTCGAGCAGGCGCAGCTGGAGATCCTCCAGGAGGAGGGCCCCGAGGTCGCCTTCCTCGTCCAGGGCACCCTGTACCCGGACATCGTCGAGTCCGGCGGCGGCACCGGCACCGCCAACATCAAGTCCCACCACAACGTGGGCGGCCTCCCCGAGGACCTGGAGTTCGAGCTCGTCGAGCCGCTGCGCCAGCTCTTCAAGGACGAGGTCCGCATGGTCGGCCAGGAGCTCGGCCTGCCCGAGGAGATCGTCCAGCGCCAGCCGTTCCCCGGCCCCGGCCTCGGCATCCGCATCGTCGGCGAGGTCACCAAGGAGCGCCTGGACCTGCTGCGCGAGGCCGACGCCATCGCCCGCGAGGAGCTGACCGCCGCCGGTCTCGACCGTGAGATCTGGCAGTGCCCGGTCGTGCTGCTCGCCGACGTGCGCTCCGTCGGTGTCCAGGGCGACGGCCGCACCTACGGTCACCCGATCGTGCTGCGTCCGGTGTCCTCCGAGGACGCCATGACCGCCGACTGGTCGCGGCTGCCGTACGACGTGCTCGCCCGCATCTCGACCCGCATCACCAACGAGGTCGCCGACGTCAACCGCGTCGTCCTCGACGTGACCAGCAAGCCGCCGGGCACCATCGAGTGGGAGTAGTCCCTCCCGTTCGTGAGTGAAGCCGTCGCCCCTGATTCGCACCAGGGGCGGCGGCTTTGCCGTTCCGCCGCTCGGCCGTTCCGAGGCACAGGGCATGTCCGGGTGTTTGTCCGTCCGGACTCTGGTGGGTTGCCCGTCCGGGCACTACCTTCCGGCGCATGACCGAGATACCGGCGTCCGTCCCGGCTCCCGTCCCCGTCGACCGGCTTCAGTTCGCGATGCCGCCCGTCCACGCGACGGCCGCCGAGGAACGGGCCCACCGCAAGCAGCGGCTGGCCGCCGCGCTGCGGATCTTCGGACGGTTCGGTTACGAGGAGGGCGTGTCCGGGCACATCACCGCCCGCGACCCGGAGCACCCCGACTGCTACTGGGTGAACCCCTTCGGCGCCCCCCTCGGCGATCTCTGCGCGAGCGATCTGATCCTGGTCAACGGCGACGGGCAGGTCGTGCACGGCGCCCACCACGTCAACCAGGCCGCCTTCACCGTGCACGCGGCCGTGCACCGGGCCCGGCCCGACGTGGTGGCCGTCGCCCACACCCACTCCCCGCACGGGCGGGCGCTCGCCGCGCTCGGCGAACTGCTCGACCCGATCACCCAGGAGTCCTGCGCCTTCTACCAGGACCACGCCCTGTACGACGCCTACACCGGGGTCACCGTCGACCCCGAGGAGGGGCGGCGGATCGCGGTCGCCCTGGGCTCGCTCAAGGGGATCGTGCTGCGCAACCACGGGCTGCTCACGGTCGGTTCCTCGGTGGACGCGGCGGCCTGGTGGTTCATCGCCATGGAGCGCTGCGCCCAGATCCAGCTGACCGCCCGGGCCGCCGGCAAGCCGGTGCTCATCGACCACCGCGACGCCGTCGCCACCCGCGAGCAGCTCGGCAGCGACCTGGTGGCCTGGATCAACTACCAGCCGCTGTGGCGGCGGATCAGCACCGCCCAGCCCGAACTCCTGTCGTAGAACCCTCCTTTCCGTCAATGTGATGACTCTTCAATCACTCCCGCGCGAAGGGTGCGGAACCCAGCGAACGGGCAGCGGGTGCGGCACAATTCCCAGGAATCAACAGTGAGTTGACCGACCGGGAAGGGGGCGGCGCCGTGGCGGTGCAAGAGGCGAGACAGGACGGGGCATGCCTCGCGGAAGGCGGCCGCTGCCCGCACTGCGAACGCTGCGGACACCGGCGGGCCGTCGCCGCCTTCCTCGCCCGGCGCGACGAACTCGCCACCGGCCACGGGGTGCCCGCCGCCCTCGCCCACTCACCGGTCGCCTCCCGCCAGTGGGTCTCCGACGAACTCGCCCAGTCCGCCCGTACGGTCGCGGCGCACGGCCCCCGAACCGGCCCGGCCCGGTCCGGACGGGTCTACCGCACCACCCTCGCCACCGTGTGGGGCGCCGTCCTCGCCCTGCTCCTCGGACAGGCGCTCACCGCCCTCGGCACCGGCTGGACCGCGCCCCGCAGCGCCGCCCTCGGCGCCGCCACGCTGCTCGCCGCCGCCCTGACCGGCGCCGCCCGGCTGCACCGCGACCGGGGCGGGGTCCTCGCCCCGCTGCTCGGCGAGGACAACCGGCTCTCCACCTCCCGCACCGTCGCCGCCTGCTGGCTCCTCCTCTCCGTCTACGCCCTGCTCCATCTCTCCCTGCTGCTCGCCGCCGGCACCCCCGCCGTGGACCTGGGCCTGCGGCGCGGCGCCGGACTCCTCGCCGTGCTCGCCCTCGTCGGCTGGACCGTGGTGACCTCCCGTCTCGTCGTGTCGCTGCGGGTGGCCGCCCGGCGGCTGCAGAAGGTCCGCGCCGACCGGCCCCGGCCCGCCGACCTGCTGTGCGACGACGACGGCCGGGCCGACCTCGCCGACGTCCAGTACGTCCTGGTCTCCACCGCCGTCCTCGTCGTGGCCACCGTGCGGTTCTGCCGCGCCCCCGGCCGGCTGCCCGAACTCCCCTGGGCCCTGGTCCTCCTGCTCGCCGTCTCCGTGACCTGCTACCTCGCCGGCAAGTGCGCCGAGGGCGGCCGCCCCAAGATCTTCTCGGTGGTCCGCTCCCGCGAGGCGGGTGACCTCGACGCGCCGATCCGTACCGGCGACGACATCGAGATCCGCGGCAGCGGCTTCGTCCCGGCGGGTGCGGGCGCCCCGGAGCCGCTGACCCGCCTTGTCGTCCGCATCGGCCCGGTCCACGCCCATGTCCCGCTGGTCCCCGTCCCCGGCGGCTTCGCCAACCCCACCGACACCGTCCTCACCGTCCCCCTCCCCGCCGACGTGGAACCGGGCCGGGTCGAGGTGTCGGTGGTGACCGCCGCCGGCGTCGAGACCAACCGCGTCGCCATCGACGTCCTCGACTGACGCCCGACGCCGGGCCCGTGCCCACCCCCGTGCCCACCGCGGGGAGACTTCCTCCAGGCTTCCGTGCCCGGGGAATGTCCCCACGGGCCGAATGCGGGGAGAATCGATCCCTGACCACGGGATCGAGGCTCGGAGAGGTGGCCGGCACATGGCGGGACGGACGGACGGAACGAGCGAGGGCCCGGACTCCGGTGACCGGAACGGCGGCTCCGCGCTCCTCACCGGCCTGGTCGGCCCCGGCGGCTGGAAGGCTCTCGCCACCCGCTACGCCCTGGTCCCGCTGCGGATCTTCCTCGGCGTCACCTTCCTCTACGCCGGACTCGACAAGCTGACCGATCCCTCCTTCCTCGCCGACACCGGCCCCGGATCCATCGGCGAGGTCATGCGGGGCGTCCGGGACACCTCCGCCCTGCCCGCCCTCGTCGACCTGGCCCTCAAGAGCCCCGTCGGCTTCGGCTACGCCATCGCCCTCGGCGAACTCGCCGTCGGCATCGGCACCCTCTTCGGACTCTTCGCCCGGGTCGCCGCCCTCGGCGGGGCCTTGATCTCGCTGAGCCTGTGGCTGACCGTCAGCTGGCAGGTGAGCCCGTACTACCTCGGCAACGACCTCGCCTACCTCATGTCCTGGCTGCCGCTGCTGCTCGCCGGCGCCCCGGTGCTGTCGCTCGACGCGCTCCTCGCCGACCGGCGGCGTATCCGGTAGGCGATCCAGGAGGCGAGGGCGGCGAGCCCCAGGCCCCCGCACAGCACCGGGATCATCACGTACCAGGCGACCGACCAGGCGCCCGTCGCGTCGCCCAGGAACAGCGCCGCGAGGGACAGCGCCGCCGCGCCGAGGACCAGCCGCCCGGGGCGGAACTCATGAAGCAGCACGGATGACCTCCACCTGTCCGAGGGCGACTTCCAGAGAGAGGTCGATCGTGCCGCCCGGGACGAGCCCCGGCGGCGGGACGAGCGTCCGGGTCTCGTCCAGATCCGGCGCGATGTCGATGTCCCCGGAGTCACCCGAAGGTCCGGACGGCTCCGACGGCGCGGCCGGCGGCACCGGCGCCGGTATCGCACCCGGCGACACGGACGGGTGTCCGGGGTTCGCCGGGGTCGGCGCGGCGGGCGGGGTGACCGACGGGGCCGGGGCGCGGCCCGGCTGGTCCGGCGGCAGCCGCAGATCGCCCAGGCCCACCTGGGCGCGCAGCGTCACCGTCGCGTTCCGCGGCACGATCACCTTCAGCTTGCCCGCGCCGACCTCCACCCGGGTCGACACCTTCGTCCCCGCCGGGACGGCCAGCCGGGACAGGTCGAGCGTGCCGACGCCGGTGCCCAGCTCGTAGTACGGCTGCACCCCGGCGACCGCCACCGGCCGCCAGGTCTCCCGCGCCCACACGGTGGAGATCTCCTTCGGCAGCGCCGAGGCGACCGCGAGCAGGCCCGCCGTGAGGACCATCAGACACAGCGTGCCGAACCCGGTGCGGCCGAGGAAGCTGCTGACGAGCAGGCCCAGACCGATCACCCCGAGCGCCGCCGCGAGGCCGATCTGCAGGCTGGTGCCCAGCGGATGCGTGTCCCACGACAGGCCCGTGCCGAGCCCGCCGGCCATCAGGGCGAACAGGAACACGAGTCCGCCGATCGACAGCGGCTCGCGTCCCGTCCGCGCGGACGGTACCGGCCGCCCCGGCCTCGCTGGGCCGGACCGACCGCCGGGAGCCGGCACGCTCCCGCCGACCTCGCCGTCCTTGCCGACGACCCCGTGCGGGCCCCACAGATAGCCGACGGCCACCTTGCCGGTCGAACCGTCCTTGACTATGGGGTCCCGCCACCACGACGGGAACTCCACCAGCGGCGGTGCCTTGGTCTCGGGCGGCGCCTCCGCGACCGCGAGCGCCGCGGCCGCCTCGATCCGGCTGCCCTCCTCGGCCGCCGCCGCGACCGCCGGCCGCCGCTGCGACCAGACCGCCGCACCGCTCACCGCGAGCGAGAGGACCAGCGCGAACGCCAGCGTCGCCCCGTTGTGCAGCATCGACAGGAAGATCCCGCAGCCCACCAGAGCCATCAGCACCGCGGACAGCGAGGAACCCGACACCCGGCCGGTGAGCAGCCTGCGCCCCTCGTTGTCCTCCTCGCCCGCGAGCGGGATCAGCAGCCACGCGAAGCCGTAGAAGATCAGTCCTATGCCGCCCGTCACCGCGAGCACGCCCAGCGCGATCCGGAAGATCACCGGGTCCAGGTCGAAGTGCCGGCCGAGACCGCCGCACACGCCGGCCACGACCTTCTGCCCGCGCGACCGCCGCAGCGGCGGGGCGGGCGGGGCGTCCGCCGGCGGCGGAGCCTCGTGGTGCGAAGGCATGGAACTCGTCATGCGTCCATGGTGACCGCCCGTGACCCCGGAGCGGCACCGGGAACGACCCTGCCTTGACCCTGATCTTCCCGGGGCCCCGCACCCCGAGACGGTTCCGGGGTCGATATCCGGGCGGACCCTGATGCCCGAGAACCGCCGAACGTGTGACGATCGGTGCATGTCCGCAACCGCTCGTGTCACCGACCTCGACGAACCGCCCGTGCGCAAGCTCTACCGCAGCGCCGACGGCCGGTGGCTCGGCGGTGTCGCGCGCGGCCTCGCCGGACACCTCGGCCTGCCGGTGATCTGGGTCCGCGCGTTCTTCGTGGCCCTGATGCTCGCCGACGGGCTCGGCGCCCTGCTGTACGCGGTGTTCTGGATCGTCGTCCCGCTCGGCGTCGGCGGCCGCTCCGCGCCCCGCCCGATGTTCGAGACCACCCCCGACGGCCGCAAGCGGCTCCGCAAGCCCGACCGGGGACAGATCTTCGCGCTGATGGCACTGGCGCTCGGCATCAGCATCTTCGTCGGCAACCTCAACGTGGACAAGCAGGCCGGGCGCTACATCTGGCCCTCGCTGCTGATCGGCGTCGGTGTCGTCCTCGTCTGGCGGCAGGCGGACAACGCCCGGCGGGCCAGCTGGCACGACCCCGACCGGCGCCGCCGGGCCTTCCAGCTGGCGCGCGGCCTCGTCGGCGTCGGCCTGGTCGGCACCGGCCTCGCCGTCTTCATGGTGGTCCGCGGCTCCGTCGCCCAGCTCGGCACCGCACTGACCGCGGCCGTCGCCGTCCTCACCGGCATAGCCCTGCTCGCCGGGCCGTGGCTGGTACGCATGTCGCAGGACCTCAGCGAGGAGCGGACGCTGCGCATCCGCGCCCAGGAGCGCGCCGAGGTCGCCGCGCACGTCCACGACTCCGTCCTGCACACCCTCACCCTGATCCAGCGCAACGCCGACGACCCGGGCGAGGTGCGCCGGCTCGCCCGCGCCCAGGAGCGGGAGCTGCGCAACTGGCTGTACCGGCCGGAGGGCACCGGCAAGGACGAGGACGAGGAGCCCTCGACCCTCGCCGAGGCGGTCAAGCGCGCCGCCGCCGAGGTCGAGGACAAGCACGGGGTGCCGCTGGAGGTCGTGGTCGTCGGCGACTGCCCGCTCGACGAGAAACTGGGCGCGCAGATGCAGGCCGCGCGCGAGGCGATGGTCAACGCCGCCAAGTACGGTGGCGAGGGCGGGCCGGTGCAGGTCTACGCGGAGGTGGAGGGCCGGACGGTCTTCGTCTCGGTGCGGGACCGCGGCCCCGGTTTCGACCTGGACGCGGTGCCGGACGACCGGATGGGCGTACGAGAATCGATCATCGGCCGGATGCAGCGCAACGGCGGATCGGCGCGGCTGAGATCCGTGCCGGGCGGGGGCACCGAAGTGGAGCTGGAGATGGAGAGGGCGGACGGATGAGCGACGAGACCGTGACCGGAAGCGAGGCGGCGGCAGGTGCGGGACGCCGGGTGCGGGTCGTGCTCGTCGACGACCACCGCATGTTCCGCACCGGGGTGCAGGCCGAGATCGGCCGCACCGACGTGACGGGCGTCGAGGTGGTCGGCGAGGCCGCCGACGTGGACCAGGCGGTCACCGTGATCACCGCGACCCGCCCCGAGGTCGTCCTGCTCGACGTGCATCTGCCGGGCGGCGGCGGGGTCGAGGTGCTGCGCCGCTGCTCCCCGCTGATGGCGGCGGCCGAGGACCCGGTCCGCTTCCTGGCCCTGTCGGTGTCCGACGCGGCCGAGGACGTCATCGGGGTGATCCGGGGCGGCGCCCGCGGCTATGTCACCAAGACGATCACCGGCACCGACCTGGTCGACTCGATCTTCCGGGTCCAGGAGGGCGACGCCGTGTTCTCGCCGCGCCTGGCGGGCTTCGTCCTCGACGCCTTCGCGTCGACCGACGCCCCACCGGTCGACGAGGACCTCGACCGGCTCACCCAGCGGGAGCGCGAGGTACTGCGGCTGATCGCCCGTGGCTATGCGTACAAGGAGATCGCCAAGCAGCTCTTCATCTCGGTGAAGACGGTCGAGTCCCATGTCTCGGCGGTGCTGCGCAAGCTCCAGCTGTCCAACCGCCACGAGCTGACCCGCTGGGCCACCGCCCGCCGCCTCGTCTGACGGGCCGGGGCGGGATCCGGGTCAGCCCACCCGGGTTGCGCCCGCGAAGGGCATCTCGTCGATCGGGGCGACCCGCACGGGGGCGCCGGGGCGCGGGGCGTGGATCATCTGGCCGCCGCCGATGTAGAGGCCGACATGGCTGATGCCGGAATAGAAGAACACCAGGTCGCCGGGGGCCAGTTCGGAGCGGGAGACCCGGCGGCCGGCGTTGATCTGGGTGTACGTGGTGCGCGGCAGGCTCACCCCGGCGGCCCGCCAGGCGGCCTGGGTGAGCCCCGAACAGTCGTAGGCGGACGGCCCGGTCGCGCCCCACACATAGGGCTTGCCGAGCTGCGCCCGGGCGAAGGAGATGGCCTCCGCGGCGCGGCCGGTCGGTGCGGAGATCGGGCCGCGCACCGTGCCCGCCCGGTCGGCCCGGGCCGTGGCCGGGGCGGCGGAGGCGTTCGCCGCGTCGTGGCTGCCGGCGGCCACGGCCGCCTCGTAGCGGGCCCGCTCCTCGGCGGTGAGCCGGGCGAGCAGGGTCCGGGCGGCGTCCAGCTTGCTCTGGACGGCCGTCTTCTGGCGCCGCAGCTCCGCCTCGTGCGTCCGCAGTTCCTTGAGGCGGCCCTCGGACTGGGCCCGCAGCTGCCGTACGACGGCGAGCTCACGCCGTACCGCGGTGAGGGCGGCGGCCTGCCGGTCCCCGGCCTTCTCGGCGATCGCGGCCCGCTCCAGGTACTGGTCCGGGTCGGAGGTGAGCGCGAGCTGGATCGCCGGGTCGAGCCCGCCGGAGCGGTACTGCGCGGCGGCGACCGCGCCGAGCGCGTCGCGGGAGCGGTTGAGCCGCTCGGTCCGGCGGGCGGCCTCGTCGCGCAGCCGGTCGAAGGCGGCCCGCGCCGTGTCGGCCTGCTCCTTCGCGCCGTTGTACTTCTCGGTGGCGACCTCGGCCTCCTCGTAGAGCCGGTCGACCTGGGCCTTGACCTGCGCCGGAGTGGGGCTGGGCGCTGCGTGCCCGGAACCCTCGAAGAGGGTCGCGCCGGCCGCCGAGACGAGGGCGAGGGTGGCGGCGGTGCGGACGGGACGTCCGCCGAGGGGGGACTGCCGGGGCTTGCGGTGTGCTGCCACGAGGGCGGGTCACATCCTTTCCCTGTGGGGGACGCTGCCCGCCGGGGCCGGCGGCGGCCCGCACAGGGGAACGCGCCGCCGCCGGTTTTCTCGGCGGGGGCGGCCGACAACCGCCGGAGTACAGCGGTGGTGGGGAGCCGGCCACCTGGGGGAGGACGCTAAACCTGGCGCCCGCCGAGGGCCGGGCGGTGACCGCTATTGGCGGCGCTTGGCGTTTAAGGACCGTTCCCGTTCGGTCGCGGTGATGCTCGGGCGGCCCTTACGGCAGGCCCCGACCGAACCGCGGTTCCAGCTGGACCCGCCCGGAGGGCGGTGCTAGGGCCCCGGTTAGGCTCCGCCCCATGGACGTACTCATCAATGTCTTCGTCGCCCTGCACATCATCGGAATCGGCGCGCTGCTCGGCGGATTCCTCACCCAGACGAAGGCGATGGGCGCCGGTACGGCCCGCTTCACCCCGTCGATGCTGCACGGCGCCCTGACCATGCTGATCACGGGCGTCGCCCTCGTCGGCATCCACCAGGCCGAGGGCCACACCGTCAACAACATCAAGATCGGCGTGAAGCTCGCGATCCTGGTGGTCATCCTCGGCCTGGTCTACGTCAAGCGCGACGAGGAGAAGGTCGACAACGCCCTCTTCGGCGCGGTCGGCGGCCTGACCCTGGCGAACATCTTCATCGCCACCCTCTGGGTCTGACCGCCGCAGTCCCGGCCGACCGGCTCCCGCCGTCCCGCTCCCGCCGTCCCGCGTGCGCCCGCCTGTGCGTCAGGCCGGGCGCACGCTGCCGTAGATCGGCATGTAGTAGATCGACTCCTCGCGCACATAGGCGCCCGGCTTCGGGGCGTGGATCATCATCCCGTCGCCGATGTAGATGCCGACATGGCTGATGTCGTCGTAGAAGAAGACCAGGTCGCCGGGGAGCAGATCGGCCGTGGCGACCCGGGTGCCGACGTTCACCTGGTCCCAGGTGGTGCGGGGCAGGTCCACTCCGGCGGCCCGCCAGGCGGCCTGGGTGAGGCCGGAGCAGTCGTACGAGCTGGGGCCGGTCGCACCCCATACGTACGGCTTGCCGATCTGGGCGCGCGCGAAGGCCAGCGCCTCGGCGGCCTTCGCCGCGTACGTCGAGCCGCCGCCGGTCGACGGAGGCGTCGTGGACGTCGGCTCAGGCGTCGGCGTCGGCGTCGGGGTGGGCGTGGGAGTGGCCTCCTTGCGCGCCGCCTCCTCGGCCGCCGCCTTCGCGGCCGCCTCCGCCCTGGCCTTCTCCTCCGCCTTGCGGCGCGCCTCGGCCTCCCGCTTGCGCTCGATCTCCGCGAGCCGCGCCTTCTCCTCGGCGGTCAGCTTCGCGAGCAGCGTGCGCGCCTCGGTGAGCTTGTCCTGCACGGTCTGCTTGGTGCGCCGCAGCTTGTTCTGCGAGGCGGTGAGGGCGGCCAGGCTCCGGGTGGCCTCCTGACGCTCCTTCGCGGCGGCGGCGCGCTGGGACTCGTACGTCCGGACCGCCTCGCGCTGCCGCTGCGACAGCCGGTCCATCAGGTGCGTCTGGTCGAAGTAGTCCTGCGGGCTGTCCGCGAAGATCAGGGTGGCGGTCGGGCCGACCGCCCCGGCCCGGTACTGGGCCGCCGCGTACGAGCCGAGGGCCCGGCGCGAGGTGTTGATCTCGTCGGTGCGGCGGGCCACGTCGTCGAGGACCTCGGCCAGCTCGCGCCGCTGCCGGTCGGTGGCCTCCTTGGCCCGGTCGTACTCCTGGGTGGCCACGCCGGCCTCCCGGTACAGCCGGTCGACCTTCTGCTTGATCTCCTCGACCGTGGGCTTGGCCGCGGGCGTGGGCGCGGCCGGGGCGGCCTGCGCGCTCTGGCCGGACAGCAGGGTCACCGAGGCGAGCGCGGCCGTCGTGACGCCGATGGCGGGGGACTGGGGACGAGTGCTGCGCGGCTTGCGATGGGTCGCCAAGGCCGGCATCTCCTTCCGTGGACGCCGGCACGCGAGGCCCGAGTGGCGTGGGGGTGGGCCGGGTACGGCGTGGGTCGGCGTGGGCCGCCCGCTCGGCGCGGTTCGCCGACGGTGGAGTGCGGTAGGGGACGGGCTGCTTGGGCGAGCACGCTAGCGAGCCCCGGGACGGGTGGGAAGCCCGGTGTGCCATATGTCCGATACATTTTCGTGACCTGAACCGGACCGTCGCCCTCCGTGAGTCCGCGGTCACGTTCGCGGCCCTTCCGTGGCCCCTTCCGTGGCCCCTTCCGGGGTCCCGCCCGCGGCCGTCCCGCGGCCCCGCCCGCGGCCCCACCCCGGTCACTTCGCGGGACGGGGACCGGCTGTCGGTCCGGCGCCCTAGACTCGATAGGCGATGAGCAACAGCCTCTTTGACGACAGCTTCCTGGCGAGCCTCCAGAGCCATGCCCCGGAGGAGCCCCCGCACCCCACCGACGACGAGGACCACGGCGCCCCGCCCGGTGAGGAGGTCCCGCACGACCTCTTCGGGGAGCACTTCGACGCGCCCCCGGCCGGCCGGGACGCGTACTACCGCGACGGCGCGCACCGCCCCGTCGTGGACGCCGACGCGCTCCTGGAAGGGCTCAACGAGCAGCAGCGCGCCGCCGTCGTCCACACCGGCTCCCCCCTGCTCATCGTCGCGGGCGCGGGCTCCGGCAAGACCCGGGTGCTCACCCACCGCATCGCGCACCTCCTGGCCACCCGGCACGTCCACCCCGGCCAGATACTCGCCATCACCTTCACCAACAAGGCCGCCGGCGAGATGAAGGAGCGCGTCGAGCACCTCGTCGGCCCGCGCGCCAACGCCATGTGGGTCTCCACCTTCCACAGCGCGTGCGTGCGCATCCTGCGCCGCGAGTCGAAGAGACTGGGCTTCACGTCCTCCTTCTCGATCTACGACGCGGCCGACTCCAAGCGCCTGATGTCGCTGGTCTGCCGCGACCTGGACCTCGACCCGAAGAAGTTCCCGTCGAAGTCCTTCAGCGCCAAGATCTCCAACCTCAAGAACGAGCTGATCGACGAGGAGACCTTCGCCGACCAGGCCGCCGACGGGTTCGAGAAGACGCTCGCCGAGGCCTACCGGATGTACCAGGCGCGGCTGCACGAGGCCAACGCGCTGGACTTCGACGACATCATCATGACGACGGTCCACCTGCTCCAGGCGTTTCCGGACGTCGCCGAGCACTACCGCCGCCGCTTCCGGCACGTCCTCGTCGACGAGTACCAGGACACCAACCACGCCCAGTACATGCTCGTGCGCGAGCTCGTCGGCACCGGCTACGAGGACCTCGGCCCCGCCGAGCTGTGCGTCGTCGGCGACGCCGACCAGTCGATCTACGCCTTCCGCGGCGCGACCATCCGCAACATCCTCCAGTTCGAGGAGGACTACCCGGACGCGACCACGATCCTCCTGGAGCAGAACTACCGCTCGACGCAGACGATCCTGTCCGCCGCCAACGCCGTCATCGAGCGCAACGAGTCCCGCCGCCCCAAGAACCTCTGGACCAACGCGGGCGCCGGTTCGCAGATCACCGGCTATGTCGCCGACACCGAGCACGACGAGGCGCAGTTCGTCGCCGACGAGATCGACCGTCTCACGGACGCGGGCGACGCCAAGGCCGGCGACGTCGCCGTCTTCTACCGCACCAACGCCCAGTCCCGTGTCTTCGAAGAGATCTTCATCCGCGTCGGCCTGCCCTACAAGGTCGTCGGCGGCGTGCGCTTCTACGAGCGCAAGGAGGTCCGCGACGTCCTCGCCTACCTGCGCGTCCTCGCCAACCCCGAGGACAACGTGCCGCTGCGCCGCATCCTCAACGTGCCCAAGCGCGGCATCGGCGAGCGCGCCGAGGCGATGATCGACGCCCTCGCGCTGCGCGAGAGGATCACCTTCCCGCAGGCCCTGCGGCGGGTCGACGAGGCGTACGGCATGGCGGCCCGCTCCGCCAACGCCGTCAAGCGCTTCAACACCCTCATGGAGGAGCTGCGCACGATCGTCGACTCCGGCGCCGGACCCGCCGTGGTCCTGGAGGCCGTGCTCGAACGCACCGGCTATCTCGCCGAGCTGCAGGCCTCCACCGACCCGCAGGACGAGACCCGCATCGAGAACCTCCAGGAACTCGCCGCCGTGGCCCTGGAGTTCGAGCAGGAGCGCGGTGAGGAGGGCGGCTCGCTCGCCGAGTTCCTGGAGCAGGTCGCGCTCGTCGCCGACTCCGACCAGATCCCCGACGAGGACGAGGAGGGCGCGGGCGTCATCACCCTGATGACCCTGCACACCGCCAAGGGCCTCGAATTCCCGGTGGTCTTCCTCACCGGCATGGAGGACGGCGTCTTCCCGCACATGCGCGCGCTCGGCCAGACGAAGGAGCTGGAGGAGGAGCGCCGCCTGGCGTACGTGGGCATCACCCGCGCCCGCGAGCGGCTCTACCTGACCCGCTCCGCCATGCGCAGCGCCTGGGGCCAGCCCTCGTACAACCCGGCCTCGCGCTTCCTGGAGGAGATCCCGCCCGCGTATCTGGAGTGGAAGCGGACCGGACCGATGGCCAAGCCCGCCGGGCCGACCTCCGGGATCACGTCCTCACTGTCCTCCTCGCGCGCCCGCTCCGGCCCGTCCGGCTTCGCCACGCGGCGTACGTCCGACAAGCCGGTGATCTCGCTCCAGATCGGCGACCGGGTCACCCACGACCAGTTCGGCCTCGGCACGGTCATGGCCGTGCAGGGCGCGGGCTCCGACGCGCAGGCGACCATCGACTTCGGCGACGAGAAGCCGAAGCGCCTGCTGCTGCGGTACGCGCCGGTCGAGAAGCTGTAGCGGTTCCCCTGGTACGGCGAAGGGGCCCCGGCCGGTGATCGGTCGGGGCCCCTTCGCCGTGACAGAGGTGCTCAGCTGGTGGGGTCGAGACCGTGCCGGAGCAGCCAGGGCAGCGGGTCGATCGGGGAGCCGCCGGCCGGCCGGACCTCGAAGTGGAGGTGCGGGCCGGTGGAGTTGCCGGAGTTGCCGGAGTACGCGATGACGTCGCCGGCCTTGACCGAACCCGAGCGGATCTTGGTGCTGCTGAGGTGGCAGTACCAGGTCTCGGTGCCGTCGGGGGCGGTCACGATCGCCATGTTGCCGTAGGCGCTGTTCCACTGGGTGCGCACGGTGCCGTCGGTCGCGGCCATCACGGGCGTGCCGTACTGGACCGGGAAGTCGATACCGGTGTGCAGGGACATCCAGTTGACGCCGGACTGGCCGTAACGCGCGCTGAGCTGGTGCAGCTTCACCGGCAGCAGGAACTTGGGACGCATCGCCTCGCGGCGGGCGGCCTCCTCCTCGCGCTTCTTCTTCTCCGCCGCCTGGCGCTGCTTCAGGTCGATGCGCTCCTGCGTGCGGCTGGCGCGGTCGCCGAAGTCGCGGGCGTCGGCGCTGAGCGCGGCGAGCTGGGTGTCCAGCTTGCTGTTGGCGGCGACCGCCTTCACCGAGGCCGGGTCGGCGGCCGCCATGGTGGTCGCGCCGTCCTTCGCGTCCGTGCCGGTGTCGGTCAGGCCGCTCACCGAGGCGGCGGCGATGCCGGCGACGCCCATCACGCAGGCGGACGGGACGGCGACCGTGAGGAGCGCGGAGCGCTTGGCGGGTGTACGGCGCCGGCCGCGGCCCCCGCCACCGGCGCGGCGCACCGGGCGGGCCGGGAGCTCGGCGCCGGAACGGCCCCCGGCGGCGAGCTCGGCGGCGTCGATCTCCAGGGCGACCATGGTCTCGGCGTCGTGGAAGGCGTCGGGCGCAGTGTCCGGCTCGTCGTGTCCGAGCTCGGCCTCGTGCCCGAGCCCGTACTCGTCGCCGTACTCGTGCGCGGTGTCGGCGACGCCCTCGGCGGTGTCGTTGGCGTAGTCGTAGCCGTAGCCGGTGTTCGCCTCGGCGCCGTACGTGTCGGCGGAACCCTCGAAGGAGTACTCGGGGGCCGTGTACTCGGGGGAGGCGTACCCGGTCGCGGCGTACTCGGCCGAGGGAAATTCGGTTGCGGAGTATTCCGTGCCGTGGTCCGGTGTGTACTGCTGGGGGACGACCGGCTCGGCCGCGGCCTGGTTCCAGGCGGTGGCGTCGTAGGCGCCCGTCTCGTAGCCCGGCGTCGTCCACTGGCCGGTGGTGTCGTACGAGGCGAAGGCGGCGGCCTCGTACTGTCCCGTCTGCTGCGCCTCGGTCCAGGCGGAGGCGTCCCACTGGCCGGTGGTGGTGTACGAGCCGTAGGCGCTGGTGTCCCACTGGCCGCTCTGGTCGGCGTAGCCGGCCGTGTAGCCGTGCTGTGCGGCTTCCGCGGGCTGCGCCGCGTACTCGCCGTAACCGCTCTGACCCGTGTCGTAACCGTATGCGTAGCTGTACTCGGTGCCCGTGGCGCCGGTGCCGAACAGTGGGTCGACGGCGAAGCTGCCTGTGGTGTGGGTGGCGTCCGTGACGTACCCGGCGTGGGGGTGCTGGTCGTTCACCAACTTCTCTCTCGCCTCGGCAGCAGGGGGTCATGCAGGGGGTCAAGCAGTGGCGTGACTGTACCCGGCGGTATGCACGCCGGACAATCTTCGAGGTGTTTCGAGCCGCGGGGAAAGGGGCAATCGGCCTTCTTTCGGTGGGTAGCGGGGACAGCTTTGGCTCTGTGTTCGAAGAACGTTCGAAGAACGGGAGGGGGATGGACGGGGAACGGGCGGGACCGGGGGGTCTTCCGGCGGGTCGTCAGGCCACCGAGGACGTGCCCGCCGGGCCGTCCTGCGCCCCGGCGGCGCGCCCGCCGCCGCCCAGGGCGCGCAGGATCCCGGTCGCGACCGTGGGATGCACCGGCAGCGCCAGGTGCCCGATGCCACTGACCCGTACGTTGTGCACGAGCAGGTCAGGGTGGTCGAGCCGGGCCGTCTCCACCGGCACCATCACCTGGTCGAGGTCGCTCCAGAAGCTGACGTGACGGGTGCGGCAGCCCGGCGCCGGGCCCGCGAGCTCACGCAGCACCTCGGAACCCGGCCGCATCTGGCGCACCAGCGGGTGCGCGTCCGCCACGGCCAGCGGCGCGAAGACGGTGCCGGAGTGCGGCGTGCCGAGCATGACGAGGGTGCGCACCCGGGCGGCACCGCCCAGGCGCTGTACGTAATAACGGGCGATCAGCCCGCCCAGGCTGTGGCCCACCAGATCGACCTCGGTGTGCCCGGTGCGGTCGAGCAGCTCCGACACCCGGCGGTCGAGCAGCTCGGCGGCGGAGCGCAGATCGCAGGTGAGCGGGGAGTAGTTGAGCGAGGCGACGCAGTCGTGGCCGTGCCGGGCCAGGGCGCGGCGCAGCAGGACGAAGACCGAGCGGTTGTCGACGAAGCCGTGCAGCAGCACCACCGGGCGGGAGGCCGTGCCCCCGTCGTGGCCGACCCGTCCGTCGGCGTCCTTGCCCGCGGGGAGAACGGCTCCTTTCGGGCGTTCGCCGACGAGCCCCGAGGGGTAGAGGACCAGGTGTCCCGTGAGGACGGCGAGCTCCAGGGCGGTCGCCTTCAGCCGGTCGAGCCGGTTGGCACCGGCGGTCCGGTCGGTGTGGTCGATCCGGTCGCTGTGGTCGATCCGGCCGGTGCGGTCGGCGAACGCGGTGGGGAAGTGCTCCATCGCCGGCCTCCGTCCGGTACGGCGGTCCGCCGCACCTCCGTGCCGTGCGGCTGGCGGCGCGGGTGTACGGCGACCCCGTGGCGGCTCCTGAAGGGAGCGCTCCATGTCCCACGTGTGATTTCCCCCTCGCTGTCCACCGCGAAACGGGCGCGTGCGGGATGCTGGCGATAACGTTCGTTCACCTCCCCGGCAAAGAAGCGCGGGGGTCGCATGTGGAGGCAGTGATGGGTGTGACCGGTCCGATCCGCGTGGTGGTCGCCAAGCCGGGTCTCGACGGCCACGATCGCGGGGCCAAGGTGATCGCGCGGGCGCTGCGCGACGCCGGTATGGAGGTCATCTACACCGGCCTTCACCAGACGCCCGAGCAGATCGTCGACACCGCCATCCAGGAGGACGCCGACGCGATCGGCCTCTCCATCCTCTCCGGCGCGCACAACACGCTCTTCGTGAAGGTCCTGGAGCTGCTGAAGGAGCGCGACGCGGAGGACATCAAGGTCTTCGGCGGCGGCATCATCCCGGAGGCCGACATCGCCCCGCTCAAGGAGAAGGGCGTGGCCGCGATCTTCACCCCCGGTGCGACCACCGCGTCCATCGTGGACTGGGTGAACGCCAACGTGCGCGTGGCGGCCTGACGCCTCACCTCCCCCGGAGTCCGGGGGCGTCGCCGGGAGCCACGGGAGTGACGGGAGCGACGGAGGCACCGGGAGCGCAGGGAACGGCTGATTCCGGCCCCTGGGGCTCCCGCTTCCGGGGCTCCCGCAGCTCGGCGTGCATCGCCGCCCGGAGCTCCAGCGTCGACACCAGGCGCTGGAAGGCCTCCGACCAGTAGCCGGCGGCGCCGGGGGAGGCGTCCTCCGGTTCGGCCGCCATGGTGGTCAGCGCCGCCAGCTGCGGCGCCGTGTCCGGTGACAGACAGCGCTCGGCGAGCCCCATCACCCCGCTGAAGCTCCACGGGTAGCTGCCGGCGTCCCGGGCGATGTCCAGGGCGTCCACGACGGCCCGGCCCAGCGGCTCCGCCCACGGCACCGCGCACACCCCGAGCAGCTGGAAGGCCTCCGACAGGCCGTGCGCCGCGATGAACGAGGCCACCCAGCCGGCCCGCTCCGCCGGCCCCAGCGTCGCGAGCAGCTGCGCCCGTTCCGCCAGCGAGGACGTGCCCGGCCCGCCGGCCTGCGGGGCCGCCGGGGCACCGAGCAGGGCCCGCGACCAGTCCGCGTCCCGCTGCCGTACGGCCGCCCGGCACCAGGCCGCGTGCAGCTCGGCCTGCCAGTCGTCCGCGACCGGCAGCGCCACGATCTCCGCAGGCCCGCGCCCGCCGAACCGGGCCGCCCAGCAGTCCAGCGGCGCCGCCTCCACCAGCTGGCCCAGCCACCACGACCGCTCGCCGCGTCCGGCCGGCGGCGTCGGCACCACCCCGTCGTGCCGCATTCCCGCGTCGCACTCGTGCGGCGCCTCCACGACGATCGTCTCCGCGCCCCGCGTACGGTCCAGGGACACGCAGGAGGCCGCGCGCCCCGCCATCCGGGCGGCGAGCGCGGACGCGGGCAGCGCCGAGAGCAGCTCGGCGGCCGTCGCCCGTACGTTGCGGCTGCGGTCGGACAGGGCCGCCTCCAGGAACTCCTCGTCCGCCGGTCCGAGCCCCGCCCGCAGCGAGTCCAGGAACATCAGCCGGTCCTCGGCCCGCTCCGTGCCCCACGTCGAAGCGAGCAGCTCCCGGCCGCGCGCCGGGTCCTCGGCCCGTACGGCTCCGAGCAGCGCGACCCGCTCCGCGAACAGGCCCTCCTCCCACAGCGCCAGGACCGCGTCCGGATCGGCCGGATCGGGCAGCGAGCCCGCACCGCCGCCCGCCGCGCCGCGCAGCGCGAACTTCCACTCCGGGTTGAGCCGGGCCAGCCACAGCCCCCGCGGCCCCGCGAAAGCCAGCGCCTGGGGCCGCAGATCGGTCCGGGCGCGGGCCGCGTCGAGCAGTGCGGGCAGCGCGGCGGACGGCGCGCGATAGCCCCGCTCGTTGGCGGCCGCCAGCCACTGCGGCAACAGCTCCGTCAGATCCGGTGCCGCCCCGCGCCGCCCCCCGGACGGCGCGGGCGCGGCCCGGCCCGCCAGCAACTGACCAAGGCGCCGCCGCGCCGCCACCGGCGGCTCCGCCCGGCCGTCCTCGGGCGCCGGCTCCAACGCCGCCGCGGCCGCCCCCGGCCGCAGCCCCGCCCGCCGCCGCACGGTGTGCACGGCGGCGGCATCGAGCAGCGCCGCGGGCGCCGCGTCCCTGCCGCTGCGCGCGAGCGGCTTCCGGTCGGTGCCCAGCAGCGCCGACGTGACGAGGTCTTCCCAGGCGTCCATGAACTCCTCCAGAGGGGGGCGATGCTGTTCGGTCGGGGTCGGGGTCGGGGTCGAGAGAGCTGTGCCGGGTGCGGGGGCTGCTCGGCCGAAGGCCGTGGGAGGACGGAGCCGAGGAGGGCCCGGGCGGCGGGCGCTGCGGGCCGTGCGGGCCGCTGAGCCGTCGGACACCCCCCTACACCAGCGGCACGGTCTCGCCCGGCGCCTCCGGCGACCAGGCCGCCAAGGGCGTGAAGCCCTGGTGGCCGACCTCGCCGAACACGCTGACCGGGGCGCCGCCCGACAGGGCGATCAGCCGCCACAGGCCGGGGTGCTGCTGGGCGGACCGGGTCAGGGGTATCGCCTCGCGGTGCAGGGGCCCCGGGTCCGTGTCGGCGAGCTGCCAGCCGTACTCCGCGTGGGCCGGGACCACGTGGGCCAGGGTGACCGGCCAGGCGTCGAGCCAGGGGTCCTCGGTCAGGGCGCGGCCGTAGGCGTCGAGGGCGGCGCCCACCGGGGTGCCCTGGGGCGGCGGGCCGGCGGGGGCGGGCGGGGCGAACTGCTCCACCAGCTCGGCGCGCAGGCCGCCGCCGGAGGTGTACGGGCGCAGCTCCGCGTCCAGGACGGCGCCCACGGGCAGGGCCAGTTGGGGTGCCCGGCCCGCGGCGCCGAAGGAGAGGAGCAGGGCCGTACGTCCGCTGCCGCGGCCATGCAGCCAGATACGACGGGTCGTCAGGCGGCTGTCCGCCGTGTCGTACTGGGCGAGCACCAGCCAGTGGTCCCGCAGCGCCGGGCCCTCCGGTGGCGCCGAGAGGCCGACCCGGCTGCGTACGGTCGCGGCCAGCGGGTCCGGCAGCCGGTCCGCCGAAAGCCACGCGCGGTCCAGGAGATGGGTCAGTGCGCACTCCTCCAGGAGCCGTACCGGCCAGCCCGGGCCCGAGCCCGGTATGGCCCCCAACTCCCGGACCCGGCCCGCGAGTCCCGGCGCCTGCGCGTCGACCATGCGGGCCGCCGTCTCCTCCCACAGCCCGTACCCCGCCTGCTCCGCCGCCGCGAGCCCGCCGCGCAGCAGATCCGCGAGCCGCTGCTCCAACTCCTGGGCGCCCGCGGTGATCCGGGCCGCCCGGCGCTCGGCCCGGCGGCGCGCGGCCTCCGGGTCGGCGGGCCCGGCGTCCGCCGCGGTCCGTGCCGCCTCGGCCCGCGCGCGCCGGCCCGCGAGCCAGGTCCCGGCCCAGTCCGGCGCCTCGCCGGCCGTCGGCACCGCCGTACCGTCCGGGTCGCCGGCCCACAGCAGCAGCAGTCCCAGCGCGTGCTTGCACGGGAACTTCCGGCTCGGGCAACTGCATGTATACGCCGGGCCCGTGGTGTCCACCACCGTGCGGTACGGCGTCCGCCCGCTGCCCTTGCACGCACCCCAGACGGCCCGGCCGTCGCAGCCCGCACCGGACCACGGGCCGGGCGCACCCAGCTTGCTTCCCGCTCTGCGCGACGCGTCGTCAGGAGCCAGTGCCAGCACCTGGTCCGCCGTCCAGCGCACCCCCTGCTCAGTCATGCGAACGACCGTACGGGCCGCCACTGACAAACCCTCCTCTCACGCCTTCCACCTGCGGTTTCCATCGCCCGTGACCGATTGTCAGTGGCATGGTGCACCGTGGATCCCACAGCAGGTCGAACGATCTGGAGGGGGACCCATGACCCTGCCCGAAACCACCACGACCACCGCGGCGGGCAGCGCGAAGGACCGCGCGCTGCGGCCGCACGCCGAGGACGCCTTCGCGCACGAACTCGCCGCGCTCGCCGCCCACGACGACCGGACCCGGCCCGCCCGCTGGAAGCTCTCGCCGTGGGCCGTCGCCACCTATCTCCTCGGCGGCACGCTCCCCGACGGCACGGTGATCACACCCAAGTACGTCGGCCCGCGCCGCATCGTCGAGGTCGCCGTCACCACGCTCGCGACCGACCGCGCCCTGCTCCTGCTCGGCGTGCCCGGCACCGCCAAGACCTGGGTGTCCGAGCACCTGGCCGCCGCCGTCAGCGGCGACTCCACCCTCCTCGTCCAGGGCACCGCCGGCACGCCCGAGGAGGCCATCCGCTACGGCTGGAACTACGCGCAGCTGCTCGCCCACGGCCCCAGCCGGGACGCCCTCGTGCCCAGCCCCGTCATGCGGGCCATGGCCCAGGGCATCACCGCCCGCGTCGAGGAGCTGACCCGCATCCCCGCCGACGTGCAGGACACCCTCATCACCATCCTGTCCGAGAAGACCCTGCCGATCCCCGAGCTCGGCGAGGAGGTGCAGGCCGTCGGCGGCTTCAACCTCATCGCCACCGCCAACGACCGCGACCGGGGCGTCAACGACCTGTCCAGCGCGCTGCGCCGCCGCTTCAACACCGTCGTCCTCCCGCTGCCCGCCACGCCGGACGCCGAGGTCGACATCGTGGCCCGCCGGGTCGACCAGATCGGGCGCTCCCTCGACCTGCCGGCCGTGCCCGAGGGCGTCGACGAGATCCGCCGGGTCGTCACCGTCTTCCGCGAGCTGCGCGACGGGGTGACCGCCGACGGGCGCACCAAGCTCAAGTCGCCCTCCGGGACGCTGTCCACGGCCGAGGCGATCTCCGTCGTCACCGGCGGCCTCGCCCTCGCGGCCCACTTCGGCGACGGTGTGCTGCGCTCGGCCGACGTCGCCGCCGGACTCCTCGGCGCGGTGGTCCGCGACCCGGCCGCCGACCGGGTCGTCTGGCAGGAGTACCTGGAGACGGTCGTCCGCGAGAGAGACGGATGGAAGGACTTCTACCGCGCGTGCCGCGAGGTGAGCGCATGACCCCCCGCCCCGCCGCCCCCACGCCCCTGGCCGCGACGCGCACGGCTCCCGCGCCCGCCGGGCCGACTGCCGGCCGTCCCGGCCCCGCCGCTCACCCGGAACCCGCCGCCACCGCCGGCCGCCGGCCGCGGCCCGCGGGCGGTCCGCTCGTTCTCGGTGTGCGGCATCACGGGCCCGGGTCCGCGCGGGCCGTGCTCGCCGCGCTTGATGCCGGGCGGCCCAAGGCCGTCCTCGTCGAGGGCCCGCCCGAGGCCGACGCCCTGGTGGCGCTCGCCGCAGACGAGGAGATGCGGCCCCCGGTCGCGCTGCTCGCGCACGCCGTGGACGACCCGGGGCGCGCCGCGTTCTGGCCGATGGCCGCGTTCTCGCCCGAATGGGCCGCGATCCGCTGGGCCCTCGCGCACGGCGCCGAGGTCCGCTTCATCGACCTGCCCGCCGCCCACACCCTTGCCGCCTCCGACCCCACCTGGGACGACAGCGAGGAGTACGCCCCCGAGGACGCGGGGGCGGACGGGCTGCGCGTCGACCCCATCGCCGAACTCGCCCGTACCGCCGGCCACGATGACGCCGAACGCTGGTGGGAGGACGTCGTCGAACTGCGCGGCGCCACCGACCCGTTCGCCCCCTTCGAGGCCCTCGCCGAGGCCATGGGCGCGCTGCGCGAGGCGTACGGGCACGGCGGTCATCCCCGCGACCTCGTGCGCGAGGCGCACATGCGGATCCGGCTGCGCGCCGCGCAGAAGGAGTACGGCGACGACCTCGCCGTCGTCTGCGGCGCCTGGCACGTGCCCGCGCTGCTCCGCCGGACCACCCTCGCCGCCGACCGCGCCCTCCTCAAGGGCATGCCCAAGGTGAAGACCGAACTGACCTGGGTGCCCTGGACCCACCGCCGGCTCGCCCGCCGCTCCGGCTACGGCGCGGGCATCGAGGCCCCCGGCTGGTACGCGCACCTGTTCACCGCCCCGGACCGGCCGGTCGAACGCTGGATGACCAAGGTCGCGGGCCTGCTGCGGGACGAGGACCTGCCCGTCTCCTCCGCCCATGTCATCGAGGCCGTACGGCTGGCCGACACCCTCGCCGTGCTGCGCGGGCGCCCGCTGCCCGGCCTCGGCGAGACCACCGACGCGATCCGCGCGGTCATGGGCGACGGCTCCGACGTCGCCCTCGACCTGGTCCGCGACCGGCTCGTCGTCGGCGACGTCCTCGGCACGGTCCCGGCCGGCGCGCCCGCCGTCCCGCTCCAGCGCGACCTCGAACGACTCCAGCGCGGGCTCCGGCTCAAGCCCGAGGCCCAGGAGCGCGAGCTCGACCTCGACCTGCGCAAGGACAACGACGCCGCCCGCAGCCGGCTCCTCCACCGGCTCCGGCTGCTCGGCGTCGCCTGGGGCACGCCGGTCGCCGGCCGCGGTTCCACCGGCACCTTCCGGGAGAGCTGGCGGCTGCGCTGGGAGCCCGAACTCCACGTCCAGGTCGCCGAGGCGGGCGTCTGGGGGACCACCGTCGAGGCCGCCGCGACGGCCCGGGCCGAGTCCCAGGCGGCCGCCGCCGGCGAACTCGCCGCCATCACCTCCCTCGCCGAGCACTGCCTCCTCGCCGGGCTCACCGACGCCCTGCCCGCCGTCCTCCACGCCCTCGCCGACCGCGCCGCCCTCGACACCGACGTCGCCCACCTCGCCCACGCCCTCCCCGCCCTGGCCCGCTCCCTCCGCTACGGCGACGTCCGCGCCACCGACACCACCGCCCTCGCCGAGGTCGCCACCGGCCTCGCCGACCGCATCTGCGTCGGCCTGCCGCCCGCCTGCGCGGGCCTGGACACGGACGCCGCCACGGAGATGCGGGAACGCGTCGACGGCGTCCACGCGGCGATCGCGCTGCTGGCCGACCGGGAGGAGGGCGGAGGGGAACGTGGAGCCGAGGGCGGCTCCGGTCTCGCCGACCGCTGGGCCGGGGTGTTGCGGCGGCTCGCCGGGCGGGACCGGGTGCCCGGGGTGGTGCGGGGGAGAGCGGTGCGGTTGCTGCTCGACGAGGGGCGGTTCGGCGCGGACGAGGCCGCCCGGCTGATGGGGCTCGCCCTGTCGCCCGGGACGCCGGCCGCCGAGGCCGCCGCCTGGGTCGAGGGGTTCGTCGGCGGGGCCTCCGGGGGCGGGCTGCTGCTCGTGCACGACGAGCGGCTGCTCGGACTGGTCGACGACTGGCTGAGCGGAGTGAGCGCCGACGCGTTCACCGACGTGCTGCCGCTGCTGCGGCGCACCTTCGCCGCGTACGAGCCGGGCGTCCGCCGCACCCTCGGCGAACTGGTCGCCCGCGGCCCGGGCGCCGGAGGTCCTGCGGCGGCCACGGTCACCGCACCGGGCTTCGCGCCCGTACCCGACGCGCAGAGGGCCGACGCCGTCCTGCCGTTGCTCCAGCTGATCCTCGGCACGGAGGCCGCCGCATGAGCGCCCGCGCCCGTACCCGACGCGCATGGGGCCGACGCCCTACTGCCCCTGCTCCGGCTGATCCTCGGCACGGAGGCCGCCGCATGACCGCCCGTACGGCAGCGGCGGTCGCGCCCGCGTCCGCCCCACTCCACCCCAACCCCCGCACGGAGGTGCCCGCATGACCACGATCCGCACGGACGACGAGCGGCTGCGCCGCTGGCGGCTGGTACTCGGGGGCGGGGAGGCCGACGGCACCGGGCGGGCGCTGACCGGCAGCGACGTCGCCATGGACGGGGCCCTCGGCGCGCTCTACGGCGCGAGCGGCGGCAGCAGCAGCGGGCGGGACCGGGCGGCCGGGCTCGGAGGGTCCGCGCCGTCCGTCGCGCGGTGGCTCGGCGACATCCGGACGTACTTCCCCAGCTCGGTGGTCCAGGTCATGCAGCGCGACGCCATCGACCGCCTCGGACTCGCCAACCTGCTCCTGGAGCCGGAGATGCTGACCGCGGTCGAGGCGGACGTGCATCTCGTCGGGACGCTCCTGTCGCTCAACAAGGCGATGCCGGAGACGACGAAGGAGACCGCCCGCGCGGTCGTCCGCAAGGTGGTCGAGCAGTTGGAGAAGCGGCTCGCCACCCGCACCCGCGCCACGCTCACCGGGGCGCTCGACCGGTCGGCGCGGATCAGCCGGCCGCGGCACCGGGACATCGACTGGGACCGGACCCTCCGGGCCAATCTGAAGAACTACCTCCCCGATCACCGCACCGTCGTCCCCGAGCGGCTCATCGGCTACGGCCGCGCCTCGCAGGCGGTGAAGAAGGAGGTGGTGCTGTGCATCGACCAGTCCGGTTCCATGGCCGCCTCCGTCGTCTACGCCTCCGTCTTCGGCGCCGTCCTCGCCTCCATGCGGGCGATCGCCACCCGCCTCGTCGTCTTCGACACCGCCGTCGTCGACCTCACCGACCAGCTCGACGACCCGGTCGACGTGCTGTTCGGCACCCAGCTCGGCGGCGGCACCGACATCAACCGGGCGCTCGCCTACTGCCAGTCGAGGATCACCCGGCCCGCCGACACCGTCGTCGTCCTCATCAGCGACCTGTACGAGGGCGGCATCCGCGACGAGATGCTGAAGCGGGTCGCGGCCATGAAGGCCTCGGGCGTGCAGTTCGTGACCCTGCTCGCGCTCTCCGACGAGGGCGCGCCCGCCTACGACCGCGAGCACGCGGCCGCGCTCGCCGCACTCGGGGCCCCGGCTTTCGCCTGCACCCCCGACCTCTTCCCCGAGGTCATGGCCGCCGCCCTGGAGAAGCGCCCGCTCCCGATACCCGAGGCCTGAGCGGAGCCCCCGGCGCAGGTACGGATTCCGTCGCCGCCCGCCCGCCCGCCTGCCCGCCCACCCGGACGGGTGCCGCCCCCGGCACTGAGGGCCATATCACATTTGCGCCCCACCCACCCTCACCGTGCCGACCGGCGCGCCGTGAGTGGGCCGAACCCCGTTTCCCGCCTGCCACAAAGGGCCGGGCGGCCCTTGCCGCCACCGCTCCGGACCGCCCCGTCGTGCCTACGGTCTGTGACCCGTATCACCGCTCTTCGGTGATCCGCGATTTAGGGACCCACGGCCCACGGGGATAACCTGCGAGACGGACATGCCGCGTCCACGGACACCGTGTACGCCTCCCTAGTGACAGCGCAGTCACGTTGCCCTCCGCGGCACGCCCACGCAGACAACGAACCGCGATCATCTAGAAAAGGGACGCGCGTGGACCTGTTCGAGTACCAGGCGAGGGACCTCTTCGCCAAGCACGGTGTACCGGTGCTGGCCGGTGAAGTCATCGACACGCCTGAGGCGGCGCGCGAGGCCACCGAGCGGCTTGGCGGCAAGTCGGTCGTCAAGGCGCAGGTGAAGGTCGGCGGCCGCGGCAAGGCCGGCGGCGTCAAGCTGGCCGCCACCCCGGACGAGGCCGTCGCCCGCGCGACGGACATCCTGGGCATGGACATCAAGGGCCACACGGTCCACAAGGTGATGATCGCGGAGACCGCTCCGGAGATCGTCGAGGAGTACTACGTCTCGTACCTCCTCGACCGCACCAACCGCACCTTCCTCGCCATCGCCTCCGTCGCCGGCGGCATGGAGATCGAGGTGGTCGCCGAGGAGACCCCCGAGAAGGTCGCGAAGGTCCCGGTGGACGCCAACAAGGGCGTCGACATCGAGAAGGCCCGCGAGATCGTCGCCGCGGCCCAGTTCCCGGCCGAGGTCGCCGAGAAGGTCGCCGAGGTCATGGTGACCCTGTGGAAGACCTTCGTCGCCGAGGACGCGCTCCTCGTCGAGGTCAACCCGCTCGCCAAGGTCGCCTCCGGTGAGGTCATCGCCCTCGACGGCAAGGTCTCCCTGGACGACAACGCCGACTTCCGCCACGCGGACCACGAGGCTCTCCAGGACAAGGCGGCGGCCAACCCGCTCGAGGCCGCTGCCAAGGAGAAGGGCCTCAACTACGTCAAGCTGGAGGGCGAGGTCGGCATCATCGGCAACGGCGCCGGCCTGGTCATGTCGACCCTGGACGTCGTCGCGTACGCCGGTGAGAACCACGGCGGCGTGAAGCCGGCCAACTTCCTCGACATCGGCGGCGGCGCCTCCGCCGAGGTCATGGCGAACGGCCTGGAGATCATCCTCGGCGACAAGGACGTCAAGTCCGTGTTCGTCAACGTCTTCGGTGGCATCACCGCCTGTGACGAGGTCGCCAACGGCATCGTGCAGGCCCTGGAGCTCCTCGCCTCGAAGGGCGAAGAGGTCACCAAGCCGCTGGTCGTGCGACTCGACGGCAACAACGCGGAGCTGGGTCGCAAGATCCTGTCCGACGCCAACCACCCGCTCGTTCAGCGCGTGGACACCATGGACGGCGCGGCCGACAAGGCCGCCGAGCTCGCGGCTGCGAAGTAAGGGACGAGGACTAAACAGCCATGGCTATCTTCCTCAACAAGGACAGCAAGGTCATCGTCCAGGGCATGACCGGTGCCACGGGCATGAAGCACACCAAGCTCATGCTGGGTGACGGCACGAACATCGTCGGCGGCGTGAACCCGCGCAAGGCCGGCACGTCCGTCGACTTCGACGGCACCGAGATCCCGGTCTTCGGCACCGTCGCCGAGGCGATGGAGAAGACGGGCGCCAACGTCTCCGTCCTCTTCGTCCCGCCGGCCTTCGCCAAGGCCGCCGTGGTCGAGGCGATCGACGCCGAGATCCCGCTCGCCGTCGTCATCACCGAGGGCATCGCGGTCCATGACTCCGCCGCGTTCTACGCGTACGCGGTGGAGAAGGGCGGCAAGACCCGCATCATCGGCCCGAACTGCCCCGGTCTCATCACCCCGGGCCAGTCGAACGCCGGCATCATCCCGGGCGACATCACGAAGCCGGGCCGCATCGGCCTGGTCTCGAAGTCCGGCACGCTGACGTACCAGATGATGTACGAGCTCCGTGACCTCGGCTTCTCCTCCGCCGTCGGCATCGGTGGCGACCCGGTCATCGGCACCACGCACATCGACGCCCTCGCGGCGTTCGAGGCGGACCCCGACACCGACCTGATCGTCATGATCGGTGAGATCGGCGGCGACGCCGAGGAGCGTGCGGCCGACTTCATCAAGGCCAACGTCACCAAGCCGGTCGTCGGCTACGTCGCGGGCTTCACCGCCCCCGAGGGCAAGACCATGGGCCACGCCGGCGCCATCGTCTCCGGCTCCTCCGGCACCGCCGCGGCGAAGAAGGAGGCCCTTGAGGCCGCCGGTGTGAAGGTCGGCAAGACCCCGACCGAGACCGCGAAGCTGGCGCGCGCCATCCTCGCGGGCTGATCGCGCCTCGGCGCGCACCAGCACCACGCGTGAGTGGGCCCCGCCCCCTCCCGGTTCCCCGGGCGGGTGGCGGGGCCCACTCGCGTACGTGCGCTTACCGCGCGGCCGGGACCAGGCGCTCCGGGCCCGGGTTCGGGGCCGTACGCAGCCGCTCGCGCAGCTCCTTGTCCTCCGGGCGCAGCTTCTGCGGGCCGCCGCGGACCGGGACGCCCTCGACGGCCGCGCCCGGCGCGTTCACCGGGATGTAGCGGGTCGGGGCGGTCGCCGCGGTGAAGGCCGTGACGCCGATCAGCGCCGCCGACACGCCCGCCACGGCCCGGGTCAACAGCCGCAGGCGCCGCTCGCTGCGGGTCCGCACCGCGTGTGCGGCGGGCAGCGTGGCCGTCGGCGCCTCTGCGACGAGCGCGGCGAGCCGCCGTTGCAGCGCCTCGGGTTCGGCCAGGTCGGGGATCTTCTGCCCGATCACCGTACGGGCGTGCAGCAGCCGGTTCCCGGCGGCCGGAGTGCTCGCCTCCGTCTCCGCGGCCGTCTCCGGCAGGTCCAGGCCCAGACCGTCGTAGAGCAGGACGGTGCGGCGGTACGGCGCGGGCAGGTCGAGCAGCACTCCGAGGAGCGCCCGCCGGGCCGCCTCGGTCGGCGGCGCGTCCGGATGCCGGTGCCGCCGCCGGAACCGGTGCCACGGCGACAGCGCGTACTCGTACGCCGTCGCCCGCACCCAGCCGACGGGGTCGCCGTCCCGGGCCACCTCGGGCCAGTGCTGCCAGGCGTGATGAAACGCGTACTCGACCGACTCGCGCGAGAGCCGCCGACGCCCCGTGAGCAGGTACGTCTGGTGGACCAGCCCGGGCGCGGCGTGATCGTAGAGCGCGTCGAAGGCCTCTTCGGGGGTCGGCCAGGGGGCCGTGGCCTCCGCGGGCGCGGGCGCCGGTGACGGTTTCAGACGCCCCTCGCGGGGCGGGGAGGCGGCCGGCTCAGGCCGATCGGCCGATCGGGTGACGGACCGCGGGTCGGCCTTGCCGGACCGGGAGGTTCGCGTCGGCCCGGCGGGCCTGGCGGATCCCGCGGACGTCGCGGCCCCGGCGGACCCCACCGACTCGGTGGGTCCTGCGGCGCTTGCGGACACCCTGGCCCGGGCCTCGGTGTCTGCGGGCTCGGTGGGTTCCACGGTGCTGTTGGGGTCGGCGGTGCTTGCGGGCGCACCAGGCCCGGTGGGCGTCGTGGACGTCCTGGCCTGGGCCTCGGCGTCTGCTGCGGGCTTGCTGGGGCCCACGGCGCTGGTGGGGTCGGCGGTGCTCGCGGGAGCACCAGGTCCTGTGGGACCAGCCCCGGCGCCCGCCGCGGGCTTGCCGGAGCCCACAGTCTCGGTGCGCCCTGCGGGAGCCGTTGATGCCTCAGATCCGCCGCTCGCCGCGGCTTCGGTGGCCCTGGCGGTACCCGAGGGCCCCGCAGGCCCCGCGGGTTCCGCGGACCCGGTGGGTCCGGTGGACGGCGCAGACTCCACAGGCCCTGACGCGCTCGCGGACGGCGCAGAGTCCGCAGGCCCTGCGGGGCCCGCGGGCCCGCCACCGGCCGCCTCCGCCGCCGCGGCGGCCGCAGGCCGCCACACCGGCTCCGGGCGGCCCGTTGCCGTCGTCCCCGTTCCCTTCGGCGGGCGCGCGGGGCCCTTCGTCGCCGGGCGGGGGCGGGTCGCGTCGGGGGTCGGGCGGGTGGGTGGGGGTGGGTAGATGCCGAGGAGTCTGGCGTAGGCCTCGCGCTTGCGGCCGCGGGGGGAGTTGCGGCCGGTCTCCCAGGCGCGGACGGTGGCCCGGGTGACGCCCAGGGCCTCCGCGACCTGGTCCTCGCCGAGGGAGAGGGCCTCCCGCAGTCGGCGCCGCTCCTTGGGGGAGGGGAGCGAGACGGAGGGGCTCGTCGGACTCATCGGCGTCGACCTCCCACAGCGCGACTCCGGACGGAAATGCACATAAACGTATCTTGAGCGACACAACGGCCATTCGCCTGTTACGGGGGCAAACAGCGTGTCGCTGGCAGCATGGCCCCCGTGACGCACCTGACCGCCGAGCAGCGCCCGGTACCGGCGCCCGCCGCCCTGGCCACCGCCTTCGTGCGCGGCGGCGTCGCGGCGGGCCTCGGCCTCGGCGCGGTCGCCGTGCTCGTGACCGCCGTGTGGATCGCCTCGCCGTACCCCGACAGCGGCCCCGCCGGCGCCCTGCACACGGCCGCCGGCCTGTGGCTGCTCGCGCACGGCGCGGACCTGATCCGCACCGACACCGTCTCCGGCGTGCCCGCGCCGCTCGGCGTCACCCCGCTGCTGCTCACCGCCCTGCCGGTGTGGCTCGCACACCGGGCGGCCCGGGACACCCTCGACCCGGACGAGGGGCGGCCCCGGCCCTCGCCGGCCGGCGCCGTGGCGGCCGTCACCGGGGGATATCTGCTGGTCGCGGCGGCGGTCGTGGTCTACACGGAGGCCGGGGCGCTGCCCGCCGACCTGGTCGCCACCGGCGCCTGGACGCCCGTCACCGTCCTCGCGGCCGCCGCCGCGGGCGCCTGGACGGCACACGGGCGCCCGCTGCCGGACCGGGAGCGGTACGCGGTCGCGCTGCGCGCCGCCGTCCCGGCCCTGCTCGTCCTCGGTGCGGGCGGCGCGCTGCTCGTGACGGCCTCACTCCTCTGGCACGTGGGCGCCGCCCAGACCTCCTTCGTCGGGCTCGCGGGGGAGTGGTCGGGGCGGGCGGCCGTCGCGCTGCTCGGGCTCGCGCTGCTGCCGAACGCCGTGCTCTGGGGCCTGGCGTACGGGCTCGGTCCCGGTTTCTCGCTCGGTACGGGCGCCCTCGTCGCACCGCTGGGCCTCGCTGGTGCCGGTACCCCGGCCGTGCCCGACTTCCCGCTGCTCGCGGCGCTGCCCGTGCAGGCAGGGGCCGCGGAGGGCCCCGGCCGGTTGCTGCACTGGGCCGCGCTCGCGATCCCGGTGCTCGGCGCCCTGGCGGCCGGACGACGGGTGGGACGGGCCGCGCGCGCCTGGGCGGCCCGGGAGACGGCGCTGACCGCCGTTGCCGCGTCGGGGGTGTGCGGGGCGGCCGTCGCCGTCCTCACGGGGCTCGCCGGCGGGCCGCTCGGCTCGGGCCGGCTCGCCGCCTTCGGCCCGGTGTGGTGGCAGACCGGTGCGGCGGCGACGCTGTGGTGCGGGGCGGTGGGCGTACCGGCGGCGTTCGCGGTACGGGCCTGGGGCAGGCGCACCGAGCGGCGCGCGGCGGCGGCCCTCGTCGGCCCGCAGGTCCCGGGACCGGGTCCGGGAGCCGTACCGGAGCCGAAGGCCAAGGCGGAACCGGCGGCGGCGGTCAAGGACGCGAAGCCCCTCGTACCGCCGCCCGCCCCGGAGACCGCCGGTGCCCTGGCCCGCCTCGACGAACTCGACGCGCTCGACGCGCTGGACGCCGCCGACGAGGGGTACGGCTTCCTGCCCGCCGCGTGGGAACCCACGATGGAGCCCACGGTGGAACGCGCGGCGGAACCCGCGGCGGAGCCAGAGCCTCCCGCTTCGCCCTCTGAACCTCAGGACGACTGACTACTCGCGTACGCCCAGCGTGTCCTGCAGCGGCTTCGGCAGCAGGTCGTTGCAGGCCAGCTGGCTCTGCTTGGTCAGGGCGTCGGCCCGGCACTCGTAGAAGTCGCGGTAGACGAAGTGCACCACGAAGCCGCTCGCGACGATCATCAGGGCGAGCGAGGAGGCCACCAGGCCGCTGATCGCCGCGGTCTGCTTGCTGCGGTTCGCGGTGGCCGCCGCCGAGGCGGTCTCGGCGGACGCCGGGCCGCCCTCCGGGGCCTTCGCGCGCGTGCGCAGGGCGCTGATCGCCCAGTACGCGCCGAGCGCGCCGAGCAGCAGCGCCACCTCCTGGATGAAGAAGGCGAAGAAGAAGGCCCACATGCCGGAGAGCACCGCGTACCGCGCGCGCCGCTGTGCCGGGTCCGTCGGGTCCCAGCGCAGACCGGGCCCCTGGCCGCCGTCGGGGCCGTCGGACGGACCGCCACCGGGACCGCCGCCCTGGCCGCCGCCCGAGGAACGCTCGGGGCGGCCGCCGAAGCCGTCGGCGGAACGGCCCGGCTGACTGCTGCTCCAGCCCGGTCCGCCGGCAGAACCACCGGCCGAACCGCCGGCGGACCCGTGCGAGTCGGACGAGCCCTCGTCGGAGCCCTCCGGGAGTCTCGGCCGCCACGGCTGGTCCGGCTGCCCCTCCGGCGGCGGTGCGAACGGGTTGTTGTCGTTCGTGGACTGGCGATCCGGCATGTGCTGGGCGTCTTCCCTCTGTCTGTGTGCGCGGGTGTGATGTGGCGCGCGGCCCTGGTGTCGCAGGTCGTCGGACCCTGACGCTACCCCCCGCTCACGCCCCCGTCCCGTGGGGGTTGTCCGGAGTGCCGGTATCGTTGCTGACGGTCGGGCCCTTCGTAGGGTTCCCCGTATCGAGGGACGCGATTCGTTCGTACGACCGCACAAACACCACGGAAAGAGTGACCCCAGTGGCTGCCGCCCGCCTCGTCGTCCTGGTCTCCGGCTCCGGCACGAACCTCCAGGCCCTCCTCGACGCGATCGCCGCCGACCCCGAGGGCTCCGAGGGGTACGGCGCCGAGATCGTCGCCGTCGGCGCCGACCGCGACGGCATCGCCGGTCTGGAGCGGGCCGAGCGCGCCGGGGTCCCCACCTTCGTGTGCCGGGTCAAGGACCACGCGAGCCGCGAGGAGTGGGACCGCGCGCTGACCGAGGCCACCGCCGCGTACGAGCCGGACCTGGTCGTCTCGGCCGGGTTCATGAAGATCGTCGGCAAGGAGTTCCTCGCCCGCTTCGGCGGCCGGGTCGTCAACACCCACCCGGCGCTCCTCCCCAGCTTTCCCGGCGCGCACGGTGTGCGCGACGCCCTCGCCTACGGCGCGAAGGTGACCGGATGCACCGTCCACTTCGTCGACGACGGTGTCGACACCGGCCCGATCATCGCCCAGGGCGTGGTCGAGGTGCGGGACGAGGACGATGAGGCCGCGCTCCACGAGCGCATCAAGGAAGTCGAGCGATCGCTGCTCGTCGAGGTCGTGGGGCGTCTCGCCCGCAACGGCTACAGCATTGAGGGACGAAAGGTTCATGTCGGTGAGCACTGACACCGTTAAGCCCATCCGCCGCGCGCTGGTCAGCGTCTACGACAAGACGGGCCTCGAGGAGCTGGCCCGTGGTCTGCACGAGGCCGGCGTCGAGCTGGTCTCCACCGGCTCCACCGCGTCGAGGATCGCCGCGGCCGGCGTCCCGGTCACCAAGGTCGAGGAGCTGACCGGCTTCCCCGAGTGCCTGGACGGGCGCGTCAAGACGCTGCACCCGCGCGTGCACGCCGGCATCCTCGCCGACCTGCGCCTGGAGTCGCACCGTGAGCAGCTCGCCGAGCTGGGCGTGGAGCCCTTCGACCTGGTCGTCGTGAACCTCTACCCGTTCCGCGAGACGGTCGCCTCCGGCGCCTCGGCGGACGAGTGCGTCGAGCAGATCGACATCGGCGGCCCGTCGATGGTCCGCGCCGCGGCCAAGAACCACCCGTCGGTGGCGATCGTCACCAGCCCGGAGCGGTACGCCGACGTGCTCGCCGCGGTCGAGGCCGGCGGCTTCGACCTGGCCACCCGCAAGCGGTTCGCCGCCGAGGCGTTCCAGCACACCGCCGCGTACGACGTGGCCGTGGCCTCCTGGTTCGCCGCCGACTACGCGGCCGCCGACGACAGCGGCTTCCCCGACTTCCTGGGCGCCACGTACGAGCGGGACAACGTACTGCGCTACGGCGAGAACCCGCACCAGGGTGCCGCCCTCTACGTCGACGGGACGGGCGGCCTCGCCCAGGCCGAGCAGCTGCACGGCAAGGAGATGTCGTACAACAACTACACGGACACCGACGCCGCGCGCCGGGCCGCGTACGACCATACCGAGCCGTGCGTCGCGATCATCAAGCACGCCAACCCGTGCGGCATCGCGATCGGGGAGACCGTCGGCGAGGCGCACCGCAAGGCGCACGCCTGTGACCCGCTGTCCGCGTTCGGCGGCGTCATCGCCGTCAACCGGCCGGTGACGGTGGAGATGGCGGAGCAGGTCGCCGAGATCTTCACCGAGGTCATCGTGGCGCCCTCCTACGAAGAGGGTGCCGTCGAGATCCTCTCCCGCAAGAAGAACATCCGCGTGCTCCGCGCCGAGGGCGCCCCGGCCAACCCGGTCGAGGTCAAGCCGATCGACGGCGGCGCGCTGCTCCAGGTCACCGACCGTCTGCAGGCGGACGGCGACGACCCGGCGAACTGGACCCTCGCGACGGGCGAGGCCCTGTCGGCCGAGGAGCTCGCCGAGCTGGCCTTCGCCTGGAAGGCCTGCCGCGCGGTCAAGTCCAACGCGATCCTGCTGGCCAAGGACGGTGCCTCGGTCGGCGTCGGCATGGGCCAGGTCAACCGCGTCGACTCGGCGAAGCTG
The DNA here is from genome assembly GCF_040650755.1 of Streptomyces sp. NPDC048623. Classification (NCBI taxonomy): domain Bacteria; kingdom Bacillati; phylum Actinomycetota; class Actinomycetes; order Kitasatosporales; family Streptomycetaceae; genus Streptomyces; species Streptomyces sp. NPDC048623. The sequence goes on from NZ_JBEZHV010000001.1 coordinate 611,464, forward strand.
GCGGTCGAGCGGGCGGGCGAGGAGCGGGCGCGCGGCTCGTACGCCGCCTCGGACGCGTTCTTCCCCTTCCCGGACGGCCTGGAGATCCTCACCGCGGCCGGCGTGAAGGCGGTCGTGCAGCCGGGCGGCTCGGTCCGCGACGAGCTGGTGATCGAGGCCGCGCAGAAGGCGGGCGTGACGATGTACTTCACCGGCACGCGCCACTTCTTCCACTGACGGTCGAGGGCCGGAGGCCCGGGGCGCGATGCCCCGGGCCCCGGTCCTTCCGCGATTCCGCCGGTCGGGGGACCTCTGTTCTAATGGGTTGCTCTTTTCGTCGGCGGCTGGTCCATGGGGGCACGGTGTTGGATGTGCAGAACGGTTCCGCGTCGGACGCGGCGGAGCCCTCCGCGCCCGAGACCGACGGCGGGCCCACGGACGGGTCCTCGCCCGGCGGTCTCGCGGCCGCCCCGGTCCGCCCGTACGCGATCCTCGCCGCGGTGTTCGGCGCGCTGTACTTCCTCTACTCCTGGGTGCAGTACGAGCGCTTCCGCACGCCCTCCTGGGACCTCGGGATCTTCGAGCAGTCGGTCCGGGCGTACGCCGGTCTGCGCGCCCCGATCGTCGACATCAAGGGCCCCGGCTTCCTCATACTCGGTGACCACTTCAGCCCCGTGACGGCACTCCTCGCGCCGCTCTACTGGGTGTGGTCCTCCCCGCTCGCGCTGCTCTTCGCGCAGGCGGCGCTGTTCGCCGCCTCCGCCGTCGTGGTCGGCCGCACCGCCCAGCAGGTGCTCGGCAGCCGGGCCGCCGGGATCGCGCTCACCGTGGCGTACGGGCTGTCCTGGGGCCTTCAGGAGGCGGTGAAGTCCGACTTCCACGAGATCGCCTTCGCCGTGCCGCTGCTCGCCCTGACCTGCCGGGCGCTGCTCCTGGGCCGGTGGACCGCCGCCGTCGGCTGGTCGATGCCGCTGGTCCTCGTCAAGGAGGACATGGGCCTGACCGTGGCCATGGTCGGCGCGGTGCTGGTCGTGAAGGGGCAGCGGCGGCTCGGCGCGGCCCTCGCCGCCTTCGGCACGGCCTTCTTCGCGCTCACCGTGCTCGTCCTCATCCCGGCCGCCAGCCGGGTCGGCCAGTACGACTACTGGGCCAAGATCGAGAAGAGCGGCGACGGCAGCCAGGTCACCTTCCTCGACTCGCTCCTCGGCGCGTTCCAGCACGGCGAGAAGTGGGAGATGCTGCTCTTCCTCGTCGGCGTCACCGGCTTCCTGTGCCTGCGATCCCCGCTGATGCTGCTCGTGCTGCCGACCCTCGGCTGGCGTTTCCTCTCCCACGACCCCAACCACTGGGGCATGCTCTGGCACTACAACGCGATCCTGATGCCGGTGGTGTTCCTCGCCCTGGTCGACGCGGTCCGCGCGGTGCGTACCTCGCCGCGGCCCTGGCTCGTCGCGTACGGGAAGGCGGCCGTGCCGGTCGTCACGGCGATCGCGCTCGTGCACGCCCTCGACATGCCGCTGCGCGAGCTGACCCGCCCCGAGACCTACCGCACGGACGCCCGCACCCTCGACGCGCGGCGCGCGGTCGCGGCGGTGCCGGCGGGGGCGAGTGTCGAGACGAACGTGACGCTCATGGCCCATCTGACCGGCGACCACACCGTCTACTGGGTCGGCGGCGCGCAGGGCGTCAACCCCGACTACCTCGCCTTCGACACCTCCTCCGGCTGGTCCCAGCCGGTCACCGACCCGGTCGGGCTCGCCTCGCAGCTGCACCCGGAGGCGCGGTACGCGGTGACGGAGCAGGCGGGGCAGTTCGTGGTCCTGAAGCGGCAGTGAGGGACGCGCACCGAGTGGTGGGCGTACGCGAAGGGGCCCCGTTCCGGCCGGAACGGGGCCCCGACATCGGGAGAGCACACGTGTGTAAAACCATCACTCAGCTGTGAATA